>JBCCWC010000006.1:0-155186 GCA_039194325.1 Myxococcota bacterium
CCAGCTCCCAGCCGACGAACCACAGATCGGGGTGTACCTGCGAGCGGCAGCGCTTGTCGGTGAGCGGCATGGGCTCGCACCACTGCAGCAGCGGTCCGAGCAGCTGGTCGGTGTTCGCGAGAAACTCCCCCAAACCGTGGCGAAAGCCGGTCGCCAAGATCACGGCGTCTGCGGCGAGCTGTGCCCCGCTGTCGAGGGTTATGCCGTCGGTGGTGAATGCGGCGACGTGGCCGCTGCGTACTGCAATGGCCCCGCCGCGAATGGCCTTGATCGCGCCCACGTCGATGACACCGATGCGACCGCTCCTTACGCTCTCCTCGCCAGGACCCAGCGCCGGCTTGGGGATCCCGTGCGCGCTCAGATCTTGGCAAAACCTCCCCATCATCTTGTCGAACGAGCGAAGCTTGCTCCAGTACTTCTTGCTATCGAAGGTGATGGGGTGAAGCTTGCGCACCTGCCGAGGCCCAAGGATCCCCAGCGGCCTGGCGATCTTGCCGATATACTTGAAGGCGCCAATCGCCATGAAGTGGCGCGCCCCCTTGGCCACCATGGTGACCGAGTCCGCGCCCCCCTGCACCAGATCCAGGGCGATCTCCGCGGCCGAGTTTCCGCTGCCCACCACCACGACCGTCTTGCCCGCAAAGGGACCGGAATTGCGATAGTCGCGACTGTGGAGCACGGAGCCGCGGAAGGCCTCGGAATCGGCGATCTCGGGTCTCCACGGCACGCGGCAAGCACTCGTCGCCACCACCGCGTGACGGGCGAGACACTCGCCCCGGGAGGTCACGACACGCCACGGGTGACTCGCGCTGCCGTCACGGCTTAGCTGCGTTACGGGCGTGTGCGTATGGACCAGCGGCATCAGCTGGTGGTGAGCAGCATAAGCGCCGAGGTAGCGCACCACCTCGTGCCCTGCTTTGTACATGGAGTAGGTGCTCCCCAAGCCCCCGTCGGCGGGAAGATCATGCCAAGGGGAGTGGAGGTGGATGCGGTCGTAGTTGCCCATCCAAAAGCTGCCGGGCCCCGCCCCGGCTTCGCAAACGGCGAGGCTCTCCACACCGTAGGTCTTCAGAGCCGCGGCCGCAGACAGACCGCAGAATCCAGCGCCGACGATCACGACGTCGAGCGTGGGGGGAAGGGAGTGTGCGACGTTCATCTTTGTTACGGTCGGCACAGCACCGCCCGCGGTCTGTGCCCGACTCAAGCTAAGCATAGTATATTTGATATTGAATTTCAATATCAAATATTCATTCGCAGTCGCCGTGCGTGTCCGAGAGCCCACCGCGTAGGACGTCCGCGGTGAGCGACCCGATGGCCTGGCATTCCGCGCGCGATGGCCGCGCGATGGCCGCGCTACGGGCCGCGCTACGGGCGGCTAAGGCTTGGGCCGCTGGAGCACGCGCTCCCGGGTCACTCAGAACACCCACTGGTCATCGACGACGATCGAGCGCGCTCGGTTTTGCTGCTCGGCCAGCAAGATCGGCTCCCCACCAGCGAGCGGGATGGCCCAGACCTCGTCGTGATCGGTCCAGTACGCATACTGCTCGTCGACCGCCAAGCCCCACGGCGCCGTCTGGTCACCGGCCAGGATCTCCACCGCCCCGCCCGCGCTGGAAATCGACAGCACGCTGCGCGGCTGACTGTCGCTGTCCCCCATGCCATCGACCCACACCAAGGGATCCACACCACTGGTAGTGACCCGCCGAAGTCGATCGATCAACCGCAGGTCCAATAATCAACCCAGCCTCGTGATCGGGACCACGAACGCTCCACCGACCAATTCCCGCTCCGTCCCCACGCTAGGGCCGCAGGCCATCGACGAGCACCCCCAAGATGTCGTCGACCAGCCGCTCGAGCTCCGCGCCGGTCAGGCGTTCCCCAAGCGAACGATCGCGCCCGAGCTCGAAGACATCGACCCCCAAGTGACCCAGTACGATGTCACGCAGGCCGCTGCCGAGCACCGAGGCGATGATGCGAGCGACCAACGCCGGGTCGACATCACCGCGCAGCTGGCCCGCCTCGACCAAGCCCGTCAGCATCTGTGTGAACCGCTCGTGACCCATCGCCGTAGCCTCGGCGTAGAGCGCCCGGAGCTCGGGATCATCGGTGGGAGTCGATATGGCGCTGCCCAGCTGACTCAAGCGCGGGTCGGCGAGAAAGAAGCGGACCCCCGAGAGCACCGCGGCACGCAAGAACCCCGCGAGCGACGTCACCGGCGGCGACTTTTCGGACTGTCGCCGCATATACTCCGCCTTGCGGCGCGGGACCTCCTCGGTCAACAGCCAGCGATAAAGGTCGAGCTTGTCCTCGAAGTACTGATACACGCTGCCCTTGGCGATGCCCGCCCGCGCGACCAATCGTGACAGCGACGCGCGGTGGTAAGGACGCGCCGCGAACTCGTCGAGGGCAAACTCCGTGATCCGCGCGCGCTTGTCGTCGGGCAGGTTGAAGAACGTCGGCTTGGGCACCGATCCTCCTTGACGAGGTGACCATACGGTCATATGACTATAGAGTCATGTGACTGACTGGTCACTTGGAGCATCCGAAGGAGCCATCATGAAGAAAATTGAGGCATTTCGGGCATTTCGCGCGGCGATCAAAGACCCGAACCGACTCGGCGACGCCGCGATCTACAAGAGCGAGATCGGCGGAGCCCGAGCCCGCCCGGAGATCGAAGCGCAGATCGCGAACCTGGAGACCACCTTCCCCGATGTCGAGGTCGAGCCGCTGCTCGAGCTGCCGCGGGGGACTGTTGGCCGAGAGTACGCGGAGCTTCTACGCGCCAATGGGCTCGACCCGTTTCGGATCAGCGAGCAGCTGCCCCGCGACGTGCTCCGGCGCAACATCTTCATTGCCCGCTACGCGCTGCTGCACGACGTCTACCACGTGCTGACCGGCTTCGACACATCATGGGCCGGGGAAGCCGGAGTCTGGGGGTTCGTGGCGGGGCAGCGCTACCTGTGGACGTACTGGATCAACGTGATCATGACCTGCGTCATCTATCCGCTGCTCGCTCCCTGGCAGACGCTGCGGATCTGGCGGAATGCGATCCGAGGGGTTCGCATGGGGCGACGCGCCGCCACCCTCATCGCAATGCCCATCGAGACGATGTGGGCACGACCGGTGACGGAGCTGCGCGTCACCCATCGGATCGAGGCGAGCGACGATCTGGCGATCCCCAAGGTGGCTCCGTTGTCGGCGGCTTGAAACGAACGACGGCTGTCCCCACTAGCACTGCGCGTGTGGTGCTTACTGTGTTCCCGAGGGTTGCAGGTCTGCCTGCTCCCGCGCGTAGTGCGTTGGCGGAAGCCCAACGTGGCGGGTGAACGCAACGCTGAAGGTGCTCGCGGAGCTGTAGCCGACTTGCTGCGCGACCTCGGCGACCGTGACCTTCCTACGTCGCAGTAGGTCCTTCGCCAGGGCCATGCGCCAGCCGAGCAGGTACTCCATCGGAGTGACGCCCACCACGCGATTGAAGCGTTCGAAGAACGCCGAGCGGGATAGCGCGGCCTCTTTTGCCAACTGCGCGACAGTCCACGCCTCGGTCGGGCTCTCGTGCATCCGTCGTATCGCGACGGCAAGGCGGTCGTCGGCGAGCCCGCGCAAGAAGCCCGGCGACGCGGCGGCGCCCGCCGTGGAGCGGAGGGCTTCGATGAGAATAACCTCGAGGAGGCGGGCGAGGATGACCTCGCCCGCGGGCCTCCGTTCGCGGGACTCCTCTTTGACGAGTTCCACGAGGGTGGAGAGCCTCCGCTCGCCGCGAACGTGCACGAGCTGCGGAAGGAGCGAGACGAGCAAGCTCGCGTCCGGGGAAGCGAAGACGCAGTATCCCACCAGCATTCGAACATCAGGCGGTCGACTTGGATCGCCGTGTCTGACTTCGCCATCGGGCAAAACGACGTGCCGGGGGTCGCATTTTCTCCGTGGCGGTTCGAGGCTCGACACCGTGAAATCGAACGCCGACGGGATCAACACGAAGTCCTGCTTCTCGAGGATCATCGGCTCTCGTCCGTCGACCGCGAGGCGGCTCGCGCCATCGAGAACGACGCAGTAAAAGGGTCGGCCAGCTTCCGCGCGCCGAACGCTCCACCGGCCGGCACCACTCACTAGCTTCGAGGACGAGGCGCCCGGCTGGAGTAGCGTGACTATTTCTGCGAGCGGATCGACCATGCCTGGACTCTCACAAACGAAATATGGACTTCCTATTGTAGCACGTCCAACCTCCGCCTCCTATCGTTCGGAGACCGAAACCACTACCGACAGGAGACGCTATGCAAACGATCTTGATCACCGGATGCTCGTCCGGATTCGGCCTCGAAACTGCCCGCTATTTCCTCGAGCACGGCTGGAAGGTCATCGCGACAATGCGCAATTTGCGCAACGATGTCTTGCCCCAGTGCGAGCATCTGCGTGTGCTCGCACTCGACGTCACTGACCCGCAGAGCATCCGCAAGGCGGTGGAGGCTGCCGGACCGGTCGACGTGCTGGTCAACAACGCGGGTGTCGGCCTGCTGAGCGTGTTCGAGGGCACGTCGCTCGACACGGTCCGCTCCACCTTTGAAACGAACACGTTCGGTGCGATGGCCGTGACCCAAGCATTCCTGCCTCAGTTTCGGCAACGGAAGGCAGGTGTCGTCGTGAATATCTCGTCCAGTACGACGCTGAAGTCACTCCCGATGCTTGCCGTGTACACCGCGAGCAAAGCGGCGATCAACGCATTCACCGAGTCGCTCGCGCTGGAGCTCCAGCCCTTCGATGTGCGGGTGAGCCTGGTGATCCCGGGGCAGTCCCCGGAGACGCTCTTTGCTCAAAACGCACACGCTCAGATGCAAACGCAAGGCGTCGCCATCCCCGAAGCGTACTCCGACTTCGCGCGGAGCGCCTTCGAGAGAATCACGGAGCAGAACTCGGGGGCGTTCACCCGGTCGCTCGACGTGGCCGAGGCGATCTGGCGGGTGGTGAACGACCCATCGGGCCCGGTCCGCCAGCCCGCCGGTGCGGACGCGGTGGAGCTGGCGGCCTCCCTTTAGGGCGAGCCGACCTCTACCCTTGCCCTCATCGCGAGGCCCATCGAGACGATGTGGGCACGACCGGTGACCGAGCTGCGCGTCACCTATGGGATCGAGGCGAGCAAGGATCTGGTGATCCCCAAGGTGGCTCCGTTGTCCGCGGCTTGAAAGCGACCATCGCCATGGGTGATGCTCACCCGCCAAAGGGCGGTGCGCCCGGGATCGTCACGTCGACCGCGTACACCCCGGTGAAATCGGTGATGTAGAGCGTGGTTCGCTCTGGACCCCCAAAGGCACAGTTGGACGCCGGTGTCTCCGGTAGCACGAGCAGGCCCCAGGGGGTGCCGTCGGGCTCCATGATGTGCAGACCCTGGTTGGTGGTCACGTAGATATTGCCCTCCATGTCCAGGCACATGCCGTCGGGCTGGGGGGTCAGATCGGTGAGCACCGAGCCCGGCCCGACGCTGCCGTCCGGGTTGATCGGATACGAGTGTACGAGGCCGGTGCCCCAGTCGCTCACGTAGAGCATGTCCCCTTGGGGTGAGATCCCCATGCCCGTCGGATCGGCGAAGATGTCGTCGATCAAGTGCAGCACCCCCTCGGGATCGATCCGATAGAGCCCCTGAAAACCCAGCGGCATGTTCTGCACGTTGCCCAGGTGGGCAAACGCTCCGACCGTGGCATCGGCGAAGTATAGCGAGCCGTCCGGACCGACGACCACGTCGTTGGGCGAGTTGAGCGTGACTCCGTTCCACTCGGTGGCCAGCGTGGTCTCGCTGCCGTCAGCCTCTACCCGCACCACCTGCTGGGTCGCGTGCTGACACTCGATGCGGTCGCCGTTGATGTCGAAGGTCATGCCGTTGGTGAAGCGCCCGCTGACATCTCGCACCAGCGAGGTGCCCACCCCCGGCTCATACCGCCAGATCTGGTCGCCGGCCAGATCGGTAAACAACAACGCCCCCTCCGACGCCAGCCACAGCGGCCCCTCGGTGAACTGGAATCCGGTCGCGACCGGCTGCACCGCGCCCATGCCGTCGAGCGGGTTGACCCCTTCGTGGGAAGGAGGCGGCGAAGGCGGAGGCGGCGGCCACATCGATTCCACGGTGGTGTCTACGTAGATGTCTTCGCCCGCCTCGACGGGGAAATCCGGGGCTCCCTCCTCGTGCCACTCTCGGTACTGCCCGTTCGAGTGCCACTGCCCAACCCGCCACGCCCCCGGCACCAACGCCAACACGGCGCTCGCGGTGGTGTCTCCCATGCTCAACGGCACGGTCACCAGGTTCATGCCCGCCAGCAATGGGATCTGCAGCTCGTCCTCGGCCGGTACTCGACCCACCTCTTCGTAGACCATCTCCTCCGCCTGCCAATCGGCGCTGACGATCGGCACCTGCCCCAGACCAAGGCCGAAGGGCGGCTCCCCGTAGCCCGCGTACCAGGTGCGGAAGTCCTGGAGGGTCTCGTCGAACAGGTGCACGGACTGCAGATAGTCCCCATGCATACTCGCGAAGGCCTGCGCATCGGTGACCCCGGTGTCTAGCGGCTGCGGGACCTTGTTGAACCCCGGGTGGAGTTGGTGCGAGAATTTGCCGACCGTCGCCGATAGGTCATCACCGCTCGTGGTGTGAGCGACAACCTGGTAGTAGTGATGGTTGCCGTCACCCGCCACCGCATGGGCAAAGCTCGTGCTCGCCCCGGTAAAGAGCATCGTCGTGCCCGCTTCCCCGGGCTGCCAGTACGCCTCGTCGCCATGCCAGACCGTGTAGTCGACCGCGTCCCCCTGGGGCATCCAGCCGAGCTGCACCTCATCGCCGACGATCGCGATATCGACCTCGAAATTTGCAACTAGAGCCGATTGCGGTGAGTCGACGAATGCGCCAGCGCCCGCGAACTCGCTTTCGATTGCATCACCTCCGTCGAGCAGCTCGAACGAGTTGCTTCCTTCCGCGCATCCAGCGATGACCAGCAGCGAAATTGACGCTATTTCGTTTGCTCCGAAACCCCGTGATTTCATGGTATACCCCTTCCTAGTCGTGAGCGAACGAGTCCCTGCACATCCACGTACAGGACCCCCCTTTATCCGCCGATGACTTAATACTGGCGGATATGAAGAGCGGCCAGTTCTTTTATGATTATTTATACAATTTAGCTTGCGCTGCTTGCGACACGTGCATCTGAGCGTGGCATTTTGCCAACAGAGTATTTTGTCAACGGAGCATTTTGCCAATGTTGCATTACCAGCGTAGCATTTTGCCAGCGTAGCATTTCGCCACGGAGTTTGAGGATGAAGTCACCACCCGTTGACCCCTCCGATCTGCCGCTTTCCGCCGATCTCGACCCCCGACGCGGTCATCGCTCCGTCGGTCAGCAGACCCGTCGAGACGACCTGAGGTGGCAGATCACCCACGCGACTACGTACGGCATACCGTGATCAAGCTCACCGCCCAAGGCTCGGAGAAACGAGCGCGGGAGGGGAATTCTTCGGACGCTTGCGCTCACTATCACCACTAGCAATGACTCCGCACCGTCGCGCCCCCATTCTCGCCCCCATTTTCGCCCCCATTCTCGCCCGTCGTCTTCACCTCTTCTTCATGCTTGGCACCTTCGCTTCAGGGTGCAGAGGCGAGGCCGAGGAGCACTCCCCGCCGCTCGAGCCACGAGTCTGGCTCGCCGATCTCGAGGCAGGTCTCGAGCTCCACTACACCTTCGAAGACCGCGCGGGCTCGACGATCACCGACATGTCCGGCCACTCCCGCGACGGGACGCTTCAGGACGGCTCGTTCGCGCCTTCGCCGTGGGGTGAGGCGGTCGTGCTCGACGGCATCGACGATTACATCACCCTGGTGGGTCCGCGGGATCCCGCGCTCTACGGCGGCACCAACGGGGAGATGACCGTCCACGCCCGCGTTCGCGTCGCCGACGTCGACAAGCTCAACGCGCTTTGCTTTGGCTGTGGCCCGTGGAACACCACATATGTGGGCACCGACAACCACGGCCCGCGTGTGCTGTCGGCGATCTACAACCAAGCCACGACGGGGAAGCTCTGGCCGCTGTCGACGTCGGCCCTGGTCAACGACACATGGGTCGACGTCACGATGATCGTGGAAGGAAGCGTCAACGTGCGCTACTACCTCGACTGCGAGCTCGACACCGTGTTCGCCCACGCGGACCTAGGGCTCCACGACTATGGATACTCCTCGATCGGCGAAGGGGCTTCGTCGTCGACATGGTTCGAGGGGGAGATCGACGATCTGAGGATCTGGAATCGTGCCCTCTCCGACGACGAGCTGCTGCTCGCCTGCAGCCGCCCCTCGGACGAGCTGTGCGGGGGGGCAACCGAAGGGCCGAGCCTCGTCACCCCTCCCACCCCTCCCTCCTCCTACACGCCGCCGAGCGTGGCGCTACCCCACGTCACCAGCGTGACCGACGCTGCGGGCTTGGAGACGGCCGTCAACAGCGGCCTGTACACCGACATCATCCTCGCGGACGGCCCGTACGATCACGCCGACCTTACCGGCGACTGGCTGCAGATCCGCGGGCACCGGCTGTGGGCGCACAGCGTCGGCGGCGCGGTGCTCAACTTCGGAATCAGCGCGGGCGGCAACAATGGCGGCGCATATGACTTTAGCGGACCCGAGCTCCATGGTCTCGTCTTCGACATCGACGACACCGCCCACGCGCCCGATTCCGGCGGGCCTGGAGGCGCGACCGATGGGATCTGTGCGTTCCTCACCTGGGGCGACGCCGCCGATGCCGTCGTCGAGGACTCGACGTTCAACGGAAACAGCGTCATCGACATTGCGATCTTCGCCTCCCAGCTCGAGGGTCTCTCGATCGCTCGCGTGGAGATCGACGACTTCGATCGCTTCGGGATCTCGGCGCAAGACAGCAACTCGTCGTCACTCGTCCACCCGATCTCCATGACGGACATCTCGATCCGTCGCATCGGCGATCCGGATTGCTGGGGCGTGGAGGAGGCGGTGTGCGGCTTCTACCCCGGCACGCAGGAGAACGCGATCCACCTCGGTGACACGGCGGTCCTGGACCGGATCTTCATCCGCGACGCGCGGGCGAGCGGTGTCGCCCTGGGGGGCGAGACGAACGGGACCGATCTATCGAACCTCGACATCGACCGGATCGGGGTGGGTCACTCCATCATGGGCGTTGGCGTGTACTTCGAGAGAACGACGCGCAATACGGAGCTCGAGGGCTTCTGCGTCGGGCCCCACACGCGGGTCGGCGTCAACTCGGAGTGGGACCACAACGTGGCCCCACGGGGCATCTCCAACGTCGTCCGCGATGGCCTGGTCGAGTCGTCGTTCGTCGGCGTGCACGCGGACCAAGGGACCGTTGACTTCGAGGTCCACGACGTCACGTTCCGCGGCTACAGCCGCGCGGGCATCATCATGCACAACAACCTCGCGGCCGAGCTCGACTGGCCCAGCTACGACGACGGCGGCACGCAGCACAACAATACGTTCGAGGAGGTACAGATCAACGGTCAGATCTGCGACTTCACGCGAGACCACTGGAACGACTCCACGCCGAGCTGTGAGTAGCGGGTGGCCGCCGAGCGAGCGGCGGCCACCAGTTCGCTGCCTGTGGACCCACAGGATCCGTTGCTTGCTCCCGGGCAGACGCTGCGGATCTAGCGGAGCGCGACCCGATGAGATCGGCGGGAGATCCGACGCCGCTCAGAACATCGCGTGATCGCCCAGTTCCTGACCGGCGAGGCCCTCGCTGAGGACCCGGGCGTAGAAGTCGTGGAGCGTCTGCTCCCCGAACGAAGGGGTCGCCTCGGCGTCGTAGCGACCCGCCACCTCGTCCCACACGAGCATCGACTCGGTTGCATAAAAACGGCCGATCCGCGCGAATTCGGCCTTGTCGCGCAGCGGCGGTACCACGCGGGACAGAGCGCCCAGCGTCGCGACAATCGCATCGAATAGGCGGATCGGTACGTGGCGAAAGCGGGGGGTCCGACCGCAGAGGGCAAAGAGCAGCTCGCCCTGCTGTCGCGGGGTGATCGGCGGCCCCGGGCCCCCCACGGGCAGGATCGCGTTGCGCCGCTCCGGATCGTCGAGACAATCGGCGAGGAACCGAGCAAGATCGGCCTCGCCGATCGGCTTGCAGGCGGTCAGCTCACCGTCGCCGAAGACCACGAAGGGCTTACCCTTCTTGACCGCCTCCACCTGGCCCGAGAGCGACTTGAAGAACGCGGTCGGGCGAACGATGGAGTAGTCGAGCCCCGAGGACACAAGCGCCTCCTCGAACGCCAGCTTGGCCCGCTGGAACTCCAACTTCGGCGTTTGCACGCAGATCGCGGAGAGCAAGACGAAGTGCTCGACCCCGGTACGCGCGGCGGCTTGCAGCACGTTGAGGTTGGCCCGGTGCTCGACCTGCCAGGCGTCCTTCACCCCGCCCGTCCGAGTGGCGAGGCAAGAGACGATGGCATCGAAACGATCGTCACCAAGACCATCCCGCGCAACGGAGGCCGGATCGGTGACGTCGCCAAAGCGGAGCTGAGCCCCCGCGAGCGCTCGCTGCGTGGCCGCCTCGTCCATCGCCCCGCCGACCCCGGCACGCCGACGTACGAGGCACACCACCGCATGCCCCCGCGAGACGAGCTCACGCACGACGTGCCGCCCGATGTAGCCGGTGGCCCCGACGACGAGCAGGCGGCGAGGACGGCGAGAGCGGTGAGAGGGCCCAGGGGTGTCGGTCACTCGCTCCAGGTCTACCGACCCGCGACGGGGCCGTCGAGTTCGAACTGGCGCTGCACCTTCTGTGGCGCCGCCTGGCTGAGCACTGCCCGGGCGAGGCGCTCGCGCTGCTCGGCGACCCGCAGATCGGCGTCGACGAGGTGGCGTTCGTGCTCGACTACTCCTCGGCGCGAGCCTTCCGCCGCGCGTGCATCCGCTGGACGGGGCTGCCGCCCTCGGAGCTGCGGGCCCAGCTTGCCTCGGGCTGAGAGTGGGACGCGATCCCTACTGACGCCGTCCTGTCAGGAGTCCCTCCGCGAGGCTCGAAAGCACCGGCAGAGGGTGGCAAGCTCGGTGGACCGTGGATGCGTTCTCGCCGCCCACCCGCGCGTGGTTTGACCAGAGCTTCGACGGGCCTACCCCGGTGCAAGCCCAGGGCTGGCCACGAATAGCGGCCGGAGACCACTGCCTGCTGATCGCCCCCACCGGCAGCGGCAAGACCCTGGCCGCGTTCTTGTCGTGCATCGATCGGCTCATCCGCAGCACCGAGCGCGAGGCCGGGGTCAAGGTGCTCTACATCTCGCCCCTCAAGGCGCTGGCGTACGACGTGGAGCGCAACCTCCGGTCGCCGCTGGTCGGCATCGCCCGCACGGCCGAGCTGTCGGGACGACCGGTGCTGCCCCCGCGGGTCGACATCCGCACCGGGGACACCTCCCCCAAGATGCGTCGCCAGCAGGCCCGCGACCCCGGCGACATCCTGGTCACCACCCCCGAGTCGCTCTACCTCATCTTGGGCTCGCAGGCCCGCGAGACGCTGGAGACGGTGAACACGGTCATCGTCGACGAGGTGCACGCGCTCGCCCCCAGCAAGCGTGGCGCCCACCTGTCGCTGTCGCTCGAGCGCCTCACCGAGCTGTGCCGCGCCGAGCCCCAGCGGCTGGGGCTGTCGGCCACCGCCAAGCCGCTGCAAGACGTGGCCCGCTTCCTGGGCGGCGACCGACAGGTGAGCATCGTCGATACCAGCCAGGCGCCCAATATCGATCTACAGATCATCGTGCCCGTGCCCGACATGACCCGGCCCGCCGAAGGGCTCGTGCGTATGCTAGCGGAGTACGACGCGGAAGAAGGGATAAGCGGCAGAAGCGACGGAATGCTCGGCAGCGAGTCGCGGGAGCTCGACGTACGGCCCGGTGACGTGTCGGTGCCCCCACCAACCCCGCCCGATGAGTACGAGTTCGATCTTCGAGCCGCCGGGCTCGAGCCCGAGGATCTCGCCCCCTCCCCCAGCCGCCTCCTCGCCGAGCAGCAGCGCGCGACGGTGGCCGCTCGCTGGGTGCGCAAGCGAGGCGAGGGCTCGCCGTACCCGCCGTCGCCAACACCGACGCCCTCCCCCCGCGCGGGCTCAGTCGTCGTGCCCGCCCCCGCCCCCACCGGCGAGTCACCCGAGCACAGCATCTGGCCGGCGGTCTACCCTCGGCTGCTCGATCTGATCGCCGAGCACCGCACCACCATCGTGTTCGTCAACTCGCGAGGGCTGTGCGAGCGCCTGGCCCAGCGCCTCAACGAGCTGACCGGCGAGGACGTGGTCCGGGCTCACCACGGCAGCGTCTCCCACCGCCAGCGCGCCCAGATCGAGCAAATGCTCAAGGCGGGACAGATCCGCGCGATCGTGGCCACCAGCTCGCTCGAACTGGGGATCGACATGGGCACCGTCGACCTGGTGGTGCTGGTGGAGTCGCCCGGCGCCGTCTCGCGCGGCCTGCAACGCGTGGGCCGGGCCGGGCACGGCGTGGGGCAGACCAGCGTGGGGCGGCTATTTCCCAAGCACCGCGGCGATCTGCTGGAGAGCGCGGTGGTGGCCCGACGCATGCGCGAAGGCGCGATCGAGCCGCTGCGCGTGCCCCAAAACCCGCTGGACGTGCTCGCCCAGCAGATCGTCGCCATGTGCAGCGTGGAGACCTGGGGCTTGCCCCGCCTCGAACGGGTGATCCGACGCAGCGCCTGCTTTGCCCAGCTGCCCCCCGACGCGCTGACCGGTGTGCTCGACATGCTCGCCGGTCGCTACCCCTCGGGGGCGTTCGCCGACCTGCGCCCGCGGGTGGTGTGGAACCGCGACACCGACGAGCTCTCGGGGCGGCGCGGATCCAAGATGCTCTCGCTGGTCAGCGGCGGCACGATCCCCAACCGCGGCACCTACGGGATGTTCTTGGGCGAGGGCGGGCCTCGGGTGGGTGAGCTCGACGAGGAGATGGTCCACGAGACGCTCCCCGGCCAGAACATCATGCTGGGCGCGAGCACCTGGCGGGTGGAGCACATCACCCGCGACCGGGTGATCGTGACTCCGGCGCCTGGTGAGCCGGGCCGGCTGCCCTTTTGGCGCGGAGACGGGCCCGGTCGCCCGATTGAGCTAGGCCGGGCCCTGGGCTCGTTCACCCGCGAGGTGGGCACCCGCAACCGAGAGGATGCCGAACCCTGGCTGCAGCGTGAGTACGGCCTGGACGAGCTGGCCGCCAAGAACCTGGTGGACTACGTGCACGAGCAGCGAGAGGTCTGCGGCGTGCTGCCTACCGATCGTGCGATCACCATCGAGCGCTTCCGCGATGAGCTGGGCGACTGGCGGGTCTGCATCCTCAGCCCTCTGGGTGCCCGGGTCCACGCCCCCTGGGCCCTGGCCCTGCAGACCCGGCTCGAGGCTCACTTCGGCTTCGAGGTGCAGGCGCTGTGGAGCGACGACGGGATCGTGCTGCGCCTGGTCGAGGTGGACGAAATACCCTCGCTCGACCTGCTGCTGCCCCCGCCCGACGAGGTGGAAGAGCAGGTGGTGGAGCAGCTGGCCCACTCGGCGCTGTTCTCGGGGCAGTTTCGCGAGAACGCGGCGCGGGCCCTGCTGCTGCCGCGCAAGCGGCCCGACCAGCGCCAGCCGCTGTGGGCCCAGCGGCTCAAGTCCCAACAATTGCTGGCGGTGGCGCGCGAGTACCCGGCGTTCCCCATCATCATGGAGACCTACCGCGCGTGCCTGCAAGACGTGTTCGACCTGCCGGCCCTGGTCGAGCTGATGGGCGGGATCCAGCGCCGCGAGATCCGAGTGGACGAGGTGGAGACCCCCTCGCCTTCGCCCTTCGCCCGCTCGCTGGTCTTCGCCTACGTGGCCACCTACCTCTACGAAGGCGACGCGCCGCTGGCCGAGCGCAAGGCCCAGGCGCTGGCCCTCGACCGCCAGCTGCTGCGCGAGCTGCTGGGCCACGAGGAGCTGCGCGAGCTGCTCGACGCCACGGTGATCGACACGGTGCACGCCGAGCAGCAAGGCCTGGCCGAGGGCCGACAGGCGCGGCACCCCGACGGGCTGCACGATCTGCTGCGCCGGGTGGGCGACCTGAGCGACCAAGAGCTCGCGGTCCGCTGCACCGAAGATCCCACGCCGTGGCTACAAGTGCTCGACCACTCGCGCCGCGCAATCAACCTGCGGGTGGCCGGGCAGCCGCGGTGGATCGCGATCGAAGACGCGGGGCTCTACCGCGACGCGCTGGGCTGCCTGCCGCCCCCCGGCCTGCCCGACGTGTTCCTCGAGGACGTACCCGACGCGCTCGACGCCCTGGTCGGTCGCTTTGCCCGGACGCACGGGCCCTTCGTGACCGACGCCGTGGCCCAGCGCTATGCCCTGCCCCGCGCCAAGGTCGAGGACGCGCTGCGCCGGCTCGAGTCCCAGGGCGTGGTGCTCGGCGGGGAGTTCCGGCCCGGAGGGCGCGGGCGCGAGTGGTGTGACACCGAGCTGCTGCGGCAGATCAAGCGTCGCACCCTGGCCCGGCTGCGCGGCGAGATCGCCCCGGTGGAGGCGGCGGCGCTCGGTCGCTTCTTGCCCGCCTGGCACGGGATCGGCGAAGGTCGCCGCGGGATCGCCCGTCTCGAAGAAGTGCTGGTGCAGCTCGAGGGTCACCCCCTGTCCTACGCCGAGCTCGAGTCGGTGATCCTCCCCGCCCGGGTGGCCGACTTCAGCCCCCGCATGCTCGACGAGCTGGGCGCCATGGGCTGGCTGGTGTGGGTGGGCTGCGGCTCGCTGGGCAAGACCGACGGCCGGGTCGCGCTCTACCGGCGCGAGCGGGTGGGTCAGCTGCTCGACCCCCCCGCGCCGCCCCAAGACACCGAGCTCGACGCGCTGCACGAGTCGATCCTGGGGCACCTCGAGCAGCGAGGCGCATGCTTCATGGTGGAGCTGAGCTCCGCCTGCGGGGTGAACACAGGCAGCGACGAGCTCCGCGAGGCGCTGTGGGATCTCGTTTGGTGGGGCCTGGTCACCAATGACACCTTCGCCGCCCTTCGAGCCCACGGCCGGCCCACCCGCGGGCGAAGGGTGGGCCGCGGGAGCCGAGCGTCGAGCGGAGGTGGCGGGCGCTGGTCGCTCGTTCGCGATCTGTTGCCCAAGCACGTCGACCCCACCACCCGTGCTCACGCTCGGGCGGTGACCCTGCTCGAACGCCACGGCCTGGTCACCCGCGAGGCGGCCAGCCTGGAGGAATTGCCCGGGGGCTTTACCGCCGTCTATCGGGTGCTCAAGGCCATGGAGGAGGCCGGCAAGGTGCGACGCGGCTACTTCGTCGAGCAGCTCGGCGGGGCCCAGTTTGCCTCGCCTGGCGCGGTCGACCGCATTCGCTCGGTCCGCGACCCCGACGAGGACGACACGGTGGTCGTGCTGTCGGCTGTCGACCCCGCCAACCCCTACGGATGGTTGCTGCCTTGGCCCGTGCGTGGCGACGCCCCCGCCCGCGGTGGACCCCGGCGCGTGGCCGGAGCCAGCGTGGTGCTCGTGGGGGGCGAGGTGGTGCTCTACATCGACCGCGGCGGCAAGCGGCTGCTCACCTTCCCCGCCGCCGACGACCCCGACCGGGCCACCCGAGCCGCTCGCGCCCTCGGCCCCGTTGCCGCGCGACGTCGCGGCCGAATGCTGCGGGTCGAGACCGTCGACGGCGAGCCCGCTCGCGGCTCGCCCCACGCCGATGCCCTGCGCAACGCCGACTTTCGCAGCGACGTGCGAGGGCTGGTGCTCGAGGCCCCACGGTAGGTCGAGCGCTCGCCGACGCGGGATCCCCTCGGTTGCTCGGCCGGGGCCCGCGGGGCATGGTGCTCTGCATGGTGACACTCACCAGCGGCTCGGTCAGCGAGGAAGACTTCCTCGCCCTCCCCGGGTCGCACGATCGGCTCGAGCTCATCGACGGAGAAGTCACTTGGAGACCGCCGCCGACGCCCATGCACCAGATGATCGTCGCCCGCTTGTGTCGGCAAGTGGGGACATGGGCCGACGCGAATCCTCCCGCATTCCTCGGGCTCTCTCCGCTCGACGTTCGGATCGCCCCTGGCCGCATCGTACAGCCCGATCTATTCCTCCTGCTCGGCGGCTTGCCCTCCCCCGAGGGACCGGTCGATCGGGTTCCCGATCTGGCCGTCGAGGTGCTCTCGCGTGATCGTGGATACGACCGCGTGACCAAGCGAGTGCTCTACGCCCAAGCTGGCGTCCACGAGTACTGGATCGTCGACCCGCTCCAGCGACGCATCGAGCTGTGCCAAGGTCTCGACCGCATCGAGGTCTTCACCGATCACATCGAGTCGACGGTCGCGTCCGGATTGCGGGTGGAGATCGAGCCATTGCTGTCGGCATAGGCGCCAACCTCTTCGGGTCGTTGCGTCCCACCCAGATCCGAGACAAGGGTGGGTGAAAAACCCCACTTGTTCTCGTGTATCGTCCGTGCAACGCTAGTCATCGCCATGTCGAAGGCGGTGCTCTACGACGAAATACTTGAGGTGCCGCGCGCGACCCGTTTCCCCGTCGAAATCTCTCCTCCCCCGGGGTTCGACCCCGAGCGACTCGAGACATGGCCCGAGGTCCATGGGCGGCTCGAGTTCGTCGATGGGAGGTTGCTTTTCATGGCACCGTGTGGAGATGAGCAGCAGTATACGGTCGCCGACGTGGTGATCTCACTTGGTGCCTGGCGACGTCACCATACGGATTTCGTGCTGTCGACCAACGAGGCCGGAATGCGCCTGGGCAACGACACCCGAGCCGCCGACGCGGCCATATGGCGACGCAGCGATCTCGGGCCTCATACCGGCGGCCTGCAGCGAACCCCCCCGTTGCTCGCGGTAGAGGTCGCCGGGCAAGACGACTCCGAGTCTCAGCTTCGCGATAAAGCAGCCTGGTATCTTGAGCACGGCGTCGAAGCGGTATGGCTGGTCCTACCGCGAACCCGGCGGGTCATCGTCATGACCACCAAGGGCACCGTCGAGCTCTCATCGAGCGAGCGGATCCCCGAGCACCCTTCGCTGCCCGGCCTCAGCCCCATGGTCCGCGAGCTGTTCGTGCAGCTCGATGAAGATTGAACGTCGTTCATCGCCGCGTTTCCTCGCAGTCCATGCATCCACGGCGCCACCGGCGCCACCAGCGCCGGCCCCGGTCTTTTCTTCTCCCCCACCGTGATCGTTTGCCCAACCGGGGGCACTTCCATCGACGATGTCCTTGCGTGCGCCTAGCCTAATCCTCGTCCTTGCCATGTCGTCCATGGGCTGCGACCTGCTGGAGCCCGATATGCCCGACGAGCCTCTGCCTGGGCCCCCCGAGGTCACCGGCTTCGAGGGCGTGCTCACCGGTACAGCCACCGTGGCCGAGGGTCTCGATCCCGCCCAGCTTCGGGTCGGACTCTTTCGTACCCCTGGCGTTCATCTAGTCGAGCTCGACAACGGCGATCTCTCCAGCGCAGAGATCTCGCTCTCCATCAAGATGGAGGACGCCTCCGTCACCCGCGGCACCTTCGCCAACGAAGCGCCCGGGCTGAGCCACTACCTGCTCGAACCAGAGCTCATCGCCACCGTCGATCCGGCTTCTGACGCATGGACCCTCGACCTCTACGACACCGAGTGGGACAGCTACGTCGTGATCGCCTGGGTCGATGAAAACGGCGACGATCTGCTCACCTTCGCCCCCGACGGCCCGGGCTCCGAGCTCCACCGGGCGCCCACGCGACCCCGGCCCACCGTCGCCCCCGACTTCCGCCTGGTGCTCGAGGACATCTGGTGGCAGACCCCCACGTGGACCGGCGTCGCCGCCGGCCTCATCGGAGACGGCACGTTCCATGAGGAACGGGTCACCCAGGAGATCCACGACGGCTGGGAGGTCGAGATCTCCAACTGAGCCCGATCACCGAGCCCGCCTCCGACGACGGATTAGCCCGAGCCCCAGCAGCAGACCCGCGAGCGGACCGACCGGACGATCGTCGCTCCGACACCCGCAGCCGTTGCCTCCCCCGTCATCGACCGCCGGACCACCGCCGGTCGAACCCTCGGCGCTGCCGCTCCCCGCCGAGATCGACGTGGTCATCGCCCCATCGGTCGGCAGACCGGTCGAGCCACCCGCGTCGCCCGTCGAGTCTACCGCCCCCGTCGAGTCCACCCCGGCCGTAGCGTCGCCGGTAGTGTCGTCGCTGCGCTGGCACGCATCGCCCTGCCCGTCCTCGTCGGCGTCGGCCTGGTCGGGGTTGTCGACCTCGGGACAGTTGTCGACATCGCCGCAGATCGTGTCCCCATCGACGTCGTTGTCTGCGTCGTCAGGGCAGCCATCGCACACATCGCCGATCCCGTCCATGTCGGCATCCGCCTGGTCGGGGTTCGCGTCATCGACACAGTTGTCGTCGCGGTCGAGCACCGTGTCACCATCGAGATCGATCGTCTCGAACACGCCGAACAACACGTCGACCCGGTTTTCTTGCAGCACAAACTCGGCCGCGCGCGTGTGGATCGCGACGGCGTCGGCGCCGAAGGGATCGATGAGCCCCGAGAAGAACGACCGAAAGGCCAGGGTCTGCATGTTGGGTAGCGTGTGCCCGCTGTCGAAGCGGAGCATGCAGCCCTGCATGGGGTCTTCGGCGCTCACCAGCTCGGGGATCCCTCCGGCGTTGGGCGTGGCCGCCTCGTCACAAGCATACGAGAGCGTCTGGTTGCCGAGGAAATCCTGGGTGACATAGCTGGTCACCGGAGGCACTTGAACGTCGAGGGGATCGTTGGTGTCGTCGACGAGGCCAAAGAGGTTGATCTCGAGGCAGCTCCCGTTCGAGACCCCCCAGATCGACACGTCCTGGTAGATCGAGGTCATCGACAACGATGTGGCCGCTGCACACGAGCCGGTGACGAACGCGACCCGGAGTGTCTGGGCCTGCGCCGAGTCATACTGGAGGTTGGCGTTGGCCAGCTCGATCGAAAAGGAGATCTGGCCGTAGATCGAAAGCGCCTCGTAGTTCGACTCGAGGTTGATCTCGTGGTTGCCGAGGAAGTCGGGGTCGTTGACGTAGAAGATCGCCGGCAGATCGGGAAACACGTAGGCGGGCGGCACGGAGGCCCGATTGCCGAAGTACACGTGGATCGTCTCCGAGGCGCCCATCGGCAGGTCGAGGTTGATCAGCACGTGCGCCTGGTCGCCGACCTGCGAGTGAACTAGCGAGGGCAGCTCGGTGCCCATACTGTCGATCACCCGCACCTCGGCGATCGGATCCGTAATGCTGTCGGGCGGAAAGTCGAGGGTGAGATCGACATATTCCTGGCTACGATCGACCACCCCCGGCTCGATGATCGTGAAATCGGCCCGACTGACCCACTGAGGGTCCCACCAGCCCTCTGGCGTTGCTAGCGCGTGCTCGGGTAACGCGGCGAGCAACGAGCAAGACAGGCCGAGGACCACGAGAGCACGCGACATCGCCGACAACCTAGCATCACCCTGGACCAGGAGCGGGATGGTATCGTCACCGCCATGGGGCTCGCCGCCGCAGCCACCCGTGTGCTCGCGCTGACCCTCATCACCGGATGTGGCCGCTCGGGCCTGTACTTCCCGCCCCCCGAGCTGCGCAGTTGCGTCGAGGATCCCTCGTCGTCGCTGGGCTGCTCGTTCCTCGTGGGCCCCGGCTTGCACGTGGTCGACTCGGTCTTCGAGACCGCGGGCATGGATCCGTCCGAGCGCGAGCCCGACGGCGTGTTCGTGGTCAATCCCGACCGGGACCAGATCGTCACGATCCAGGCGTTCGAGATCCCGGCAGGCGACACCGAGGCACGACCGCTCGGTGACCCGCTCGCGCTGCCACCGGGCGAATCGGGGCTGGTGCAGCTGCCGCTGAACGCGGATCGAAGCACCACCGAGCGGCGAGCCGGTGGCCTGGTCCACCTGCACGCCGATGCCCCCTTCGCCGCCTCGGTGCACGGCCCCTATCGGCCGTTCCTCGGCAACGACAGCAGCTTGCTCCTGCCCGACGCCAAGCTCGGACGACGCTACGTGGTCGCGGCCTATCCGCCTCACTTCCTGCACTTCCAGGGCGCCGGCGAGCCCTCGTTCTTCGAGGTCATCGCCCTCGAAGACGCCACCCGCGTTCGTTGGCGTCCTCGGCTGACTCGCACCGTGGCTGCCACCGACCAGATCCCCGCCGTCGACGCCGGCCAGTGGTCGCCGCAGATCATCCTCGACCGGCACGAGACCCTGCTGGTCACCGCCTCGGCGCTCGTCGGCAGCGAGCACGAGCAACGCGACATCTCCGGCACGCTCATCGAGTCTTCGTCGCCCGTCCGGGTGACCGGCGGCAGCCGTTGCTCGGCGGTCCCCATCACCTTCGAGCCCCTCGGCGGCTGCGACCCGCTCTATGAGCAGCTCGTCCCGGTGGAGGCCTGGGGCCGTACCTACGTGATCGCCCACCCGCCGCTGCGCACCGACGAAGATCACCACGTGCGGATCTACGCGGGCGCCAGCAACATCACGCTAAAGACCGAGCCTCCCGTGCTGCCGACCGAGCCCTACGTGCTGGCCGAGGAGGGCGCATTCATCGATGTGGTGGTCGACCACGGAACGAGCTTCGTGCTGACGGCTGATGGGCCCGTGATGCCCGTGGGCTACCTGCAGACGCGAAACCCCGACCTGCAGATCGGCGATCCGGCCATGTACCAGTTCGTCTCTGCCGAGCAGTACCTCGACCGCTACGTTATTGCCACGGGCACCCAGTGGGAGGCTTACCTCGTGCAAGTGGTGCGACGCCGGGGCACCACCGAGATCGAGCTCGACGGCGGGGAGGTGCTCGACGGCTGGGAGCCGATCGGCGCGTGGGAGGTCGCGTCGGTGTCGATCTCCGAGGGAGCCCACACGCTGCGCAGCGACGAGCCCTTCGGCGTGATCCAGTTCGGCTGGAACAACAGCCGACACGACGCGTGCATCCCCTTCGCCGTCCGAGGCTCCTGCCAGACCTCGTACGCTCACCCCGGGGGGATGGGCACGACCCTGCTGCAATAAGTACGCGATCGAGGTATTCCATTATCCGACATCAGACCAGCGTGCATTTTGCCTAGACCCTATGGAGTGACCGGCCCCAGCCCCGAGTGCCGTGGGAATCGACGACCACCGCTCGGGGTCGCGATGGCATCCGCACATGGGTGACGTACCCTCCCCCTCAGCGATGCTCACCCCTCGCTCCGCCGCGCCGTCGGGTGCTGCGCCGCCTTCGGACGACCACGAGACCTTCACCTGGACGAGCGCCGCTCCACTGGGCCAGGCCTCACAGGTGGAGCACGACGTCGACCGCCTGGCGCGGGCCGCCGCCCAGGCCTGCCGAGAGCTGTTCCCCCGCCGAGCGGGCTACCGCGTGCACGAAGACCGGCTGTGCGGCGTGATCCGCGGGCGTCGCTATCGGATCTCTCGCCACGGGTTCGTGGGGCAAGTGACCGTGCAGATGTTCGCCACTGGCGGGGCGTACCGCCGGGACACTGCCCACCCCCTGCAACTGCGGGTCGTGGGCCGCTCGCGCCGGCTGCCCCCCACCCCACGCCCCGACTTCCCCAAAGAGGCACTGACCTTTGGCTCCATGATCCTCGCCATCGCCTCGATGCTCGTGATGATCGGAGGCCACGGATGGTGGGCGGTCGTCCGCCATCCCAGCTGGTCGCGGTTGATCGACGGGCTGGGCCTGCTCGCCACCGCCGCGCTCGTGGTGATCGCCGGCACAGTGGCCGTGGTCATGATCCGCGAAGGCGCCGCGCTGCCGTGGCCGACCCTGCGAGCGCTGCTGCGCTGGCCCACCGACCACGCCGCCGACCAACGCCGATGGCTGGCTCTCCGCGAGCGCATCATCGATGCCGAGGCCGGCTCGGGGTGCGCGACGGCTGTCGCGCCCGGCCCACGAAGCACATGTGTCTCATTGGGACACATGACTCACCCCAAGACGAAATCCACGACCGAGTGACCGAACCGGGCGGCCGGCATGGCCGGTTGGAGTCGATGGGCCGCGAGTCATGGTTCAATTTCGCGTGCGGCCTCGTCCCTCGTATGCCATCTTTGATGAAGCTCCCAAGGTGTGGTGGGGAGCCGAAAGTGCAGGTCTTTTAGGGATGGTGCCTACGCTGAAGCTAGGTCGGCTCGCGGTGAATTATGACGAATGGGTCAGCCCGTTTGCCGACCATACCCGGGCGCGGATCGACGAATTCGCCACTCGGTACCGTCTTTACTCGTCTCTGGGCCTGCCCCAAGGACCGATGCTTCGTGCCCATTGCTCGGTCAACGACTACATGTTCCCGCGGGCCGAACCCGATCGCCTCTACGCGACCGGGCTGATGATGGTCTACTTCTTCGTCTTCGATCACATCTACGACACCGATACTTCGCCATCCTCGTGGCTCTTGCGGGTCCGACAGCGGCTCGCCCGAAACGTCGCCCGCACGATCGAGGGCTCGGCGCCCGGCTCGGTGCTCGGCTCGGCGCCCGGTCCGGCGCCCGGTCCGGCGCCCGATCCCGATCACTTCGAGCTCGCCATCGCCGACATCATGGCGATGTTCCAGTCCGAAGATGAAGCCTGGCTCGCCGGGTTCTCGGCCCGGCTGCTGCGCTACATCGACGCCACCTTGCTCGGCAAGGACACCGCCCAAAAGCGTCCCCAGACCTCGATCGAGGAGTACCTGGAGATCCGCCAGCACGACTCGGGCGGCCTGTGGTCCGCCTACCTCATCGAGTATGCCCACCGCCAGTACCTTACCCCCGAGCAGCGCGCCGATCCCCGGGTGGTGCGCGCCAGCCAGCTGTGCATGTGGGTGTGCAGCCTGATCAACGACCTGTTCTCCTACGCCAAGGAAAAAGCCACCGAAGACGCCCCGTTCAATGCGATCTACTTCGCCATGAGCGTCCGAGGTCTCGGCGAGCTCGACGCCGCCCACTTCATCTGCGAACAAGCCAACCGATACCTCGCGCAGTTCGAGGCGCTCGTCGCGTCGCCCGTGTTCTGTCAGAGCGAGGCCATCGTCTCCTACACCCAGGGACTGCGCGAGTTCGTCTCGGGCGTCTGGTACTGGCACCAAAAGAGCGGGCTTTATACCCACCCGCAATCGCTGTTCGCCGAGCTGCGCGGGCGGGCGATCTCCGAGCCCGAACGGCGGCAGGCCAGCGGGGCCTAGCCGCCGCTGCACTCGACGGATCGCGCATGCGCGGCGGGGGCTGGAGCCAGCGGGTCGAGTCGGCCTGACCGCCCTCGTACCGACGTCGTACGCTATGATCGCGGCATGGCGCCGTACTTCAGCCCTCCGCCCGACGTGGTGATCGGCCGGCTCGCCGAGCCCCGCATCGAGGCGGAGCTGCCCCTATCGATGGGCGGCCCGGCGGGCCCCACCGCCCAGATCGGCGTGCTCGATGGGCAGTGGTGCCTGTATCACCTGCGGTGCGACGACGCGGCCTTCATGGCCTTCGCCGACGAGCAGCAGCGGACCGGGCAGCCGCTATTCCCCGAGCACCGGATGCGCTTCCTGGTCCCCGGCGAGGTCCTGGTGCGGGCGGACGATCGCAAGAGTCTGATGGCGGCGCTGGCCGGCGTCGAGGCCACGTTCGACGCCAACTACCGGCTTCAGCTCAAGCGCTAGTTGGGCGGCCACGGCATGCCGTCCCGGCTGTTCCGACGCGGCTAGCCGCACCGCCGCGGCGGACGAGCGCCCCGGCCTCGAGGCGGGCAATGCGTCACGAACCGGTACGAGCATACTCGCTCGGCACGTGCTCGACCGGCGACACTCCATAGTACCTCTTGTACTCGCGGCTGAACTGCGACGCGCTATTGTACCCAACCGCGAACGCTGCCTCTCTCACCGTCTGATGCCCACTGCCGATCAAGGACTGGGCTTTGCTGAGGCGGATGCTCTTGATGTACTTCAGCGGGGAGTGCGAGGTCGTCTTCTTGAAGTGGGCGTGGAACGACGACACGCTCATACCCGCCTGCTTGGCGAGCATGTCGACGCTCAGCTCCTCGGCATAGGACCGCTGGATGGTCTTCAGGGCCCTGAGAATGGCCGCGGTGTTCCGGTTGGACGCCAGAGACACGAGCGAGCGTGCGAGTCCGTTCTGGAGCACGCGGTAGGTGAGCTCCCGAATGGTCCCCTCACCGAGAACCGATGCGTCCATCGGGTTGTGCAGCAGATCGATCAGGCGCCCAAGCGCATCTCGGATCTGCTCCGTCATCGGGACGATGTCCATCAGATGCGGCGGTGCCGGGCCGGTGTCGGCAGGATCGGCAATGCGTGTCGCCATCGAGAGCAGGTCCTCGGTGTTGATCTCGAGCATGACCGAGATCAACGGTGCCTGTGGTGAAGCGATCGCCATGCACTCGATGGGTGTCCCCGCAGCGACGCAGAGCACCGACTCTTGATTGAACCGGATCTCACGATCACGCCGGTAGAGGATCTTCTCGCCCCGAAGCAAGGCCACGATCCACGAGTCGTACATGATCGGCTGACGGTCCATCGGCGCAGACGCCGTGTGAAGGTGAACACGCGGCAGGCACGTGGTGTTGAGCCCCTCGGACATCGCGAGCTCGCCCGCCCGCCGCGCCAACCACTCGAGGTCTTCCATCCGGCTGCTCATCGACGCTCCGTATCTTACGCTCTGCTGAAACAGGCAACAACCCGGGCGTCCTGCCTCTGATTTCTACCTCTTGTTGTAGGATCAGGCAACAGACTCAGAGGAACAGGTATCGGCAAAGAGCTCGCTCGACCCTATCGTTGTGCACGTCATGCGAGACACGACAGCGACCCATGTCGAGACGGAGGACGGTAGCGATGGCCAATGACCTGTATGTGATCGCTCGGCTGCGAGCGTTCGAGAACCGCACGGATGACGCGGCCAAGATCCTGGGTCGTCTCGCGGAGGCGACACGCAAGGAGCCCGGATGCGTGCAGTACCGCATCTTGCGCAACCAGGAACGCCCCGCCCACTTCACGTCCTTCGAGCACTGGCGCTCTGCGGACGCAGAGGCCGCGCACTGGAAGACAGAACACCTCGCGCAGGCGTTCGCCGAGCTCGAGGGCATCCTCGACGGCGAGGCCGCCGTCCACAAGTACACGAGCATCGAGAATGGAGGCTGAACGATGGCAAAGAAGGTTCTGATTACGGGTGCCGGCACCGGGCTTGGCCTGGGAACGGCGATCGGACTGGCCAAGAACGGTCATGAGGTCATTGCCGCCGTGCATATTTGGCCGCAGGCGACTTCGGTCCACGAGGCAGCCGCGAAGGCGGGCGTGGAGCTCGACGTCATCAAGCTGGATGTCACCGATCCCGCAGACCGCGAGTACGCCCTGAAGTACGACATCGACATCCTCGTGAACAATGCGGGTACCGGTGCGACGGGCCCCGTGGCCGAGATCCCGGTCCGATACATGCGCGAGGTCATGGAGACCAACGTCTGGGGGCCCCTCGAGCTGACGCAGCAATTCGCCGCCCGGTTTGCCAGGCGCGGGAGCGGCAAGATCGTCTTCGTGTCGTCGGTGGCCGGCCTCGCCACGCTGCCATTCCTCGCTCCGTACAACGCCTCGAAGTTCGCGCTCGAGGCCGTGGCGCAGTGCATGCAGCACGAGCTCGAGGGCTACGGCGTGCGGGTGTGCACGATCAACCCCGGCCCGTACCGGACGGGCTTCAACGACCGCCTCTACGACCAGGTCGACCAGTGGTACGACCCACAGAAGCACTTTACCAAGGAAGCGCCGATCCGAGACCAGCAGGCGTGGCTGGCCAACAACCAGATCCACCCGCAGGAGATGATCGACGCGATGGTCGAGGTGATCCCCTCGGACGAAGAGCACGTGTTCCGGACCATGGTCCCCAAGAACTTCGTCGGGTTCTGCGAGGAGTACCAGGCCCGCATGTGGACGACCAAGGTCTGACGCCCTCGCGCCCGCACCGCTCAATCGACGATCTGTCGCGCCCGCGGCTCGCAGATCGTCGCTCGCGTACTCCCACGTGCCGCCCGCCAGCGCCAGCGCTAGAGCTAAAAGTAGAAGGTCAGCCCCATCTGGCCGCCCGCGTCGAGCTGCGTGGCCGCCTCGATCTGCAAGAGCCCGCTGAAGACCCCGATCCCCAGCAGCGCGGTGCCCTGCATACTCAGGCTCACCCGATGCCCCACAAAGTACTCGATCCCGAGCACGGGACCGAGGGCAATACCCACCATCCAATTGGCCCGACCGTTCGGCTCGGAGTAGTGCAATCGAAAGCGACCCCCCGCGTAGGGGGCGATCCGTCGCCACACCCGAAAGTAGCGCTGCACCCCCACGCTCGCGGCCAAGCCCACGTCGTTTTGTGACTCCCCCTCGTCGGGGCTGTGGTTGAACACGCCCGCGCCGACCGAAAAAGGAACCATCCAGTTGTTGCCGAACACCCGGCGAAAACCGATCTCGGTGAAGGTCAGCCGATTGACCCCAAAATCGCGCACGCCGGCCACGCTCATGGGCGCCAACCCGCCAAAAGTGAACTGCATACCCCACTGACCAGGCTCGAAGCGCTCCACTGGATCGTTCTGGTCGGCCGCGTCGCGGGCCGCACGCTCGGAGGACCGCGGGGCCACTTCGTCGTCGGTGGCCGAAACGACCGGGGCCCCGGGGGTCGACGCGTAGGATGAGGGCTCGGCTGGCACGGGCTCGGCTGGCACGGGCTCGGCTGGCACGGGCTCGGCTGGCGCTGCCTCGGCTGGCACGGGCTCGGCTGGCGCTGCCTCCGAGGCGGATCCGGTCGCCTCGGTCGAACTCGCCCCATCCCTATCCGGGGGAAGCGCGGGCGGACCGACCAAGGCCAGGGAAACGAGCGCAGCAGAGCAAGGCGTCAATCCAGCCATGCCCGCAACGGTACGTGGGGCCCCGCCACTGCCAAAGAAAGCGGCGAAGCTCGATGGCTGCCGATGATTTCTCCGCGACCGACCGGCCTGGTACGCTGACACGGCGATGGTGCGCTCGATGACCACCGCGCTCGGGGCGGTCGTGTTGGCCGCGAGCGCGCTGCCGTCCTGCACAGACGGCCCCGGCCGCGAAGACGTGGCGATCCAGCGGCTCGAGACCGCACTATGCGAGAAGCGAGCCGAGTGCGGGTGTGAGTTGTTCGAGCTGGAGGTCTGCGGCCGATGGCCGATCGTCGGCCAGTTCGGCAACGAGCGTCCTGCCCCCGAGCTCGCGTTCGACGCTGAGTGCCAAGAACGCTGGCTGACCTGGGTCGACGAGCTGTCGTGCCAACGACCCGCGCTTCCCGGCTTCGCCCAGGTGTGCCCGCTCTACCACGGCACGATCCGCGAAGGCATGGAGTGCACCGACGCAGGGATCGTCCAGAGCTCGTGCGGGCGGGGGCTGCTGTGCATCGCGGGCACCTGCCGCGACCCCCGCACGACGTCGTTCGGGGGCTTCGACCAACCCTGCGACCTCGGAGAGCGCTGCGACGACGAGCGGGCCCTGTGCGTCGACGGCAGGTGCGAGCGACTCCCCGGCACCGGGGAACCCTGCCTGCAATTCCAGTGCACCCTCGACCACACCTGCATCGACAACGGGTGTGTTCCCCTGCCTCAGGTCGGGGAGCCCTGCTTCGGGAACCGAGATTCCTGCACGAGCGGGGCGTTTTGTGACCTCGACCTCAACACCGGGGAAGGACGATGCGAGCCCGTTGGTGACGTCGGCCAGCCCTGCCGAGGGCACCGCGAGTGTCGCAGCGGCAACTGCCC
Organism: Myxococcota bacterium; assembly: GCA_039194325.1. Lineage (GTDB taxonomy): Bacteria > Myxococcota_A > Polyangia > Nannocystales > Nannocystaceae > Paraliomyxa. Next base: position 27,715 of record JBCCWC010000006.1, read on the forward strand.
GGCGGGCGCGTGCGCGTCCCCGGCCGAGCCCGGCGAGCCGTGCTCCAATAACCTGCCCTGCGGCCCAGACTCGTTGTGCGCAGACGGCATCTGCCAGGCACAGGTGGAGGGCACGGCCCTCGTTGGCTCGGTCTGCGAGCTGCTCGTCTCGGTCCTTTGAGCGGCTCGAATTGAAAGCCACCCCGTATCGGTGGCACATTGAACGTCCGTGGATTTCGTCGCCGATCCCTTCGGAAGCCTGGTCGCCATCGCCTTCGGGCTGGTGGGAAGCGCAGCGTGGGTCATAGCCCTGTGGCAGGTGATCAAGGGGCAGAGCGTGGGTCTCAAGGAGCGCTGGGGCGGCTTCGGCCACGGCCTGGGCGGCTGGCAGGTGACGCCCCCGTTCGCGCTGATCCTCATCGGGGCCTCGGCCACCGGGATCGCGATCGCGGTCATGCAGCAGCTGCCCGACCGCCACCCGGTCCGAGACGCCGACGCCGACGGGGTGGTCGATCGCACCGACGAGTGCCCCGCCGCGGCCGAGGATCTCGACGGTCATTGGGACAACGACGGCTGCCCCGATCCCGACAACGACAAGGACGGCCGCCTCGACACGGACGATCAGTGCCCCGCCGATCCCGAGGACGTCGATGGCTTCGAAGACGTCGACGGCTGCCCCGATCCCGACAACGACCGCGACTCGGTGCCGGACGAGCGCGACGCCTGCCCTCGCCAGGCCGAAGATCGCGACCGCTACGAGGACGAAGACGGCTGCCCCGACCCCGACAACGACGGCGACGGGATCTGCGACCCGGGGATCGATCCCGTCGCGAGCAACGCGGCCTGCATCGTGTGGACCCAACGCGCTCGAGACCTGGTCCCACGACCGCCCCGCCCTATCGTGGACGACCCGCCCGTAGCCACCGATCCGCCCGTAGCCACCGATCCCCCCCGCTCGGTCGAAGCTCCCCCCACGGATCCGGATCGATCCGCTCGGTGAACCGGCGATGAGCAAGAACCCACCGCCAGGGTCATGGTCCGACCGGGTCGGCCGCGGGCCCCATCCGTGGACCGACGCCGGGCTGGCGTACGCGCTGGGGCGACCAGGCCACCGGGCGGGCCGCCCCGTGTTCTACGCCGACTCGGCCGCTCGCGATCAGCTGGCGCGAGCGCTGGTCCGCTACGTGCGTCGCGAGACCTCTGGCGCGGCGTACTTGCTCGCCGCCGATCCGGGGACCGGCAAGACCACCACTATCGAGTGGGTCGTGCAGCAGCTGTACGCCGAGTGTCTGGCCCCGCGCTCCAACTACGCCGGTCACCGCCCGCTGATGGTCCGCCTCTACGGCCCCAACCTGGCCCCCGTGCGCGACCCCCCGCCCGGGAGCGGCGGCAACCCGACGATCGAGCGTCGCTTCCCGCCGGTGCTGCAGCTGCTGCGCGACATGGCGGTGAGCTTGTTCGAGGCGGTCCTCACCGAGATCGAGCGCACTATAACCTTGCAGCTGCGCCCCGAGCAGCAGACCACCTCGACCGCGATCGAGCTGTTCTTGCAGCTGCGCCACGAGATGCGCCGCGGTCCGGTGGTCGCCGACCTCATGGCCTACTGGGAGCGCCTGGGCTGGGGCGAGCACGGAGCGTTCTCGCGAGAGCCCACCCACCGCGGGGCCGCCGAGGTCGCCGTGCTCCAAGATCTGGCCGAGGCCCGCCTGGCCGTGGTCTCCGAGTTCCACGACAAGCGCGGCTCCCGGGCCTCCGGCGAGGTCGAGCGCACCATGCAGAGCACGGTCCAGCCGATCGACCTGCTCAAGACCTCCACCGCCATCATTGCCGGAGCCGCCGCGGCCGCTGGCCTGGTCGTGGAGGGTAGCTGGGTCCTCGCCGGGATCGCCGGCCCGCTCATCACCGCCGGGGTGGGGGCGGGCCTGTCCTTCTCCAGCCGCCTCACCCGCCGCCAGAGCCGCCAGGACGAGCGAGCCTACACCCTCAAGGCCGACGTCGAGTCGCTGATCCACCGGATCCCCCGGCTGCTGCAGGGCCTGCGCAAGGTGGGCCTGCACCCCGTGTTCGTGGTCGACGAGCTCGACAAGGTCGACCCCGAGCTGGTCACCTACCTGGTCGACAACCTCAAGACCCAGGTCACCGAGCAGAGCTTCTTTTGCTTCTTGACCGACGTGGGCTCGGCGACCGCCGAGGAGCAAGGAGCCGGCGACAACCAGCAGCTGGAGTATCGACACTTCTGGGATCGGATCTATCTGTTTCAGACCACCGCCGCCCTACACGGCTACCTGCAGGTGTTCTTGGCCGAGGAACAGGCCGAGGGCGACGTGCAGCACGAAGCGGTGGCCATGCTACGCCACATTCTGCTGCTGCGCTCCGAGCACCACACGCTCCGGCTCCATCGCGAGCTGGATCGGGCGCTGCGCGAGGGCCTGCTCGCACGGATCGACAGCGACGCCGAGGGCTTCGTCGACGACCCGGCCATGCGCCTGCGCTTGCGCTTTGCCTTGGCCACCGAGTGGGCCATGGCCGAGCTCGCAGCCGAGATCTCCAACGACCCCCAGCGCATGCAGATCGCCAAGGACGTGCTGTACCGGCCCTGGCGCAGCTGGAAGCACAACGAGGAGCGCTGCCCCCTGACCCGCCTGGAGATCTACCAGGAGGTACGCGAGGCCTCGGGCGATCGCGACTTCGCCGGACACGTGGCCCGAGCGCTCGACACCCTGCTGGACCGGCTGTCCGACACCGGCTTCTCCAGCGCCGACGCCCCCGACGACGCCCGCACCCGGGCGTACCTGGGCCTGCAGCGTCCGCCGACCCAGCTCGCGGGTGAGCCGGTGATCGAGGATGGTTGCAAGCGCCGGGTAGAGGCTCACGCGCACGTCGAGCCCCTGCTCGAGCGCGACACCGGCAAGTGGCTCGAGCGGCCCGCCATCGTGCAAGAGCTCGACATCGAGAACCGACTGCAGCAGCTGGCCGGGACCTCGTGCGTGCAAGCTGTCGGAGGGCTGGATGCATGCGTCGGCGCGCTCTTCGATGGGCCTCCGCCGCAGCGGGCGGTCATCGTGCAGCGCGAGCAAGACATCGTGGCGGTCGCCTTCCTGGCCCGGCTGCTGGCGGTCACCTTCGAACAGACCCATACCCGGGCGCTCGAGGCGGTGAAGTTGGTGGCGGCGGGGGAGGTCCGGATCGCCAAAGAGACGATCGAGCAGCTCGGCCGCCACTTACGCATCGACGATCTCGACGACCTGGTAGAAGCCGCCGACGCCGCGAGCCTCGAGGCGCGGCTTCGAGACCGCCGGCACCTAGACGCCAAGTTCTTCGAGCAACTCAAGGACAAGTGGCACGACGATTGGACACGACGACTGCTCTCGCCCCAGGACAAGGACGACCGAAGCAGCGTGCTCGACCCGATCGCCGATCTGCTGGACTGGCCTCGACGCGCGCTGTGGCAGTTTCGGCGCGCTACCGACCAAGGACAGATCGACATCAATTCGATCGCGCGGTGGAGCGAGCTGGTCTACGCCGCGTTCAAAGGGGATCTACCCGCGGTGTTTGGCGTCCTCGCCCTCGAGAAGCTGGGTTTTGCTCCCAAGTCGAGGAGCGATCTGAGCGACCAGCAAGACCGTGATGGGATTGAGGTCCAGCTCACGCTCGAGCACGCTATCGAGGTGTTTCGCTGCGCTGAGCCCACAAAACGCCGGCTGACCGAGCTCCTCCAGCGACGACACCCAACCCCCAAGAGCCTCCTGACCATCGCCACCAAGCCGGGCGGCGTAGGAGATACCTGGACCGTCGATCCGCTCTACCCCACGCTGCTGCTCGACACCGACCGCAGCGACGTCGAGGCGATGCTGTCGTGGGTCAACGAGCGCACAAGAGGAACGGCCCCCACGCTGCACTTCGGCCGGATGGAGGAGGACTACCTGTCCCGAGGCGACGGACTGCGCGCCTACGTCCTCGCCACCGGAGATCTCAAGATCCCCGGGGCCCCCGACCTTCCGGTGATCAGCGACCCGGGTAGCCCGCGCCAGCTCGTCGAAGAGCTCGACAAGGCGCGCCCGAGCTCCTCCTGACGCGCCCTCGCCCCCGCCCCTGTCTCCGCCTCCTACGAGGACTCTTGCTTCCAGTGCCGCGCCCGCGAAGGCGGCGAGCCGATCACCGGCCCGAGATCCTGGGTGACCCTCTTGTCGAGCATGTTCATGCGCACGGTGGGCGCGTCGTCGTCGAAGGGCTCGGGTGCCGCCTCGACCGGAGCCGAACGACGACCCGACCGCGGCGCCCCGGCGAACGCGAGCCCCAGCGCGTCGCCGTCGACCCAAGCCACCCGGGCCGCGAGCACGTGCTCGCGCACCCCTCCGCCGGCCTCCAGCAGCAGGCTCAGCCAGACGATCTCGTCAAACTCCACCTGATGGCCGGACGTGACGACCTGAGCGCCGTCGACCCCCAGATCGCGGATCCGACACGGATGCTCGGCCTCCGAGGCCAAGCGCAGCGTGGCGGGCAGCGAGCAGCGGAAGCGCCAGAACGCCCGGCGCTCGTCCGACCCGACCGGTGGCCGCAGGTTCTCGGCCAGCGCCTCGAATCGCTCCACCCCCTCGGGCGTGGACAGCTCTCCCCGGCGGTGGCGGGCGCGAAGCTTGCGATACTCGATGATCTCGTCGAGCCGCCGACCGCCGTGTTCGATCCCGTCGGGACCCGTCAGCAGCACGGGCACGTGCTCGTCACCCTGACGCACCCGAGTGGTCGGCACCCGCTCGTGCGCGGGCTCGTAGACCATCTCGGTGTCGGCGATCCGCACGATGGCGTGGGGCCGCAGCACCTCTCGCTCGATGCGTCGCCCATCGATGAAGGTGCCGTTGCTGCTGACCAGGTCGACCAGCACGTGCAGGCCTTGGTCATCGAGCGCGATGTGGGCGTGCTGGCGTGAGACCGACTCGTGGACGAGCTGGAGGTCGGAGCCGTTCGCTCGACCGATGCCGAAGCGATCGACCAGCGGGTGGATCGTGCCGCGCCGCGGCCCGCTGAGGATCCGCAGCTGCCAAGAAGGGGCGTCGGTAGGAGGGTGGTCCATTGGGAAGGCTCCCGTGTTGGGCCCAATACCCCATGGACTAGCATCGAAATGGCCGCTGTCACCGACCAAGGGCCCGAAATGCGGCGGCCCCTGATGGTCCCTTCGGTCCCTTCAGTGGAATTGAGGGTTTACCCGATCCAGCTCGGCCGTAATCGCCTCGTGGGCCGCGCGGTCGAGCGGATATCGCAGCGCGATGACGAACCCGATGACGGTACACACACATGGGACCCCGATATAGAGCGCGCGCAGCACGTCGAGCACGTGCTGGGGTTGGGCTTGGTTGGGCTGATATCCCACCGCATCCAAGGTGAACATGGCCAGCCCCACCCCCAGCCCGGCCGCGGTCTTCTCGGCGATCGACCAAAGACCCCCGTAGAGCCCCTCGCGGCGCTCCCCGGTGCGTAGCTCGTCGTGATCGATGACGTCGGCCTGCATGGCGTAGGGCATGGCCAAGACCGCCACCCCACCGACCCCCGAGCACACGACCAAGGTGCCATAAAGCCACGCCTGGCCGGGCCCCACGAAGGTCACCCCCGCGAAGAACCCGGCATTGACCGCCATCGAGGCCAGCCATGTGACCTTCTTGCCACGCCGTCGCGACAGCGCGATCCAGGCGGGCAGGCTCAGCATGCCCACCCCGAAGTACATCAGCAGGAACAGGGGCAGCAGCCGCTCGGCATCGAGCACATAGGTGACGAAATAGCTGATCAGCACCGCGGGCAGGCCGCTGCCCACGGCGATCACCACGAACGCAGAGAGCAGGATCACGAACGGCCGATTCTCGAACGCCTGACGCAGCTGCGCCGCGACCTCCACCCGCGATGGAGTAGGCCCCGCCTGGCCGGTGAAGCGCTCGTGCACCCGCCGCACGCACACCAGGCAGGTGATCACCAGCACCGGAGCCGCCACCGCCACGTACCCCGCGAATTTGCGGCGCTCGTCGCTGCCCTCGCCGAGCGTAAGCTCGACGATCCCGGGGCCCACCGAGGCCACCACCGTGCCCACCACCAATAAGCCCTCACGGATCGAGAACAGCGTGGTGCGCTCATCGTAATCGTCGGTCAGCTCGGGGCCGAGCGCTCGGTAGGGCACGTTGACCGCGGTCAGCGCGAGAAACCAGGCCAAGATTACGAAGCTGGCCCACGCGGTGGCCCCGGCCCCCTGAAGACGCGCGGGGGGCACATAGAGCGCCACCGTCAGCAGAGCCAGGGGCACGCAGCCCCAGCGGATCCACGGTCGCCTTCGCCCCTGCGCGGAGCGGCTACGATCCGACAGTAGCCCGACCAAAGGGTCGGTGATCGCATCGATCACCCGCCCAGCTACGAACACCACGCCCAGCCACGCCACCGGGACCCCCACCACATCGCTGTAGAAGCGGGGCAGGTAGACCAAGATCGGCACGCCCACCAGCGCGAGCCCCAGGTTGGGGAGTCCGTAGGCGAGGCGGGTCCGCAGGGGGAGCCCGGAAGCGCGAGGCATGGTGAGCGCGCTCATGCGAACACGATCGCTCCTCCGGCGCAATGCTTGCACGCGGCTCGTGCAATGAACTCCGCTAGCTTGAAGGTATGGGCAACGATCTCACAGCCTTCATCGAAGCGGTGGGACGACGTGTGGGCCACGGCGACCCTACGAACCTCGCACGGGTGACCCGAGCCACCCTGCGCGCGCTGGGCCGCCACCTGGGCGGGATGTCGCATGCGCTGGGCGATTTCATTCCGGCCGCGCTCCAGGCCGAGCTCGAGGCGGGCGAGTTCTACCCGCAGGTCGGGCCGGCCGCCTTCTATCTCAAGATCTCCAACGAGCTGGGGATCCGGGTCGGGCTGGCGCTGGAGATCGCCCAGTCGGTGGTGGCCGAGCTCGCCGACCGGCTCACCGAGGCCGGGCGTCAAAGGCTACGCCGGCGATTGCCTCCGGCCTGGGCCACCTTCATCGACCAACCCGGCCTTCACGAGATCCCCCTCGGCCGCGGTCACGTGCTCAGCCGCCACCACCGCCGAGCCATGTGCTTGCTGTCGGGGCATGGGCAGGAGCTCGGAGTCACCCCATCGGTCGCGATGGCCTGAAGAGTGGCGCGATTTGCGCGCCTCTTCCTCCCTCGCGCGGTCGCCCTACGATCCTTGGGGGTCTGCCCGAGCGCCGCGTTCGATGATCCACATCATCCCCGAGGCCGTCTATCAGGCCTTCTACCGCCTCGACGACGCCGCCTCCCAGATCCGCAGCTTCGTGTTCGACGTGGTGCGGGCACGGACTACCACCATCACCACCAGGGTTCACCTCCGATCGTCGGATGATCGGCTGGATGCCCTGAGCGCCACCCCCCGAGGAGGCCTCCGCCACGGAGGCCTCCTTCGTTCGTTCGGGCTTGCTAGGCTCGCCCCGCCGTGTCCCTGCGCGCGTGGATCCAGTCCTGCCGGCCTTTGGCCCAGGTCAACATCGCGATCCCCCTGCTGCTGGGCGAGATGATCGCGTGGACCGAGTGCCTGCGCCTGGACGTGGCCCTGCTCGTCGTCGCCCACGTCTTCGGGGTGCTCGACCACCTCTTCATCGTCTGGGCCAACGACGTGGCCGACGAGGCGGCCGATCGTCACAACGAGACCCCCACCCTCTTCTCTGGTGGCTCGCGGGTCCTGCCCGAGGGCAAGCTCGGGTCGGCCCAGCTCGCGCGGGCTGCTGCCGTCGCGGTGCTCGCCATGCTGGGCCTGAGCCTCTATGCCGCGATCTCCCTCGATCGCCCCGCGACCCCGCTGGCCTGGGCGCTGGCCGTCGCGCTCTTGTGGGCGTACAGCTTCCCGCCTGCCCGGCTGTCGTACCGTGGCGCTGGGGCGATCACCCAGGCCTTCGGGATGATGGTCGTCTTGCCCTTGCTGGGCTTCTACCTGCAATGCAGCGGGATCGGCGGGTTCCCCTGGGCCGCGCTCGTTCCCGCGGTGATGCTAGGGCTGGCCAGCAACATCACCACCGCGCTGCCCGATCACCCCGCCGACGAGGCCACCGGCAAGGCGACCTGGCCCGTGCGCTACGGCCCCCGACGCGCCCGCAAGCACAGCCTGCAGCTTATCGCGCTGGGCGCGGTATGCACCCCGCTGGTCGTCCCCGATCTTCCGCAGATGGGCTGGGCCGCCATCGAGGCGCTGCCGCTGTTGCTCGTGCTCGTCAACGCGCGAGCGCTCGACCGGGCCGAGGCCGACGACCGGGCCGCGTGCCTACGCTTCGTCGTCCTCAACGGCGCCGCGATCAACCTGACGATCTTCGGCTGGATCGTCGCGCTCGCCCTGCGCCCGGCGTGGGGCTGGTGAGCTACGATCCACCGATGCGTCACGCCGCCCTCGCATCGCTGGTGATCATGGTCGCGTGTACCAGCCGCGAGGGTCCTGACGTGCCGCAGGTACCGCAGGGCCCGCCAGCGCCCCGAGCATCCGCGGCGGTGGACACGACCACGGCCGACACCACCGTGTGGGTCTGGCGCGCGGATCCTCCCGAGTCCCGCGACCCGAGCTATCTGCTGGGGGTGGTGGGTCAGCAGGGCACCCCTCGCTGCACCGCCGACGACAACTACGACGCGCAGTGGGTGGGCGTGTACCCCACGATCGGACGGGTGAGCGTGGGTGGCCCCGAAGATCCGGTGTTCGACTCGGTCATGGACCAGCCGGTGCTCGCGCTGGGTCAGCCCCGGCCTCGGCCTGTGCGTACCGTCGAGCCTAGTGGCGACCCGGATGGCGACCCGGGTAGCGAGCCCTGTGCCCCCATGCAGATGCGGAGCGACTGGCGGCAGACCCCGCGCGGGATCTTGGTCGTGCGCGAGCCGGCCCCGAGCATCGAGCACTTCGAGGTGCAGGCCCTGCGACCGCTCCACGAGTTATCGGCCCGGCTCGACGCAGACGCCGTGATGGTGACGCTGCAAAATCCCGTGCCGGTTGTCCTCGAAGACGTGTCCTTGCGTGTGCATTACGAGGGTTGCTTCGGCAAGCCGGGCACCACCACCAAGACCCACGAGATCGGTAAGCTGGGGCTCGGCGCGGTGGCATCGACTCGCGTCGTTCAGCAGACCACCGAGGCCGACTCCCCGCCGGGTCGACGGATCTTCCGCGCCGCCTCGGTGCAGCTGGTGGGCCGCGCGGACGGGGTGGTGATCGATCTCGACGTCCCGCTACGAGCGCTGGGGGCCACGGTGGACTGCCCACGCTGACCCGGTGAGCCCACGGCGCGATCGCGGGACCTCCCCGCCGCCAAGATCGGCCCGTACGGCCCCCTGCTCGCGAAAATTCCGGGCCCGCTCCAGGGGCTTGCCGCTCGACCTCCACGGGGTACCATCCCCGCGATGCCCGAGCGGAACGACGAGGAAGAAGCCTACTTCAAGGCGCTGGAGATCGAGCAGCGCCGCAAGCTCCGGGAGAAGCTCGAGTCCGCCGCCAAGGAGATGTCCGACAAGCAGGCCATCGCCGACTCGGTCCAGACCGACGATCTGGACCTGGCCGCGCGGGTCAAGGCGCTGGGCTTCTCGGGGGACTCGGCGCGGGTCTTCGACCTGCTGCCGCTGGTCCACGTGGCCTGGGCCGACGGCTCGGTGCAAAAGAGCGAGCGGGCCGCGATCTTGCGGGTGCTGGAGACCCGCGGCGTGGCCCCCGGCTCCGAGGCATTCTTGCTGATGGAGAGCCTGCTCGAGGAGCGCCCCAGCGACGACTACATGAACCAGAGCCTCGCCGTGCTCAAGGAGCTACTCGCCCAGGGCGACGGCGACCGCGGCGCGCAGCTGGTCGACCTGTGCCAGCAGGTGGCCTCCTCGGCCGGCGGCTTCTTGGGCCTGGGGTCGAAGATCAGCACCGAAGAGCGCGAGATGATCGAGAAGATCACCGGCCATCTGGGCGACGGAGCCCAGAGCTTCAAGAACTCGCTCGATTAGTCCTCGGGCTCGAGTTCGACCTCGACGGGGACTGGGCAAGACCTCCGGCGGTCGCCCGATCCCCGAGATTCGCCGCTTTCTCGCGATCCTGGCCGTTTCGTGCTGCTGTCGCCCCCGACGTGAGCGAAGCGCCCAGCGCCCCCCCTTCCGAGTCCCTCGATCCGACCCCCGACGACCCCACCGCCGGTCGGGCGTCCGTGCGAGCCCAGCCGCGGGCCCAGCCGCGAGCCCAGCCAATGGACCCGTGGCTGTTCTTCGCCGCGCTCGCGCTCTCGGCCTTGGGCCTGGTGATGGTCTACAGCGCCGGAGCGTGGTTCGGCCACGAGGTCTTCGGCGACTGGGAGTACTTCTTGCACCGCCAAGCGGGCTTCTTGGTCGTAGGCGTAGTGCTCATGCTCGCCTTATCGCGCATCGACTACCGGGTGCTGCGACGCTTCTCACCCCACCTGATGCTCGCCGCGCTGGCCATGCTCTTGCTGGTGCTCGTGATCGGCCAGGAGATCAACGGCGCCCGCCGCTGGATCCGCTTTGGACCGGTGGGGATCCAGCCCTCCGAGGTCGCCAAGGTCACCCTCACGATCTTCCTCGCCGCGACCCTGGCCCGTCAGGGCGAGCGAGTCCGTATGTTCAAGCGCGGGTTCATGCCGGTGATGGGGATCGCCACCTTCACCATGCTGATGGTGCTCGCCGAGAAGGACCTGGGCACCACGATCTTGCTGGGCTCGCTGACGCTCATCATGCTCTTCGCCGCCGGCACCCGGCTGAGCTACGTGGTCGCGGCGGTGATGCTGGCCGCGCCCCTGGTGTGGCAGCAGATCGTCGGCGTGGACTACCGCCGTGGTCGGCTCGAGGAGTTCATGTCCGGCGACGGCTACCAGGTCCACCAAGCGCTGATCGCCATCGGCTCGGGAGGACCGTGGGGCCGCGGCCTGGGCCATGGACGGCAGAAACTGGGCTTTTTGCCCGAGAACCACACCGACTTCATCCTGGCCACCATCGGCGAAGAGATGGGCCTTCTGGGCATCCTGCTGGTGCTGGGCTTGGTGGCGCTTTTGGTGTGGCGCGGGCTGGTGATCGCCCGGCAGGCCAGCGATCGCTTCGGCACCTACCTGGCCACGGGCCTCAGCGCCCTGTTCGGCCTGCAAGCGCTGGTGAACATGGCGGTGGTGCTCGAGCTCATCCCCGCCAAGGGAATCACGCTCCCGTTCCTCAGCTACGGCGGCTCCTCGCTGCTGGCCAGCCTCGGGGCCGTTGGCCTTCTGCTGAGCATCTCGCGACGACCGGCCGCGTGGCGACTGAGCGATCAGCGAGGCCGCCGGCGGGCCCGCATGCCCAAGCCCGGTACGCCCAAGTCCAATAGTCCCGAGCGTCCGCGCAACGTTCGACGACCCCGGGCCCCCGACGACGCGGACCCCACGTAGCCGCCGCCACGCCGACCGCTTCGCCCTCGCGTCTGCTCCAGATCGAGCACTGGACCTCAATCAGGGCCAGTACGAGCCGTAAGGCGAAGGAATGGCGACTCGATCTGGATCGAGCGCGTTGCCCTTGGCTCGAGTGGAGGGGCAAACCACCCCATGCTCGTCGACCCGATCTGGCGGATCGGGGCATTGCGCTACGTCATCGCGTTGCTCCGCGGTTGACCAAGAAGCGAATCACGGGATTCCCCGACCCCGATAAAGACCGAAATTTCGGCGTTTAGCGGTACCTTTGCGTGCACATCACCCGAACACTGCTAGGCGTTTCCCGAAGGGGACCAAGAAACGATGACGGAGATCGTCGACCACACCGAGGACCTTCAGCAGCTCGTGGAGCTGGCCAGCCAACCGGATGCACTCGACGATGTGCTCGAACGGGCGCTTCATTCGCTGCGAAGCGTTGTTCCTTACGACCTGGCCGCCCTCTACGAGCTAAAGAACGAGCGTCTCGAAGTCCGAGCGGCGGTGGGGCCGCTGGCCTCAGACAATGTTCGCCAGCATGTTTTGGAGCTCGGCCAGTTCCCCACGGTGCGAAGGGCCCTCGAGACCCGACAGCCGATCCCTCTGGCCGAGCATGACCATGCCGGAGCCGAAGGCGACCCGTACCGGGGTGTGCTCGACCTGCCCGACGGTCACTCGTGCATGGTTGTCCCACTGTTCGCCGGCGACGACAGCCTCGGGATCATCACCTTGGACCGGCAGGTCTGCGGAGTCTACTCCGAGGAGGTCATCAACCTCGCCGGGGTCTACGGGCAGATCGTGTCGATCGCCATCGCCTTCGCCCGCCAGGCCGAGCGGCTCGACCGCTACCGGCAGCAGCTCGAGCGCCACAACCGCCTGCTCGTCGAAGAGCTCGGGGCGGTCAGCGAGGCTGGCGAGCGGATCGAGGCCAGTCTCAGCCCCGTGATGCGAGAGCTGACGCGGATGGCCCGGCAGGTGGCCGACTCCGACATGCCCGTGCTGATCCGCGGAGAGACGGGCACCGGCAAGGAGGTACTCGCCCAGGCGATCCACGGCTGGAGTCGCCGGGCTGGTCGTCCATTCATCAAGCTCAACTGCGCCGCGATCCCCGAGTCGCTCGTGGAGAGCGAGCTGTTCGGCCATGTGCGAGGGGCCTTCTCCGGCGCTACCCGCGACCGGGCGGGCCGATTCCTCACCGCCAACCACGGCACCCTGCTGCTCGACGAGATCGGCGACATGCCGCTCGCCACCCAGAGCAAGCTCCTGCGCGTGCTCCAAGAAGGTACGTTCGAGCCGGTGGGCTCCGATCGCAGCGTCAAGGTCGACGTGCGGGTGATCGCCGCCTCTCATGTGGATCTGGAGGCAGCCGTGCGCGCGGGTCGGTTCCGACAAGATCTCTTCTATCGCCTCGCCGTGTTCCCGCTCGAGCTCCCGCCGCTGCGCGAGCGCCCCGAAGACATCGCTCCGATCGCGGAGCGTACGTTGACCGATCTGGCGCGTCGCACCGGTCGCGGCCCCTGGACGCTGTCGCCGGCGGCCCGCGAGAAGCTTGCGGGCGCGGCCTGGCCCGGCAATGTGCGAGAGCTGGTCAACGCCCTGGAGCGCGCGACGATCCTGCAACCACGCGGGATGCTGGAGCCTCGCCATCTGACCAGCTCGCAGCTCACGGCCACGACCAATCGCGCCCCCGTCGACGGCTCGCAAGGCGTCTTGTTGCCCCTGCGCGAGGCTGAGCGGCGCCACCTCGTGGCCGCCCTCCGTCAGACCACCGGCAAGATCTACGGGCCCGATGGGGCCGCTCGATTGCTCGATCTCAAGCCCACGACGCTCCAGAGCAAGCTCAAGAAGCACGGGATCGACCGGCTCCAAGCGGCAGGCCTCGCTAGCCCTACCAGCGAGGGCGCTCAGCCGCATAAACGAACGAACAACGGGCCAAGTAATGAGCCAAGTAACGGGCCAAGTAATGGGTCGGACAACGGGCCGAGCCATGGGCCGGACAGCTCCATCACCGAGCAGGATCCCGATCCGTCGAATGCAGCGGCTCCGCCGAACATGGTCCACGAGAACATCTCGCGTCCGGCAGCTCCGGCCGAATGAGCGCTCGCGTCGCGTCGGCATCGCTCGGGTCCAGCCGAGGGTCGATCTTCGACCCGAGCGAGCCATTCGAGCGATCCACTTGAGCGCCCACCCGAGCGAGCCATTCGAGCGATCCACTTGAGCGATCCACGCAACGCTGGACCGCCACGGTCTGCATAAGACCAACGTTCCGGGCATAGCTGGGGACCTTCGCGCTCCGCCGACCGGGCCGTCTCACACAGCTGAGACGGCTCTGGGGTTCAATGGGCGTTCAGGATGGCCATGAGCGCGCCCAAGTCCAGCATCGTCGATCAAGCCCTCGACCTGGTCGACGGGGTCTACGGTCTCATCGACATCGCCTTCACCCATGATCTGGCGGTCGTCTTCACCGATGTGGGTTCCCACGAGGTGCTCAGCGATCAGATCCACTCGCTCGTTGCGTTGACGACCGGGATCCACCAGGCGCTCCCCGAGGTGAGCACCTTGGGGCCGCTATGTGCCCTGCTGGGAACGATGGAACCCGTCGTGAACAGACTGCACGAGACCCTGCTCGACGCCGGTCACCAGCTGGGGACGCGCGCCGTGTTTGCCGTGCTTCGAAGCCGCCGCCCGCTCGAGCTGGCGTTTGCCCACCTGAGGGTGGCGGCCCGGCTCGGCGCTACGCCGCCCATCGACGCCGAGTCGCGCACCAGCCTGCGGCTGGCGGTCGAGGCCCTCCGGAGCAACCTGGACTCGTTCACCGATCTGATGCTGGCCCTCGATCCGCTGCCCGCCGAGTACATCGACTCGCTGCCTCACCTACCCCACGAGTAACGAAGACCCCGCGTTGCCCAGATCTCCGAGCCCCGGTACGGTCGGCTCGGATCATGCCCAACCGCCTCGCCGACTCGACCAGCCCCTACCTGCGGCAGCACGCCGACAACCCGGTCGATTGGTACGAGTGGGGACCCGAGGCGCTGGAGCGAGCCCGGGCCGAGGATCGGCCGATCCTGCTGTCGGTCGGCTACAGCTCCTGCCACTGGTGTCACGTGATGGCCCACGAGTCCTTCGAGGACGAAGCCACCGCGGCCGTGATGAACGAGCGCTTCGTCAACATCAAGGTCGATCGCGAGGAGCGACCCGACATCGACGCGATCTACCAGCGGGTGGTGCAGCTGATGGGCGAGGGCGGAGGCTGGCCGCTCACCGTGTTCCTCACCCCGAAGCAGGAGCCGTTCTACGGGGGCACTTATTTCCCGCCCCAGGCCCGCTACGGCCGGCCCAGCTTCATGCAATTGCTCGACGCGATCGACAAGCTCTATCACCACGACAAAGATCGAGTGAAGCAGCACACTCAGAGCTTCCGCGAGGGGTTCTCGTCGCTCGCCGGGCTGGTGCAGCGAGAGGCCGACAAAGCCCAGGATGAGCCGGCGCTGGCCGAGCCCGATGCCCTGCGGCTGGCCGTCGATCGGTTGCTGTCGCGCGTGGACGAGCAGTGGGGCGGCTTCGGACGCCAGCCCAAGTTCCCCAACCCCACCGCACTCGAGCTGTTCGCCGCGGTCGCCCAGCGCCCGGGAGACGATCTGGTGGCCCGTCAGGCTCGCACCGCGCTGACCAACACCCTCGACAAGATGGTGCAAGGCGGGATCTACGATCACCTGCGCGGCGGGTTCGCCCGCTACAGCGTCGATCGGCCGTGGCTGACCCCTCACTTTGAGAAGATGCTCTACGACAATGCCCAGCTGCTTCCGCTCTACGCCGAGGCCAGCGTGCGACACCGCGATCGAGTGCAGTGGCGGCGAATGGTCGAGCAGACGGTGGCCTACCTGGTGGCCGACATGCGAACGGAGCAGGGCACCTTCTATGCGGCCACCGACGCCGACAGCGAAGGCATCGAGGGCAAGTATTTTTGCTGGACTCCGACCCAGGTGCAGCAGGTGCTCGGCGACGAGATCCTCACCCGACAGTTCTGCACCGTCTACGGGGTGAGCGAAGGCGGCAACTTCGAGCATGGCTGGTCGATCCTCAACCTGGCCCAGCCGCTCGCCGAGCGAGCCCAGCAGCTCGGCCTCCCCGAGGCCGAGCTCGAGTCGCGCCTGCGACAGGCGGCCACCGCTCTGCTCGAGCACCGCTATACGAGGATCCCGCCCCATCGTGACGACAAGGTGCTCACCAGCTGGAACGCGCTGCTCGCCAGCGGCCTGGCTCGTACGGCCGGGGCCATCGAAGCCCTAGGCGAGCAGGAGCCAAACGAGCAGAAGCCAAACGAGCAGACGCTAGCCGAGCAATGCCGCGATCTGGCCCGAAGCTGCCTGGAGCGCCTGCGGGACGACCACATCGACGAGCATGGCCGCGTGCTGAGGGCGTCGTTCGAAGGCCGAGTGCACACCCGGGGTTACCTGGACGACGTAGCCTACCTGGGTCGTGCGTGCCTCGATCTGCACGAGCTGACCCTCGAGACCCGCTGGCTTACCCAGGCGCACGACCTGGCCTGCCATGCGACGGAGCACTACCTGCGACCGGAGCGCGACGGGTTCTTCTTTACCGCCGACGATGCGGAGGTGCTCATCGATCGCACCGAGAGCCAGCACGACGGGCCGATCCCCTCGGGGCTGGGCGTGATGCTGGAGTTGCTGCTGCGATTGCATGCGGCCGATCGTGCCCCCGAGGGAACGCAGGCGGTCACCGACGCGATCCTGAAGCGCTTCATCGGCGCCGTCGTGCAGCCCTTTGGTTACGCCAGCCTGCTCTTTGCCGCCCGCCACGCCGCGCCCTCTGCCATTCACGTGACGATCCACGGACCCTCGCCCGAGGACGACGACGTGCGAGCTTTGGCGGCCCGGGTACGACACAGACGACTGTTGCTCCCCGATGCGGTCAGCCTGAGCTTTGCGCTCGGAGACACCACCCAGGCCGTGGTGTGCCGGCAACAGACCTGCTTGCCGCCGATCACCGACGTCGAAGCGCTGGCGGCCGAGCTGTCGGCGTGAACCCGCGAGCCGCCTCGTGAGCCCGGGAGTGGTCAAGTGCTCGGCCGGGCGTTACCATGATGTGCCGCCCACCATGCCCTACGTCGAGTATGCCTGCGAGGGACGCCTGTTGTTTCGCACCGAGACGACCGAGGGCGCGCAGTTCGTGCCGCGTATGCACGAGATCGTCGTCATCGACGATACCCCTTACCAGGTGGTCGACGTGGAGTACTGGGCCCGCCGCATGGGCGCCACCGACCGCCGCTTCGTGTGGCCCACCGTCTATGTGATCCCGGTACCCACCGAGGACTGGGAGCTCCGGCTGGAGCGACGCAACTCGCGAACCGATCACGGCAAGCCCCCCGTACGGTACTGACGATGCCTCCGCTGCTGCGGTCCAAACGCCTCGCCATGGACCTGCTGCGTCCGCTGCTACCGGAGCGCGAGTGGGACCGGGTCAGAGCCTACCCGATGAACGACGTCGGCCTGGGGACCGACGCCTTCGGCACCCGCCGCGAATTGCTGGGCTTCGCCTATGCGCTGGGCTACTGGCTACACCGCTACTACTTCCGCGTGGTGTCGGCTGGCCATGAGCACCTCCCCCAGCAGGGCGGCGGCGTGGTTGTCGGCAACCACAGCGGCGTGCTGCCCTTCGACGGCATGATGGTCGGTGCCGACGTGTTCCGCTACACCGAGCCCCCCCGGCTGGTGCGCTACATGGTGGACTTCTTCGTCTACCAGCTACCCTTCGTGGGTGCGTTCTTCCGCGGTATGGGCCAGATGCCGGGTACCCGCCGCAACTTCGACGGCCTGGTCCACGAGGGCCACCTGGTCGGGATCTTCCCCGAGGGATCGGCTGCGCTGGGCAAGAAGGCCGAGCACCGCTACGAGCTGCTGCCCTTCTCCCCCGGCCACGTGGAGCTGGCCGCCCGTCACCGGGTTCCCGTGCTGCCCTTTGGGTTGGTCGGAGCCGAGGAGCAGCAGACCATGATGACCGACCTGCGACCCTTGGCCCGAGCGCTGCGGCTGCCCTACTTTCCGATCACCACCACCTTCCCCTGGCTCGGCCCGTTGGGCCTGCTACCCCGGCCCTCGCGCTACTTCATCCACTACGGGTCGCCGCTGTCCATCGATCCCGACGCGCTGCGCAGCATCGAGGTGCGCAACCACGAGATCGGGCGAGTCCAGGACGCGGTGGCCGAGCTCCTCCGCCGGGGCCAGGCCACCCGCCGCCAGCACGCCGGAGGTGCATCATGAGCCGGTCGGGTCGCCGCCCCCCCGTGGAGCTGGCCTCCGACGAGCACGATCCCGGAACCCCGCGGGCGGGTCGACGCCGGGTGTTCATCGCGGGAGCCCGTCGCCGGGTGGCCGTGCACCTCATTGAGCGCCTCATCGCCAACCCCGAGGTCGAGGCGGTGCTGGGGGTGGACCGGGGCGCGTGCCCGCCCACCCTGCTGGGTTGTGATCCCGAGCGCTTCGTATTCGCCTCGGCCGATCTCAGCCGCCGCCGCCAGGTGGACAACCTCTTCTTGCTCGATCGCTTTCGGGGCCGCCCCTTCGACACGGTGCTGCACCTGGCGTTCCAGGGCAACCCACACGGCTACAACTTCAAGAGCCACGAATTCAACGTCAACGCGGCCCAGCACCTGCTGGAGGCCAGCCTGCGTCACGGGGTCGGCAAGTACGCCTTCTTGTCCAGCGATGCGGTCTATCGGCTCGGTCCGCGCAACGACTACAAGGTCCGTGAGGACGCCGAGCTCAACCTCGACCCCGGCGCTCACCCGATCTTGCGCGACACCCTCGACGCCGAGTTCATCTGCCGCGCCAAGATGGACGATCCCAACTGTGAGGTGATGGTGATCCGGCCCAGCGGGGTCTTCGGCGGCGGGGTGATCTCCGGGATCAACCTGCTGTTCGAGAGCAACCCCCCCGTACTCCCGGTGGGGTTCGACCCCATGGTCAACCCCACCACCAAGGAGCGGCTGTCCCGGGATCTGATGCTCGCGATCTTCTTGCACGGCAAGGGCGTATTCAACGTGGCCGGTAGCACGATCGGCCCGCTCAGTCGGTTCTTCGAGGAGCGGGGCATCAAGCCGATCCGAGTGCCCGGCCCAGCCCTCAAGGTCGCCAACCGCCTCATGCGGGTGCTGAACATGACCCGCTACCACGCGGGCTTCCACCCCAAGCGCCTCTACTACAGCCTGGTGCTCGACGACGGCAAATTCGAACGGATGTTCCGATCCAATGCCCACCACGTCCACGCCCTCGACCGCAGCAAGGACGGTATGGAGTAGAGTTGCTCGCATGCGGCCCACCGAGCTCATCATCCGAAATTACCGCTCGTTTGCAGGCGAGCATCGGGTGGAGCTACGTCCGTTGACGTTGATCTTCGGGGACAACAGCGCGGGCAAGACGGCCCTGGCCCGCGCACTCCCTCTGCTGGCGGATGCCGTCTCTCCTACGTCCAAAGGACCACTTCCCCTCGACAGCGCTGCCATGGCGGGCAGCGGCTTTGCAGACCTTCGCTTCAAGGGGTCGCTCAACGACGGAGATGGCGCCCACCTCGGGCTTGGTCTCGCCTGGGAGCAAGGAGACCAGCCGTGCTCCGCCACCTTTGAGTTTGATCGAGAATTTCGGCGGATCCAGGTCAAGCAGCTTGAGATCGAGAAGTCCGACACCAAACGCCTCGAGCTTCGCTGGATCCCGCATGATCGCCAGCCGGCTCTCTATGATCTAGATGGGACGACGATCGCACTCCAATTCGAGGGGCTCGTGCCAAGCCTGGCAACCGACGACGCCGTCATCGCGGCATCAATCCACGGTATCTCGCATCGGCTCTCCGC
The DNA here is from genome assembly GCA_039194325.1 of Myxococcota bacterium. Lineage (GTDB taxonomy): Bacteria > Myxococcota_A > Polyangia > Nannocystales > Nannocystaceae > Paraliomyxa. Next base: position 46,968 of record JBCCWC010000006.1, read on the forward strand.
GCTACACCGGCGCGTGCAGTGGCTGGAAGCCCTGCGCTCTCCCGCACCCAAACGCAGCCCGCAACCGGCTCAACCCTTCGTACTGCTGCGACCCGATGGTCGGGACGCGTCGCAGCTCGCGTTCGCTGACGAACAAGTGCAAAAGAGAGCCTCGGCATGGTTCGAACGTAACCTGCACCGAGAGTTAGTGCTCGCGGAGTCTCCTCCCGACGAGCTACGTACGTATCTCCGCCGCATCCACGATCCGCGTTATGACGTCGATTTAATCGATGCCGGACAGGGAGCCCTCCAAGTATTTCCTGTCCTGGTTGCGCTGGCAACGCTTCGTCGCCCTGATGGTCCGCTGGTGCTGGTCATCGAAGAGCCAGAATCTCATCTCCACGCTGAGCTGCAATACGAGCTCGCCAGGGAAATTACTGCCGCTGTTGATCCCAAACGGTCCATTATATTGGAGACGCACTCCCGCCCGTTCTTCCTGGGCATTCAACTTGAGATCATTCGAGGAACGGTCAGGCCGGAAGATGTGATCATTCATTCAGTGCGGCAAGAGGCATCCACCGGACGGAGCAATGTGGACCGTGTGGAGCTGGACGCCGATGGAATGCCCAGCGCAAGATGGCCCGCGAGCTTTTTCTCGTCTGATGCCGTGCTCGCTCGTGAGCTCATCATGGCCCGACGTGCCAGACCGAAGAGCTCACCATGATCATCAACCTGTATTCTCAGGCCCTGGTCGATGACAACGCTCAGCTCGATCTGATGGCCGTGGTATGGGCTGCGCTTCAACGAGGACACATACTGCTCACTGATCCTCCGTACTCCGGAGCCAGCGCCAGCCACCCCGTTGAACGATGGTTGGCGCCGCTGCCCGCCCCCATCGCTGAGGATGTGCGCTTGCTACTGGAAAGCCACACCGTCCAGGCCACGACCACTCCTTATCAAACCACGCTACATGTTCACGAGTCAGGCCACGAGCTCGAGCTATCCTGGCCAGATCTCCACCTTCCATGCGATCGAGCGGCCGCCTTCGCTCTTCGCCCCTTGAGTGTCTTGCTCGAAGACCGGCGCTCTGACCGTGCCTTCTTACTAGCGGTGGCGCCTCGACGCTGGCGCCAGGAGCTAGAGCGCGCGCTTCACGACGGAGCCCTTGAGATTCTCAATGGTGGAGGCTTGGGGAACATGCTGCATCAAGTACGCGAGCACTGCGATGCCGAGACCGCGGCCCGTCTGTGGGTTTTGTTCGACAGCGACGCGGATGAGCCCGGCGCTCCTTCACGCGACTCTAATCGCTTGCAGCAGGAATGCGAGTCTCTGCGTGCTCACGGCCTGGGCCATCACCAACTTCGCGCTCGCAGCATCGAGAACTACTTGCCCCTCGAGCTGCTCAAGACCTGGGCCAGCACGGTAGGCGACGACGCACCATCCAAGGTCGATCGCATCTCTGCGATGGGGCAACAGCGGCGTGATCACCTTCGACTCAAAGACGAACTCGGCAAAGGACTCATCGCGGACCTGTTCATCAGATATCAGTTCCAGATCGAAGAGAGCTGGCTGCGCCGCGAAGGGCACTACGACGAGATTCGAGAAATTTGCGAATCTATCATTGCTCATATCTAGGCATATGTAACAAACCATGGCAAGCCCGGCATTCCTGAGTCAGCCCACAATCCAGCGGATTCCTCCTCTGCTCGAGGAAGTACGCCTACGCCAGATCGTAGTGCCCAGGTTCCAACGCCCCTTCGTTTGGAGCGACGAACAGAGATTGGAGCTAATGCGGAGCATCAACGAAGGGCTCCCCATCGGCAGCTTGATGGTCTGGCGCACCAGCACCGCCTTGGAGACCTATCGGTTCCCTGGCTCGGAGCCTGATCGCTCTGCGGGCTCCGCGGATCCGCCTGTCCGACAGTACCTCCTCGATGGGCACCAGCGCGTCACCACGTTGTTCTTCGCACTGGCTCCTTGGGGCGACGAGTCGTCGGAAGCGAATGAAGACGAGATTGACGAGGACTACCCGACCCTCCGCGAGATCTTCTTCGACCTACGCCGAGAGGAACTAGAGCTCGAGCGAAAAGGCGAGGCTCCGGCCTACTGGCTCCCAGTAGCGTTGCTCTTCGATCCTTACAACCTATTCGCGTTCCAGCGAAAACTCGAAGATCTGGAAGGTGCAAGAGATCTTCTGAGCCGCGCAGAGCGACTGGTCACGCGATTCAAAGACTATGCGATCCCCGTCCTGCCGATTGCGACCGACAGTCTCGACACGGCCACGAAGAGCTTCCAGCGAATCAACAGTGCCGGCACGACCATGTCCGAGGTCCACATGGTCAATGCCTTGACCTACGCGAAGGATCTCCGAATCATCGATCGAATTTCGCGCATCAAGGATTCCCTCGAAGATGATCGCTGGTCGAACATCGACGACCAAGTCATTCTCAACATATGCAAGGCGCGCCTCGGCATCGAGCTCCACACCAAGACCACCGAGCCACTCGTAGCCAGAATCACCAAGAGCCCCGAGATCTTCGATGAAGTGGAGCGCGCCCTCAGCACCGCGTGCCGCTTCCTGTCCGATGAGTGCATGATCCTCAGCCCCTATACATTACCCTATAGCTATCAAATCGTAATCATCGCCAGCGTACTCGAAGACGTGGACGAGCAACATCTCGAGTCAGCGAAGAATGATCTATATAACTGGTTCTGGTCGACGACCTACACTGAGTACTTCGCAGGCACGAACTCCACTCGACTCCGACTGACGATGGAAAGCCTCGGCAAAGCGGTCCGTGGGGAGGCCGACCTGCTCCCGGATGATCTCGTCCGGGAAATCGACCCGCCCGGACGCTTCGATTTTCGCTCAGCCCGCTCGCGAGCGATCGCGCTGGGCCTCGCCGACCGAGGCCCTTGCGACACCGAAGGCGAGCCTTACGATGGATATGAATTGCTTGCGCTCCACGGTCGCTCGGCCTGCCCCAAGCTGCTGCGACGCACTGGACTTCCGCGAGCTCTCACCGAAGGGTTCGAAAACCGGTTCATCGCAGCTCCGGGAGACGCAAACGACCTGCGCAGCTACTTGCTCTCTCCAGACTGCGACCCCGACGTGGCGAAGTCCCACGGGATCGACCGGCGGGCCGCGGACCTGATCGAGCGACAAGACTGGGAGAACTTCCTCGCTCACCGTCGAGAGACCTACCTTGCCGAGGAACAACGGTTCGCAGGAGAACTCGGCCTCGACTACAAGGGCGCCTAGCACCGGAGGAATCTCGTGACTTTATTCACAAACCATGACACGCAGCCCCCCTCCGCCCGCTTGGCCAACCCACGAACAGAAGCGAGACCTCGCCGAGAACAGCCAGGGCTCCCCCGTATGCCGCCCAATCTCCCCACGCCGACGCTCGGTATGCTCCTACTACTATTAGGGTGGAGCTGCACCAGCGATGACGCGATGACAACCGCTATCGGTGGAACCAGCACAGGAGGCATCAACACGACCACTCCTGCTCCCTCCACCAGCAGCGGCCTCAACGCATCGACCGCGGCCATCGACGGCACCAGCACCAACTCGACCGCGGGCACCACCGGCGGCGTACTCGACGACCCTCAGTGGCCCAACCTCGAGTGCGACCCCCTCGTACCCGAATACTGCGGCTTCCCGTTCCCCAACAACGTATTCAGCGTGTCCGATCCGGCCACCCCCACCGGCCGGCGCCTGGCTCTGTCGACGCAGACGTTGCCCCAGGCCAATACCGGGGCCGAAGCCCTGCCCGACGTGTTCAACGAGCGCGACGGCTTCTCGGTTGCTGGCACGCTGTTGGCCCACTTGCCCGGAGCCACCACCACCGGCCTGCCCGATCCCCTCCAACTCGGTGACTCGATCGAGCCCAGCTCACCCACGATCGTGCTCGACGCCGACACCGGCGAGCTGTTCCCCCACTTCGCCGAGCTCGATCTCAACGCCAACGGCGACGACGACCGGTCGCTGATGATCCAGCCCGCCGCTTCGCTCACCTACGGCCATCGCTATATCGTGGCGCTGCGCGGGGTGGTCGACGCCGACGGAGGGCCGATCCCCGCGTCCGCCGCCTTCGCCGCCCTGCGCGACGGCACGGCCAGCGAAGAACCCTCGGTGGAGCAGCGTCGCGAGCTCTACGGCGACATCTTCGCCCGCCTCGAACAGGCGGGGATCCCCCGCGACGACCTCCAGCTGGCCTGGGATTTCACCGTCTCCAGTCGTGAGCACACCAACGGTCGCATGCTCCACATGCGAGACACCGCCCTGCAGATGGCCGGCGACGACGGGCCGGTCTACGAGATCCTCTCGGTCGACGACGACTACTCACCCAACATCTTCCGACGGATCCAAGGGGAGATCGAGGTCCCCCTGTTCCTCGACATGCCCGGCCCCGGCGGGGTGATGGAGGTCGACGCCGACGACGTGCCCGTGCAAAACGGCATCGCCCGGTATCCCTTCACGATCCTGGTCCCCTACGCCGCCCAGGACGAGCCCGCCCCCGGGCTGCTCTTTGGCCACGGCCTCTTCGGCAGCCGAGATAGCGCCCAAGCCCCGGAATTCCAGCAATTCGCCCAGGACGCCAACGCGATCTTGGTGTCGCTCGACTGGATCGGCATGTCGGACGAGGATCCCCCCTTCGTGGGCCTGGCCCTGGCCTCCGGTGATCCCGCTCGGGCCCGGATCATCCCGGACCGCCTCCAGCAGTCATTGGTCAACTTCACCATGGCCACCCGCATGGTGCGAACGAGTATCGTCGACGACCCCGAGCTCCAGTTCATGGGCCAGCCCCTACTCGACGGCTCCACGACCTTCTACTACGGAGGCAGCCAGGGCGGGATCATGGGCAGCGCGTTCATGGCCCTCAGCCCGGATGTGGAGCGCGGGGTCCTCGCGGTCCCGGGCCAACCCTACAACCTGCTCTTGGAGCGGAGCGTCAATTTTCCGGTATTCGCCGACCTCATCACCGGCGCCTATGCAGACCACTTCGATCTGCAGATGCTACTCAACCTCATGCAGATCTTGTGGGATCGGGCCGAACCCTCGGGATACTCGCCCCATGTGTCTCGCGATCCGCTACCCGGCACCTCGGCCCACGACGTGCTGATGCTGGTGTCCATCGGCGATCACCAGGTCACGACCCTGGGCGCTCACGTCATGGCTCGCAGCATCGGGGCGGTCAACGTCTCACCGACCAATCGTTCGGTCTGGGGCGTTCCGGAGGCCAAGGGCCCCCTTTTCGGCTCTGCGATGATCGAGCACGACTTTGGTCTGCCGACCGAGCCCCTGGGCAACGTCCCCATGAGCGAAGGCGACGACCCCCATGGCGCCCTCGCCGGGGTCCCCACGGCAGCCCAGACCGCCAACCATTTCCTACAGACCGGCGAAGTCGTGAGCTTTTGCGACGGTGTCTGTGATCCCGATTGATTCGGGGGTGGGGACCACCCTCTAGCCGCCGATGGCGGCTACGGCTTGTCAGACATAAGCCGACACGATGACTCACGCGAACGCCGTGGGTGGACCGCAAATTCCCAGCGACGTTCCTCGCCTGCCTCACGCGAATCCGGTCCTAATTGAACCGCAATCAAACAGGCGAGCAACCGGACTCCCTCTCGACACTCCGCCGAGACCCGAGGCTCACCCACCGGGTCGATGGCACGAAAGACTCAGTCGCCTGTGGCGATCCCCCGCGTACCGGAACACCGCGGTCCGTATCTTCGCCGCGCCGTCGATTGGTCGTCCCCATTCCACACCATCTTCGCACCGCCGACCGATATTCAGACCGCGCGGGTTTCGTCACAAGGGCGAAGGGGGGTGAGGGCTTCATTTTCTTCGAAAATGACACGAACGGGCATCAACACATCCACCAACTCACTACACCTCGATGTATGACGAACCGGTTCATGGGGGGCCGGATCGCCCACTCCTCGTCCTGTGTCAGGAAATCTAGACTGATCGCATAAATACCAATTGGGGCGGGGCTCATATCTCGGCAGTGCGTGGATGTCACGCACGTGCCTTCCCCGCGAACTCGGACATCGACCGATGCCCACCCCCGGGGCATCGGTCCCGCTCTCGAGAGGTAGTCGTCATGCCCTTCGACAAGCCCCAACGCGTGACTCAGGAGCTCATCGGTCACGCTCTGGCTGGCAAGCCCGGACCCGCACACACGCTCGCCATGCATATCGTAACATGCGTCGATCGACACGTCCGCAAGTCTTTGCTGCGCAATACAGCCTGCCGCAACCGGGACCTGGCCAATGAGCTCGTCCATGACGTGGTTGTCTACATGTACGACAACGATGCCAAGTTGCTCCGCAACTGGGACGAGTCACGCGGGGCATCGTTCGACTACTACTTGGGGCTCATCACCCGAAATCTCTTGATTCGAAGATTCATGCAATTTCGCGGCAACCCCGCCTCGCTCACACCGGTCGATGACATCCAAGAGTTCCTGCCCGCACGAACGATCGAGGTGCAGATCAACTACTCGTTGGGCCTCGACCGCGTGCTGAGCTATGTGGAGCGCGAGCTGGACGATGTCGATCGCCAGCGCTTTTGGGCCCTATTCGTCGAAGGTTTGTCGATCGACGCCTTGGCCGAGCGTGACGGGATCAGCACCAACGCGGTCCATGCCTGGAAATCTCGGCTGCGCCGACGCCTACGCCAGCGACTACCGGAGGTCATGGCCACGCTGACCGATCTGAGCCGCAAGAAAAATGAGAAAATCACCGACACGAAGATGTCAAGGAATTGCTGACATCAATCCGAGAATCCGAACGTGAGTTCGAAAGATTACCGCGCGTCTGCGACGCGTCAATTGATCATCGCTCGCTGTCTATTGAGCTCTTCGAAGGGGCTTCGGTCCCACGGACCCATGCCCGGTCTCACCTGCCCGGAGATTGGCATTCGTGGTCCGTTCCAACCAATGCCGTGCGTCCGGCATGGTGACGGGATCTCCCAGCCGGCCAGACGCTCCACGGAGAGCGACGATGAGCCAAAATTGCGACAGCGCCCCAACGAATCCCGATGAGCGCATCCTCCGAGATGCCGGTCGATGGGCACCCGAACGTGACGCCATCAAGGCCACGTGCCGCAACGAGTACGACCAGCACGACGACGAGCTGGACCCGATGTCCGCGATGGACATCGACAAGCTGGTCGACGAGGTCCTCGAGCAGCAGCCCGAACCTCCGCCCACCCCACCACCGTGGCCAAACCCCGAGGAACTCGAGCCCGACCAACTCGACACCGAACCCGGTCATCGGCGCTGCGCCACACCCAAGCCACAGGCACCCCGCCCGCGGATCTGGAGGAACCTGGTCTCACACGGGCTCGTCGCCCTCGCGGCCGCGGCCGTCACGCTCTCGTTCCGTCCTCGGAGGAACTCGGATCCGACGAGCGCGAACACCGAACGCTACCGCATGACCCCGCTACAGCGAACCCACGCCTCGGCGAACGACCAAGAGGCTGGTTATTGCCTCAGCGAGTCGGTGTGGTTTCGTATCGACGGCGATCGCACGATGCCCGCAACCGAGGAGCTCGAGGTCGTGCTCGGGGCAACCCCCGAGTCCGGCTTGGCACAGTGGTACCTCCACCGCCCGGTGGCCCGTGGGTGGCGCCTCGTATCGGATGGGACGGCTCTTTCGTTCCAGGGCCCGCTTGGAGATCTGGCTCGGCTCGACCCCGGGGTCTGGACCCTGACCATTCAGGTCGGACCCCGCGGACGCTGTGGTCCCAACGCTGAGCCCGGATGTACCGTGCTGGATACGGTACCGATCCGCATCGCGCCCCCAAGCCGGTGTTGAGAACCAGGCCGGCCCCGATGTCCTGGTGCAACCATTACTCGAACGTCCGGCATGAGGCACTAGCGCCCGAGGCGCCGTGGCAGCCGGTGGATCCGCTGATCGTGACGACCCGACCGTGACGAATCTCCGAAGTCACGAACGGGCATGAGCATGTCATCACCCCGACAGCGCCCAAATTTTCTCAGGAACTCCTGAGCCGAGAGACATTGAAGATCGACGACGTCCGTAGATCCCCTGAGGGCCGACCCCGCGGCCGCAAGCCCTCTGCGGAGCATCTCATCGCCGGTCCGCGGCCAAGTTGGAGGCATTCGCCCCGTCATTTGTCGGGACGCGCACCGAAGATTCAGCCGCTGACCGGTATTGGGCCGCCCAATACAATGTTTCGGGACAATGTTCAGGGGCTGAAGCGATTCCCGGACGAGCCACATGACTCGTATCCCTCCACTCCGCATTCGACGTCGCGGGTCCGTGCCACCTCACGGCCGATCGGCATGAGCGGGTCATCTCATCTCGCCGGCGATCGGCGCGAGCAGGTCATCCGATCTCGCCGCCGCCAACGCCAGGTCGCAACCCCGGCCCCCGCACTCGGCACCCGCGGGTCATCGGCCAGTCTCGTGGGCGATGCTCGATACACTTAGACTCCGGGGCTCCTCGTCGGTATAGTCCGATGGTAGCGAGTCGAAAGGACTCGCCGTGAACACCACTGCGTTGCTCCACGAGGTCGATGGTCGGATCCTCCGCCGACCGTTCCTCGCGCCCCCCGAAAGGAACGGAAGCCATGTCAACCTTCGGATTCGTCTCCCACCAGTGCGTCGGGCATCTTGCCCGCAAGATCGGCAACGGCTCGATCGTCGTCACCATGTCGACCTCGACCAAGGAAGCCGCCACGCTCGACCGAACCTCCTTCGTCATTCAGCTCACCAACGCCCAGGGCGAAGCCAAGAGCATCGACCTGCCGCTCGCCACGCCCAAGATCTCGGGTGATCGCGCCGAATTCCAGTGGCTGCTCTCCGACGCCGATCGCCCGGCCGGCGCCGTGCTGAGCATGTGGCAGTACGACGGTACCCGCTTCGACCTCGAGCTGGCTCTGGCGATCCAGGGCGCCGCCTGAGCCGCCCTCGGCCCCGGCGCTACGCGACCCGGCCCTCTGCCAGCCGTTCCCGCGGGCTGCTCTCGGTAATGGGAGCAGCCTTTGCTCTTATTAGTGGGAGAGCAACCACCTATAGACAGCGTGGCCCGACGACAAATCGTAGACCCGTGACCACGAGTCGTGTCGAGCCCCGGGAACAGGGTCATCTGTGTGTCGACCGGCGGAGGCACGCACGCCATGAGCCCCTGCCCAACCGCCGTCTGTCCGTAGGTGTACCCTTACATGCATGACATACATACACGCGCAGGCTCACTCCACGCCTTCACCACGGCGGCTCACATGGAGCCTCGTCCTCATTCTCGCGGGATGCACCGCCGCTGAAGACGGTACCGAGGACCGAGACTACGAGAACGTGGGCCGCGTCTGCGTGAGCGGACAGCAGGATCGAGCGCACCAGGTCGAGGTCGACTTCGACGTCTGTCTGAGCTCGTCCTGTGACGAGCTCATCGAGGCTTCGTGTACGACCACGCTCGAAGGAACCACCCTCAGGGTCGAGGCCATCGCCACGGTCCGCTCCGAGACCGGGCCCGACGTCATCTGCACCGCGGACTGCGGACCAGCCACGACGACCTGCGAGACCCCCGAGCTCTCGCCTGGAATATATACCGTGGTCTACGGCGAGCAACAGACCGAGCTCACCGTGCCGGCGGCTGAGCCCAGCTGTTCCAGCACGCTCTGATTCGCCGCGCTTGGGCGGGTCATTGGGCGGGTCATTCGGTGGATGGATCACCGGATGGATCACTGGATCGATCCGCCCACCGCTCCGCTCACAGATCATCGGCTCGAGCGCCTTCCGAGTCGCCGCCCCACAGTCGTATGCTCCCGACCTCTCCGAGGTCATGCCCGCGCTTCACTACTATATTCACGGGCGGGGCCGCGGCCACGCGACACGCTCACGAGCGGTCATCACCCGCTTGCGCGAAGCCGGACACGAGGTCGTCGCGTTCGCGGGCGCCGATGCCGAGCCCTTGCTCCGCGATCACGTCGACACCCGACCCGTCGCTTCGCTACTGCCCGGCACCGGCTGGGGCTTACCCCGCCTGCTTGGCTCGCGCGTGCGTATGGCGATCAAGGCGCTGCGCCAAGAACGAGCCCCGTTGGTGATCTCCGACGGAGATCTCCCCGGGGTGATCGCCGCCCGGCTCACCTTCCGACCGGCGATCGCGGTGGGTCACGGGCTGGTCTTCTACTGCTGCAAGCGACCACAGCAGCTCCCCCACGAGGCCTGGCGCCGCGAGGCCTCCAAAGCCTGGATCTCCTCGCTCGGGGCGCATCGGCGCATCGCCGTGAGCTTCGTGCCGCTGCCCGTAGAGCGCGGTCGGCTCGCGCGCCCAGCGGTCGAGCACGCCCATGCGGCCCCCCGCACATTCGACGGCCCCGTGTTGTGCTACTTCCGCGATGGTGCCCCTCGCCCCGTGCTCGAGTGCCTCGGCGCCCTCCGACGACCCGTGATCCTCTTCTCCCTCAAAGACCCCGAGGTCGCGGGAATCCGGCATGAGCCGTTGTCTCGCGAGCGCTTCTCCTATGTCCAGCGGATCGCCCGAGCGGTGGTGGCGAGCGCGGGCAGCCAGCTGATCAGCGAGTGCGTGGCTCACGGCACTCCCCTTCTGGCCCTCCACGCTCCCGACGATGACGAGCAAGCGCTCAACGTGGCCATGCTGCGGCAGGCCGGCTTCGGCGACGGGTTCCCGATCACCGAGTTCGACCAAGCGCGCCTAGAGCGGTTCATGGCCCGAGACCCGAAGCTGCTTCCCACCTGGGACGCCCCCGACGTGGGGACCGCGGTGCTCGAGGAAGTCCACGACCTGCTGCGAGGCAGACGGTGAGCGCCGCCGAGCGTGGCACCCCTCGCACCCGCCGGCTCGCCGTCTTCATCGAGCGCCGGGCCGGACTCGTGGTGCTGCTGACCGTGGTCTTCGCGATCGTGGCCGGGCTGGGAGCATCCAATCTGCGGATCGACCAGCGTCTGCGCAAGCTACTGCCCGATCACTTCCCCTCGGTCGCCGGTATGGATCGCGTGGCCGAGCGCCTGGGCAACCAGAGCAACATCTATGTGAGCATCGCCAGCCCCTCTGGCGAGGCCAACGTCGGCTTCGGCGACGCGCTGGCGACCGAGCTCGAGGGCCACCCCGATCTTCGCTGGTCGCTCTTTCGCCGAGACGACACGTTCTTCGAGCGCCACGCCCTGTTCTACGCCAGCATCGACGACCTGCTCGACCTGCGTCGCCGGGTCATCGAGCGGATCTTCGAGGAGACCCGCACCGCCGCCTATGGCGATCTTTCCTTGCTCGATGAGGAGCCGGCCCCAAACGCGAGCGAGGGCCCCGGCTCAGACCCCGGCCCAGCTCCAGGCCCAGACTCAGGCAACGCCGACGACCCCGACCCCACCGCGCTTGGGCTCGACGAGGACGAGCTGCGCCGACGCTACGGGCTCGACGAAGGTCGCTCGGAGTTCTTCGAAGCCGACGAGGGCCGGCTGCTCGTGCTCAAGGCGCGCCCGATCCACGAGAGCACCGATCTGGACTTCGCCCGTCGCTTGCAAGCCGACCTCGAGCAGAAGATCGCCACGCTCGACCCCGCCCGCTTCCACCCGCACATGAAGGTCGGCCTGCACGGCAGCTTCGTGCAGCACGGCCAGCGGGTCAAGCAGCTGCAAGGCGACGTCATCGGCGGCACCGCGGCGGCGATCGCCGCGCTGTTGCTGAGCATCGCGATCTACTTTCGCAGCGCCCGCGCGGTGCTCCTGGTGCTCGGCCCGCTGCTGGTCGCCGGCGTGGGCGCCCTGGGCTTTGCGTGGCTCGTCTACGACGTGCTCAACCTCGTCTCGGCGTTCATCTTTGCCGTACTGCTGGGGCTGGGCATCGACTTCGCGGTCCACGTGCTGGCTCGCTACCGCGACGAACGAGCCCGCGGACACCGGCGCCCCACCGCCATCGCCATCACCCTGGCCACCACCGGGCGCTCCACCCTGGCCGGCGGCGTGGGCACTGGGCTGGCTTTTTGTGCCCTCACCATCGCTGACTTCCAGGGGTTCGCGCAGTTTGGCGTGGTCGCCAGCTTCGGCCTGGTGCTGGCCATGCTCGCCGCGCTCGTGGTCATGCCCGCCGCGCTCGTGCTCAGCGAGCGCTGGCGCCCCTGGGCTCCGCCGCCCCCTCGCACCTCGTCTGCTCGGTCCTCGCACCGGCTGGGTCGTCCGGTCATGATCGGGGTCACCATGCTCGCGGTGGGCGGCGCCGCGGTGGCCCTCTACGCTGGGCTGCACGCGCGCGACCTGGAGTTCGAATACGACTTCCGTGCGATGGGTCCCCGCAAGGCCCAGGCCGCCGAGAAGGCCGCCGAGCGGCAGATCACCTATCGAGATGCGATCGGCCGCGCCCAGACGGTGGCGCCTGCCATCGCGCTGACCGAGGATCGCGCCCAGGCCGAGTCCCTGTACCGCCAGCTCACCGTGCTTCGGCTGATGACCCCCGAAGAAGCCGAGGCCCTCACGCCGATCGCCGCGAGCCGCGAACCCAGCCTCGCCGACGTGGTCTCGCCGCAGGGGATGGACAAGCCTTCGGTGGGGTCGACTCCAGACGAGCCCCCGCCTGGCGAGCCCGCCCAGCCTGCGGTGGCCAGCCCTACGGTTGCTGGCGATGACTGGGACGCCGACCCCGAGGACTGGGTCGACCCCACCCGCGCCGATGATGACTGGGCCGACCCCACCCGGGCCGATGACGACTGGGACGCCGATCCCGAGGACTGGGCCGATCCTGCCGACAACCGGGCCGACGACCGGGCCGACGACCGGGCCGCCCGCCCTCGCGCTCCTGGGATCGACGACCCTCGCTTCACCGCGATCGCCCAGGCCGAGCGAGCCCGCACCCTCCCCGACGCGCTGACCCAGCAGACACTGCACACCTATGAGCCCGCCCGACGGATCGACATGGCCGATCGCCTGCGCGCGGTCACGTCGATCGATGCGTTCATCCCCACCGGGCAAGCGGCCAAGCTCGAGATCATCGCCGATATTCGGGCTCGCATCGACGACAAGCGCGACGCAATGTCCAGCGCCACCCAGGAGGAGATCGACGCCTGGTACGACAAGCTCACCCTCACCGAGCCCATCGACGTCGGTGATCTGCCTCCCTGGGTGCAGCAGCAGTTCACCGACGCCCGCGGCGAAGTCGGCCGCTTCGTGGTGATCCGCACCGGGGGCTCCAAGGCCGACTACCTCAACTCGCGGCGGATCTACGACGCCTTCGCCACCCTACACACCCCTTCGGGCGAGATCCCGGTCGCGGCCGAGTTCTTCGTGCTCCCCGAGGTCTTCGAGGCCATCGAGGCCGACGGGCCCCGCGTGCTGCTGCTGGCCGGGCTGGCCATGCTCTTGACCGCCGCCGTCGCTTTTCGCGGGGCCGCGGGTGTTGCCGCCGTCTCGCTGGTGGTGGGTAGCACCCTATTGTGGCTGGTCGCGCTGATGCTGGCGCTGGGCTGGAAGCTCAACTTCTTCAACGTGATCGTGCTTCCCTTGCTCATCGGCATGGCCCAGGACGACGCTCTGCACATCTACGAGCGCTGGCGTGAGGCCGGCCGCGCCCAGCTGGGCATGGTGCTCCGTGAGACCGGGGGCGCGGTGTTCCTGACCACCCTGACCACTGTCTGCGGTTTTGCGGGGATCCTCTTCGCCAACCACCGGGGGCTCCAGTCGATGGCGTGGGCCGCCGTCTGTGGTATGACCCTGGCCCTCATCGCCTCGGTGGTCCTGCTCCCCGCCACGCTCTGGGTCGCCGAGGGGCTCTTCTCTCGACGCGATCGATCGCCCGGACAAGCCGACGAGACCTGATGCGCGTCATGTTGGTCAGCCAGGACTTCCCCCCCCACGTAGGCGGGATCCAGACCTACTGCCTTGAGCTCGCCCGGCGTCTGGTCCGGTGGTGCGACGCCCTCGAGGTGGTCGCCCCGGCCGTCCCTGGCGCGCCGGTTCTCGACCGTACTCTGCCCTTCCCCGTGCGACGCGTCCGCTCCTCGACCGATGCGTTAGTGGTTCGGGGGCTCCCCACCTTGTGGAGTCGAGCATGGCGCGGACGCTTCGATGTGGCCTTTCATGCCCAGTGGACCACCGCGGCGGGCTCGCTGCTCGCCCGCGCTACGGGCCGCCCACGGCGGGTCTTCGTGGCCGCCCACGGTCGCGAGCTGCTGCTGCGTCCCGCCCAGCGCGTGCCGGCCGTCCAGCGCCTCTACGACGCCGCTCGTCGTCGGGTGCTTCATCGCGCCGACGGGATCTTCGCTGTCAGCCGCTACACTGCCGGTCTGGCGCGTGAGCTGGGCGTCGACCCAAGCAAGATCCACGTCGTCCCCAATGGGGTCGACGCTCAGCGCTTCGATCTGTCTGAGGCCGACCGCCGGATCGCGGCCTTCCGTCGCCGTCACGATCTGGTGGGCCGCCCCTTCTTTGCCACCGTTGCTCGCTTGATGCCGCACAAGGGCATCGACACCGCGATCCGGGCCCTCCCTGCGCTACACCGCACGATCCCCGAGGCCACCTACGTGGTGGTCGGCGACGGCCCCGACGCCGAGCGTCTACAACACCTCGCCCGTCGCCTCGGGGTGAGCGACGCCGTGCGCTTCCTGGGCCGAGTCTCCGACGCCGAGGTCGTCGATGCCCTGCTCGCCTGCGATGCCTTCGCCCTGCTCTCCCGCGAGTCGCGGCCCGACGTGGAGGGCTTTGGCCTCGTCTTGCTCGAGGCGGGTGCATGCGGGCGCCCCGTGCTCGGGGCCCATAGCGGAGGCATTCCCGACGCGGTGGCCGATGGCGACTCGGGCCTGCTGGTCGCTCCCGAGGATCCTTCGGCCGCCGCCGCCGCCCTCGGCCGATTGCTCGGTGATCCCGCGCTCGCTTCACGCCTCGGGGAGGGTGGACGACACCGAGCCCGCGACGTACTCACCTGGGAGCGCGCCGCCCGGGCCATCTACGAGGCCATGCGCGCCTCGCTGTCCGAGTCCAGCGTCCCCCCTCCCGCCAGCGACGAGCGCTCCGACGCCGAGCCTTCGCTGCCGCAGTGATCCGCAGCGCCCGTGCACCTCATCGACATCGGCCTCAACCTCGCCCACCGCTCGTTCGACAGCGATCGAGCGCGTGTGCTCGAGCGAGCCCAGGATGCCGGCGTGATCCACATGGTGGTCACCGGCACCAGCCTCCCCGCCAGTCGTCGTGGCATCGAGCTGGCCCAAGCCCACCCTGGGCTGCTCTCGGCCACCGCCGGCGTCCACCCCCACGACGCCAAGCACTGGGACCATGACTCGCCGGCCACCCTCCGGGCGCTGGCTGATCGTCCCCAGGTGCTCGCGATCGGCGAGTGCGGGCTCGACTTCGATCGAGATTTCTCTCCTCGCCCCGCTCAGCAGCGCTGCTTCGAGGAGCAACTGGAGATCGCCGCGGAGATCGGCCTGCCCGTGTTCCTCCACGAGCGCCGCGCTCACGCCCGCTTTGCGGAGATCCTGGCCGTATACCGGCCTCGGCTGTGCGACGTGGTCGTGCATTGCTTCACCGGCCGTCGATCCGAGCTTCGTCGCTACCTCGATCTCGACGCCCACATCGGAATCACCGGCTGGATCTGCGACGAGCGGCGGGGCCAGGAGCTCCGGGGCATCGTGGCCGAGATCCCCGCCGAGCGCCTGATGATCGAGACCGACGCGCCCTTCCTCACGCCTCGCGACCTGCGACCCAAGCCGCCGCGACGCAACGAGCCCGCCTTCTTGCCGCACGTTCTGCGTGCGGTCGCGCGGTGCCGCGGCGACGAGCCCGAGGCGCTGGCCGGGGCGGTGATGACGACCACGTGCCGATTCTTCGGGCTGAAGCTACGGTGACTTTCTCCTCGCCCTGTCCAGGATCGCGGCTAGATTTCCCACGATCTGGGTTCCCTACGATCTGGCAAGATCCCAGACTCCAGCGACGAGGAGCACCCAATGATCGCCCTGCCCCCTGATGTGTGGATCATGACGAGCGACGGACAGCCGCCGTGCTTGTGTCTCGACCACCGGTCTGCTCAGCCACTTCGGCTCGCATCGATCACCAGCGCGCTCCGACGTACGATTTCGAGCTATCGATTTCGGGCTCTATCATCCCTTATGATGCTGAATTTCGCATTTTCGATCGTCTCAGCCTGCTGAGACGTGCACCTCGCATAATGAGCTCGACGATGGGGGTCGTGCGAATGGAGCGCAAGGAATTCGTCGACGTCGGCTTTCCCGCCCGAGGGTGCACGCTGCCCGTCGATCATGGGTATCTCCTGTTCAGCGCGCTGTGCCACCTGATCCCCCGGTTGCGAGACGAACCCGAGTGGGGGGTACACCCGGTGCTCGGTCGGCCGATCGGCTCGACGCACCTCGAGCTATTCCAGCATTCCCTGGTGCAGCTGCGCGTGCCGACCAACCACGTCGGCTACGTCACCGAGCTCGGGTCGCAGTCTGTACGCGTGGGTCGGCACCTGCTCAAGCTTGGGGTGCCCAGCGTCTACCCGCTGCAGCCGGCCCGAAACCTGAGGTCGCGCTGCGTCACGGTGCACGGTCACGAAGAGCCCGAGCGATTCGAGCATGCCTTGCGCCGTGAGCTCTTGAGTCTGCCTGGCCTACCCGACGTCACCGACATCGAGATCCACGTGAGTGAGCGTTGCTACGTACGCACGCGCTCTCACGTCGTTCCCGGCTTCGAGGTCACGCTGAGCAACATCGAGCCCGAGACCTCGCTGTGTATACAGGCCCACGGCGTGGGCGGGCGTCGCTATCTGGGGCTGGGGTTGTTCATGCCTCATCGCCCTGGCTGAGGGAGCCTCGTGTCCCGCCCAGCCGCGTCCTGCCCAGCCGCCCAGGCGGCGATAGCTCGCGATCCGTTGACCTTCGCCAGCGGAGCCGTAGGTTCCGGTCATGACCTTCCCGCCCGTCACCGCTCCTCGCGTCGCCATCATCGGGGGTGGCCTCGCCGGGTTGACCTGCGCCCGCGTCCTACACCACCACGGCGTCGACGCGCAGATCTTCGACAAGGCCCGTAAGCCCGGCGGTCGGCTCTCCACCCGACACACCGATCGGGGCCTGACCTTCGATCACGGCGCGCAGTACTTCACGATCCGCAACCCCTGGTTTCGCCGGGCCTTAGCGCCTCTGGTCGAGGCCGGCACCGTCGCTCGCTTCCGCGGTCGGATCGCCGTCGCTGGGCCTGCGGGGATCGAGCAAGCTGGCCCGAGCACCGAGCGCTGGGTCGGCGTGCCGACCATGAGCGCGCTGCCCCGAGCCTTGGCCGAGGGCCTGTCGGTGCACCCCCACGCGCGCATCGAATCGCTCAGCCGCACCGGCGAGCGGTGGTCCCTGCGGGCCGAGGACGGTCGGCAGTGGGGAGGCTTCGATCGGGTGGCGATCACGATCCCCGCTGGGCAGGCCGCCGCCTTGCTGACCGACCTGCCCGCGCTGCAGCAGGTGGCCGCGACCTCACCCATGCGCCCTTGCTGGGCGGCGATGCTGACCTTCGACCAGCCCGCCAGCGCCGGCTACGACGCGGCGTTCGTCCAGCGGTCGCCCTTGAGCTGGGTGATGCGCCAGCCCAGCAAGCCCCAGCGACCCCCGACCGAGGCGTGGGTGCTGCACGCCTCGCCCGAGTGGACCGAGGCCCACTGGGACGCGGAACCTTCCTGGGTCGTCGACGCTCTAGTCGATGCATGGCGAGACCGAGGAGGGCCGGATCCCTCGTGGGTGGTCGACGCCCTCGCACATCGCTGGCGTTACGCGCTGGTCGATCCCCAGGCCGCCCCGCGTGCCCTCGGCGACGATCGAGCCGGCGTGACGCTCGCGGGAGACTGGCTCGGGGGAGGTCGGGTCGAGGGCGCCTTCCTCAGCGGTCGACGAGCCGCGGCGGGTTTGCTCCGCTCGCTCCGACACGCCCTTTGACGCTGCACGGCCCGCGAATCCTGGTGGTCGCGCGAGCAAGACCGAGGCCGGGCGCGACGCAGTCGCGGATCCCGAGCCGGCCTCGGCATAGAAACTACGCCGTCGCGGATCCCGAGCCGGCCTCGGCATAGAAACTACGCCGTCGCGGATCCCGAGCCGGCCTCGGCATAGAACTCCCGCCCGCCGGCGCTACTGCGTGAGGGCGTAGATCGCCAGTCCGGCTGCTGCTGCCACGAGCAACCCCATCACGAACAGCAGCGGACCTCGGTTGGCCGGCGGATCGCCGACCTCGATCGGACTCGACCCTGCGTTGGGAACCACCGGCATGTCGCCTGCCGACGCTCGCGTACCCGCCTGTACAGACGCTGAGCTATCCCGCACCGGGATCCCTTCGCTCGACGCCTTGTTCGACTCTTGCTCCGAACCCGGGAGGGGACCTTGGGTCGCGGGCAATGGGCCGGGCTGCGCAAGCAGAGAGCTCGCCGCCCCCGTGTCCTTCATGCCCTGGGCTAGATCGGGTGCCAGCTGCTTGATGTCCAGCAGTCCCGATTCCTTCTGACTACCCGGCGCTGGCGTAGCCAACCGAGCGCGCGCCTTGTCCTTGGCGGGCGCATCGGGCAGCTTGTCCCACGCTACCGGTGCCAGCTCCGGCTCCTCGGACTCTCGTCCCCAGGAGCCGTCGCCCAGCGAGTCCCCCTTCTCGGGTTTGAACAGGCTGTCGCTCCAGTCACCGCCAGTACTCATCGTTGTCTATGACTATCGCGTACCCGCCCGCGGGTGGGTAGTCCCCTGACAACGATGGAGCCAACCATCGACCCCGCGCAGCATCGCGCAGGCTACTCGAGCCTGCGGGAACCCCGTGACCCAGGTCATTCCCCTAAACTCATCATTTTGGGCCACACCATCTCACCTCATGGAACGAATACCGCACATTGTGATACACGCCGATCACCGTGCTCGGCCGCATGGGAATCAGCGCCAGCCTCGGCTGGCTCGAACCGCGGACTCACACCGCGGCTACGCGCAAGTTCGTCTACGACGCGCAGGCGGGCCGCGTTCGACTCATAGCGAGATCCAGTCCGGCATTGCGGTCTCGCTCGCTGCGATGGGCGATGCTCGTTCTCGCGCTCGCGGCGTCAGCGATCGGCCTCAACGCGACGCGGGCCGTGGCCCATCAGCAACCCGCCCTCCCCAGCGCTCCCTGAATCCTGGAGCGAGGCTTCGGGGCGGAGATCCGCCACGCGGATGCTGGCGTTCCAGAGTGGGACTCCATCGCGGGCGCCTCGGGATGAGGTGCGCAATTTGCGCAAAATTTCAACCGAGAGGCGATCTCCCTCAGGGTTCGGCCCCGCCGATGATCCACGCTTCGATGAGCGCGATCGATCCGGCGTCGAGGCCTCCGCCTGGGGGAGGCATCGCGTCGTTCATTCCCCCGACACCGAGGTGGGTGCCGTTGATCTTGTGCCACAGGTAGCTGTCGTTGGGCACGCCGGGCTCGATGCGGTCGAGTGCGGGGACCTGACTCGACGCGACGTCGACGAGGTTGGCATACCCATCGCCGAGATCGAGCCCGGCGGGTGCACCGGCGACGTGGCACCCACAGCTAGCGGTGAGGATCGGCTCGATGTCCATCGCGTAGCTCGGCATCGGATCGCCGCTGCTGCTGGAGCCCGGCTCGCCCGTGGTGCCTGGCTCGCCCGTGGTTCCCGGCTCGCCCGTGGTGCCCGGCTCGCCCGTAGAGCCCGGCTCGCCAGTGGTGCCCGGCTCGCCCGTGGTGCCCGGCTCGCCCGTGGTGCCCGGCTCGCTCGTCGGATCGTCGCCAGACGATCCGCCGGAGCTCCCGCCTCCCGGCGAGCTGCTGCCCCCGAGATCGAGCAACCCATAGAAGATCGAGAGCCCGTCATCCAGGCCGGTGACGATCTGATCCTCTGCGTCGTAGCGCAGCACCGGCAGGGGGCGCCACCGACCGATGCCTTGCTGAAACTCCAGCACGTCGATCCCCCCCACGGCCGCGCCCGAGGGATCTTCGGGCAACTCACCCCGATAGGTCACCGTGATGTCCAAGCGCAGCGAGGGATTGGGCAGCACGAGGTAGGCCGGCCCGAACACCGCACGCGGCTCGTCGCTAGGCTGCACGAAGAACTCTTGCTCGATCTCCAGCGCCCCCGGCGGGATCGCGATGGTCAGCACGCCATCGGCCGAGGTCACCAGACCCCCCCCGGGACCTATCACCTGCCGAGCCACTCCGGACTCTTCTGCGGATGGCTTACAGGCCTCTAGCGCCAGTAATCCGAGGGTCGAGGCGATGACTCGATGACGTACCTTCACCCGGCCTCCTGGAGGGCACAACGTAGCACGGCACCGCCCCGAAGGTCGCACCAGCCCGGGACTCGCCCGAGACCAACAGCCTGCCCGAGACCAGCAACGAGATCCGACGCGGCTTCGATCCGAGCCTCGTCGATGCTCCCCAGACCATGCTAGCGTGTTCGCTCATGCGTTGGTGTGTGCTGGGATGGATCGGGCTGGTCATCGGCTGCGGTCCCGCCGTCCCCGCCGACACTGGCCCGGGGAGCGACCCAGGGGGTCCGAACAGCGACGATGGTCTACCTCCGCTCACCTCGAGCGGCTTCGACCCGCTCACCTCCGCCAACGACGATGCCGCCGGCACTCTGGATCCATCGCGACTCGACCTCAGCGGTAGCTTCACCTCGGGACCTTCAGAAGACCCTTGCATCGTCGGCTGGGAGGTCACCCCTCTGCCTCCCGTCGTGGTTTTGGTGGTCGATGTCTCGGGCAGCATGGTCACCACTCTCGACCACGACACCGAGCCCAAGACCCCGCCAACTACCCGATGGTTTGCCCTGTGGGACGCGCTATCGACCGCGCTATCGGACTGGGACGCCACCCACGAACTGGGGCTGCGGACCTTTCCATCGGCGCTCGCCACCGCCCCACCCGATCCCTTTGCCTGCGACTCGGACGGGACGGCGATCGTGCCGACCGCCGATGGCGCCGCGATGGTGCTCGATGCTCTGCCGCCTCCCCACGACATGACCCTGAGCGGGGCGTCACCGCTACGCGCGGCGATCCACGAGGCCCGGGCGATGCTGCTGCTCCGCAACCGGGGTCCCCAGCGATTCATCGTGGTCATCACCGACGGCGCGCCCAATTGCGCGCCCCAGAGCTCCCCGCCTGAGTCCTTCGACGAGGTCGACACCGAGGTGAAGGAGTCGATCCAGCGGGCTGGATCCGACTATATCCGCACCGCCGTCATCGCCTTCGACGTCCCCGACGCTCCCCACGCTGGCGGCTGGGGCGAGCCCATCGCCAACCCCCGGGCTGTGCTCGATGATCTGGCCGGCGCTGGCGGCTTCGGTCCCAGCGCCATGGTCGCGAGCGACGTACCCAGCCTGCGAGACCGGCTGTCGGCGCTACGTGCGGCCATGGCCAGCCAACGCCTGCGGATCCCCGATCCCTCATACATCGACTACGAGCTCCACATCGACGGCACGATCTACTACTCGGCCCCCGACTGCACGGGGGACCATGGCTTCGTGGTCCTCGACACCATCGGCCCCGGGAACGTCATGCACCTGTGTGACGAGGCCGCGGCCGCGCTCCAGCGGTCGGGGCAGGCGACGATCCTGCCCTACTGCGTGATCGCGGAGTAGCGGCCCAACCTCCGCTCGCGCTGCGCTCACCAGTTCTCCAGCTGGGGCCGCACATCCAGCTCGAACGTCCACGCCGAGCGTGGTTGTGAGGCCAAGAACGCCGCGGCGTGGGCGATGTCGTCGGGATCCAGCTTGTCGGGCGCCTCGTCCTTCGACGCGCCGGCCTCGCCTATCAAGCCATCGACGATGATGAGCGACACGTGGATCCCCTTGGGCCCCAGGTGACGCGCCATGGACTGAGCCAGGCTGCGCTGGGCCGCCTTGGCCGGGGCAAAGGCCGTGGTGACGGGCTTGCCGCGCAGCGACGCGGTCGCTCCCACCACCACGATGTTCCCTCGTCCCTGCTCCACCATGCCGGGCACCACCTGCTTGGCCACGCAAAACAGCCCCATCGAGTTCACGCGCCACGTTTGTTCGAACTTCTCGGCGCTGATCTCCTCGAAGTTGCCCCACGTGCCCGAGCCGGCGTTGTAGATCACCGTCTGCACTGGGCCGAGCTCGTCGCGGATGCGGGTGAAGCTCGCGGCCACCGACTCTGGGTTGGTGACGTCGCAGGCCAAGGCCAGCGCTGTGTCTAGCTCGCCGGCGAGCTGCGAGGAGAACTCGGTGCGGCGAGAGAGCAGCGCCACCGCATGACCATCGGCGGCAAAGCGCCGCGCGAAGGCGGCGCCGTTCTTGGGTCCGATTCCTATGACGGCACAGACGGGCTTGCTCATGCCCGCCACCATACCCTCTGCGGCCGCCCCATGAAGAACCGGCCAAGTACCGGCCAAGTACCGGCCAAAGGCCCCGCCCAGCTCCCGCTCAGCTCCCGCTCAGCTCGGGATGTACATCAGCAGGGTGCCGTCGACGAGGCTGGGCGTATTGCAGCTGAACTCAAACCCCGTGCCGGAGTCGAGCTGGATCCCAGCCGTGGCCTCGGCCCCACTGTCGGCCGTGTTTCCCGCGTTGATCGTGTCCACATAGCACACGTCGATCCGCCCCGTGGCCTCGTGGAACATGGCCTGGAACCGCATCAGGTCGAGGGTGTTGCCGCCGAAGTTGGCCGTGTCCCACTGGACCACGAAGCGCTGATCTCCCGGCATGCCCAGCGTCTGGTAGTAGATCTCGCCGGCCCCGTTGCTGGGGTTGAGATCGTCCCAGAACACGTAGAGCACATTGGTCGAGGGGTTGGTCGCCGTGGGCAGGCAGTTGTTGGTGTAGGACAGATACATATCGTCGCCCCACCGGATCGTCCCATTGGACTGGATCGTGAGGTTCGTATAGTCGACCCCGTAGACCGGGAAGGTAAAGCCCATCGGGACCGCGACCTGGCTATCGTCGGTCAGGCCTGTGGCGATGCCGGTCGCGCTGATGTCGTCGCAGGGCAGGACCCCCGGCTCGAGCGAATAGCCATTGTAGCCGATGTCGCTACCAAAGGGCATGCCCGGGATATCACACGCGCTGAAATCGTAGAGGCACGAGGCCGTGCACCCCAGCACCCCTCCGCTGAGCCCGAGCGACGCGCAGGTCTGTCCGCCCAGGTCGGGGCCGTCGCAGGACTCGGCGCCCCCCAATGAATTGTCGCCACACAGGCCACAGCCGGAGGGATCGAAGCCCGAGCAATCGGGTAGGCACGCGATCTGGCCGTAGTCGAAGCCTTCGTCCTCGCAGGTCTGACCCAGCAGCGCCACGCCGTCGCAGGGCTCTTCGCCGTCGACGATGACGTTGCCGCACGTGCCACAGCCGCTGGTATCGAAGGCTCGACAGTTGTTCTCACAGCCCAGCGTGCCGCTGTCGAAGCCCAGCGTCTGGCAGGTTTGTCCGCCCAGATCGTCGCCGTCGCAGGTGTCCGAGCCGTCGAGGATCCCGTTGCCACAGGTGAAGTACACACAGCCGCTGACGTCGTAACCCGAGCAATCTCGCGCGCACGCCAGCTCGCCGCCGTCGAACCCCTGGCTGGCACAGCCCAGGTTGTCTAGATCCGTCCCGTCACAGACTTCATCGCCCTCGATCATGTCGTTGCCGCACTCGAAGCCGGGGCCGGTGCTGCTGCTCATGGACGTCGTGGCATCACCAGGATCTCCGGACGAATCCACGCCGGAGTCGTCGCTCGACCCCCCCGGGATCTGCCCCGATGTGGTCGGATCAGGCAGCGTGGCGCTCGTCGAGACACCGCTGGAGCTCGGGCTGACCCCCGTCGACTCTTCGTCGAAAATCTGCCCAGGGCTACAACCTAGCCCCAATAGCCCCCCACCGACCAACACGACGAGCGCCCTTTGCATGATCCATACACTTTAATGGTTGTCGACCCCCAGGTCTAACATTTTACCGATTCCACCACGAATTCCGCCGTTCCCCGACGCAGGATCAAGAACACGTAGTACTCGATCGATCGGGTCACTGGCTCACTCAGTATTCGACCACCCCCTTGCCCTTGAGCCCCACCAAGATCCGGGACAACGTCAGATCGTCGGTGGCGCTGGAATCAAGGACCCGCCACCAGCTACCGTGCTCGACCAGATCCTGCACCAGCTCGAGCTCACCTTCCTCGAGCTCCTTCCAACGCACGGGGCTCGGCTTGGCCAGGGCCACCCGCGACCGCGGCTTGGGCAGCGGATGCCTCTTGGCCAGCGCGATCAGCTCGTCCTCCTGGCGAGCCGCCTCCATCAGCATGTGCTCGAGCGACATGCTGATCTCCTGGGGCGCCTCCTCGAGCACCTCGTGATCGAGTTCGAAGCTGCCCCGCTTCCAGTTGAGCATGCGGATCAGCCCCTTCTCGGGCTGCAGCTCGCTCGCCCCCGAGATCGACGCGTAGTACACCCGGCCTTCGCGTAGGTGCAGCGCCCCCACCCGATCGGCGTCGGGGTCGCGAACCTTGAGCGTCCCCGACTTGCGGCTCGTCGCCAGCCACTGCAACACGTCCATCAGCGGGATGTCCTCGATGCTCCCCGCCATCGAGCGGTTGGAGAGATCGGTCGAGCGATGAGCTTCCCCCGCCCGCTTGCTCAGCACCGCGTCGGGCTCGGCATAGCGAACCTTGGCCAGGCTGGAGCCGATCGCGATGCGATCCCCCTCGCGTAGGCAGTGGCGCTCGACCGCTTCGCCGTTGACGATCGTGCCGTTGCGCGAGCCGAGATCGCGCACCCAGATCCGGCCCCGCGACGGATAGAAGCGCGCGTGCTTGCGGCTGACCGCATCGTCCGCGAGGATGAGATCCACCTCGGTGCTGCGGCCCGCGATATAGCTGCGCCGATCATCCAGCGGAAAATCCTGACCTTCGTACCGCCCAGACACGAAGCGCAGCACCGTGACGCGGCCGTCGTCCGTCATCCCCGCGACGCAACATACGCGCCCTGCGGCCTTAGCGTCAACGCCGCTCTAGGACAGCGAACGCCGGATCGTGCTGACCCTAACGAACCGACCGACGCTCGTGCCATCGGCCCGATCGGCTGCTCACACGCAGAAAAAAAGCCACCCTTCGCCCCGGGAGTGCCCTCGATCACCCCCAGAGCCAAACCACCGTGAGCGGTACGTTTTAGGCCCCTGCGCGAGCGGGACGGGGGGATGCCCCGGTAGCGCTTATTGCGCGATGCGTGATCTCCCGGGGGGATCCACGTCTTGAAGGGCCACCCGCCGCAGTGAAGACTGGGAGCGTGTCGATGGTGAAGTCAGGTGCATGGAAGTTTTGGGCGGCCGCTGTTCTGGCCTCGGGCCTGACCGTGCTGGGGGGTTGTGCTAATCGCAGCACCACCGACCGCTATGGCTCGGCGGCTTACCCAGCGCCTCCGCCACGGACGGTGATCGCCGAGCCCGGCGCCTACGAAGAGGTCTACGTCCAGCAGGTGGTCCAGCAGCCCGGCGCCGACGGAGTGGTCGGCTACGAGACGCTCTCCGACGGCACTCAGGTCTCCGTGGTGACCTACGTGCACACGTACCCCGAGGCCATCGAGACCTACCCGCAGGTCTGGTGGTCGGGCCGCTGGTATTACAATGTCAACGGCGACTTCGTGTACTATAGCGACGATCTGGGCACCTGGGCCTACTACTACGGCCCGCCCGCTCCGCTGGTCGCGTGCTGGAACGGCTACTACCCCTACTCCCCGTACTACTGGGGCACGGGCTACTACGGAGCCGGGTGGTACTGGGGTGGCGTAGGCGTCTATGGCTACCACGCCTACGGCCTGCCCGTGGTGCACGAGCATCACCACCACCACGAGCACTACGGCCCCAACCAGAGCGGAGGTCGACCGAGCCCGGGCGCTCCCACCAGTGATCCCCACCCCGGCGGTCCGGCGACTCCATCGGCGACTCCGGGCAACACCGGCCCCACCCGCACCAAGGTGGCCGACGCCGGTCCCACCCGAACTAAGAAGGTTTCCGACGCCGGCCCCACCCGCACCAGGCCCGGCACCCAACCCGGCACCCCACCCGGCAAGGAGCCCTCTCGCACCAAGTCCGACGAGGGACCTTCTCGCACCAAGCCCGGCACCAAGCCCGATGACCGGCCGTCCCGCGGGGATGCACCCGCTCGTGGCGATGTCCCCGCCCGCACTGACGGACCCTCCCGCACCAAGCCCGGCACCAAGCCCGGTGCTCAGCCATCCCGCGGGGATGCACCCGCTCGTGGCGACGTACCCGTTCGCGCCGATGGGCCCTCCCGCACCAAGCCTGGCAGTGATGCCCGCTCCGAGGGCCGGCAGACACCCAGTGGTCCCTCCACCCGCACGCCGGCTCGCGCCCCCAAGCGTAGCCAGTACACCACCGCCGGGGGCCAGCGGGTCACCGTGGTCAACCCGCCCTCGCGGCCCCGACCCGCTCCCCGAGCAACCGCGCCCTCGCGCGACACCACCTTCCGAGCGCCTCCCCGTCGCACGTCCACTCGCCGCAGCGCCAGCCCCAGCTGGAGTCAGGTCAACGCCCAACCATCGCGAAGCGCTACGCCGGCCCGAACGAGCGCTCCATCGCGAGCCAACTCCTCGTGGAACAGCACCAGTCGCCCGGCGCCCAGTCGGTCCTCCTCTCCCGCTCGCGCGCCGAGCCGCGCCACGCCCTCTCGTGCCACGCCGTCTCGCTCGCCGAGCCGCGCCACGCCTTCTCGTGCCGCGCCGTCCCGCTCGCCGAGCCGCGCCACGCCTTCTCGCGCCCCCAGTCGTACGACGCCCAGCCGCGCTACGCCTTCTCGCGCCCCCAGTCGTACGACGCCCAGCCGCACCACGCCCTCGCGTTCTCCCAGCCGCGCCACGCCCTCGCGTTCTCCCAGCCGCGCCACGCCCTCGCGTGCACCCAGCCGCTCCACACCGTCTCGCTCGCCTAGCCGCTCCGCGCCGTCTCGAAGCAAACCCTCACGCAGTCGTCGCTAATCGACCGACCGCCGCGACGATCACGCGAGAGCCTCGAGTCCATCGAGGCTCTTTTCCAATTGTGCGGGGTGCACCTTGTGCGGGGTGCACCCATGCGAGGCGGCGCGCACGGCGCCGGTTCGCGGATACTGCGCCACTCCGGTCGTCGAAATGACCCCGGGCCGTCGTTCGTTCGCTCATCCACGACCGCCAGCCGCCCCAATCGGCCCGAACACCCGACCTCGTATACTCCAACCACGCTTGGTCGCAGGAATATCCATCCCTAGCGCTCGGTCGAACCGAGCACCGACCCCGAGCAACCCCCCCAAGAGGAACTTTATGCGACACTTCCCTACACAGCGAACGAATGCCGGCATCGGCGGTGAACTCCGCCAGATCTTCAGCGTGATGGCCGCATTCCTCGCTGTGCTCTGGGCCATCGAGTTCGTCGACGTCAGCGTGTTCCACGGGGCGTTGGACCGCATGGGGATCCTCCCCCGCACCGGGTCGGGGCTGCTCGGCATCCTGACCGCTCCGTTCCTGCACGGCAGCTGGGAGCACCTGGTGAGCAACACCGTCGGCCTCATCATCTTGGGTGGCCTGACCCTGGCGGTCGGCCGGCGCGAGTTCTTCGCCGTCACCGCCGCCGGCATCGTGGTCGGTGGCCTGGGCACCTGGATCTTCGGCCGACCCTCGGTCCACATCGGTGCCAGCGGCGTGGTCTTCGCCTACCTGGGCTACCTGGTCCTCCGCGGCTGGTACGACCGCCGCTTCGGCTCCATCGCCTTGGCCACCGTGGTCGGCTGGGCCTACGGCAGCATGGTCTTCGGGATGATCCCCGGCATCACCCCCAGCTACATCTCCTGGGAAGGCCACTTGTTCGGCTTCATCGGCGGCGTGCTGGCCGCCCGAGCCCTCCACCGACGCAGCCGCTGAGCGGCCCATTGTTCGCCCCCGTCAGCGGGTGCTTGCCAACGCGAGCACCCGCTGTGCAATTGGGGTGACGTGGTTGGTGCCACCAACGTCGGTCATCAAGATGCCGCCCGGGGGCCATGAGCCCCATTAGCGACTCTCCATGGGGGTTCGATCCTCCGATCGACTCTTCCGATCGACTCTATAAACACGATGAGGTGAGCCTGTTATCATCATCGTCTGCACATTCGCTCTTGGACATGATGGCTGGCAATACCAAGAACTTGGGCTCCTCGTTGCTCCTGCTGGCGTCCATGGTCGTCGCCTGCAACCCGCCGTTGACCGAGGTCGACTCGGATTCCCCCGTGCTGGACACGTTGACCACCGGGGATACGACCTCCACCACCGGTACCGGTTCTGGCTCTGCCCCCGGCCTCGACAGCGGCGACACCGGTGATTCCGGGGCCGACACGGACGACACCGGGCCGACGTTCGAGCCGATCTGCGGCGATGGAATCATCGAGGGCGACGAAGAGTGCGACCTCGGCTCACAGAACGGCGAGGGCGGGTACTGCACCCTCGCGTGCCTCGCCAACGTCTGCGGTGACGGCTACCTCGGCCCTGGGGAAGCGTGCGATGACGGCAACCAGAACAACGGAGATCAGTGCACCACCGATTGCGGCCTGGCAACCTGTGGTGACGGAAGACTTCAGCCCGGCGAGCAGTGCGACGAAGGCGAGAACAACAGCGAGACCGGCAGTTGCTTGCCGAGCTGCATCTCGGCGTCGTGCGGCGATCTAGCCATTGAGGCGGGGGTCGAGACCTGCGACGGCGTCAACACCGGCGCCGAGACCTGCGCCTCGCAGGGCTTCGACCGCGGCGTGCTGGCCTGCTTGAAAAATTGTAGTGATTTCGACACCAGCAACTGTCACCTGTGTGGCAATGACCTCGTCGAGCCCAACGAGCAGTGCGACGGCAACGAGTTTGACGGCGTTACCTGTGCCGACTATGCACCCGGCGGCACGACCGTCTCCGGTGGCAACCTGACATGCACCGGCAGCTGTATGATGATCGACAGCAGCGCGTGCACGTTTTGTGGGGATAACATGGCCGATGCCCCCGCAGAGGACTGCGATGGCGCCGATCTCGGCGCGGTCACCTGTGACGACTTCGCCCCACTCAATACGACCCCCTCGGGCGGAACGCCGGCCTGTAGCCTTACCTGCACCGGGGAGATCGGCACATGCTCCTACTGCGGCGATGGAACGGCCGCCGGGACCGAAGAGTGCGACGATCTCGACTTTGCGGGCGCAACGTGTGTGACTGAAGGCTTCGGCAGCGGTGATCTCAGCTGCACCGCCGACTGCCTCTTCGATCGGTCCACCTGTGTCGATGGATGCGGCAACGGGGTGCAGGAGAACGCTGAGGAATGCGATGGCGACGATTTCGACGGAGCAAGCTGTACCGATCTGGGAATCGACTTCGAGGGGAGCTTGATGTGTGATGCCGCCGCGTGCACCATCGATTTCAGTAATTGCTGCATCCCGGTCGGTGGAGAAAACTGTAGCGACGACGACGACTGCTGCGGCCCCAGCACGTGCGACATGTCGGGAGACCCCAACACCTGCACCTGAGCGGCGAGGCTCCCGTCATCTTCGGCTCACAGCCGACCCTGCACGCCGTAGGCGGCCAGGGCCACCACCTCGCGCAGTGCTCCGTACAAACGCGGCCACCAACGGGGGTTGAGCGTGCCCACTCCGCGGACCTCGTCGAAGTAGCGCGCGAACACCCGCTCGCCGCGAAGCACGTGATAGGCGTCGGTGACGATCAGCACGCGCCGGCCCTCGATCATCTCGGCGGCGAAGCGGGCGTTGAGCTCCGTAGAGGTGGAGCGAGTCTCGAGCACCAGCGCGGAGCGAGGCACCCCGAGTGACTCGGCCAGGGTCGCGGCCACCTCGGCCTCGGCGACCCCCGCCTCGCCCACGCCGCCGGTGAGCACCAGCCGATCCGCTCGTCCCTCCGTCAATAGCTCGACCGCCACCCGCACCCGGGTGGCGAGGGCAACGCTGGGCCGCCCGTCGGGAAAGACGCGGCAGCCGAGGACCACGATCGCGTCCCAGCGTCCCTGCTCCGGACGCCGGCTCAGACCGTAGCGATGCAGGCCCCATGCCCCGATCCCCCAGACGAGCGCCCCCCCGATCACCGTCCATCGCGCGGCTCGGCGCCAGCACCAGCGGAGCATCGGGCGCATGCTACACCGACCCGGCGACGGCAACGGGGCACCTGATCCGGACCGCACGGTGGCACCGGACCCGATCGAGCACGGACACGAACCCTCGCCCCGCGTGGCGCCGCGATCCTCATCATGCCCGAGGGCGATTCCCTGCACTTCATGGCCGCGTCGATCCGACCGCACCTGGTCGGCCAGCCGATCGAGCGCATGCACCTACGCGAGCGCGGTGACGTGGCCGTGGTCCGAGGCCACCCGGTCGACCACGTGGAGGTGGTGGGTAAGCACTTGCTGGTGCTGATCGATCGACGATGGACCCTGCACGTGCACCTGGGCATGAAGGGGCGATGGCACACCTACGAGGCCGGAGCGCAGTGGCGGCGAGCGATGGCCGCGAGCACCGCGACGCTGGTGATGCCCACGGTGACGCTGGCGATCTTTCGCTCGGCCCGGCACGAGCTCCGGCCCTACCGCGACATGCGGCTCGAGCAAGAGCTTCGTCGGCTGGGTCCCGACCTGCTCGCCCCAACGCTCGACGCGACCGCGGTGCTGGCTCGCGCCCGCGCACCCGGCCACCGCGACATGGCGGTGACCGACCTGCTCCTCGACCAGACCGTGGCGGCGGGGATCGGCAACGTGTACCGCAGCGAAGTACTGTTCGTGACCGGCCTATATCCGTGGATCCGGGTCGAAGCGCTCGATGACTCCACCTTGATAACGTTGTTCCAGCGCGCGAGAGCGCTCATGCAGACCAATGTGGGCCCTTGGCGCCGGGCCACGGTGGGCGAGCGCCGCGGGGTGCGTCGGCAGCCGGGGCGGCCGCGGCTGTGGGTCTACCGGCGCGAGGGCCTACCGTGCCTGCGGTGCCAAATGCTCGTTCGTCGCAGTATCGAGGGCCGCCAGGCGCGATCGACCTACTGGTGCCCACGCTGTCAGCCTGAGCCGACGAAAATTTAAGGATCCATGAAAGGTCGGACGATGGTACGGAACGCTTAGGCCCTCGCGGCCCGACGCACGGTGGTTGCCGGTAACACCTCGGCTACCCCCGCGTACCCAACCTGTCGGAGGAGACATGAGCACGACCCTGAGCATGTGGCTGGGCATTGCGTTCCTGGCCCTCGCCATCATCGCCGTTTTGTTGCAGGCATGGTTGTGGGGTCCCAAGTTCTGGGACGACGAAGCCAAGAAGACCCGCGCCCCCAAATTCTGGCTGCGTATGCACGCGCTGGCCGGCTACACGTATGGCGTCATCTACGTCTTGATGATGTGGTTCATGCTCCCGCGCCTGTGGGAGTACCAGTACGAGCTGCCCGCGCGCACGGTGATCCACGCCGTGCTGGGCATCGTGATCGGGGTGCTGCTGATCACCAAGATCGTGATCTTGCTGTTCTTCCGGCACTTCGAGGAGTCGATGCCCAGCTTCGGCTTCGGGCTGCTGATCTCCACGGTCGCGATGACCATGCTGTCGGTGCCCTACGCGCTGCGCGCCCACGACCTATCGGGGCGGACGACCGACCCGGACAACGTGGAACGCGTACGCAAGCTGCTAGCAGAAGTGGAGATGGAACAAGAGATCGCGGTCGAAGATCTCATCACCGAGAAAGCCTTCGATCGCGGGCGTCAAGTGCTCGTGAAGAAATGCATCACCTGCCACGACATGCGCACGGTGCTCGTCAAGCCGCGCACGGCCAAGGGCTGGTACAAGGTCAACCAGCGCATGCTGGAGAAGCCGGCGGTGTTCGGCGAGCAGCTCGACCCAGCCGACATCCCCTACGTCACCGCGTACCTGGTGGCGATCACGCCCGATATCCAAAAATCAGCCCGGGAGAAGCGCGAGCAGAGCCGGGCGGTCATGGCCCGCACCAACGCGATGGTCGATGCGGTTCACAACGCCGACGCGGCCGAGATCAAGGTCGACGAGGCAGCCGGCGAGAAGCTGCTCCAGGCCAAGTGCATCGACTGTCACGAGATGGACGAGGTCGAAGAACACGGCGGCGACGACCTGATCGGCTGGCGCGGGGTGGTCGCAGCCATGGTCGAGGAGGGCATGGAGGTCACCGACGAAGAGGCCGACTTGCTGGCCCGGTACCTCACGGTGAAATGGCCGGCCACGAACAAGCCCATGCCCGCCATTCCCGACACGCCGGATGACGACCGAGCCGACGACGAAGCAGCGGATGACGCCGAAGGCGAGGCCAAGCCGGCCCCCGAGGCCGCCGCTGGGGCCGCCGCCGGGGATCCCGCCGCCGGGGGCGAGACTGGCGACCAGCCCAAGCCCAAGCCCAAGAAGAAGGCCAAGGCCAAGCCCAAGTTCGACAAGAAAGCGGGGCGCACGATCTTCATGAAGAAGTGCAAGGCGTGCCACGGGTCCAACGGCAAGGGCGACACTCCCTTCGGACGCAAGGTCCAGGTGCGCTCGCTGTCGCGGAGCGGCCGCTCCCACAAGAAGATCCGGGCGCTCACCGCCAACGGCGTGCCCGGGACCAAGATGAAGCCGTACCGCGGCAAGCTCAACGACAAGGAGCTCGACGACGTGGCGGCGTTCGTACGCGCGCTGTAAGGCGCGCGAGTCGAGCAGGCAAGCTCTACGCCGAGGCGCCGGGTCGATCGACCTGGCGCCTTTGCCATTTAACTCACCAGACTCAGCCGACCGCGGCTCGATGAGGCAACGAGCCGCACGAGCGGTTCAGCGTTAGAGCAACCCCACCTCGCGCAAGAGCCGGCCCACCGCCAAAAGCGGCAGCCCCATGATCCCGGTGTAGTCCTGCCCCTCGATCCGCTCGAAGAGCTTGATGCCCGCGTCTTCGATCCGATAGCTGCCCGCGCACTCAAGCGGGCGGTGACGACGGACGTAGCGCTCGACCTCGGCCCGCTCAAGCGCGCGCATCGTGAGTCGCTGCTCGTCGATGGTCTCCCGCCACTGGTCGCGCTCGGGGTGCAGCAAGACCACGCCGGTGGTCAGGTGATGCGTCTGCCCGGAGAGGGCCATGAGGTGCTCGACGGCCACCTCCTCACGACCGGGCTTGTCGAGCAGGCGGCGAGGAGGACCGGGGAGCACGGCGACCTGATCGGCGGCGAGGATCCAGCGCTGCGGGAAACGACCGGCCAGGCTCTGCGCCTTGCCCCGCGCCATCGCCAGCGCAAACTCGGCGTCGGCGAGATCGTCGAAGCGACCGAGCTCGGCGCTCTCGTCGAAGTTGGGGGAGGCAACCTCGAACGGGATCTCCAGGCGCGCGAGCAAGGTTCGTCGGGCCGCCGAGGTGGACCCGAGGATCATCGGCTCTGGTCTGGGCTTGGCTACCGACACTTGGGTAGATCCAGCATGCGTTCCCAACGCTTGCAGTTCTTCTTGCCGCCGCCCGACTTGCCGCCGCCAGACTTGCTGCCGCCGCCCGACTTGCTGCTGCTACCGCCGCCGGACTTTCCGCCGCCGCCACCGGACTTGCTGCCGCTGCCCTTGCTGGGCGGGGGAGGTTCCTCCTCCTCGATGATGAGCTCACCGCCGGTGGCCTCGACGGGCGCAAGGGCCTCGAGCTGAAGGATCACCTCGGTCCGGCGCGCCTCCAAACCCTCGCACTGCACGGCATCGGCCAGATCAGCCTCGCTGAGATCGTCGCCGACCTTGGCCCGAGGAGGCTTGGTGCCGTCGACGTCGCCCAGATATTTGTACTCGGACCAGCCGGCGACCTCCTCGAGAGCCTCGCGGTAGGTGGTGCACGGCGCCAGAGCGTCGCTGGCTTGCCAAAGATCGATCGCCCGGTGACGCCGCCAGTCGACGAGCGGCTCGTTCTCCTCGAACTTGGACAGCTCCTGCAGGGCCCGCTGCCGGTCGGCATAGCCCAAGGGCCGGTCGTTGTTGATGAGCTCGAGCAGGAAGGTGTGACCGTAGCGGCCCATCTTGCGTACCGCGAAATCGAGGGCCTCGGTGCGTAGCTTGGAATCCTCGAGCAGTTGGTTGAGCTCGGCGTAGAAATCGGGGTCGTCGAGCAGGTCGCGGTTCTTCTCGAGCGCCTCGCCGTAGGAAGAAAGCGCCTTGAGCTTGTTCTGCTTGTTGTTGCGCCGCTTGTAGAAGATCCGACCCTGACGCCACAGCAAGGTAGCGCTGCCCGGGAACTCGTCGAGCATGGGCCCGAGCACCTTCTCGGCGTCGCTGAGCTTGTCGGAGAAGACGAGACGATCGACCTCGGCCAAGCGAGCGTCGTCGGGACCATCCTCGATGACGAGGCTAGGGCCCTCTTCTTGGGCGGGGACGACCTCAGGGCCCTCGTCGTCGTCGGACGAGACGACCGGCGCGGTCCCACCATCACCCGTCTGGGCCGGGTCATCGCCACCCTGGGCCATCCACGCGACCAGGGCGAGCAAGACCACGGCCGCGCCTCCGATGAGCGGCCATCGGCTCCGGGGAGCCTGGATCGCCCCCGCCCCCGGCGGCAAGGTGGGCAAGGACGAAGGAGAAAACGAACCCGAGCTCTCCCGACGAGCCGCCATGGCCACGGGACCCGTGCCGGAACCCGCGGCGGCCACGTGCAGGGAGCTAGAACCGCCCCGACCCACGTGGATCGGCACCGAGCCGCCGTGGCTGAGCACGATGGGCCCGGAGGTGGTCGAGCCCAGGATCGTGACCCCGGAGATCACGTCGGAGGACGCCACGGCGGGCAACACCAGCTCGAGCGCCTCGCGAGCCTCGGTGGCCGACTGGTAGCGGTCGTCGCGATCCTTGGACAGCAGCTTCATGACGACGTCGGACAAGGCCGGGGCGACGTCGTCGGGCAACGGCGGCGGATCCTTGCTGACCTGCATCCGCACAAGCTTGACGGGATCGTCGCTCTCGAAGGGCGGAACGCCGTTGAGCATCTCGTAGAGGATCACGCCCACGGCGTAGAGATCGGCGCGAGCGTCGGCCTCCATGCCCATGGCCTGCTCGGGGCTCATGTAGGCGGGAGTGCCGAAGATCAGGCCCGCCTTGGTCATGCGCGTGTCGTTGGTGCTACCGCCCACCAGCTTGGCAATGCCGAAGTCGACGAGCTTGAGCACCTCCCGACCGTCGTGGTCTCGGGTGACGAAGACGTTCTCGGGCTTGATGTCGCGATGGATCACGCCGTGCTCGTGGGCGTGCTCGAGACCTCGCAAGATCTGCAAGACCATGAGCACCGCCCGCTCGGCGGGCATGGGCTCGCCCATGCGATCGC
The DNA here is from genome assembly GCA_039194325.1 of Myxococcota bacterium. Lineage (GTDB taxonomy): Bacteria > Myxococcota_A > Polyangia > Nannocystales > Nannocystaceae > Paraliomyxa. Next base: position 82,169 of record JBCCWC010000006.1, read on the forward strand.
CGAGCTCGCCGCCCGACAGCAGATCCATGACCATGAACTTGACGCCGTCGTCGGTGCTGCCGACGTCGGTCACCCGTAGACAGTTGGGGTGGTCGAGGCGCGAGGCGGAGTGAGCCTCTCGATCAAAGCGCTTGGAGATCTCGGGGTCGCGGGTCAGATCCGGGTGCAGGACCTTGATGGCGACGTCGCGCTTGAGACCGAGGTGGTGCCCCCGGAACACCGCACCCATGCCCCCCACGCCGAGGGCCTCGTCGACCTTGTACCGGTCCACGATGGTCGTGCCCGGCAACTCCCGCAGCGTGGGATGCAGGCTTTCGAGGGCTTCGCTCATGGAAGGGCAATCGCGAGAATAGCAAGATGGATGCGGACGTGCCGTGCCCCACGCACCAAACCGTTCGAGGGCCCAGCAAGCGGCCGCCGTCGTACGCGCGCGTGGCGCTGGCCGCCTGCGGCGGCACGTCCCCGGGGTGGAACGCTGTCAGCGCGGGCCGGGTCCGGCGTGCGGCCCACTGCACAGCCCACTGCACAGCCTGCGGAATCGTGACCAACGAACGACGAGCGCACGCGCGGTGAAGGTGGCCTCGTGGAGTGGCGAGCGCCACACGAAATCACCGGTCACTACTTGACGGGCTTGGTGCGCACTGTGTCCTGCTCGGGGTCGGTGGCGTCGGACTCATCGGGGTTTTCGATGAAGCTGGTGCCGAGATCTTGCTCGATGCGAGCCAACGCCTCTTGCGCCCAATGGGCCAAGGACAGCTCGTTGGCGGCGTGGAAATCGGCGAGCATCTCCTCGAGCTCACGCCGGGCCCGAGCGCTCTGTCCGAGCATGTGCGCAACCTCGGCGTCGAGCAGCCGCAATTGCTGCACGGCGAGGTGCTCGCCCTGGATCTGCATCATGCCGTCCTTGGCCTCGCCGAGCATGGCGGCGCCCTCCTCGACCTCGCCCCGACGCGCCATCACGTAGCCCAAAAAACCGCGGTTGAGGTGGACGTGGTAGTCGAAGCCATAAACGCTGGCCAGACGGATCGACTCGCGAAAGGCCTGCTCGGCGAGCGCGAGATCGTCGTTGCGCAGCCGCAGATCCCCCAGGTTGTGCAGCGGGGTGAGCAACAGCCGCGACATCTTCGAGGCGCGGATCTCCTCGAGCGCTCTCTCGGTCTCGGGGATCGCTCGCTCGGGATCGCCCCCGAGTACCGCGAGGTAGGCGATCCCCGACAGGTAGCTCTGCCGCTGCACGACGGGCACCCGGGCGGCGATCGGCTTGGCGGCGTCGTGAAGCCGGCGCGCTTGGCCTAGCTGCCCCGACAAGGTCAGACATCGCAAGCGCACGCCCATGATGTGGCACTTGTCGACCTCGCTGGCCCCTTCCACGTGGAGGATCGCCATGGCTTGGCGGCTCCACTCGCTGGCCTTCTCGATCTCGCCCGCGCCGAGCAAGACCTCGGCCCGCCGGTTGTCGATCCGTAGCTCGAGCGCTCGATCGTGCGCCATGCGGGCGGCCTCGGAGGCATGCTCGAGCCGCTCGAGGGCCAGCTCGATATCGGACATGGCGGTGGTGGTGTAGCGATCGACCAAGCCCAGCCAGAACAAGGCCTCGGCCCGAAAGTCACCAACGAGCTCGGCCACCAGGATCCCGGCCTGGTAGTGGCTCATCTCGCGTCGCGGATCTTCGAGCGCGCCGGCAGCCAGGTTGAGCAGCCGCAGCTGCGCCTTGAGCAGCCGAGGCAGGGCGACGGCCCGACCGTAGCGACGCAGGCGACGGATCAACCGCTCGAGCACCTGGGCGGCGAGCTGGGGCTGCTCGGCCTGAAACAGGGTGTCGGCGGCCTGCTCGAGGGCGTCGACCGACTCGAGGCTCTCGGAGGCGTCGTCGAGCAGACGCGCGCGCAAGAACACATAGGTGGGATCGCTGGTCTCGAGCTCCTCGATCCGGTCGGCGAGATCGAGGCGCGTCTCGTCGAGGGAATCGGCGTAGCGGCTGCGGACGGCCTCGCGCACCGACTCGTGAGCGACGGCCACGATGCTGGCCCCCGAGGCCGCGTTGCGGGTGATGAGCCCCTCCCCCTCGAGGCGGTCGAGGGTACGCTTGAACCGCTCGGCCCGAAGATCGGAGAGCGAGGCGAGCTGCTCCTCGGGCAACGGCGCCTCCACTAAATAGAGGATGCACGCGATCTCCCAGCCGGAGACGCCCAAGCCGTCGAGGCGCGACTCGGATCGCTGCGCGAGGGTCTTGTGCAGCTCGTCGGCGGCCGCCGAGGCTCCCCGCAGCACCCAGGTGTCGGCCTCGCGGACGAGGATCCCCTCTTCGATGAGCACCCGCAAGGTCTCGCGAAAGCTCAGCGGGTGGCCCCCGGTGAGCTTGTCGAGCATGATGGCGAGCTCCTTGAGGGTGGGAGTGTCGCCCAGGATGCCTTGCAGCACCGAGTACATCTCCCGGCCGGTGAAGGGACGCAGGCTCCACAGCTCGGCCACCTGGTCGCGCCCCAGACCCATGAGGATCGGGCTTATCTTGCTGTGCGGTTCGGTGGTGGCACACAGCAGGATCGGCGCGTCGTTGTGATCGATCGCCCGACACAGCTGTTCGAAGGCGACGCGTACGGGCTCTTGAGCGCGCGACAGATCGCTCAAATGCAGCACGTAGGGGCGCTCGATCGCGGCGGCCAGCAAGAACTCGCTGAGCTGCTGCGCGGCGACCTCGGCCCCCGCGACCGAGGGCGAACGCGCCGACCGGACGAGGCCCTTGAACCGCCGTGCAACCAGTGACCTGTCGCCGAGCGCGGTAGCCAGCTGGGTCACGACGCTGGCGAACGGCCCCAGCACGGAAGACTCGTTGCCCCAGCAGCTGCCCTGAACGAACAAGCCGTCGCCCAGCTGGATCTCGCGACGCAGCTCGGAGAGCAGGCGACCCTTGCCCATACCCTCGGGCGCCTTGACGACCACGGTACGGATCAGCCGCGTCTTGCTGTGCACCCCCGAGTTGGCCGCTGGATCCTCGCCGATGATCACCGGCCCGTCGTCGATGGTGGTGGCCGCGGCGGCTTCGTCGAACTCGTCGGCAGCCGGCTCCCCGCCCTCGCCGGTTGTCGAGCTGGCAGAGCGCTCGGCGTGGTCGACCCCGACACCCGAGCCGAGCGTGCTGCGACCGACGATATCGGAGGCCTTGTCGAGCAAGAGCTCCAAGTAGTGGGCTCGGTCGACGAAGGGGAGGTGCTCGACGAGCATTCGCGCGAATTCGCGCCGATCTCGGGCGCTCTGCTGGCGATCGCGCAGATGGCTGGCCTCGCGGCGCAGAAGCTCGAGCACGATGCTCCGCGCACTCTGGGGGCGCCGGTTGGGATCGGGCTGGAGCATGCGACCGACCAGCTCGGCCACCACCGGGCCGGTTTGCTGCAACAGCGAGCCCGCCAGCTCGGGTCGCCAGTCCCGCTGAGCTCGCAGCACCTCCTTGAAGGTCTTGCCGGAGAAGGGTTTTTGCCCCCCGCGTGCGGCCGCATAGATGGTGGCGGCCAGCGAGTAGATGTCGGAGCGACCATCGGGTGCCTGGCCCCGCACCTTCTCGGGGGCCGAGAACCCCGGGGTGCCCAGCACCATGATCGGCGCGCCTCCGGGTAGATCGTCGGAGGGCACGGGTTCGGGCTCGCGAAGCATGCGGGCCAAGCCAAAGTCGATCAGCTTGGCCTGGGGTACACCGCCCCCACTCCCGGCCGAGACGACCAGGACGTTGGAGGGCTTGATGTCGCCGTGCACCAAACCCAGGGCGTGGAGGTAGTCGAGCGCCCGGGCCAGCTGGACCAAGACCTCCACCACCATCTCGCGGGTGGCCTGGCGCAGAAAGTCGGTGAGCTCCCGACCGTCGACCAGCTCCTGCGTAAAGTAGAAGCTGTCGTTGCCGTCACATCGCCCAAAGTCGTAGACCGCGGCCAAATTCGGGTGATGAAGCTGGGTCAGCAGCCGAAATTCGTCCTTGAACGCCTGCGCGACGTTGTCCCCCCCGTGGGTGCTGGGAGGGCCAAAGCTACGGGTCACGTGCCGCCGCACCACCCGGCTCAGATCGGCAATGGCGTGCGCCGAGCTGTCGTAGGCCTGGGTAAGCCGGGGATCGGTCGCCATGTCGCGGCGGATCAACTTGACGGCGACCGAGCGCTCCTCGAGCTCGTCGTAGGCCTCATAGACTGCACCAAATCCTCCCTTGCCCAGCAAACCGAGAACCCGATAACGGCCCGCGATCCGGCTGGGCACGGGACGCGCGGACTCGGAATCGCTGACCGCCTGCGCAGCGTCATCGTTGACTTCCGGTGATGTCATCGGGCTCACGGAGCTCACGAACGGTATGGCAGGGCTACGAAATCGCGCAGACTGTAACTACAGGCACGCAAGCGGACAACCGTCATGTCGTCACCCGGGCACGGCATGGAGCTAGTGACGGATTATTCGGTTTCGGTCATAGAGATTGCTTGGATTTCGATGAAGGTAAGCCATCCGATCGCAGCACGCCGAAGCGACGGCGTTCACAAAGTGTAGGAGATCATGCGCCCTTTCGCCCTTGAAAAGCGAGCGATGGCCTCGAATGCCAGCCTAGCGCACATAAAGAGGCGATGCGCGGGTCCGAATGGGCCTACGCGGACGTGCGAGCGGTCAGGGTTTCCGCTCAAATTCCCAAGAGATCGCGTGAACGATTCATCGGCGAGGACCCCAGTCGGGGATCTTACCGTCTCGGATCGCGGTGAAGCCCGCCCGGCCGATCGCAGCCTCTCCGGTGTCGACGGTGTGCTCGTAGGCCCGGGCCTCGCTGTCGAGACGCACGGCCTCGGGCTGGCCCAGACTGTCGAGGAGCGCCCGCTTGTAGGCGGCCACTGCCGTGGGCGAGCGCTTGCGGAGGCGCTCGGCGAGGGCCTGCGTGCGGGCCAGCCCCGCGTCCACGTCGTCGACGACCTCCTGGACCAGGCCGATCCGTAGCGCCTCGTGAGCATCGATCGTCTCGCCGGTGCAGCCCAGCCGTAGCGCCTGGGCGGGACCGACCTGCCGGGCCAGCTCGGCGGTCCCGCGGGCACCCGGCACGATGCCCAGGCCGGTCTCCGGGAGCCCGAAGCTGGCGGTGGGCGTGGCCAGGCAGTAGTCGGCGGTAAGCAGGAACTCGGTGCCCCAACCCAGGGTGACTCCGTGGCTGAGGGCCACGGTGAACAGGGGCAGCCGCCGGAGCCGGCGCATCAAGGCGCGCTGCCGCAGCACATGGGCCTTGACGCGCGGGTCATCCCAGCCAGCACGCTCGGTGACGTTGGCGCCGGCGATGAAGATCGGTCGACCCTTCTTCGACACCCTCCGGCTGGTGGTGAGCAGGCAACCGACCGCCGCGTCCGACTCGAGCAGCGCACACAGGTCGGTGAGCGCTTCGAGCTGCTCGGTCCCCATCTCGTTGGCCTTGCCATGATCGAGCGAGAGCACCAGCAAGCGACGCTCGGGGTCATGATGAGGGTGGAGCGCGGCGATGGAGGACAGATCCATAGCCGGCGACTCTACTGGGTCGACCGACGAGGGTCGAGCGCTCAGGGCGGGAGGCGGTCGAGATCTTCGGGGCGATCGAGGTTGTCGAGCACGGCGGGGTCCTCCACGGCCAGCGACCGACGACGAGCGGCCACCTCGGGTCGCGCCAGCAAGGTGCGGGGCGTTTGTGGCGGGGCGAGCTCGACCAGCGCGGGCACCAGGTCGGCCGGGTAGATGATGGGATGACCACGACGGTCGTGGTGGCGCGGCTGCCAGATCGCGCGGGGTTCGTCGCGTACGGCGGCGACCAGCTCCCGCAGGGTCGACTCGCGCACGTGGGGGCGATCGACGGTGAGCACCAGCACTCCGGCCTCGGTGCACCCGGTGTCGAGCAGGGCCCGCAGTCCCATCTGTAGGCTCCCCAGCGGGCCCTCGGCCCACGCCTCGTTGTGCACGCGCCGGGCCCCTCCGAGCGCGACCTCGGGCAGGGGCACGGCGCCCTCGACCACGACCACCGGGCTCGCCCCCGCCGCGTGCGCTTGCTCGACGGCATGGCGCACGAAGGGCCGACCCCGCCACCGCAGCAGCGCTTTGGGTCGGCCCATCCGGGTGGAGGCCCCGGCGGCGAGCACCACCGCGGCCAGCGTCATCGCTACTTCTTCTTGCTGGACTTGTTGCCGCCAGCCTTGGGCTTGGCCGCGGCTTGGGCGGCCTGGGGATCGTTGATGAACTCGCTGACCGCCTGCACCTTCTCCACGGAGGCCCGGGGTGCGAAGAGGCTGGTCTGCGGGATCACCATGCCCATGGCGGCCTGATCGGGCTCGACCTTGATGCCCGCCCCCGGCCAGCCGAACGAGTCGACCTTGCTCAGCGCGTAGATCTGTCGGCCGGCCTCCTTGGCGACCGCCTTGTCGTCGCTCTGGTCACGAGCGAGCATCAAGCGAACGCGGAAGTAACTGAGGGGATCGCCGGCCACGCAGATCTGGCAGCCACCCATGGCCTTGCGTACCCCCTCGAGCCCGGCGTTGGTGGCCAGGCTCTTGCTGCGGGACTTGCCGAGGTTCTTGGCCACGTCGGTGACCAACCCTCGCGCTCCGGCCCCGATCGCCATGATGGCGGTGCCCTGGTCCACGTGTGAGATCGCCTCGAGGCTGTTCTTGCGCAGGAACATCTGGGCCATGCGTACGTCGGCCTGGAAGCCCTTGGGGATCTTCACGGTCAGGCGATCGGCCTTGCCCCCGGCGACCTTCATGCCGTTGAGCTCGAGCTTGGCCGAGAACGCGCCGTCCTTGTTCTTGCCGGCCATGGTGGCCTGGGTCTCGATGCCCTCGTTGAGCACCTCGTGAACGCCCTGGAGGGCGGCTTTGGCCTTGGCTTCGTCCTTCACGTCGGCCGCGAGCACGATGGTGGCCTGGCCCTTCTTGTCCAGGTAGAGGGCGATCACCACGTCGGTGGCGATCTGATCGAGGAGCGAGTGCGCGCTGGCGACGGCTTTTTCCACCATGCCCTTGACCGGGTCGGGCACGTCGGCGATCGGCAGCGAGCCGAGCATGGTGTGAAGCAGCGCCGGATCGCCCCACGACAGCGTCGCGGCGAACACCGGATCGGCTGGCAGCCGTGACTCGAGCGCAGTGGCCGAGGTCCGCGGGGTGCCTATAGGGCCCAGGCCCAGCTTGCTGAAGGGCGCGATCGCACCGACGGTGGTGTAGAAGTCGCGGGTGGTCCCCGCGTCGATCTCGAAGGTCACCGCCTCGAGCTGACGCAGGACCTCCGCGAGATCCTGGACCAGCTTGCTGTCGGAGGGCAGATCTTCGAGCACCGCCGCGGGGTCGATGTCGTCGACAGGAATGTTGGTGGCCTTCAGGCGGATCCGAGACGAAGACGAGGCCTCGCCGCGCAGCTTGCCGGCGGAATCGACGTCGTCGACGGAGAACCCGACCAGCAACTCCTTGCCCTGCTCGCGCATCAGCACGCGCACGGTGTCGACGGCCAGCTCCCACATACCCTCGCCCAGGGGCGAGGGGCGCTGGCTCTGCGGCATGTTGTCGATGAGCTTGCGGGCGTCGAACACGGCCATGCTCGCCGAGAGGCTGGTGTCTTCGGCGCGACCGCCATCGGCGGGGGTGGCCATCGAGAACGCATGGAGCCCGTCGAGATCGATGTTGGTGAGGAACCCGGGGCCAAAGCCCATGCCCAGCAGGTTGGCCTGGAGCTCGGCCTTGGGATCGAACGCGTCGTCCGGCATATAGCTGTCGCCGAATTTCTTGAACGCGACCATGATGTCTTCGAGGCCCTGCAGGCTGCCCGTCAGGACGAGTCGCTCGGCCGCAGGCTCGGGCTCGGTCACGCGATCCGGGGCGTCGTCGACCGCAACGGGGGGAGCGGGCGTGACCGGAGGCTGGGTCGGTTCGGTGTTCTTCTTCTTGCCGCAGCTGGCCAGGGCCAGTGGAGCGGCCAGGGAAGCCGCGAGCAGCACGCGTCGGCACGTGGACATGCGCGGGAGGATACACTCTCGTGCCGAGGCGCCCAGCGGCCCGTGGCCGAGCACCTGTGGGTCGAAAACGCTGTCCGCGCCGCCGCGCCCGGACGACCGCCTGGCCTCTGCTAGATCGCTTCGCCCGGGTGCTGGGCCTGCAGCTGCGGGGGCCCCAGCGCGCGGAGCACCCGGACCAGATCGCGACGGCGAACGGGCTTGCTGATGTAGTCGTCCATCCCTACCGCGAGGCATCGCTCGCGATCGGTCGCCATCGCGTGAGCGGTCATCGCCACGATCGGCACGTGCGTGGAGTCGTCCTCGCGCCGGCGGATCTCCTTGGTGGCCTCGATGCCGTCCATCATCGGCATCTGGACGTCCATGAACACCAGATCGTAGGAGCGCGAGCCGACCCGCTCGATCGCGGCGCAGCCATCGTCGGCCATGTCGACGCGACACCCGAGGTTCTCGAGCATGTGTCGGGCCACCTCCTGGTTGATCATATTGTCTTCCACGACCAGCACGGATGCACCGGAGGCATCGGGCTGACCGGGCCGATCGGAGGCTCCGGCGGCTCCGGCGGCTCCGGGGTCGCCCGGAGCCTGAGCGATGTCGATCAGGCGGCGACCCGAGCTTCGACTGCTCCACGCCGCCGTGAGCACGCGTATCAGCTCCGACTGGTGCACCGGCTTGACCAGGTGCGCGACACACCCGGCCTCCTCGAGCTGGGCCGGGGACACGCGGTGGGTGATCGAGCTCAGCAGGACCGGCACCGTGCCTCGCAACGCGTCGTTGTCCTTGACCGCCCGGGCTAGCGTGAGACCATCCATTCCGGGAAGGTGGGCGTCGAGGAGCATGGCCTGGGGAGCCCGACTCTGCGCACGGCGCTCTCGCAGCCGCTCGAGCGCCTGCGGACCCGATGCACAGCCTTCGGCCACCAGGCCCCACTGCCCGAGCTGCTCGCACAGAACCTCGCGGCTGAGCCGGTTGCCCTCGGCCACGAGGACCTCGAATCCGTCGAGCGCCGGCAGGTCGATCGCCGGCAGGGCGAGCGCCGGTGCCGGGGCGCTGTGTTCGACCCCGAGCGGGAGCAAGACCCAGAACGTGGAGCCTTGGGGCTTGGAGCTCTCTAGCCCGACCTTCCCTCCCATCAGGTGCGCCAGCTCGCGGACGATGGCCAGGCCCAGGCCGGTCCCTTCGTGAATCCGAGACGCGGACATGTCGACCTGGTGGAAGTGCTCGAAGACCAGCGCCTGCTCGTCCGCGTCGATCCCGATTCCGGTGTCCTCCACCGAGCACTTGAACCACGGCGAGCCCTGCTCATGCGGGCCCTGCTCATGCGGGCCCTGGCCCTGCGGGACGAGCTCGACGGTGATCAGCACGTGCCCCTGCTGGGTGAACTTCACCGCGTTGCTGGTGAGGTTGAGCAGGATCTGCCGGATCCGCCCGTGATCCCCCACCACGCGGACCGGGGTCCCGGGAGCGAAGCGCGCGACGAGCTCCAAGCCCTTGGCCCCCGCCGGGACGACGACCTGGTCCAGGACTCCCTCGACCAGCTCGCGCAGATCGAAGGGAGCGGACTCCAGCACGAGCTGCTTGGCCTCGATCTTGGAGAAGTCCAGGATATCGTTGAGCAGATCGAGCAGGGTCACGCCGGATGCGTGGGCCATCCGAGCGTACTCGCGCTCCTTGTCGCCTAGCTCACCGTCTAGCAGCACGCCCAGCATGCCCAGCATGCCGTTCATGGGCGTCCGGATCTCGTGGCTCATGTTGGCCAGGAATCGGCTCTTGGCCTCGGCGGCGGCCTCGGCCTGCGCGCGGGCGACATTGGCCTCCCGTAGGGCCCGGCCGCGCATCGCATCGAACGCATAGGCGCTCCCGGTGAGGAGGATCGACGCGGAGGCGGAGATGGAGGTCTGCGCCTGAATGCGGAGGACGTCGCCTTCGGTGTAGTAGGCCAGCACCACGCAGTTCATCACGCTGACCGCACACCACAGCCACATGCTGCGGCCGCCGACCGCCAGCATGAGCAACACGGGCAAGATGACCAGCGAGACCGAGGCCTGCCCCAAGACACCACCGGTGTCGAGACCGCCCATCAGCAGCGCGATCGAGAACAACCCGCCCATCATGTGGGCGGCCGACCGCGACGATACGCCCAACCGGATCATCACCAGGAGAGCCAGGGTGATCAGCGCGGACGAAGCGTTCACGCCCACCTGGAAGGCGTTCCTGGTGGCCACGGTGTAAGGCAGGGACAGCAGGATGACCACGAGCGCCAGCAACAAGATGCTGGTGAAGGTCCGCAGCCGACGCAGCTCGTCCCGATCCCACGCGCGTCGGTGAGGAACGATGATCCGATCGAGCAGCGTGACGAATCGCGACGAGGGTCGTCGACGATCTCGTTCGGCCGTGTCAGGCATATCCACCATCGAGCCGACCCGTGACCACGCGATCAATCCCGACTCCATCGAAATCTTTGCACCGAGCGACCACGGCAGCCAATGGCGAAGCTCGTCGGCCGAACCACGTAGTGGATCGGACTACAAGACTCGACGATCGAGACTCCGACGGTCGAGTTGGACCGCCCTCCCGAAACCCCTCAACTTTCGTGCATCCCTAGGTGCTGCATGCGCAAGACCGAGGCCGGGCGCGACGCAGTCGCGCATCCCGAGCCGGCCTCGGCATAGATAATTCAGCCCTTTTCAAGGGCGCGGGCCAGGGCCATCGGGCTCACCAGCGCGCGGAACTCTTCGGGTGAAATTTCCAGGCCACGGGCGATCTCCAAGACGAGCCGTTCTTCTGCCCGGGGCACTTCACCGTCGGCGGTCGCGATGATGTATGCGGCGCGCACCACCGCCCGGCGCCCTTCCACGTCGAGCTCGTGGCGAGCCTGGGCCAGCAGCTCCGATAGAGGCACCGCCCGGGCCTGGACCTCGGCTACGTCGGCCTGGACCTGGTCTTCGGTGGGGGTCTGGCCGGTCAGGCGCCCCACGTTCCAGCGCAAGCGGTCGACCTCGGCCTGGTGCAGCTCACCGTCGACCATGGCCACCCGGACCATGACCCGCCTCGCCATCGTCTCGAGCGCTTGCTTGCCCACCGGCGGCAATCATACCCCGCAGGCGAGAAGAACGGGGCTGGCCGAACCGGAGCGCTCGGCTCGACGGCGGCGACCAAGCCCGCCGCGCGGGAGTGCTCAGCTCGACGGCAGCGACCAGGCCCGCCGCGCGGGAGTGCTTAGCTCGATGGCGGCGACCAAGCGGGCGGCGTGGGCAGCTCGGTGTTCGGCGTCTTGCCCTTCATGCGGTGCCCGACGAAGTCGTCGACGGTACCCAGCTTCAAGTAGGGGTTGTCGCGCAGCTGCTCGTCGAGGGTCGAGGTGGGAGTGTCGCCGTAGTCGTGCCCGGGGTACATGGTGGTGTTGCCGGGCAGCTTGCTCGTAAGCGTGCGCAGGGTTTGGAACATCGTCGGCGGATCGCCCCCCACGAAGTCGCAGCGCCCGCATCCGTTGACGAACAGGGTGTCGCCGGTGACGATGGCGTCACGCACCCGGTAGCTGGTGGAGCCGGGCGTGTGCCCGGGGGTGTGCATCATCGTCACCTCGACGTGCTCGCCGATCCGTACCACGTCGCCGGCCGAGGAGGGCCGGAGGTTCTCGCACGAGAACCCCGAGAAGTCGATCTCCTCGCGTAGCATGTGGACCGGTACGTCGACGGTGCCCAGCATAGCCTGCACTTGGTCGACGTGGTCGAAGTGGCTGTGGGTGCACAGGATCGCGGTGATCCGTACGTCGAGGCGCTCGGCCTCGCGCAGGATCGTGGCCGCATCCCAAGCCGGGTCAACGACCGCACACGTGCGGGAGGCTCGATCCCCGATGAAGGTGATGAAGTTGTCCCAGGGACCTAGCGCCAGCTGGTGTACGAATAGTCCTTCGCTCATCGTGCCCGTCCCCTATGCCCGACTGGATGCCCGACTGGATGCCCGACTGGATGCCCGGTCTGGTCGTGGATGCGTCGGGCCACGCCGACGCCGACCGCGGCCCAGCCCGAGCACCATCAGCCATAGCGCAACCGCGCCGAAGCCACCAGATGACTGGGTACATCCGCAGCCAGCCGCCTCATCGTCGTCATTCGCCCCCGGACCAACGCTTCCGCTGGTACCCAGCCCCGAGCCCGTGCTGCCCTCGCCCGGCGAGGTTGTGCCCCCGCTGTCGTCGAGTCCCTCGCCCTCGACCGGCCGACACTCACCCGCCAGGCACTGCTCACCCTCGGGGCACGGCGAGTCCTCATCGACCATGCCGTCGCAATCGTCGTCGAAGAAATTGCACTCTTCTTGGCGAGGCTCCCCCGGCGTGCAGCCGGCGGGCTCGCAGTTGACCGACTCACGTCGGCACCAGCCCTCGCCGCACTGGGGCCGCACCCGCTCGTCCACGTCGACGTCGCAATCGTCGTCGTAGCCGTTGCAGACCTCCTCGGCCCCCGGGTAGATGTTGGGATCCTCGGGGCGACAATCACCGGGCTCGGCCGCGTAACCCGAGATCCCCACGCAGCCCACCATCATGTCGCCGCTGTTGAATTCGTCGAACCCGTAGAACCCGTCGCCGTCCCCGTCGGGGTAGAGCTCGACCGGAATTGCGTCTTCGTCGACCTCGTTGTCGCAATCGTCGTCGATCTGGTTGCAGAACTCCGGCGCCCCCGGGTAGGTGTCGGCCCGGTTGTCGTCACAGTCGTCGGGCTCGGCCGCGTAGCCCATGGGCGGCGTGCCCTGGCAGTGCACCAGCGGCATGGACGTACGCCCGTAGCCGTCACCGTCGAAGTCACGCCAGAAGGTCTGCGCGTTGCAGCCGAAGACGAAGTCGAACGCGCCCTCGTCGAAATCGTCACCCGACGTGCTGTTGTTGCCGTTGGCCGCCACGGCCCATAGCCCAAAGCGCACCGCGCCAGGGGAGCCGGGGGCCGTCCAGTCGAACGCGAATTGGGCCTGCCCACCATTCATGGACTTGGGCTGCGTGTGGGTGAGACCCGCCGGCACCTCGGCCAGGCCCTGACCTCCGAGGGTGGTGAACTGCCCCGCGTTGGACTCGAGGAACAGACCCGCCTCGGCCGCGCCCGGGGCCCCGACCGAGACGGTCACTCTCACCGTCTGCCCCGGCGAGATCATGGCGGGCGTGGTGGTGATCGACAGGTTCACGTCACCCGAGCCGTGACAGCCGCACCCATCGCTGGCCACCCCCCCGGAGTGCGCCGAAGCGGGCGTCGCCGCGGTCAGCACCGCGAGCGCCGAAGCCCAACCCAACGCCCGGCCCAAAGCCGAGGTCGGAGCCGAGGCCGGAGCCGAGCCCCAAGGCGAAACCCAACTCGAGACCCAACTCGAAACCAATGACCTGTGACGAATGTGACGACGCATGCGACCCCCGAAGACGCACCTGCTTCATAGCAGATCCCCGGGTGCGACTGCGACGCACGAGCGCCGGAGTGTTGCCGCGGTCACCCGCCGTACATCGACAACGTTGGGTTCAAGATGCGCGCGATCGATCCCCCTCCTGGGGCACGTACATTGCCTCGAACTGCTCCTTGGGCACGTGGTACTCGCCGTCGCCATCGACCTCTCGGACCAGGTAATCTCCTACGGCGATGCTCACCCGCACTCGCTCTCCCTTGCGCTCGGTCTGCAGCACGCAGGGCTCGAGCGCGATCCGGGCCATGGTGACGGTGGTCTTGCGATAGGTCCCCAGCACCTCGGCGTTGCTGTAGGTCGCCAAGAAGTCGTCGAGCCCCACGCCGTAGACCTCTGCTCCCGCGCCGTCGGCCCGTGGTGCCTCGAGGCGTAGGTGAGGACGATCGAAGGTCTGGACGCCCTGACCCCAGCTCACCGGATACTCGCCCGGACCACAGATCAAGGTCGCCCGCACGAGTTGCCGCTTGAGGTAGGGCGCGTGGGTGGCCACCACGACACGATGCACGATGCGATCGACCGTCGCAACCGCCCACCCCACCGCGCGCGCGGATCGATCGAAGCGACCCCTTCGAGACAACGCCTCCCAGAGCGAGCCGGCGGGCCAGCACGCTCCGACGACACCGGGTACCGAGCCGCCCCGCTAGAACACCACCACGCTGCGGATCGACTCGCCGTGGTGCATCAGATCGAAGGCCTTGTTGATCTCGTCCAGCGGCATGGTGTGGGTGATCAGATCGTCGATGTTGATCTTCCCATCCATGTACCAGTCGACGATCTTGGGCACGTCGGTGCGCCCCTTGGCCCCGCCGAACGCGGTGCCCTTCCACACCCGCCCGGTCACCAGCTGGAAGGGGCGGGTGGCGATCTCCTCGCCCGACCCGGCCACGCCGATGATCACCGAGGTGCCCCAGCCCTTGTGACAGCACTCGAGGGCCTGGCGCATCACCTCCACGCTACCCACGCATTCGAACGAGTAGTCGGCCCCCCCGCCGGTCAGGTCGACGAGGTAGGGGACCAGATCCTGCTCGACTTCTTTGGGGTTGACGAAGTGGGTCATGCCGAACTTCTCGGCCAGCGCCTGCTTGCCCGGGTTGACGTCGACACCCACGATCATGTTGGCGCCCGACATCCGCGCCCCCTGGATCACGTTGAGCCCGATCCCCCCCAGGCCGAACACCACCACGTTGTCGCCGGGGGCGACCTTGGCCGTGTTGATGACCGCGCCGACGCCGGTGGTGACCCCGCAGCCGATGTAGCAGATCTTGTCGAAGGGTGCGTCTTCGCGGACCTTGGCCACCGCGATCTCGGGCACCACGGTGTACTGGGCAAAGGTGGAGGTGCCCATGTAGTGGAAGAGGGTCTTGCCCCCCTCGGCCGAGAAACGCGACGAGCCGTCGGGCATCAGGCCCTTGCCCTGGGTGGCACGGATCGCCTGGCACAGGTTGGTCTTGCCCGAGGTGCAGTATGAGCACTGCCGGCACTCCGGAACATAAAGGGGGATCACGTGATCCCCCTTGGCCAGCGTGGTCACGCCCGGCCCCACGTCGACCACCACTCCCGCGCCCTCGTGGCCGAGCACGCTGGGGAACAGCCCCTCGGGGTCGGCCCCGGACAGCGTGTAGGCGTCGGTGTGGCAGACCCCCGTCGCTTTGACCTCGATGAGCACTTCGCCCTCCTTGGGGCCCTCGAGGTCGATCTCCTCGATGCTGAGCGGTTGTCCTGCGGTGTGAGCGACGGCGGCCTTGACCTTCATACGACGGTGGATCCCTTGGCTAGAGATGAAAGCGAGCGAGCGAGGAGACGATACCGTCGAAGGCGGCGTCCCACCAGCGAGGGCGCGATTTGGGCCGGACGTGGCCGACCGGTCTCGTCGAGCACCCCAGTGCTCACCGTCCGGTGTCCGTCGAGCACTCGCGCTGGGTGCTAGCGCTGGGTGCTAGAGCCGGGTGCTAGAGCCGGGTGCTAGAGTAGGACGGGTGGACGACTCCGATCGCGATCTGCTGGAGCGCTGGCACAACGGCGACCGAAACGCAGGCAACGAGCTGGTGCGGCGCCGGTTCGGCGAGATCACGTGGTTCTTCCGCAACAAGGTCTGCAACGAGTCCGACGTGCCCGATCTGGTCAGCCAGACCTTCCTCGGCTGCCTCCAGGCGGCCGAGGGGTTCCGGGGCGAGACCTCCGTGCGGCGGTTCCTCTACCGGGTCGCCAACAACGTGCTCTACTCCTACATCCGCAAGAAGAGCAAGCGAGCGCGTGAGCAGCTCGACTACACCGCGGTGTGCATCCACGAGCTCGACCCGCGCTCGCCCTCCTCCATCATGATGCGCCGCCGCGAGGGCCAGGCCTTCGTCCAGTCGCTGCGCAAGATCCCCGTGGGCGACCAGGTGGTGCTCGAGCTCAAGTTCTTCGACGGCCTGAGCGGCCGTGAGATCGGCGAGGTCCTCGGGATCCCCGAGGGCACGGTGCGCGGCCGCCTGCAACGAGGCCTGGCTCGCTTGCGCGACGAGGTCCAGGCGCAGCTCGAGGGCCTCCACCGAGAGCACGGCGGCGACGAGGTACACACGGTAACGGTCGACGACCTCGAGGTCTGGGCGCAGGAGGTTCGGGAGCGCCGCCGGGAGGAGCTGGAGGCCGATTAGGGCTCTTTACGGGTCTGCTTGCGCCTCCGCGTCTGCCTCCGCGTCTGCCTCCGCGTCTGCCTGAGCCCGTAGCGATCCGATGGCCTGCATGATCTCCTCGGAATCGGGCAGGTCCTTTCCCTCGCGGTCCAGCCTGCGTAGCCAGCGTAGCGCGGGCTCTATCCGGCCAAAGATCCGCCAGGGAACCTTCATGGGCATCATCAACTCGATGCCGCGAAACATGCCCCGCAGCGCCATGGCCCACAGCCCCGAGCCCGAGGACACGATCGCGATCCCGTCGATGACGTCGTGCAGCTCGCGAACCAGCACGGAGGCCCGCGCTCGGGTCTCCGAGGGCGCCAGCGGGGTGCCCGGCGCCACGAACATCAAGAGCACCACGGAGTTGCCGATCTCACGCACCAGCATCGCCACGTCGCCTTGCATGCGATCCACGTCGTCGACGCTCGCCGACTCGCTCCAGTAGCTCACGTGGATCGGCCCGCACGCGGTGGTCCACGGCCCCCCTCCCCCTCCCTCGGACGAGTCGTCGATGCCAAGATCGATGATCTTTTGGGGCTTGGTGGGCGCAAAGGCCCGCAGGGAGGGCGACGCCGGGCTCACGAAGTGAGCCCCCAACACGACGTCTTCGATCTGCTGCGCCCGGTCCTTGGCCCGCTCGCGCAGCCAGGGCTGCTGGCCTTCGAGCTCGCTGAGCCAGGTCATCGCCTCCCCGACCTCTCCGAAGGTTCGGGTCTCCACCTTCTGCGCGGTCAGCCCGGTGAACGCGGCGAGGAACGCTCGAATGCCCGCGGCCCAGAACCCTTCGCCCATCACGACGTAGGCCTGGGCGAAGTAGTGGGGCAGCATCTGCTCGTAGAGCAGGCGCCCGTCACGACGCAGCTCCTCGCTGATGCCCGACTTGGCCTCGAGCGAGAAGATGTTGACCACGCACAGCGGGGTGATCCCGTTGCGGACCAGTCGCTCCTGGAGAGCGCGGACCTTCTGCACGTGCTCGAGGCCGGCCCCGGTGCGCCACGAGAGCACCAGTAGGCCGTGCAAGTGCGCCGCGACCATCATCTCGTCGGCATACGCGATCGTCCAGCTTCCAAGAGAGTCGTCCACCGTGTCCCCCGACGCGCCCCGGGTCCGCGCCCCGGGTCCCGCGCCCCGGCCCCCGCGCCCCGCGGAAGAGTAGCGCAGTCCTCGGGAGCGCGTGGCTTGGGGCAGATGGAGAACACATGGTCAGCGTTCGATCGGCGGGCCCTTCTTGGCCAGGTTCGTCAGCGCTTCGTCCGTCAGCCGGTAGGTGGTCCATTCGCCCATCGCCTTGGCCCCCAAGCTCTCGTAGAACCGCTGCGCGGTTGTGTTCCAGTCGAGCACCCACCACTCGAGCCTCGCGCATCCCCGCTCCTCGGCCAACCGGGCGAGCGCCGCGAGCAGTGCGCCACCCACCCCAGCCCCACGATGCGCCGGCGACACATAAAGATCCTCCAGGTGCAGACCCGAGCGCCCACGCCAGGTGGAATAGTTGGAGAAGAACAGGGCGAACCCCCGGGCGCTTCGAGCCTCCGCCTCCACCTCCTCGGCCAGCAAACACTCGAAGGGAGGCCGTGACTGCGCCATCTGCTCGCGAAGCTGGGCGGGCGTGACCTTCACCGCGTCGGGCTCACGCTCGTACTCGGCCAGCTCGCAGATGAAGCGATGAAGCGTTGACGCGTCGTCGGGGGTGGCAAAGCGGATCTGCAGCGGCACGACGCGGGAGCATAGGCACGTGACGCTCGTGGCCTCAACACGGGGCGGCGGACCCGGACGTCGGGTGCACCCAGTGCTCATCAGCCGGGGATCGTTATAGGGGATCGTTATAGGGGATCGTTATAGGGGATCGTTATGATGGTTTGATCGACCCATGCGCACCCGGGGCGCGGATCGAAGCGCGTGTTCGAGCATGACTGGTCATCATGCCGGGCATGTCTCAATGTCTATGGCTGTCATGTTCTCCACCTCGTAGCTTGAGGCCATCCATGGCCCCGAGGGGTCGTGGCCGAGCGTCCGAGGTTGGAGAGTTCGATGAACGCACACGGCAAGATCCTCAAATCCCTGCTCCCCTTTGCTTTTTGTCTGGCGGCCGGTCCCGCCGCTTGTACTAACGACACCGGTGAAGACTCCGGTGGCGCGACAGGCACACAGGGCGATACCGACCCCACCGGCGACAACCCCACCGAGGGCGACAGCGACCCTGACTCCACCGGGAGCGACAGCGCCGACACCGGTGACACCGACGACACCGCGGCCGATTGCGTGCCCGAGACCGAGCCGACCCTGATCGATCGCGACACTGGGGCCACGGTGGAGGTGTACGACCGCTGCGGGATCACGGTGCACTCCTATGTCGCGACCCCCGACGTCGCCGGCAACGGCCTGCAGATCATCGAGACGGCCGACGCCCTGGTGCTGATCGACGCCCAGTTCGTGCCCACGGTCTCGCAAGACTACCGGGCCTACGCCGACTCGTTGGGCAAGCCCATCGAGCGCATCATCATCACCCACGAACATCGCGATCACTGGGTCGGGCTGGGCGCGGCGTTCACCGACGTGGATGCCTACTCCTCGGCCGGAGTGCTGGCGATCCTCGAAGGCGGCGGGCTGCCGCTGTGGCAGAGCTTCCAGCCCACCCCCGGCTCGGCGCTCTCGCCCGGGTTCATGGTGCCCACCCTGGAGATTCAGCCCGGCACCGAGGTGATCGACGGCGTGACCTTCGAATACTCCGTGTACGTCGACAACGAGGCCGAGGAGGCCCTGGTCATCCATCTGCCCGAGTACGGTGTGCTCGCGGTGGGCGACATCGTCTACAACGGCTACCACGGGATCATGGCGGGCGACGACGTGTTCAGCGGCTGGTCCGACGCGCTTGCCTCGCTGCAGGAGCTCTCCAACGTCGAGATGGTGCTGCCGGGGCACGGCGCGCCCGGCAACGCTTCGGTGTTGGCCGACATGGCCGGGTACATCGAGGCCGCCAGCAACGCCTTCGCGACCGCCAGCGGGCCCGAGGACTATCGCGCCCAGATGGAGTCCCTATACCCCGAGCGCCTCGGCGGCGATCAGTTCTTCGGGATCACGCTGGGTCGGCTCTTCCCGCCGCCCCAAGAGCGCGCCGGCGCACAGACGGCCAACGAGATGGTCACGGTGGGCGAGCAGCCCGAGTACCTCGAGCCGGCTCCGAGCGACGGGTTTGCCTCGAAGAATTGCGCCTACTTCGATCTGGCGCCAGGCGATGATTACCTCGGGCTCGATCCGAACGAGGCCCAGCACGAGGTGTGCCTGCTCAACACCTACACGAGCCTCAAGCATCGGATCATCACCACGGTCGTGGACCCGGCCGACCAGGATCTCTACGACCGGCACCGGGCCTATATCGATCGCTTCACCGTCTTTGTGGACGGCCAGCCGCTGTCGGAGATCTACGATCTTACGTGCAACGGCGGTGACTGCCAGTCGCTGTTCGCGTCGGATCCGGTCACGCGTACGCCGATCTTCGAGAACATCGCCCAGCTCTTCGCCGGTGACTCCGAGGTCACGATGCAGCTTTTCGGGGGAGGGTTCGTCAACATCTCGTTCTTCGCTCCCCGGGCCGGGCCCAGCTCGCTGATCCCCCATCAGCTCGTCTCCGCTCAGCTACCGCGCTTTGGCCAGCCCGACGAGATGGTCGGCTACGACGCTAGCGCCGATCCGATCCGGATCCCCGAGATCGAGTATCCCCGCGGGCAGCCGGTGATCAACGACAACGCCTTCGGGCTGAGCTGCGAGACGGCCGAGGGGGCCCAGCACGAGGCCCAGCGCTACCTCGTTCGCTACCGCGAGGCCCAGGCCACTCGGGTCCAGCCCAACGAGTACCCGCGGGTGCTCGGGCTGCTCAACGCCGAGTACAACACCAGCGGCGAGTCCAGCCAGGGGTACTTCAGCGTGCACGTACTGTGGTCGCCGATCCCCGAGGTCGACCCGGGGGCGGATCCCACCACCTACCTCCACGAGCGGATCGTGATCCCCAAGCAGCAAGACTGCATCGTGTCGGGCATCGACCCCATCGAGACGGTTGCCCCCGCCGAGGCCGAGGCCGCGCTGGCCGACAGCGAGAGCCTGACCGCCTGGCTCGAGGCCCAGGAGGCCGAGGTCGCGCCCAGCTGACCGCCAGCGGCAACGCCAGCTGACCACCAGCTGAATCACGAAGACATCGCATCACCGACCATCACCGACCATCACCAACCACTCCGCCCCACCGTTCATCGACGGTGGGGCGTTTTCGTGGTGGCGACGAAGTCATCGCTCTGCGTCGGCTCCCTGGCCGCTTCCTCCTGCACCATGCAACACCCGAGCAGGTTCGGTTCACCACCCCGCACCCGCGCAATCTCACATCTTGCATGCCTCGGCCGCAGCCGGAACACGCGTTAGCGGCAGGCGAGCGCTCTACACTCGATCGGGTGACGAGCGGCACCGGGCCGTGGTAGGTCGCGCCCGATGCGAACCACCCCCGCACTTTTCCTCTCGCTCTCTTTGTTCGCCCTTGGCCCTGCGTGTGACAGCAAGGACGCCAAGAAGGACGCCGCCGCCACCAAGAAGGACGCCAAGAAGGACGACGCCGCCGCCAAGAAGGACGCCGCCGCCGCCAAGAAGGACGACGCCGCTGCCAAGAAGGACGACGCCGCCGCCAAGAAGGCCGACGCGGGCCCCGCCGAGATCAGCCTCCCGAAGGTCGGGCTCAAGGCCGACGCTCCTGGGGGCACCAAGGTCTCCGATATGATGGGCAACGACATGGTCCAGGGCCCCAACCTGGTCGCCACGGTCGAGAAGGGTGACGACAAGCCCAAGACCGGCGAAGAGGCCCAGAAGGAGGCCGACATGTACACGCCCCTGGATCCCAAGGTTGAGAAGCTCGAAGACGGCTACGTGCTGACCTTCACCAACAAGGGTGCAGCGGGCACCAACTAATGGGTGCAGGCGCGACGCGAGATCGATGGCGCCGCCTTCTGGTGCTCCACCACCGCGTCCTCGCAGGAGCAGCTGGACGCCGCGGTGGCCTTCTGCAAGAGCCTCCGCAAGTAGAGCAGCGCGCGTTCGTCCACGGTCTGCGCGAGGCGATGGATCGCCTCGCGTGGCCGTCGGTCGTTTACGCCGGAGCCCGCGCACGTCATTGCTTCGGTCATCATCGCCTCGACCATACGATCGGGCTTTCTATTCGACACGGTGCGCGGCCAGCCAGGCCTCTATCTCGTCGACGTCAACGTTGGCATCGCCGGGTCCTTCAGCCGCCGCCAGCGCATCCCGGGCCTGCTCGGCCAGCGCACGGGCTCGCGCCCGCTCCGACCTCTCGCTCCACAGGGTCTGGGCGAGCACGAAGCGAGCCACAGCGAGCCACCCGGGTGCCACTGCGGCCGCATCACGAATCGAGACAGCACGTTCGGCATCGATACGGGCGGAGCTGGGATCCCCCCTCTCCAGCGCGACCGTGGCCAGCCCCAACAGCGAATTGGCCACTTCTGGATGCTCGGAGCCCAGTGCTTCTTCAAATATCCTCAGCGCTCGCTCATAGTGCTCCTTCGCAGCCTCGAACTCCCCTTGGCGGACATAAACGTGCCCCAGGCTGTTCAGGGAATTAGCCACATAAAGATGCTCAACACCCACCGCCTCCTCGAATATCCTTAGCGCTCGTTCATGATACTTCTTGGCCTCCTCGTACTTCCCTTCGTGGCTACACAAAGTCCCCAGGTTATCCAGGCTATTGGCCACATAGAGATGCTCGTGACCCAGCGACTTCTTCCATATGAACAGCGCGCGCTCATGATGCTCTCTCGCCTCTCCGTACCTACCTTGGCGCATGTATATATTGCCCAAATTATTCAGGCTCGTGGCAACATCTGGATGCTCGTGACCCAGCGCCTTCTCCCTTGCCCCCAGCGCCCGCTGATGGTGTTCTTCTGCCTCCTTATACTCCCCTTGAAGGCCATACACGATGCCTAGATTGCTCAGACTGTTGGCCACAGAGGGATGATCCGCCCCCAACGATCTCTCTTGCTTCTCTAGGGCTTGTCTATAATACGCTTTCGCCTTCTCGTACTTCCCTTGAAGATCGTACACGACCCCCAGGTTGTTCAGAGTAGAAGCCACGAGGGGATGGTCGGCACCCAGCGTCCTCTCCCATAGCTCTATCGCCCGCTCATAGTACGCCTTCGCTTCTTCATACTCCCCCCGACCGCCGTACACGCCCCCAAGATTATCCAGAGTAGCGGCTACGAGGGGATGCTCCGGCCCCAGCGCCTTCTCCCGTAGTTCCAGCGCTCGTTGATAGTATTCCTGGGCCTTCTCATGCTCTCCTTGGCTCAGGCATACAGATCCCAATATGCTCAGGCTCTCGGCCACTTCTGTCGGCTCGCCGCTGCCCTGGGCCAAGGGCAGGGCCTCCATCTCGCCCCACTGTCGGCCCTCGACGTACCGCGCGAGCCGAACGCCCACCACGAAGGCCAGACTCTGCGCCGTGCCGAGCGTGATCTCGTCGTGGTGGTTCTCCAGCGCCAGTGCATGGGCTCGCCGCAGGTCCTGTTCGGATCCGGCGTATTGACCGTTGCGTTCTCGTAGATCTCCTTGTAAGTGCCGAACCTCGGCGAGCAGCGGCGAATACTCCAGCGCCTCAGCGTGTGGCCACATCGCCTCGACCTTCTCAAGGGCCTCGGCGTAGCGGCCGGCCTTGTCCATCGCCTCGATGTCGGCCAAGCGCTCGCGCAACGCCTCGACCTCCGCGGCTAGATCGGGGTCCTCGGGCGGGGGGACGCGCTGGTCTTGCTGCTCCAGCCAGTCCAGGTCGTCGCAGCGGGTCAGCGCGGGCAAGCCAGCCACGAGCTTCACGGCGTTTTGCACCACCTTGGCATCGGCGTCGGCGAGGACATCGACCGACGCGCGGAGCGAGCTGCGGCGCCTGTCCAGGCACCGCATGCGCAGCCGCATGGCCTCGTCGGACTGCTCACCGCGCACGCTGGTGGCCTCACAGACCTCGGTGTGCTTGTCCGTCCAGGCGTCAGCGTAGGCGTCGAGCCGAAGGTCCACGCGCTCCCACGTCCCCGGGGCATAGGAGATCTCGGTGCCCAGGACGGCGGCCTCGGCCGCCTGCCGGCGCTCCTCGTCCCAGATGCCGTCCAGCTGGGCGCGAGCGCCGGTACAGCGCTGCGCCATGTCAGCCTGGTAGGCCAACCCCGCGCCTACCAGCCCCAGCCCTACCGCGACCCCGGCCCCTAGCGCCAGCCATCGCCCCCGACGCGGAGCCACCAATCGTCGAAGCTGTCCGAGCAACACCTCCATCGAGGGCCACCGCTGCTCGGGCTCGACCGCCAACCCCCGCAGCAACACGGCACGCAGTCGGGCTGGCACGGGGCGACCCTTGGGGGCTGGCCGCACCTCGTTACTGGTTACCGCGGCCATCAGCGCCGCCACCGAGTTGCCTTCGAAGGGTCTCTCCCTGTACACGGCTTCATAAAGCGCCACGCAGAAGCTGAACTGATCGCTGCGGGCATCGACCGACCGGCCCAGCATCTGCTCGGCCGGCATATAGGCGGGCGTACCCATCACGGCGCCGGTCTTGGTCAGCGCGACCTCCTGGGGCACCGACTCACGCCGGTCCGTACGTGCACGCTCCTCGGCCTCGCCTTGCCCGTCGTCGATCGTCTCCACCTGACGAGCCAGCCCAAAATCGAGGACCCGAGCCCACCCTTGGTCGTCGAGCATCGCGTTGCCGGGCTTGAAATCGCGGTGGACGAACCCACGAGCATGCGCCGCGGCCAGGCCCGCGCCCACTTGTAGGAACACCTCGACGCACTCGCGCCAGCTCGGCCGCGGCTGCTGACGCATCCATGCCCGCAGCGTCTGCCCCTGGACGAGCTCCATGGCCACGAAGGTCCGCCCGTCGACCTCGCCCACTTCGTACACCTGCACCACGTGCGGGTGCGACAGCTTGGCCATCGCCTGGGCCTCGCGCACCAGACGGGCGGTGTGCCGCTCGTCGATCTCCTTGTGCAATACCTTGAGCGCCACCCGGCGGTCCAGCGTGGGATCGAAGGCCTTGAACACCACGCCCATGCCCCCTTGCCCGAGGGTGCTCATGATCACGTAGCGACCCAAGGTGGATGGTGGGCTCGACGCTCCGAGCGACTCCGGCTTCCTCGCCTGCCGATCGGCGTGATCGGCCTGGCCACCGAGCGCGGCAGCCGGCCCCTCGGCCAAGGCAGTCGTCGCATTACCAATGCCACGCGCAGCACGATCATCGGTCTGCTGCTCGACGGTGCCGACTTCGGACCCCGTCGTCGTCAATCCATCGGTGTCATTCCGACCCGTATATTCGCCTCCTTGCATGGACTCCCCGTAGGCTCTTTATACTGGCTTCCTTGCCGAGCCCAAGCACGCGACTCGCTTCGGTGGTATGATGGCTGCCCCGCCCGATAGCAATCGGTTGTGGCTTCAACAACCCGTCTTGGCCTAGCACCCCACGACCTGCACCCGCCTGCCCCGGTGCTCCACGGGCCGCGTAAACAGCCGTTCGTCCCACGGTCGCGTCGAGCGAAGATCGAAGAGCACCATCCAGCCCTCCGACAACCCCAGCCGCTCGAGATACCCGGTCACCTGGTCCAGCGCTCGCTGCTCGGTCGTCGTGTCCCGCCGCACCTTGACCTCGATGGCGTAGCGCTGCCCTCGCCACAGCACCAACAGGTCGAGCGCCCCGCGACCCAGCCCGTACTCACGCTCGATGCGGCCCCCCCCGTTGACCACCCGCTGCAAGAACGCCATCAGCATCAGGTGCGGCCCGGCCTCACGGTAGCGAAAACCCTCCGCGGCCAGGTGTCCGTCCTCGCGCCAGAACACCTGCCAGTCTGCCATCAGCTTGGCCATGTCCAGTGACCCGTCGGATCGTACGTACCACGCCGGCTCGTTGGCGATCTGCAGCTGCCGGTGATGGGTGAGCGCGCGCGGGAGGACCTCGGCATAGATCGGATTGGCGATTTCGTAGCGCCCAGCCCGAGTGTGGAGCAATCCAAGCCCGACCACGTAGGCGAAGTCGTCATCGAGCACATCGCCGTCCGTGGATCCCCCGGTGAGCATCGGCGCGAGGATCCGTCGCACCCGATCCTCTCGCAGCCGCGCCACCAACGAGTCGATGTGGGTACGCCGCTCGAGGATGATCGTCTCCTTGGCGGCCTCTACATGGGCCGCAGTGACCTCGACTTCACGGTTCGGCACATCCCGCCGCACGACCTGATCGGCCAGCGCATTGGTCAGCCACGGGTGCCCCCGGCCCAGATCCCAGATCTTCGCCACCGCTTCGGGCAAGAACTGCTGCCCGGTGGCGACTTGATGCTGCGCCAAGAGCTCCCCCACCTCCGCCTCGGTGAAGGGACCCAGGGTCGTCGCCTCCGCGGTGATGTTGAACGGCGAGGTCGTCCCCAGCCACGCCAGCGTGCTGCGGTCCTCCTCCCGTAGCGCGTAGTCCCGCACTTGCCGCTGACCCACCAGCACCACGCTCGACGGAAATGGCAGCTCGGCCCGCGCGATGTAGCCCTGCCGCAGCTGCGTGAGCAACGAGACCATCGCTTCTCCCACCAGGCCGTCGACCTCGTCGAGCAAGAGCACCAGCGGGAGCTGCACCCGGGCCGCCAGATCCTGGAGATATCGGCGGATACAACTCCTCGCGGGCTCGAGCGCACGAGCGGGACCCGAGGGCAAGGCCAAGCCCGGCAGATCGCGCGCGATCGCAAGATCGAGGTCGTCGAGCACCAGCGAAAATGCCTGGCCAGGGTCGGACACCTCGCGTGCGTCTTGGACGTCGACCCACACCGCGCGGAAGCGATCTCCCGCGTTGAAATGTTGCACGAGCCACCGCGCACTGGTGGTCTTGCCCGTCTGCCGCCCCGCGTGCAGCGTGAAGTACCGTCGTGCCTCGATGAGCGCCAGCACGTCATCCAGACGCCGCCCCGGTGGCAACATGTAGTGCTCACCTGGAAGGCACGGGCCGGATGTATTGAAGAACGGGAGCACGGGCACAGCGAGTCGCTGGGTGAAACCCAGCCGTTGCCTACCCTAGCACCGCCCGTGTGCTCACGAACATGGTCCCGAACATGGTCACGAACATGGTCACGCTCGCCCTAGATTCGGCCCTACGCCGCCCGAGCGACCACCGGGGCCTCCGCCACCTGCACCGGCTCACGACCCATCCGCTTGAGCCACCGGTAGTGCGAGGCTAGCAGCGCCCACATCGAGCCCCCGACCTTGTACTCCACCCCGTACTCCGCGCAGACCTCCCGCACGATGGGCGCCAGCGCCGGGTAGTGCACGTGGCTCACCCGCGGGAACAGGTGGTGGATCGCCTGGAAATTCAGGCCGCCCACATACCAGCTCACCCAGCGATTGCTCGGGCAAAAGTCGATCGTAGTCGCCAGCTGCAGCCGGGCAAAATCCAGCTGTAGCTCCCCGTCGTTGGCCTCCGGATCGAAGAACTCGGCCTCCTCGACGCAGTGAGCCAGCTGGAAGACCAGCGAGAGGATCACCCCCGCCACGAACTGCGAGACGACATAGAAGACCAGCGCCGGCAGCCAGCCCACGACCAGCACCGGCACGAGCAGCGCCCAGATCCCGTGGACGACCTTGAACCCCCAGAACACCCGGGCCTCTTCACCCCGCGGGGGGGCAAGCGGCTGAGTCCCCAGCCGCCCCCGGGCGACCTGCTTGAAGTCGTCGATCAGCCACCACTTCATGGTGACGAACCCGTACAAGAAGAACATGTACAGGTGCTGAAATCGATGCGCGGCATGGTGCCGCTGCCCGGGAGCGAGGCGGGCCAGCGGCTCGAGGGCGATGTCGTCGTCGGCCCCCTCGATGTTGGGATAGGTGTGATGCACGTGGACGTGCTTGACCCGCCAGACGTAGGAGCTGGCCCCGAGCAAGTCGAGCACGCGCGCCGAGAGCTTGTTGCCGCGCGCGGTGGAGGCGTAGGCACCATGGCTGCCGTCGTGCATCACCGCCATGCCCAACCCCGCGATGGCGATGCCGGCGACGACCGCGGCCACCAGTACGCCCAGCCACCCTAGCCCATTGAGGAGGAACGCGAAGTAGCCGGCGAAGAGCACCGCGAAGAGCACCACGGTCTTGCGCACGATCGTGCGCCCCCCGTCGCGGCGTAGGCCCGTGCGCGCGAAGTACTCGTCGACGCGACGAACGAGCTGGCGATGGAAGTCACTACGGGGAACGAAGCTAATTCGAGTGTCGCGCATCGCCGATCGTGCTCGGCAGGACAGCACCCTCACCGCCATCGAGCAACGCCAGACCGGGGCTGCGACGGTTTTATGACCGTCGAGACCACGATCGACCCCCGCGGCGACACAACCACGACAATGCGATGAACGCGCCGGAGCCGGAGCCCATGGTGAGCCCCTCCGAGGGTCGGAAACCACGGAGACACGGCAAGGAGGCGCTACCCTACATGTGGCCCGTGGATCTCCAGCTTCGCATGGTGCAGGCGGCCGTCGAGGCCCAGCTCTTCGGCCAAACGACCCACCCCGTCCAGGTGGGACGCTACGAGGTCAAGGGACCGATCGGCTCGGGCGGCATGGGCAGCATCGTCCGCGCGTACGAGCCCGACCTCCAGCGCGACGTTGCGCTCAAGCTGCTGCGAGCCGAACGCATGGGCGACGAGAGTACCCGCGCCCGGCTGGTGCAGGAGGCACGGGCGATGGCCCGCTTGGCGCATCCCAACGTGGCGGTGGTGTTCGAGGTGGGCGAGTCCGACGGACATGTGTTCGTGGCCATGGAGCTGATCGAGGGGCGCGACCTCCGAGCCTGGCAAGACGAACAACCGCGCGCGTGGCAAGCGGCGCTCGAGCTGTTCCTACAAGCAGGGCGAGGCCTGGCCGCCGCCCACGCCAAGGGGATCATCCATCGCGACTTCAAGCCCGAGAACGTGATGGTCGACACCGAGGGCCGCGCGCGGGTGGTGGACTTCGGACTCGCTCGCGAGCAAGCGGAGATCCCGACCCCCGATGAGGATCAGGAACACGAGCAGAGCAACGAGCAGGATCTGCGGGCAAGACACGAACACCTGCGGGATACACTCCCGGCGGATCTGACCACCACGGGCACATTGCTGGGCACTCCGGCCTATATGTCGCCCGAGCAGTGGAAGGGGCAGCCGGTCGACGAGCGCAGCGATCAGTTCAGCTTCTGCGTGTCGGTGTGGGAAGCGCTGTGCGGCGAGCGGCCCTTCGCGAGCAAGACGATGGGCGAGCTGATGGCGCTGGTGACCGCGGGCCAGCCCACCGAGGCCCGCAGTAGCCCAGCGCCGGGTCGGGTGATGCGAGCGCTGCGACGAGGGCTAGCGGCCGACCCGGCCGAGCGCTGGCCCGACATGGATAGCTTGCTCGCCGCCCTGCAGCCGCGCTCCCATCGGGGATGGTTGGCGGCGGGAGCGGTAGGGCTGACAGCGGTCGTCGCCACGATCGCGCTGCGGCCGGGCGAGTCCCCCAGCGATGCCTGCCGCGAAGAGCAAGCCCGGTTGATCGACGTGTGGGACGCACCCACTCGCGAGGCCGCCGCGCAGGGCATGCGCGCGACCGGACTGCCCTACGCCGACAAAGTGTGGGCGTCGACGGCCGAGCGCCTCGATCGATACGCGGACGACTGGGTCGCTCGAGCCGAAGCCAGCTGCATGGGAGCCCAGGGCGAGACCGAGGCCGCCCGCACTCGATACGACCGACAGCAACGCTGCCTAGAGGAAGCCCGAGCGCGGCTCGATACCCTCGGTGATGCGCTGGCGGATCCCGACGAGGCCACGGTGATCGACGCCGCCCACGAAGCGACGCGGCTGCCCGACCCAGGCGCATGCGCCGACGATCGCCACCTGGCGAGCTGGTCCAGCGAAGACACACCACAACGTCAGGCTCAGGTCGGCCGCGCCCGCGAAGCCCTGATCCGAGCACGTCGCTCGCTGGCCGTGCTCGACACCCGGGCCGGCGCCCTGTATTACGAGACCCAGCTCGAGCAGGCTCGCACGGCGGCCACCGAGGCCCGCGTGGCCGCCTCGGAGGCGGGGCACGCCTCGCTGGAGGCCGAGGCTGCGCTGGCGCAGGGGCGCGTGCTGCTCAAGTCCCGCGAGCTGCCGGCGGCCGAGCTAGCGCTGGCCGAGGCCATGCAGCGCGCGGAAGCCTCGGCGGATGCGCTCACCCGGATCCGCGCACGGATCTACCAGATCTACGTGCTCGGCACGGATCGCAATCGTACCGACGAGGCGACCAGCCTGGGCGAGCAATCGCGGGCCCAGCTCGACGGCCTGGGCCCGCGACCGCTGCTGCGCGCACGGCTCGAGAGCAACCTGGCCACGGCGGTCGCCCGCTCGCGCGAGCCCGACCACGACCGCGCCCTGAGCCTACATGGCCAGGCGATGGAGCGACTTCGTGAGCAGCTGGGCGATCACCACCCCGCCATGATCGCCGCGCGCCTCAACCTGGGCCGCGCTCTTTCCTACGCCCACCGCCTCGACGAGTCCGAGACCGAGCTGCGCACCGCCTTGGATGCGGCCCGGGTGGTGTGGGGCGAAGACCACCCCAACACGGCCCGCGTCTGGAGCTCGCTGGGGCTCACCCTGGGCATGCGAGGTGGCCGAGACGAACAGACCAAGGACGCGCTCATGCGCTCGCTCCAGGCCCGCGAGCGCAGCCTGGGAGCCGATCACCAGGAGGTCGCCGACGCGCTGTTCAACCTGGGCTCCATGCTGCGGCGCACCGGTGCGCACGACGAGGCGGTGGTGCACCTGCGGCGCGGCCTGGCGATCCGCCGCGCGCTGAAGCACGGCCGCGAGAACAACCTGCTGCCCTGGCTCTACGCGATCGGCGACAGCGAGACGAGCCGGGGCGAGCACGCGGCGGCCCGCGAGATCCTCCGCGAGGCGATGACCAACGCCGAGCGAGACGGCGCCTCCCCCCTCAACTTCGCCCGCGTGCGCTTTTCGCTGGCCAAGGCCACCGCCCCCGAAGATCCGGTCGCCGCCCGACTGATCGCCCAGGCCGCCCGAGACGACTTCAACGCGGCTAACCGAGCCAAGAACGCCGCGCAGGTCGAGCAGTTCCTCGCCCAGCTGCCTTGAACACACCGCCGAACCCGAGCGGCTTGTCGTGGTCGAGCCCCGGGCACCATCCTCCTGGCTTAGATGCCCGTCGCTCTGGAAAAGATGAAACCTCCGGGAACTTTGGCGACACCACGCTGTCCTGCGGCCCGTCATGCCTGTGACCACGCCGCTTGCTCGGGCTCTTACCGCTGCTTCGCTACTCGCCATGGCCTGGCCCGGCTCGGCCGCGGCCGATGAAGTCTGGGGCACCCGCTCGGAGCGACTGGTCGAGCGATCCCACGACATTCGGCTCGTCCTCGACCACGGAGTGGCCACGCTACGGGTGCGACGAGCGGTGCACAACGGCGGCGAGCGCCACGATCAAGCCTTGTTCTGGATCGACGTGCCCGAGACGGCGGTCGCCACCGGCCTGCGCACTCGAGGCATGCTGCACGGCAAACCCCACTGGTTCGAGGGTGATCTGCTCGAGGCCGAGCTGGCGGCCCAGCGCTACACCGAGCTGACCGGGATCGGCGGCTACTACCCCAAGGATCCCGCGCTGCTCTCCTGGCGCAACCCCACCCTCCTGGCCCTCCAGGTCTTTCCCGTGGCTCCCCAGACCGAGAAGATGGTCGAGTACACGCTGCAGATGCCGACGGTCTACGAGGAGGGCCGGGACCACCTGGATCTCCCCCCGCTCGG
Organism: Myxococcota bacterium; assembly: GCA_039194325.1. GTDB lineage: Bacteria > Myxococcota_A > Polyangia > Nannocystales > Nannocystaceae > Paraliomyxa. The sequence continues at coordinate 113,025 of JBCCWC010000006.1, forward strand.
GACCGAGAAGCACCCGGCCCGAGTCACCCTAAAGGCGGCTCATCGTCGCGATCAGCTCTTTGTCCGTGGTGAGCCGGTGGGCCACGGCACGCAGCTCACCCTCGACCAGCAGGTCTCGCTGTCGCTGGCGCGCGCCCGAACCCCGCGGATCGAGGCCCACCTGGCCTCGGTGCCCTTCGCGGACCAGCGCGTGCTGATGCACCTCGATGTAGCGCTGGCGCCCAAGCTCTCCACCATTCCCCGCAATGCCCGAGTGGTGGTGGTGCTCGACGGCTCGCGCTCGATGAGCGAGGGCGAGCGCAAGGCCGAAGTCGCGACCGCGCGTGCAACCCTCGAGCACTTCGCCGCGCCCAAGCTCGGAGCCAAAGCCGAGGTCTTGGTCTTCGATCACAAGGTCGAGGGTCGCAACGGAGGGCTCGTGTCCGTGCGCAAGGCCATCGCCGATCTGGAGCACCTCGAGCTTCCGGGTAACAATGGCAGCCATGTCGACCAAGCCCTCACACGCGCCGGCGAGTTGCTCGCGGGCAGCAAGGGCCCCCGCCGCATCGTGTTGCTCACCGACGCCCGCACTCGCGACGGCCTGAAACCCGCTCGCCTGCGTACGCTCGCCGAAGACAGCCGAGCCATCGTGCACGTGGGGATCGTGGGCGAGGGCTCCGCCACCCTCCAGCGCGACGACAGTCACCCGTGGGCCGAGGCCACCACCACCACCGGTGGCCTGGTCTGGAATGTCGCGGCCGATCTCGACGGCGACCGTCAAGATCACCGGGCCGTCTTCGAAGAGCTCGCCCGTCCCGTACGCCTCGACCACGTGCGCGTGCTGGTCCCTCCCCTGGCCGACGAGCACGTCTACGTCGACGAGTCGATGGTAGAGGGCGAGGGCGTGGACGCCTTCGAGCTGGTCACCGAGCCCATCGCCCACCTGCGCGTCGAGGGCGAGCTGTGGAGCACGCCGGTCCACGAGACGGTGTTTGCCGAGGACGAGGACAACCGCCGCTGGGCCGCCCTGGTCTTCGGCTCCGAGCTGCTCGGAGAGCTGAGCGAGGAAGAGATGATGCCCCTGGCCATCCTCGGCGGGGCCGTATCGCCGGTCACCAGCTACCTGGCCATCGAGCCCGGGGTGCGGCCCTCCACCGAGGGCCTCGACGAGACCGAGGGCATGGGCATGATCGGTTTCGGCGCCGGGGGTGGATCGGGCAGCGGCACGATCGGCCAGGGCAGCGTGGGTCTCATCGGCGGCGACAGCCGCCCCGAATTCCTGCGGCAAGCGGTCCGCGACGCACTCGATGACTGCGCCGGGCCGGGCCGGGCCGCTCGTGTGGTGCTGGAGTCCACGCTGGACGAGATCGTGCACCTCGATCGGATCACCATCGTCGACTCCACCGATCCCACGCTCACCCGATGCGTGGAGACACAGCTGTGGGATCTAGAGCTGCGGCGTGACTTCAACGACGAGTGGCGCCGCTGGGTCGTCGACGTGCCGGCCACGTGAGCCCTCTTGTCAGGTTCGGGCCTGGAGCTCGGACCTGGGGTTCGGGCCCGAGGGATCACGATACGATGGCCCATGCGCTCGTGCTTCCGACTGCGACTGGTCTCGTCACTTCTAGCCCCATCGCTTCTGGTCCCACCGCTGTTCGTGCTCGTCGCCTGCGGTACCGTCGACCCCGGCAGTGACGACCCGGCCGGCGACACCCGCGGCCCGACGACCTCCCCCGCCACCACGGCAACGGCCACCCTGGGCTCGGCCTCGTCGGACCCCAGCACGAGCACCGCCGCAACGAGCTCGAACAACACGACCGGCAGCACCGGCTCCGCCGACACCACCACCACCGATCCCACGATCGGGCCACACTTCGACCTGTCGATCCCCGACATGCCGGGCGACCCCTTCATCCCCACGGACATCGACGTGGTGCTTACGGCGGACAACGCCTATGCCTTCGGCTACGGCACCGAAGACGAGATGCTCAACTACTTCGGCGGGGTCGCGGCCGTGCTGGCCTCGGAGATCTTCGGCTGCGCCACCGGCCCCGAGCAATATCTCGTGCCCGCCCAGGACGTGGCCGAGTACCTCTACATCGTGGCCTACGGCGACCAGTCCACCACCCAGGGGGTGATCGGTCAGTTTCGACGGATCAGCGACCGCCCCAAGGGCACCCCGGGCGAGGTGGTCTACACCGGCGACGAGGACTGGGAGGTTTGCGCCACCGGCATCGACTACAACACCGGAGATCCCACCCCCACCCTCGAGATCGTCAACGAGCAGATCGCCCTGTGCAACGCGGGCATGACCGACCCCGCGACCACCAGCCAGGGCTGGGTGGATCAGACGGGCACCATGCTCGGCGCGCTCGCGGTGGGTGAGACCAACGAGACCCCGTACGCCGGCGGCCCGCAGCCGGGCAACGAGTTCCCGCTGGTCTGCCAGATGCTCGTCGATCCCGAGGCCCGCTGGATGTGGTTCAACTGGGATCCGGCGACGCTGGTGTGGCCCGCCCAGTCCCCCTTCATCTACCCGGGCGGCCCCGGCAACCCCATGCACGACTTCATGATCTTCCGGCTGGCCTCCGATGCCCTACCTCCGCCTCCGGCGGGCTGACATCCGCGCCTCGCCCCGCCCGGGATCGTGCACCCACCGATGCATCCGATCCCCCGCCCGCGGGACTACCCCAGTGCAAGCCAATCCACCTCGCAATCTTGCGAGGGCAAGCCACCTGAAGCGACGCACGCCACTGCGTCCAAGCGAGCACCCGGTCGCGCACTCATAGCGCGGCCGGGTGCTCGTGGGTTCGGACATGGCACCCGTGCCCGACCCACGACACCGGTGTCACACTCGAACCGCGCCCAGACGCGATCCTCCCCTTCGAAATCATTGAATTTTTCCCGCCAAGCCCGCTGGCCTCGTCCTTGCGAATAGGTCGGGCGCTCGACGCCACCACGAGGATGCGAACAATCGCCCGGCGTCGAGCACCGACTTTTGACTTACGTCTACCTGGATCGAGGTTCTTTGCCATGTCTTCGTCTCGTCGCACCGCCCTGCCCCTGGTCGCCCTCTCGCTCGCCGCTATCGCCACCGGCTGTGAAGGCACCCAAGGCTCCGACCCCTACGCCCCGGAATCGATCGACCGCTCGTCGCTGGCCCACTTTCAGTCGTGCGAAGACGTGGTCGACTACGTCCAGTTCCGTGCGCTGGAGCAGGTGGGCCCCTACGGCTTCGACGGTGACCATGGCTGGGGCTGGGAAGAGGACGCGCTCGCGGGCGGCGAAGACGGCGGCGGCGACCCGAACATGGGCGGCGCCCCACCGCCCGCCGACGACGGGGAGACCGGGGGCGACTCCGGGGGTGGCGACGGTGGCTCGCCCGATCACTCGGGCACCAACGTCCAAGAGCTCGGCGTCGACGAGCCCGACATCATCAAGACCGACGGCGATCGGATCCTGGCCCTGGCCCAGGGCCAGCTGCACTACATCGACGTGCAGGGAGAGGCGCCCACGCTGACCCAGTCCCTGCCCGTGCTCGAGGCGGCCGACGAGTACTACTGGTACGACGCCACGCAGATGCTGGTCCACGGCGATCGGGTCCTGCTGACGATCTCGCGCGGCGGCTGGGATCTTCCCCCCGCGATCCGTGACCAGTTCGAGCTAGGCGCCGACGAGTACATGGAGATCGTCCAGCTGGTCGAGGTCGACGTGTCGAACCCGAACGACATGAAGGTGGTGGGCAGCCTCTACGTGGAGGGCATGGTCGTCAGCGGTCGCCTGCACGAGGACACCGCCCGCGTCGTGCTCAGCGCGCAGTATCACGACCTGCCCTTCAAGTACCCCTACGACTTCCTTGATGAGAGCGACGCCAACTTCGACGAGTGGAGCGGCTGGAACGAGGCGGCCTACCAATGGGCCGAGACCCAGGCCGAGAAGCACAACCGCAACGTGGTGCTCGCGACCGAGCTCTCCGACTGGATCCCCCGCTACGTGTTCGAGGCCGGCGACACGACCGACGCCGGCCTGCTGGTCGAGTGCCAGCGGATGATGCGACCCGGCGCCCACGCGGGCCTGGGCACGCTGTCGGTGCTCACCATCGATATGAGCCAGCCCCTGGCGCTGGGCGACGCGGTGGGCGTGTTCTCCGAGGGCCAGACCGTCTACGCCAGCCCACAGAGCCTCTACGTGGCCACCCGACCGATCTGGGAGGAGCAAGACCTCGAGGTGCTCGAGGAGGACCCCGAGTGGAACGTGTCCTCCTACGTGCACAAGTTCGACATCACCAGCGACGACGCCGCCCACTACGTGGCCTCCGGCGAGGTCCCCGGCTACCTGCTCAGCCAGTGGGCCATGTCCGAGCACGACGGCGATCTGCGGGTGGCCAGCACCCAGTGGGGCTGGAGCGACGACTCCGAGAGCTATGTGTCGGTGCTGCGCGAGAACGGCGAGGCGCTCGAGCTCATTGGTCAAGTCGACGGCCTCGGCAAGGGCGAGGAAATCTACGCGGTGCGCTTCATGGGCGACGTGGGCTATGTGGTCACCTTCCGCCAGATCGATCCGCTGTACACCCTCGATCTTGCCGATCCCACCGACCCGCGGATGGTGGGTGAGCTGAAGATCAACGGCTACTCCGCCTACCTGCACCCGGTGGGCGAGAACCTGCTGCTGGGCGTGGGCCGCGACGGCACGGCGGATGGCCAGGTGCTCGGCACCCAGGTGAGCCTGTTCGACGTGAGCAACCCGGCCGAGCCCACCGCGATCTTCCAAGAGTCCTTCGGTGAGTGGGGCTCCTCCGAGGTGGAGTTCGATCACCACGCGTTCTTGTACTGGGCCCCCGAGAACCTCGCGGTCTTCCCCGTCAACACCTGGACGTTCAATGAAGACACCGGCGAAGAGGAGTACTTCAACGGCGCCCTGGCCTATCGGATCGACCCCGAGTCGGGGATCCAGCTGCTGGGAACGATCGAGCACGAGCAGGGCGAGTTCGAGGAGTTCTGGTACGGCGAGGGGATCCGCCGCTCCATGGTGATCGGCGACCAGCTGTTCACCCTGTCCCGCGAGGGCCTGCAGCGCAACGCGCTGAGCGATCTTTCCGCTGCCGGCTGGGTGGAGTTCTAAGACTCGCGCTCGCCAACCCACCCTGGCCAAGGTTGGCGCAAGCGGTGGCGCTCCCTCGGGACGCCGCCGCTCGCTCGTTCGGTTTTCCGTCACTCCAAGAGCAAGCGTCGACGTGAGCGTTCACTCGGATCGGCCAACACGCGAATCTCGAGTTCGCCCCCTCGATGCAGTCGGGGTCTACGAGCCCCATTGCATGGAATTCGAAGCGACAGATCATCGCAGTTTCGATCTACGCCACGATGCTCACCGATTTTTCCCGAGCCGATCGCCACCCGAGGCCATTTGCCCCGAACGATTCGATCCGCTGCTCACGATCGCACGAGCGGCTCTCGTTCGTCATGCTCACCTCAACGATCCGGCCCTGGTCGATGTGGAGAATGCGTCAAGATTTTCCGATCGATTCCCGTTGGAAGTGACACTCTACAATTGCGATCAAAGACGCTACTCTAGGTCCGCCAATACCGTTCTTGACTTGACCTGAGATGTCCCTTGGGAAGCACCGATGAGCAAGAGTGAGCACGGAGGAGAGGAACGCATCGTTCTGCAACGCAGCGGGTCGGCCAAGCTTGCCTGCCAGGCGGGCGTGGTTACTGTCAGTGCAGTAGATGATGGCAGCATCCGGGTCGATTTCTGCGCGCGTGATTGCAGCGTGATGCTCCGTATCACCGAGGCCATCGAGCTCCATGACGGCGACCTCATCGCGGCCGGGCACCAGTGGATGTCGTTCGAGGCCGGCCGCAGCGGCCGCCCCGCGCGCCTCAACCTCCTCGACGATGCGGGCGCCGTCCGCCTCACCCTTACCCTGCGTGGCTCCTCGCTGTCGATGGGCCGCAACACCGGCGACGTGGTGCTGCCCCAGGACGAAGCGCTCTCCGAGCTCCACATGCAGCTGTTGATCCGCGAGGACAACGTGTTCTTGCAGGATCTGGCCAGCTCCAACGGGACCTGGGCCGTCGTCCGCCCGGGCGAGGTGCTGCCCTCCAACAGCACCCTGGCGATCGGTGAGCGCTTGGTGCGAGTGAGCACGCCGCCCCCGGTCGGCTCCGAGCCCGCGGTGGCCGATCGAGCCTGGCGCACCAACATCCACGACGCCGCCTGAAGCCGCGTGTCGTCGGCACCGGTGCGTAGACTCATCGTCACCCGATTGGCTCCAGACTGGCTCTAGCGCAGCGCATCGGACGGGTCTGCGTCGCGGAGGCGACGCTCGATTCACGCCCGCTGGGGACGAAAGGGCGACGAGGGGACCCGGGTGCGACCGGTTCATGGTCAGGGCGTCAACCATCCCGTCGACTCGCGCGACTCTCCCTGGCATGCGCATGACGTCGGGGTGGCGTTAGAGCATCTCTTTGTCGTGTGACCGCCGGACCCCCCATCTGCGACCCAATCATGAGACATCGATTCAATCCCTGCATGATCCTGACCGGAGTGCTCTGCGCTGGGCTGCCAGCGTGTCAGCCAGGCGAGGGCCCGGTGGCCGCGACTGACACCAACAGCGAGGATTCGACATCCGGTACGACGGCCACGACCGATCTCGAAACGACACTCGATGATCCGTCGACGAGCATCGATCCCGATGGAACCACGACATCGTCCGAGACATCCGATCCGGTCTGCGGGGACGGCATGGTGGAGGGTGCCGAAGAATGCGACGAGGCTGGTGAGTCGCCCTCGTGCGACGCAGACTGCACGATCCCCATGTGCGGCGATGGGCTGCTCAATGCGGCGGCGGGCGAGGAGTGCGATGGGACCGACTTTGGCGACACCACGTGTCAAAGCGAGGGCTTCGCCAGCGGTGAGCTGGCCTGCGACGAGCAATGTGCCGTGGACACGAGCGGCTGCTCGCTGCTACCCGCGGCCCCGGTGCTCGAGCTGAGCTTCTCGGCGGTCAAGCGGTTCGATTTTGGCTGGGCCGAGACCGAGGGCGCCGAGCACTACCGCCTCGAGCAGAGCGTGGCCCCCGGGGAGCCCTTCGAGCCGCTGGGACCCGACCTCGAGCAGCTCTCGGTGTCCTGGACCATGCCTCTGCACGGTCGCTATACGGCGAGCTATCGCCTACAGGCGTGTAATGGGGAGGGGTGTACGGAATCGGCGGTGGTGGACGTGACCGGTACGCTGGCGGAGGCGATCGGCTACTTCAAGGCGTCCAACACGGGCTCGAGCGACGTCTTTGGCGACGAGGTCACGATCTCCGGCGACGGCCGGACGCTCGCCGTTGCCGCGCCCTCCGAGGACAGCAACGCCACCGAAATCGACGGTGATCCGAACGATCGCGGCCTCAACAACGGGGCTGTCTATGTCTTCGTCCTCGACGAGCACGGGGTCTGGACGCAGCAAGCCTATGTCAAGGCTTCGGACAACGCTGACGGGGACGATTTTGGGCGGAGTCTATCGCTGTCTAGTGACGGTCGTACCCTCGCGGTCGGGTCCAGCAAATACAACGATAACCTGGGCTCGAGCGGGTACGCGTACGTGTTCACCCGCGACAACGCAGGCACCTGGGCTGAGCAGGCTCAACTTCAGCCCTCTCACGGCGCCAGCTTGTTCGGCGTCAGCCTCGTACTCTCGGGCGACGGGAATACGTTGGCGGCGGGTGCCATCTTCGACTCGAGCGGAGCCACCGGCATCGACGGCGATCCCGACGAGAACCCGATGCAAGCGGCTGGGGCCGTGTTTGTGTTCACTCGCAACGGCGCGGGCGCGTGGTCTCAGCAGGCGTATGTCAAGGCGTCCAATACCGGAGCGTACGACGAGTTTGGGTCGAGCGTGGCGCTCTCCGGCAACGGCAACACCCTGGCCGTGGGCGCGGACCGAGAGCGCAGCAATGCAGCCGGGGTCGACGGCGATCAGAGCGACGACTCACTCGACAATGCAGGGGCCGTCTATGTATTCGAGCGCGACGGAGCGGGGGTCTGGGCTCAGCAAGCCTATGTCAAAGCTTCGAATCCAGACTGGGAGGACCACTTCGGGTACACGGTGGCGCTGTCGGTCGACGGCGATACCCTGGCCGTCGGAGCCCCCGAAGAGGACAGTAACGCCGTCGGCATCGACGGCGAGCAGGCCAATGAGCAGGTACTGGATGCGGGAGCGGTCTACGTGTTCACTCGTGACGGTGTCGGTGCCTGGTCGCAGCAGGCCTACGTCAAGGCTTCTAACACCGCCGCGACAGGCAGCGTAGTCGGGGAGTGGTTCGGTTGGGACGTGGCGCTCTCGGGCAGTGGCGACGCGTTGGTCGTGGGGGCACGCAACGAGGACAGTGTCGCCATTGGAGTCGACGGCGAGCAGAATAGCCATGAAGACGTGGGGACGGGCGCGGTCTATACGTTCGTGCGCGATGATGCGGGCACCTGGGCGCAGCAGGCATACCTCAAGGCATCGGATCCCGACGACGGCGACACCTACCTCGGCTATAGCGTCGACATCACCGACGACGGCCTGACCGTGGTCGCGGGGGCGCCCTATGAAGACAGCGATGCGACCGGTATCGACGGTGACCCGGGCAACAACACCTTGAGCGTTTCAGGGGCTGTCTACCTCTACTGACGAACGAAGCACGGGGGACGAAGAGTCCCGCGAGGACGCTTGGCGCGTCCTCGCGGCTCTATGGGCGCCCGCTCAGCCGCCCTTGAACACGAGCATGGGCCGCAGGGTCCGCTGCACACGGGTCAGCTCTCGCTGGGCTCGCATCACCGCCCCGATGTCCTTGTAGGCCCCCGGGGCCTCCTCGCGTAGGCGACCCGCGAGGCGATGGTCGAACCATACCCCGTGCATCTGCTCGTGGAGCCGGCGAGTGCTGATCCGACGCCGAGCCACCGAGCGCGCCATGGCTCGCCCTGCTCCATGCGAGCTCGAGCAGAGCGCCGCGGCACAACCTCGCCCACGCACGTGGTGACTCACCGAGCCCATCGAGCCGGGTATGATCCCCACCTCGCCCTCGCGAGCCGAGATCGCCCCCTTGCGGTGTACCCACAGTGCCTGCCCTTCGTGCTCCTCGCGACGCACGAAGTTGTGGTGACACTCGATGACGCTGTGTGGGTCCGCCTCTACCGACAATGTGCGCTCGATAACGTCGCGAGCGACCTCTATCATGCGTGAACGATTGGCCGCGGCATAGTCGAGTGCCCAGGCCAGGTCGTGGAGGTAGGCTCGGCCTGCGTCGGACTGGGCGCTGAGCCCCAATAGACCCGCGCGATCCCGAGTCCCGCGGCGCTCGTGGGCCTGCCGGATCGCCTGCCCCATGCCCCGGGAGCCGCTGTGCACCATCAGCCACAGGCGACCGTCGTCGCCCGCCTGTAGCTCGAGGAAGTGATTGCCTCGACCCAAGGTCCCGTATTGCAAGCTAGCCTCACGCGCCATGGTGGCCCGCAGCACGGGCTCGCTCAGCTCGCGCTCGGCGAGCCCAGCGGGCAGCTGGACCCCCGTGCGACGATGATGACGCAGGATCGGGATCGCCCGGTAGAGCCCATCGAGCACCCGGGCCGCTGCGGGCTCGTCGAGCCGACCGGGCGGAGCATCGAAGGCCAGCGCCGCCATGCCGCAGCCGATGTCGCCCCCGACCGCGGCCGGGATCAGGGTGTCGCGGGTGCCCAGGGCGACGCCCACGCACACCTCGGCGCTGAGGTGCACGTCGGGCATCACCGCCACACGGACGACGTCGGCTCCCCGACCGAGGCGGGCGAGAGCATCGCGGACCTCGGGCGGCGGGGGCTCGGCGAGCCAGCGGCGCATTACGGAGTGTGCCGAGCTCATGGCTCTACCTCCTTTGTGGACTCCGGTTCTATGGACTCCGGCACCACCATGAACTGGAGGTAGGGCGTGCGCTTGCGATGGATCGCCGCGGCGATCTCGTGGCGTAGGTGTCCCCGAGCGACGTCGAGTCGCTCGAGGATCGCGTGGACAGGGCTCGCGCCAGAGGAGACGATCTCCACCAGCAAAGAGCGACCGCCCGGCTCGGGAATGACCGCGCGAACCCACAAGCCCTGCAAGAGGGGATCGTCGAGCTCGCCGAGGGCCAGGTCGAGCCGCCGCTGCACTTGCCGGCACAGCTGGAGGCTCTTGGTGTCATGGGAAGTGCCCGAGCGGCCGCGGCGACCCGAGCGAGTGGAAAAGTACAGGGAGTCCAGGGGAAGGTCGGCATCGACCACCCCGGGTCGACGTGAGCGTCGCCCACGCCGGTGTGAATGTTTGCTCAATGGTTTGCTCTCACGAACGAGACGCGCCCAACCCGGGGCGCCTCGAATGATCTCGAAGAAGGGGTGAGAGCCAGGCTTCTGGTGACGCCTGCCCGAGCAGCACCGACCCAACTCGGATCGATACGAACAACGGATGCGAGACGATGCGGTCGCAGGAGCTACGAGCGCGCGGAAGCGAGGCTCGACGTCGGACCGCTGGTGACAAGGGGTTGCATGGTCGTCCTCCTTTCCGCGCCGCTCGGGCCGAGAGGGCCCTACGCAGCGACGCTCAAGATAGAGCGCCGGGGCGGGTTGTCAAACTGAAATCTTCGGGTGTCACAGCATCCCTTCACCCCTAAACCACGCCAGGCTTTCGGCCACCGTCTGCTCGAACGGCCGAAAGCACAGCCCCAGCTCCTCACGGGCGCGACGGTTGTCGAAGAAGCAATCGGCCAGCCCGTACTCCAGCATCACCACGGGAAGGTCGGGCCGCTTGCCCCGGGCCACCGCGACCTGCTGCATCGCGTACGCCGCCCCGCGCAGCATGGCGCGAGGCATCCGGAAGGACGGTCGCCGTCGCCCCACGGACCGGTTGACCACCTTCAAGAGCAACCCGCTGTCGATGTTGTGCCCGGTGAGCACGTAGCGACGCCCGGGCTGGCCGCGCTCGGCCGCGACCACGTGACCCTCGGCGGCATCGCGAACATCCACGTAGGCGACGCCGCCCCCGGCGTGACCCGGAGCCTTGCCCTGCGCCAGCGCCAGCAACAACTGGCCCGAAGGCGTAGGGGTGCGATCGCCGGGCCCCATCACGTAGCCGGGGCACACGATCCGCACGTCGAGCCCCCAAGCGGCGAAGTCCTCGGCCAGGCGCATGCTGAGGTACTTGCTGCGCGAATAAGGAAAATCGAGATCCCACGCCTCGTAGGGCGACTCCTCGTCGGCCAGGGTCCCCGGCGCGGGTCGGCCTAGCGCGACCACGCTGGCCGTGTAGACCACCCGCGCGCCCTGCCGTCGCGCCGCCTCCAGCACGTTGAAGGTGCCGCGCAGGTTCACGTCGTACATCTGCGTGGGATCGGGCGCCCATGACTCGTAGATCGCCGCCATGTGAAAAACGGTGTCGATCTCCCGCATCGCCTCGCGTGCCCGTTCGGGATCTCGCACGTCACCCTCGATCATCTCGAGATCGATCCCTTCGAGGTTGGTGCGAGGCTCACCGGGTCGACCCCAGCCTCGAACCTTGACCCCGCGCTCGACGAGCGCCTTGACGACGTGGGCTCCCAAAAAGCCCGGTGCTCCGGTGACCAGCGCGTGCTCCATGTCCGCCTCGCCTTCTACCACCCCGCGGCGCGGCGAGCTTCGCCCCGTGCTACACCGATGTCATGCTCGGACGTTTCGGCCTCCTGTTCGCGTGTGTCCTCGGGCTGGGCTGTGCGCCGGCGACCGACACCCCCGTGCCGGCGCCACCCCCGAGCTCACCGCGCACGGTGATCGACGAGGTCGAGGCGCCGGCCCAGAGCGTGGCACCAGCGGAGGCTGAAGGACCGGCCGAAGCCGATCCCTCCGTCGGTGCTCCCGTCACCGGTACGCCCGCGGTGGCGCCCGAGTGGGTGTCGCAGGAGATCAACGAGCACTACGCACAGAACGACAACCCCAAGCGCTGGGCCAAGCGCTTCGAACGCATCGGCCGGGAGGTCTTCGATCAACGCGACCCGATCGTCGCGGCGCTGGGGCTACGCAAGGGCCAGCGGATCGCCGACGTGGGGGCGGGCACCGGCCTGTTCACCATGGAGCTGGCCCGAGCGGTGGGCGAGCAAGGCACGGTCTACGCGGTCGACGTGCAGCCGTATTTTCTCGACCACATCGCCCAGAGGGCCCGCAAGGAGGGCCTGAGCAACGTGAAGCTGGTGAGGGCCCGACAAGACTCGGTGCAGCTCCCCGAGGGCTCGGTGCAGCTGGTGCTGATGTGCGACGCCTACCACCACGTGGAGCAGCCCGCGGCCTACCTCGAATCGCTACGCAGGGCCATCGAGCCCGGCGGGCGGCTGGTGGTGGTGGACTATCGAGCCGTAGAGGGGGAGAACCGGGCCTGGATCGTCGAGCACGTGCGCGCGACCCCGGAGCAGTTTCGGGCAGAGATCGAAGGCGCCGGGTTTCGCTTCGTGCGCGAGCACGAAGGGGTGCTCGAAGAGAACTTCTTCTACGAGTTCGAGCGGCCGTAGGTCGAGCTCGGGGCTCGGGCTCGTCGCGTGCTGTTGCCACCGACTCGCCACCGTGGGCTATGCTCCCGCGCGCTCCGCTCGATGACCAGCACGTCCCCAGCTACGTTTCCAGCTACGTCTCTATGGCGCACGCGGATCACCTGGGCCGCACTGGGAGCCGGATTGACTGCGCTGCTGATGTGGGATCGAGCGACGCCCTCGCCGAGCGCCGAGCGCGAGGCCAGCCCCACCCGCCCACTCGATCCTCCGATCGAGCACGTCGTATCGTCGAACGACGGGCCAACCGGCAGCACCACCACCGCGAGCGACCCCATCACATCCAACGACGGCGAGTCGACCACGACGGACGACACCACCACGACGGATGCGTCCACCACCGGTGAGCTCGCCCTCGCGAGCACCGACACCACCGACACTACCGACAGCACCACCGGCGGCCAGTCTCTACCCCAGATCCCGCTGCCCCGCCTGCCGGGCTCACGCTTCATGCGACGCGCTCGACGAGTCGACGAGCAGACGGGCGAGCCGATCATCACCCTGGGCCTGTCGGTGCCCGCGCCCGGCGCCCAAGTCGAAGCGTTCTATCGCCGCGCCATGAAGGACGCTGGGCTGAAGGTCTTTGGGGGTCGCTACAACTCCGCGAGCTCGAGCGACGACTATCGCTCCACCCTCAAGGGCCGCAGCAAGTACGTCAGCGCCGAGCTCACGATCCACCAGCGGTCGGGCAAGCTGCGCTCGGTGGTTCGAATCTACTGGCGACTGAGGGACTGACGCGCATCGGCCCCATGCGCGCTCGATCGCTGCATGTCGATCGCTCCATGGTGAGACGAAATAGCGCTGGCGCCAAACGCGCGCGATTCCCCGTGAGGACCCGCGGTCCCATGAGCCATACGCGCCGCGCAACCCGGGTCACCGCTCTACGTCTCTTGCAATCAAATGCGCGCCGCCACGCTCTTGCTCATGCCGCTAGGTCTCACCGTGGCGATGACCGCCTGCCAAGCCGAGGTCGAGGACGGGATCTTCGACCCCGGCGTAGGTGGACCCGCGCCGGGAATCCCGATCGACGCCATGTCGACGGGACCGGGCGAGTCGGACACCGACGACGAGAGCGGAACGGATACGGACGGGGCCACCTCGGATAACGAGCCAACGGACGAGACCGACGGCGACTTCGTCGATGGAGACAGCACCGGTCTCGCGGCTCTAGACACGTGTCCCGAGGCGGTGGGCCCGGGGATCTACACGTGTCCCGAGGGCTCGAGCTTCTCCTCGGGTGACGGCTGGGCTCGCTGCACATTCGAAGACATCTCGCTCCCCACGGCCCCCAGCTTGTTGCCGTATTGCCAATACTTCGATATGGGCTACCTCGGCTTCAGCTGGAACTTGAGCGACTTGGCCGCCCACGAGTGCCCCCCCGAGGCCCGCTACGCCCCGAACACCCAGACCGCCTACTGCCTGTGGGAAGACATCGTGCTGCCTTCGAACCGGGCCGAGGCCGAATGCAGCGGCCTGGTGGCTACGGGCAGCTTCGGCTTCCGCTGGCCCTGCCCAGACGCGTGAGGCCAGACGCGTGAGACCAGACGCGTGAGACCAGACGCGTGAGACCAGACGCGTGAGACCACCGCGGGTGAGCGAAGCGGTGGCTATGCCCCACCCAGGGTCGCCACCGCCAGCGCCACTTGCCGCTCGTGCTCCAACCCCTCGTCGTGCACCGCCAGCCCGAGCTCCACGGTGCGCGTGAGCAATGATCGCGCCTCGAGCAACCGGTGAAACACCTCCCCCCGCTGGTCCTCTAGCGCCCGCAGCCGGTCGAGACCCGCGAGCAGGGGCTCGCGCGCCTGTGGACCCTCCCCTCGGGCAGAGCTCGCGGCCAGCGCTCGCACGATCGTGCCCTCGTCGAGCTCGGCGAGCTGTCGACCGATCTCGCCGAGCTGCTCCACCAGTCGCTCGACGGCGGCCACGAGCGGCTCGAGCGGCGCGATGAGCATGTCCAGCTCCCGGGTGTCCCGCACGTACTGGGCCCGATGATCGACCAGCCGCTGGACGAGCAGCGCCAACCCGCTCACCACCTCGCGCACGTCACCGGGTGGCCCGTCCCCATGAGACTGGAGCAGCGCGGCCAGGCGAGCCACGAGCGGATCCGAGGCCGGCAAGGCGGCGGGGGCCGAGCGAAGACGAAAGCGGGCGGGAGTACGGGTGACCCAGGTCTTGACGGTGACGTAGCGCGCCGCCAACAGCAGCGTGCCCAGCAGACCGAGGCCGAACACCACCCACATCGCCGTCTCCAGGCCGAGCAGCGACAACCCGGCGCAGAGCACCGCCACCCCCGCCCCCACTCCATAGGTCAGCCGAAGGGCGGATCGGGTCTCGGGTGGTCCCACCAGGCGAGTGTCGAGCCCTTGGCTTCGGGTGGACTGCAACAGCGCCTCGGCGGTTTGCTGGTCGAGATTGCCGAACAACCGCGCGGGCAGCCGGATCCGACGACGACGCTCCTCCTCGGCGTAGAGGTGGGCCGGCCCCACCACGAACTCGGGCGGAGCCACGGGCCCCTCGGCGATGTCTCCCACGAATCCCTGGAGCCACTTGAGCTTGCGAGCATCTTCGTCGAGGCTCCGCAGGTCGAGGCCATAGGCATCCTGCCCGGGCGCGGCGCTGACGAAGCGCACGGACACGCGACCGCACGAAAGACATAGGCGCTGCCCGATCCGCAGCCGGGTACCGCAGTGCTGACACACGGTAGTGGCCTGCTCGACCAGCGAGGTGGGCGCCCCGCCGCGGAGCACCCAGGCCACCTCACCCGCCGTGGAAGGACGCCGGGCCGGATCGTCGTGGAGGCAGGCCCGCACCAACAACTCCAGGGCCGGGGGAACGTCCTGCCGTAGCGTGACCAGGGCCGGCAGGGGCGACCGCTCGCGCAAGAATGTTGGCCCGTCGCCGAAGGGCAGCGCGCCGGCGAGCGCCTGCCACATCATCACGCCCAGGCTGAAGAGATCGGATCGCTGATCGACGGCGGTGACATGAACCTGCTCGGGCGCAGCATAGGCCGACCCCTGCATGAGCAAGCTCGACGCCGTATGGCTCGACAGCACGTCGACCCGCGACAGCCCCACGTCGACCAGCACGATCCGCCCATCGGGTCGACGCAGCACATTGGACGGGCGGAGGTCACGGAGTACCGCCCCGGTGGCGTGGACCGATCCCAACGCGTCGGCCAGGCCGGTGAAGACGGCGGTCAGCTCTTCGAGGGGGGCGGGGGCTCGCTTTAGCCAGCGCTCGAGAGTCTCACCCTCGACATCCAGCCGCATCCGCCAAGGGGCCACCGCCGATGTCCGAGTCGGCGTCTGCTGCGAGTCATCCGAGGGCCCCAGGGCCAGGGTGGGGGCCAGGCCATACGCGGCCAGCCCCTGCACGCGCTGCGCGTCGCGGACGTAGCGACGCCGGATCGACTCGTCACGCGCCAGATCCTCGGCCAGCTGGCCCACCAGCGCACGCCGGCCGTCGGCCAGCTCAATCCTCCAGCGCTGCTCGGTGCCGACGTCCCAGGGCCCCTCGAGGATCCGGTGGGGCCAGGGCAGCCACGACAGCGTGTCGCTCACCGCCGCTGGACCTCCTCGAGCGCCTCCACCGTGGCCCGCAGAGCCCCCAGGTCGTCAGGCTGTGATGCCCCGGCCATCACCGCCCGGGCGGTCGATCGACGAGCGGTCAGTGCGTCGAGGGTGGCGGTCAGATCGAGCAGCCGGGCCGACCAAAGATCGCGCTCGTGCATCACCGCCCGCCCTTCGGGCTCGGCTGGATCGAAGCCCGGTTGGCCCATGGTGCGGTCGAGCTGATCCATGCGCAGGGATGCCCCCGCCGCCAGGTGGATCGCGTGCTCCATCTCCGCCTCTACCTCGGGCTGTATCGACGAGGGAGTGTCACGGCTGAGCGCAATCACCCGGTGAACGACCGCCCGCAGCGCCTC
Organism: Myxococcota bacterium; assembly: GCA_039194325.1. Lineage (GTDB taxonomy): Bacteria > Myxococcota_A > Polyangia > Nannocystales > Nannocystaceae > Paraliomyxa. Next base: position 129,476 of record JBCCWC010000006.1, read on the forward strand.
GCGATGCCGCCGCTCGCTGATCTGCCCGACCGCTCCATGGAGCTCTTCGAGCCGAGCCTTGACGCGAGGAGGCAGCCCGTGCGCGGCCGGGGTACCCACGGTGACCACGGGCCGCGAGACGCGATGAAGGGTGACGCCGAACACGAAGGGCAAGCACACCACCAACAAGGGTATGGTGAACACCGCGAACGCGGGGTGCACCATCATCGGCGCTCCCACCACGGCCAAGCAGATCGCCATGGTGCGCCCGGCGAGCTTGTTGGTGTTGCGCAGGATCCCCCGGTGCGCCAGTCGCCCGCCGGAAGACCAGGCCGCCTCGATCCCGATCGACTGTAGCGACGCGCGGAGGGTCTCGGCGCTCCGCTGGCTGACCCCGGTGAGCAGGGCGAAGGGGAGCCGTGGGATCCGATGCTCGAGCTCGTCGGGACGAAGCCCCACGGACTCGTTGGCCCGCAGCCAACGCAGCAGGCGGTCGCGCCGCTCGGTGTCGAGCTTGTGTGAGAGCTGGCCGGGCCCGGTGACGAAGATCGAGTACGAGCCGCGCTCGAGCAACACCTGGACCAGGCCACAGCGGAAGCACACCCGGGTCTCTCGTAGCACGGCCCCCCCACAGCCCGCGCATTGGCCATCCGCGACCGCGTCGGGGTCGACTTCGGTGGTGACCGTCGCCGGGGCGAGCGCCCGCGGGCCGGCGGTCGCGGCCGTCATCAACGACTCGATGGCCTCGACCACCGCGCTGGCCGATTGGATCCGATCACCGGGGGCCTTGGCCAACAGGCGCGCCACCAGGCGGCGCAGCCCCGGCGAGTAGGCATCGGGCAGGTCGGGAACGGGAGCGCTGCGGTGCTGGTCGAGCACGGCGAAGGGGGTGGCCCCGCCAAAGGGCGGCGCCCCGGTGGCCAGCTCCACCACGATGCAGCCCAGGGCGTAGAGATCCGTGCGAGGGTCCACCGCCAGTGGCTCGAGACACTCGGGAGCCATGTACTGCGGTGTACCCAGCACGGTGAGTGCGCCCTTGTCGGCGCTGGCGAACGAGGAGGCCCGAGCCATGCCGAAGTCGGCGATCTTCGGGATCGCACCGCTGGGCCCGGGCGCGAGCAGGATGTTGGCCGGCTTGAGGTCGCGGTGGATCACCCCCGCCGCGTGGGCATGGGTCAGCCCGCGCGCGATCCCCAGCGCCAGCCACAGCACCTCGGGCTCCGGCCGGGGACCCGTGCGCGCGAGGTGCTCGGCGAGGTTGGGACCGTCCACTAGCTCCATCAACAGCGTCGGTCGACCCTCGACGGACTGGGTGCCGAACACCCGCACGAGGTTCTCGTGATCGAGGCGGCGGGCGAGCTCCGCCTCGCGAAAGAAGCGTCGGCTGGCCGCCTCGTCGCGACGATGACGATCGTGAAGGATCTTGCCCGCATAGATCGTGCCGCCGACGGGATCGACGACCCGCACCACGACGGCGATCGCCCCCTGGCCGATCTCTCCCGCGAGCTGCAGGTGGGAGGTCGAGGAGGTCGAAGTGGTCGAGGAGGTCGAGGGAGCTGAGGCGAGGGTCGACACGGACGACGAGGGCACCGGCAACACAACCGGTCCCTCGATGTTCGGCGACAAGGTCGGCGCGTGCAACGCCCCCGAGTCCGATTCCGCTCGGCGTGTGGTCGGCAAGACCATGGGGCAGGACCATAATGGGAAGAAGTCTCGAGCTCGACGCGATTCGAACACCCGACCTCGGTCCTTGGAAAAGACCAGCTCAAGGGCATCACGCCACTTCCGCGCCACGGCGGTCGGACTGGCGACCCGGCTTCGGATCGAAGGCGCGGGTGATATCGTCTGATCCTGCTTGTGGCGTCTGCGTGGTGCTTCGCGCCAGATCGGGGCCCATTGTGCGATCATATCGAGAAGGTCTCTCCACATTCCTCGTCGACCACTGGCGCGCGCTCGTAGAACGCGGTCAGACCCTGTCCCTGTTGATCGATCGCGATGGTCGGCTGGTCACCGTGAGCACCAAGCTGGCCGAAGCGCTCGGCTACACCGCGGAGGACATGGTGGGTCAGCCCGCGCTGTCCTTCGTGCACCCAGACGATCGCGAGAAAACCCACGACGAGTGGATGCAGCGGCGTCGCGAGGGCGCCGACTCGATGGGCCAGGACAGTCGCTGGCGTCGCAAGGGGGGCACGGATCGCTGGCTGTCCTGGTACGCGATGGGCGAGCAACCGATGGGGCACGTATATGCGGTGGCCTCCGATATCACCGAACGAAAGCGAAGAGAGCGGCTACTGCGCGAGACGGAGTCCGTGGCCCGCACCGGCGGCTGGGAATTCGACGTCGACGCCAACGAGCTCTACTGGACCGACCAGACGTACCGACTGCACGACACTTCGCCGCAGGAGTACACCCCAACGGTCGACAGCGCGGTACAGCTCTATGCCCCAAAGGATCGAGAGCGGATCGCGACGGCCGTCGCGCGAGTGCTCGAAGACGGCACGCCCTTCGACGAGCGGCTGGCGCTGGTCACCACCAAGGGGCGGCGGATCCAGTGCCGCGCCAAAGGGCAAGCGATCGTCAACGAGGGCCGGGTCGTCGGCATCTACGGCGTGTTCCAGGACGTCTCCGAGGAGGCCAAGGTCGAGCAGGCGCTCCGTGAGAGTGAGGATCTGCTGCGGTCGGTCGTACGAGACATGCGTGCGGGCCTTGTGGCCCAGCGACCCGACGGCTCGATCTTCCTGTGTAACCAGGCCGCGCTGGACATCCTCGGCCTGACCGAGGATCAGATCATGGGCCGGACATCGATGGACGAACGCTGGTATTCGGTGCACGAGGACGATTCGCCATTCCCGGGGCAAGACCACCCGGCCATGGTGTCGCTGCGCACGGGAAGATCGGTGACAGGGGTGATCATGGGCGTGTACCGCCCGCGAACCCGAGATCGGGTCTGGATCCTCATCGACTCGGTGGTCCAGCGCGACTCGCAGGGTACGACGCTCCGGGTGCTCAGCTCGTTCATCGACATCACCGAGCGCAAGCGAGCCGAGGACGCCGCCCGGGCGAGCGACGCGATGTTCCGCGCGGTGTACGAGAACGCGGGCCTGGGCGTGCTGCTACGTGACGCCGAGGGCCGCAGCATCGAGCGTCGGCTCGAGTGCAACCCCACGTTCGAACGCATGGTCGGGCGAGCGAGCGAAGATCTCAGCTCGCTGACCCTCGGCGATCTGATCCACCCAGAGGATGCCGCGGCCTCGTTCGACGCCGACGCGGACCTGCTCGCGGGTCGGGTCGACTCGTACGAGCTCGAGCGGCGGTTCATCCACACCAGCGGCGAGCTTCGCTGGGGTCACGAGACGGTCTCGCTGGTGCGGAGCGCCGACGGCACCCCGGTGCGCATCGTAGAGATGATCGTGGACATCACCGATCGCAAGCACATGGAGACCCAGCTGCTGCTCGCCGACCGCCTGGCCTCGCTGGGCACCATGGCGGCGGGGGTGGGCCACGAGATCAACAACCCACTCACCTGGATCACCGGCAACATCACGCTCGCGCTCGAGCTGCTGCGAGAGATGGGGGTCCAGGCCGAGATCGAGCCGCTCTGCGTGATCCGCGATGCGCTCGACGAGGCCGTGATGGGCACCTCGCGGCTGTCCACGATTGTGCGGGATCTTCGGCTCTTCTCCCGGGTGGATGACACGCAGGGGGCGACGGCCGACCCCAACCAGGTCGTACGATCGAACAGCCGCATGCTCCGCAACGAGCTCAAGCATCGCACCGAGTTCGAGCTCGATCTCACGCCCGTGCCCGAGGTCCGCGGGGACGCGCCCCGCCTTGGCCAGATCTTGACCAACCTCTTGGTCAATGCGCTCCATGCCCTGCCGGATCGGCCTCAGCGAAAGAACCTCATCCGCGTGAGTACGCGATACGCAGAGGATCACGTGATCTTGGCGGTGAGTGATAACGGCGTGGGGATCCCTCCAGCGCTACAATCGCGCATCTTCGACCCGTTCTTCACGACCAAGGAGGTCGGCTCGGGCACCGGGTTGGGGTTGTCGATCTGCCACAGCCTGGTGACCCGCCTTGGCGGTCGTATCGAGGTGGAGAGCGAACCCGGCCGAGGAACCGTGTTCCGCGTGCACTTGGTGCCCGCCTCGACGGTGGAGCACCCGTCGCTCCCGCCGCAAGAGATCGCCGAATCGGGGGACCGCAAGCGGATCCTGTGCATCGACGACGAGCCTAGCGTCGGCCGATTGATCGCACGGACGTTCCGCAAGTTGCATGAGGTGATCGTAGAGACCGACAGCGAGCGAGCACTCGAGCGATTGCAACACGGCGAGCGCTACGATGCCATCATCTGTGATCTCATGATGCCGGTGATGAGCGGGATCGAGTTCTTCGATCGGCTCAGATCGCTCGATCCCGCACTCGCCGAGCGGTGCGGGTTCATCACCGGAGGCGTGTTCACCGATGGGGCGCGCTCGTTCGCCGACGCGCTCCCCTCCACGCATCTGGTGCGCAAGCCGTTTCAGCCCAACGATATCAAGGCGATGGTCGACACGTTGATCTCGTGACCCCAGCAACACGGCACCTCCAGCGGCTGGAGGGCCGGAACATCGCCGCTTGCCCACTATGGCCTTGTCACCAACACCGATGGATTGACCTTCGAATCGGCCCTCGGAGTCGCCCGTCGGCTCGCGGTCGATGCTTCGAGGACCAAAATAGTGCTTAACAAACAACCAATGAGTGACATGATTCATCAATGAAGAGAACCGGTCATTGTGGTCGAATGCTCTTGGTCGCGGGGCTCTCGACTCTCCTGGCAGGATGCTGGGACCAGCTGGATATCGGGGCCGACGGCACTCCGGGCATCATGCTCGAAGACGTCGAACTACGGCCGGGAGTCACGGTCGACATCTTCGTCAACGTATATGGAGACGTCGACGACTTCGACGATGTCGACGACCTCGATTCTTGCCAATTTGCGATCCACGGCGGCGTCTTCGCAGCTGCGTCTTGGCGCCCCTATGCGGAGGCGCTCGGCGATGGAGAGTGTGTGCTGGCGCCTGATATGCCGGTACGGGGCAACAGCGGCGTCCCGCAGGGTGCATTGTTCGGTGAGCTCGACTTGTTCGACTACGTCACCGCGCTCATCGAGGTCCTCGATCGCCTCGATCACCACGACGTCGAGCCCGACACGATCCTCGGGCACAGCATGGGCGGCACGCTGATGCAGATGATGCAACAGCGGCTAGTGAACGAAGGCAGCAGCCTCGCCCAGCGATTCGACATCACCGAGGCCATCCTGGTCGCCTCGGATCTCCCTGCCGAAGTCCCTTGGGCCCTCGGCGACAGCGGCGATCTCTCGGATCTCATCGACGCATTCGCCGTAGAGGAGCCTGGGCTCGGCTTGCTCTTCGAGATCCCCGTGGCCTTGTGGCCCGACTTCTACTTCACCGATCTCAATGGCGCGGTCGTGCCCAACGCACTCACCCCCGAGGAGATCGAGGCCGGTGGATTCAACGCCCTGGGCGAGCCACTCAAGGCGATCCAACAGCTCAATGGCACTGGCGCATTCAACGCGCGCCCCTCGGCCGCCGCGGGCTTGTTCGCCGCCGGCACTCGATTGCGGGCCATCGCTTACGAGCAGGACATCTACGTGCAACTCGGTGAGAGCGATACTTTGTATCAGCACCTGACCGGTGATGCGACCTCGGCCTGCTTCGTGCCGGTGTTCGGTCCCGACACGACCCACGTCCTTCAGTTCTCCAACCCGCAGAGCCTGGTCGACGCCATCGCGGCCTCCGAGGACTGCGACGACGCACTGGGCGACGACGACTAGACCGATACCACGCGCTCCAGAAAATCCTCCACGGCGGCCCACACCTGGCGGTGCCCCGCTGGGTTGCGACTCGGATGCAGAATCGAAGATCCATGCACGCCGCGTGAGGGCACGTGCAGCACGGCCGATTCGCCCGCCGCCTTCGCGATGGCTCGTGCGGCCTCGACTTCGTTGCCCGGCGCACAGGTGATGAACACCGGCACGCGGGTCCTCTGCGCCCAGCCGGCCACGGTGTGCTTGCCCCCCATATACTCACCCGGAGAAAATGCCAGCACCGCGGCCAGCGAGTCGCCGTGCTCGGATGCGAGCCGAAAGACCAGGGCGGCCGAGTAGCTGCTGCCCCACACGAGGATCTTCGAATAGCCCCCCTGCTTGGCCCAAAGAAGCGCGGCCACGAGGTCGCGGTACGCCGAACCAAAGCCCGTGCTCTTGCCCAACGCTTGGACGGTGAGATTGTCGCGACCAAAGCGGCGCTTGCCCGAACGCTGATCGATCGCCAGCGCGTGAAGACCGAGCGTCTGGAGCTTTGGAGCGATCGGGGCGTATTCGGCCGCATTGGAGCCGGCCTGGTGAAAGAGCAGCACGATGGGCCGGGGCTCGTCCGACTCCACGGCATGGAGCAGGCCGTGGACCACGACCCCATCAGCCGCGGACAGCTCGACCGCCTCCGGCGCGAGCGGTACCGGCGATGATGACGACGTGGCGCTCCCGGGCTCACGTGAGCTCGACTCTGCCCCCGTGTCATCACCAGCGGGTGGGGCAGCCGTCGAGTTCGTGCGAGGACTCGCCCATGAGTGTCCGTCGACCTGTCCGTCGACCTGTCCGTCGACCTGTCCGCCGCTTGGCTCGGCGGGCCCGTCGGCCGGCCCGCCGCGTCTGTGCCGGGGAATCACCTCGGCCTCGACGCGAGACGACGGCGACCCACCCGAGGAGCACGCGCCCAACAACCCCAACGCTCCGATCCAAACGATCGCTCTCACGGTGCGCCGATCGTAACAGCCGCGGCGCCCGCGGAGGGGTCGACGCTGTACCATCCATTGTCGCCCTGCTCGCCCCCATGAGGCATCCGTGAAGAAAGTCGTCCGCAACGAAGCCTTCGACGCCTTTGTCCGTGCCCTTGAGTCGGTCGACCTGGGCACCCGGATCAAGAAGGTCCGCGCCGAGCCACTGTGCCCCGGCGGGCGCGTGCTGATGACCCTGTTCGAACGGGTCGATGGCGGGCGACCCCACCCCCGCATGCGCTTCTCGTTCGATGCGGTGGACGATCCTGCGCCGCCCGGATCCCTGTTTGATCCGAGCCCCCCGCCTACATCGGCAGCCGCGCTCCGCGAGGCGATCGAAGCGGCCCGGTCGACCCACGCCGACGTGCTCGAGGTCCGGGATCTCGACGACTCCCTGGCGCCCAAGGGCAGCCCGATCTACTGGCGCAGCCAGATCCGGGTGGGACGCTGCCGCGCCTTGTTCTCCACGATCCGCGAGGCGGTCGAGGCCTGGTCGACTGACGGAACCCTGCCAAAGCCCGAGCACGCCGCCTGCCAGCGGGTGGTGGCTGAGCTCGAGGACGAAGCCTACGCCGGCGCGATGGCCTTCGACGACGCCGACACCGGCACCTACCACAGCTATGGGAAAGACGAGCCCTTCGTGCACTACCTTGAGGCGCTGCTCGAGTCCCTGCCCACCGAGGGCAGCGCAGCCATGGCGGTGCTCCACTCGTCCACCCGTGAGTCGGTACGACGCCAGCGCGATCAGGCCCAGAACCATCTCGACTGGCTGATGCTCCACAAGTACGCCCACGAGGTCATCGAGGAGACCAACATCGAAAGGACCCTGGGCGGCTTCCTCATCGATCGCCAGAGCCGACGGATCGTGTCCGAGGCCGAGGGGTCGGACCCGCTAGCCCCGCGCTACGAGCTGCTGCGCATCGCACCTGGGGCCGAGCACCCCCACGCAGGCCAGTGGCTCTATCGCGACGGCGACGGCACCCTCCGCCTCCAGGATCATACGGCCGTCGAGGTCGACGCCGAGCTGGTCCGCCACGCCCCCCGCTCAACCGACGAGCTCACCTTTCGTCGAGCCCCCGGGGATCCGCACCTGCGCGAGGGGATCCGCTTCGACTGGGACGGCAACGGCTGGGTCCAGCAAGGCAAGATCGAGTGGGTCTCGTGGGCGGGGCACTGCGACGTCAAGGCGGTGATGGAGCAGCTGGGGATCACCCTCACCGATGAGCCCCTACCCCAGGTCCAGGAATTCCGATCCGACACCGGCCGCACCCAGACCTACAGTCGTGACCTGCTGCTGGAGATGGTCGCCAGCATCATGGAGCTGGGCTCGGTCTACCGCCGGATCGACGGTACCGGCCGCATGTACCGGGGGATCCGTCACTTCGGCGGCTCGCGCAACGATAGCCGCCCCGACCGCCTGCAGTTGTCCGGCAAGGGACCCGGCCGCAGCTTCCGCTGGCCGCTGGGTGGCCGCCGCGAGCTGTTCCAGGTGGTCTCTTTGAAGTTTCCCGACGGTGACGAGCCCGACATGGGGACCGTGTTCTTTCGCGATCTCCCCGATCTCGAGGCCACCTCGTTCGCCAAGAACCCACGCTACGTCAAGACGGTCGAGGGTGACTACAACATCATCGACATCTCGGGGGCCTGCATCGAGGCACGGATCCGAGTCGACCACTTCGACGCGATCACCGGCTACCCCGAGCAGCGAACCGAGATGACCGTCATCGATCTGCGCCCAGGTGCCGACCCGGGCAAAGACGGCCGCTTCTTCTTGGGCACGCACCTCGACGACGTGAACGAGCGCAAGCTCTTTCGGGTGTTCTACGAGCCCGACCCCGGCCGGATCGTCGCCGAGATGGAGACCTACGAGCAGGTCGACGGCCGGTGGACCGCCCGATCGCTCCCCGAGCTCAACGTAGAGATCGCGCTGACGAACCCGCTACGCTGCACGCTGAGCCGCGAGATGAAGCGTGACGACCCCTCGCAGTTCACCGCCCTGCTAAAGCTCGCGCAGCGCCAAGCGCGGAACTTCTGCGCCGACACCGACAAGGAATTGGCGGTGTGGAACGGAGTGGTCACGCACCTTCACAGCACCAAGCTCCGAGCCAATGCCGACGCTCGCACCGAGCACTGGCAGGTGGACATCAAGGCCCGCTTCGGCGAGGCCCGGCTGGAGTACCTGCTGCGCCGCGACGAGCGGGGCACGCCCGAAGCCTACTGCCCGGCCACGTCCGATCAGCACTGGGCCGAGTGGCCCGATTTCCTGTGGCACGACATACCCGACGTGGGCAGCAAGGGCCTGCAAGACGACGACTGGATTGTCAACGAGAAGATGGTCGACCGCGCGCTGGTCGACGTCCGCGTGAACGAGGCGGTGGCCAGCGGCTTCTATGTCTTTGATGACCACATCAAGAACGTGTTCGAGCTGATCTACTCGGGCCTGGCCGGCTACGCCTACACCGTGGTGCACAACAACAAACGCTACGGCTTCGAAAGACCAGAGCCCTGGCAAGCCGCGGTCGACCAGCTGACCGAGCGACGCAACGCGCTGACGTTCGAAGACGGCCCGGCCGGCTGACCCCATACCAACCACCGTCGAGCCCATGCTCGACATCGAGCCCTCACCCCCCGCAATGCGGGCCGCGGGGCCCGTCCCGGCGGCTCGAGTTCAGCACGAACCCCGCCCCGAGGTCGATCGCACTCCGCTTCGGCACAAACGACGCATTTGTAATCAACTGTTTGATTTTATTGATCAACCAAACACTCCCCCCCGACACCAAAGACCGGTCTGACACCCGAGAACAAACCCCTGGCGACTCGCGCATGATGCGGTGCTAGCGTGTTCTCGAACCAACGCCCGCCATGTCCGACGTAATGGACCAGACACTATCGTCGCTGGACGGCCAACGGGCCGAGTCCGACGCGATGCTGCTCCTGGTCGGCTTGGGCTCTCCCGAGCGGAACTTTGCCCACGCTGGCGCGGTGGTTCCGCTGGTCGAGGTCCGCTGTGTGCGCTTTGGCCGGGCCAAGGGCGAAACCTACGAGTCCCGCCGGCTCGACGATGCACTCGAGCTGTCGATCCCCCTGCCCTGGGTCAGCAGCCGTCACGCCGAGCTGTGGCTCGACCAACAAAAGCTCCGCTTGGTCGACCACGGCAGCCGCAACGGCACCTATGTGGAAGGCCACGCGGTAGGACCGGAGCGCTCCGTGGCGCCCGGCCAGGTCCTCGAGGTGGGGCGCTCCTTTTGGACGATCCGACGAGTGCGCCGCTCCATGTACCACGAGCCCTCCGACGCACTCCCGCGGATGGCCAACCCCGAGGTCCGACAACTGCACCGCACCCTGGCCCGCCTCGCCCCGAGCAATGTACCCATCCTCATCACCGGAGAGACGGGCACCGGCAAGGAGCACCTGGCCCGAACCATCCACGAGCAAAGCGGCCGCCATGGCCCCTTCGTGACGATCAACGTGGCCGCGGGCGCCATCGACCGCATGCTGCACGGCTCGCAGCGCCTGCGCGATGCCCGAGGAGGCACGCTCTACCTCGACGACGTAGGCGAGCTTGCACCCGATGAACAAACCAAGCTCACCAGCACCCTGATGAGCTATGTCCCCAACGAGTGGCAGCTCGAGCCCGCGGAAGATGCCGAGCTTAGGCTGATCTCGTCCAGCACCCGTGACCTCCGAGCGATGGTCAACGCATGCACGTTTCGGCCGGACCTGATGGCACGGCTGGCCGGGTTCGAGGCGCGCCTTCCTCCCCTTCGAGCTCGTCGCGAAGACCTGGGCGCGCTGGCCCTCGACGTGCTCCGCGAAGAGCATCCCGGACCACCGCCCCAGCTGACCACCGAGGTCTTCCGCTCCCTGCTCGGACACCCCTGGCCATTCAACCTCCGGGAGCTCCGCCATACCCTTTCGGCTGCGGCGCGCTTGGCCGAGGGCGAGCCCGCCCGGATCGACCCCGATGTGTGGGGGCGGGCCGCCTGGACCGTGGAGGGAGGCGAGCCCACCCCTACGCGGATCGAGGCGGTGCGCAGCGAGCTGGTGCAGCAGCTCGCTCGTCATCGCGGCCAGCTAAGCGCGGTTGCGGCCGCCTTGCAGTGCGAGATCGAGGACATCAGGCGCTGGGCTGACCGCTTCTCCTTGCAGCCCGAGCGCTACCACGAAACCGGCTGAAACCGTCGAATTCGGTCGTTTTCGGCGCTATGGCCCACCCATGGGCCGGGTGGTCCACCCATGGGCCATCGACGAACCGAGCGCGCGTCGATCACCGCGAGATCACTCGATCATGATCTTGGCTCAGCGGTTGCTTCGTTTGAGGGTCGTGCATCTGGTCAATCCTCCCCCCAATCCCTTCGATGTCTTCATCACCCGCGATCCCATCGTGGGCCGGATCGTTCAACGACTTCAAACCTGGGCTCGAGACGCAGCTGACGGCCTGATTACCGGCGAGTCCGGGGTTGGGAAATCGTTCGCGGCCCACGTGCTCCACATGGCATCGGGCCTGGCGCGTGCTCCGCTCGCGGAGTGCCGTGCGAACGAACCCCTGGGGGTGGCCCACTCGTGGGCCACCCTCGACGAGCACGGCGGATTCCTCGTACTCGACGGTCTCGAGCACTGGCCTCTGGACGAACAAGCCGAAATCGTCGGGCGGCTCGAGGCCCGACGCGAGGCGGCGCCTCGGATCCAGCTGCTCGGGACGAGCCGGCTGCCCCTGTCCCGGCTACAGATCGAGGCCCGGCTCCACCCCGCGCTGGGTCGCCGCTTCGACTCTCGTGCCGTGCACCTACCCCCCTTGCGCACCCGGCCCGACGATCTGGCCCCCCTGGTCCAGCTGATGCTGCGGCGCTGCGGGCGAGCGTCGGTTCGCCTCACCCCCGAAGCCTGGCGAGCACTCGCCGACCACGGCTGGCCCGACAACGTCCGCGAGCTGCGACAGGTCGTCGACTCCACGCTGGCCAGCGCCACGACCGAGCAACTCGACGCCCGGCACCTAGCCCTCGACCCCCTCGCCCCGCCAGCCCTCGAGGCCATGGCCGACAAACCCTTCGACGACGTGCGACGGGAAGTCGATGCCTGGTACCTGCGCCGGTTGCTCCATCACACGGACGGCAACCTCAGCGAAGCCGCCCGCCGGGCAGGATGCTCGCGCAAGGTGCTCCGCGACCGCCTACGCCGGCATGGACTCTACACGCCGCCGCCGCTGCCGACGTGCCCCACCTGCCTGTGTTCGACCGCGCGAGAGCCGGCCGCCGATCCGTTCACCCCCTGGGCCGATCTCCCGAATATGCCGGGCGCCATGGTGGCCCGTGAGCGCGTCGTCTCGCCGCTCGCGTGGGGTCAACGGCGGCCCCGTGGTTCGCGACGGCGACCCGGCGGTCGCTGGCGGGTAGGTCCCGGGTCCGCCGCTGCATAGCCGCCACCCCGCGCGTCACCTTCGACGGCGACGCAGGCCGAGCAGCGCCAACAACCCCAATCCGCTCGCTCGGTCACGCCCGTTACTACGACATGCACAGCTCGCGCTGGCCGCCCCCCGAGCGTCACGCTCGGGTTGGGCCTCGGCCAGCGGTCGACCCACCAAGCCTTGGCCGTCCGACGGGGTCGCCGACTCGCCCGACGATAGCGTGCCCGCAGCCGACTGTACTGGCCTTTTCGAGGCTGGCCCTTTCGAGGCTGGCCCCCGCGTCGGCCCACCCGAGGCCGGTCCACCCGAGGCCGGTACGGCCTTGCGCGGGGGCGCATCCCGCCGATCGGCCACGCCCAACTCGTCGAGCAGCGCCCCCGCATCGGCCACCTCGTCGAGTACCCACAGCAAGTAGCGTACGTCGACGATGATGTTGCGCGAGCGCTCCACGTTGTAGCCATAGTCCCCGGCGATGTTCTCCCACACCCGATCGAAGTTGAGCCCGACCCAGCGCCCCTGACCATCGATCACCGGGCTGCCCGAGTTCCCCCCCGTGGTGTCGCCGTTTGCCAGCAGATCGACGGGCACGTCGCCGAGCTGGGGGTCGGCCCAGAAGGTCTGCGGAGCCGCGGCGGCCGCGGCCTTGATCGCCGGAGGCAACGCGAAGGGATCGGCTCCGGTGTCCTTGGCGACCTGCCCGGCCACCACCGTCTGCGGTGTAGCCACCAGGCCATCGCGCGGCGAGTAACCCTGCACGGTGGCGACGCTCAGGCGCAGGGTGCCGTTGGCATCGGGGTACACCGGGCCACCACGCACCGCCTTGAGCATCTCGAAGTAGCGCGGCCCCAAGACCATGCGCTCTCCTCGCTGACGATCCCCGTCTCGCTCGTGTTCCTCGAGCGCGTCGACCAGTTCGTGGGCGAGCACCAGCATGGGATCGCGGCTTGCCGCGAGCGTCCCCGCGTCGGCCGAATCGAAGGCCTCCTTGACGAACGCGGGATCGGTGACCTTGGTGGCTCGAAGCGCCCGAGCGATGTCTGCCACCCCAAACCCGGTAAAGCGACGCTCGGGCGGCAGTGCTTCGATCCGCCGGAACAAGACCTCGAGCAGGGCTTGGTCGACCCCGCGATCATAGTCGCGAAGACGCCCTTGCTGCCGCTGCCACAGTCGCTTGGTCGCTCGCTCCTTGTAGGCTTCGCGGCGCTCCAGATCCGGCTTGGCCTGCTCGCGAGCGCGTCGCACCAGGTCGATGGCGATGGCCAGGCTCCCCGCCCCGCGCGAAAGGTTGTCGAGCAAGAAATCCGCGTCGAAGCTCGCCCGTCGGTCCTCGCTGAGCCTTCGTAGCCCGTCGAGGACCCCCGTTTGGTCCTCCCCTTGCTCCGCGGCCCAGGCCGCGAGCCGCTCGTCCTCCTCCTGCCGCGTGCTCAGCAGGCCGTTGCGGCGGATCCCGTCGATCATGCCCCGCGCGTTCTTGTGACGATTGGCTAAGCTACGCAGCTTGGCCGCGACCTTGATCTTCACCGCCGGATCGGCGGCGCCCCGGCGCTCGAGGATCTCGATCCACTCTCCATAGAGCGCGACCCGAGCGGGGAGGAACTGCTCGAGCTGACGCTTCACCTCCACCGCCGGCAGGTAGCGGTTGGTCCGCCCCGGATACCCCAAGATCCCGACGAAATCGCCAGGGCCGACCCCCTCGGCCCCCACCTCGAGGTGGCGCTCGGGCACGTAGGGCACGTTGTCCTCGGCGTAGGGCGCCGGCTTGCCGTCGGGCCCCACGTAGGCCCGCATGAGCGAAAAGTCGCCCGCATGCCGCGGCCACATCCAATTGTCTAGCTCCCCCCCGTAGTTGCCGATCGCCGACGGTGGGGCATAGACCAGGCGTACGTCGGTCAGCTCGAGGTAACGCAGCAGCTGATACTCGTAGCCATTGTAGAACTCGGCCACCTGGCAGCGGTGACCGGCGCTGGCGGCCTCGCACTCCGCCACCAGCTGGGCGCGCTGGCGGTCGACCGCCCGCGCCCGCTCGGCCGGATCGGCCTGTGCTTTGGCCAGAGTGCGGATCTTCTCGCTGACGTCCTCGCTCGACACGAGCACCTTGACCGTGCTGCCCTTGGCCGGCAGCTCGTCGGCCAGGGTCGCCGCCAAGAAACCGTCGCGTAGATAGTCGTGCTCGACGGAGCTGTTGGCCTGGATCGCTCCGTAGGCACAATGATGATTGGTGGCCAGCAGGCCCCGGGGCGAGACGAACCCGGCTGAGCAACCCGAGAGGTTGACCGTTGCCCGCATCAACCCCCCGTCCTCCGGATTCCAGAGATCTCGGGGCTCCATCGCAAGGCCCATGTCACGCAGCCGAGCCGGATCGAGCTGCGGGATCTGCTTGGGCATCCACTGGCCCTCGTCGGCATGCCCGGGCATACCCAGGCCCAGCACGAGCAACGCAGCGCAGCCGACCAGGACTCGACGAAACGACCCACGGAGGACGAGCATCTCGGAGCGGGACCCTACCACCATTACCCGCGTACCTCCCGTGTTGGCCCCGGCGCCGCGGCAAGGCACGATCGTAGGGATGAGCTTCGGTCATCGCCCCGTGGATCCAGTCGTCCCCGCCCCGCTCGCTCCGGTCACGCGGCGCTGGTTGCTGGCGCTGGCCCGCGACTCGCTGGGCCGAGCGATGGGTCGATCCCCTCGGCCTCCCGGCGACCCACCAGACGATCCACGGCTGGATCGACCGACCCGAGTCTTCGTCTCGTGGCACGACGGAGCGCGCCTGGTCGGGTGCATCGGCACCCTGGCCCCCGAGCGCTCCCTCCAAGATGCCGTGCGCCACTACGCGGTGCAAGCGGGGCTCCACGATCCGCGCACCGACACGCCCCGACCCGAGGACCTGCCTCGACTACGATGCGAGATCTCGGTGCTCACCGAGCCCGAGCCCATGGCCGAGCGTGGTCTCGAGCCGATCACCGCAGCCTTGGTTCCCGAGCGAGACGGGCTGGTGCTCGCAGACGGGGATCGGCGGGCGGTGTTCCTGCCCGTGGTGTGGCAGAGCTTGCCCGACCCGCGGGAATTCGTGGAGGCCCTGTGCCGCAAGGCCGGGATCGACCCCCACCGTCGGGGACGCCTCGTCCGCGGTGAGCGATTCTACGCCGACAAGCTGCAAGAATCCTGAGCACGCCCGCACGCTACCGAAACAGCTGCTGTCGGTAGAACCGCAGCTCTTCGATCGATTCCCGAATGTCGTCGAGCGCTCGGTGCGTCTCCTGCTTGGATGGAGGCTTGATCTCGGGATACCAGCGCCGCGACAGCTCCTTGATCGAGGAGACATCGACCAGGCGATAGTGCAGGAACTCGTCGAGCTTCGGCATATAGCGCACGATGAAGCGACGATCCTGGTAGACCGAGTTCCCACAAAGCGGCGAGGCCCCGGCCCGCGTCCACTGGGCCAAGAACTCGAGGGTCTGGCGCTCCGCGTCCGCGTCGTCGGTCGTCGAGGCCTGAACCTGAGCGGTCAGGCCACTCTCGCCGTGGTGGCGGGTGCACCACTCGTCCATGGCCCCGAGAACCTGCGGGGGCTGGTGCACCACCAGGTCGGGGCCCTCGGCCAGGATGTTCAGGTCGCCATCGGTGACGATGGTGGCGATCTCGAGGATCCGGCAGGACTCGGGGTCGAGCCCCGACATCTCCATGTCGATCCACACCAGCGGGGCCGGCTCGGGGCTCGACGCTTCGCTCTGCTCGGTCACGGGCAAGACCTTACACGATTCACCGAACACCGAGCAGATCAGCCAGGGCGCTGCGAACCCAGACCGGATGATCGTAGCCGGACGCATCGCTGCGCTCGCGGGGGGCGACGAGCCGAGCGACCACGTGCTCCACGGGATCATGCGGCTCGGACGGACGCTCCACCAAGTGCACGTCGACGCTCTGCGGGCAGCCTTCGCAGCGTGGCAGCGTGGCCGACCGACCGGCGTAGGCCTGGCTTATATCCGCGTGGGTCAGCGCGACCACATCGTCCACCTCGACCGCATAGCCCTCGCGGTCGTACTCGCCCATTCGCACCATGCGGTAGGCCATGCCGTAGAGCAGGTGGGTCGCGGCATCGAGCGCGGCCGCCTCGCGCGGTAGGCCATCGAGCTCGAAGTCCACGCTGCCGAAGCGACGCATGCCCCGGGTTGAAAGACGCACGAACCCCTCGCCGTGACGGGGGTCGGGGAACGGCACCACCACCACCTGGTCGGCCACGTTCCCCACCGTGGACTGGAGACGGCGCCGGGTGAAGGCGTCTAGGCTCATGGTCTCACCGGTGTCGGGATCGTGGATCAGCGCCTGGCGATCGGCGGCCACGATGCGCACGAGGGTTTGCAGCAGGCGCAGGCCACGAACCCCGTAGCGGTTGCGATAGTGAGCTCGGAGGATCAGGGCGTGCCGACGAGCGGGGAGGCTCGCTCGCTCTTGTTCACTCAGCTCGCGGGTGGAGATCGGATCGCGGAGCGCCTCGAGGGGGATGAGCGGCTCCTCACCCGCGGCCGCCACCGGTAGCCGGTCGAGGTGTAGACCCAGCAAGTCCTGATGCTGGATGGTCTGGCGCTCCTGCGCGGTCAAAGAGGGATCGGCCATCGACGGACGCGGCTGCGTGGTCACCAACTCGAGCAGCAGCTTGACCTCGGGCTCGTCCTCGGCCGAGGACAGCGTGGTGCGGACCAGCTGGGCCAGCGACTCGCGGGTGGGCTCGGGGCCCGGCGACAGCAGCAGCAGCAGGTAGGCCTGGCTGGTGCGATCGGCGAACACCACATGGTGCGCCGATTCGCTCCGCTCGTGCTCTTCGTTGGCAGCCGAGGCAGCCGAGGCAGCCGAGGCGGCCGAGGCGGCCGAGGCCGCGACCGGCGACGCCGGGGCCTGCGAGCGACCGTCGTCGTCGCGCTTGGTTGGGCACGCGAAGAGCGAAGCCGACAGGGAGAGCCAGGCCAGCGGGCGGAGCAAGCGAGTGGTCGAGTTCATGGAGAGGCTTTCGCGTTCGAGCCCAGCAGGTGGGCGACCAGGGACGGATCCACGTTGCCCCCCGAGAGGATCACGCCGATCCGACGCGGCTGTTCCGGCAATTTGCCCTGGAGGGCGACCGCGAGCGCCGCCGCCCCCGAGGGCTCGACCAGCACCTTACCGTGCACCAGCAAGGCGGCCAGCGCGAGCCCTAGCTGCTCGTCGCCCACCCGGAACGAGCCGGCCACGTGCTGCCGAGCGATTGCGAAGTTGAGGCGACCGACCATGGTGGGCTTGAGACCATCGGCCAGGGTCGGCCCGGGCGGCACCGCCACCCGCTCGCCGGCCTCGAGGCTCCGGGCCATGGCATCGCATCCATGGGGCTCTACGCTGTAGATCTTGGCGCCGGTGGGGGCCGCGGCCAAGCACGCCCCGGCGATCAGACCGCCGCCGCCCACGGGGATGAGTAGGGCATCGAGGGTGCCGCCATCGGTGGCCGCGGCCACCTCGTCGCACAGCTCGAGCGTCGCCGTGCCGGCGCCAGCCACGATGTGGGGATGATCGAAGGGCTGCACCACCGCCCCCCCCGTGCGCTCGGCCAGCGCCATCGCCACCGCTCGGCGCTCGTCGGAGCGCGTCCCCTCGAAGATCACCTCGGCGCCCAGCGTTCGCACCCCGGCGACCTTGATCTGGGGAGCATCGGTGGGCATCACGATGGTGGCCTTGCACCCGAAGCTACGGGCGGCCAGGGCCACCGCCTGGGCGTGGTTGCCCGAGCTGAACGTGATGATCCCGCGGGCGCGCTCCGCCTCGCTCAGGTGCCCCACCGCATGCATCGCGCCGCGCGCCTTGAACGCGCCGATCCGCTGGAGGTTTTCGGCCTTGAGCCACAGCTCGGCCCCCGCCATGGCGTCGAGCGCCTCGACGCGCAGCACCGGGGTTCGGCGGACGCGGCCGGCAATACGCTCGGCCGCCGCCCGCACGTCGGCCACGTCGAGCGCGGGGAGCACCGCGGCGTCGTGTTCGGCATCCAGCATGAGGCGGCCAGGCTAGCACCCCGGAAGGTCGGGGTACCCGCTCCACCGGTATCGCGGGCAGTCGACCCGCGCGCCCCCCGACGCTATAGGTTCGGGCTGGTCACCGTGGGCCGAATGCAGAAGTCTCCGTCCAATGGAAGCGTCGAGACCTCGGTGAACATGGGCAAGCCGCAATTCTCGGCTCGAAACCAGCTATCGCCCCCGTTGTCGACGTCGGTAAAGTCGACACGAAAGCCCTCCATCGGGTCTTCTCCGTGCAGTCCCACGCAAAAACCCGTGGTGGCCACGTTGATCGGAGCCGGCAAGGTGAATGTGTGCAGACCCGTCACGATGTCCATGACCGGATCGAGCGCCACCATATCAACCAGCATCCCCGGGGAGTTGCCGGGCCCGGCCCACTCGTGGACGACCAGATCGACCGCGCTGGGCAGAGGCTGGTCGTCCGTGATCGAGTATTGCACCTCGATTACGTCGATGGGCGGAACAAGGCTCGTTTGGTAGCACTCGAGCATGTCTTGGGGATTGCCGCCCATTCCACCCAAGCAGCCCAGCTCAGCCGCGTCGCAGTTGCCGTTGTCGTTTTGGAGCGACTCGGTGGTGAAGCAGCCGCTGGCGTCGTAGGCACAGGCATTGCCGCAGGCCAGCACCCCGTCGTCGTAGCCCAGACCCACGCAGGTCGCCCCCCCCAGGTTCGCCGAGTCACAGTCTTCGCCGGGGTCGATCATTCCGTTGCCGCAGTCGTCGGCGATCCCTGTGGAGCTCCCCGAGCCCGCCGTCGGGTCCGTCGGGTCCGTCGGGTCCGTCGGGTCCGTCGGGTCCGTCGGGTCCGTCGGGTCCGTCGTCGGGCCACCGGTCGGATCCGTCGTCGCCGTATCGTCCACAGACATAGCGGTCCCTCCCCCGGTCATTACGTCGTCGCTCGCGTCGGTGACCGTGGTGTTGGGATTGGTCGACATCGTCGTGCTCGTCGGCGCCGTCGTGCTGCCGCTCTCGGCCCCTCCGAACGTTGTCAAACTCGGGGTATCGTCTCCCAGGCACCCCGCGAGCGGGACGACCAGGGAAGCGACGCAAGCCATCGAAATGCCAAGGAAGCCTCGTGAGCGCATGGGGGCGATCATGCGTGTGGTTCCCGACGGGCCGCAACTGATCCTACGCACCGGCAACGACGTCGCGACCTCGGTCCTGGTCTCACGGACGAGGGCTTCCCCCACGGCCCGTGACGATCGATACACGAAAGGACCAGTCAGGCCAGCGAGGCCAAACCAAGCCCAGCGAGCGCCAGTAGCCCCGCCGCTCCGATCCCCGCCATCGCCATGATCCCCATGAACAGCCGGGGCCGAGCATCAGCAAAGGTCGACACGCGATTTTGTTGCGCTTTGAAGAAGGTAACGGGGCACTCCACGGCGATCTCGCCGGATCGAATGTGCTCGAGCAGGACCAGCGCCTCGCTCGCGTTTTGGAGACGCGCCTCGGGGTCGCGCGCCAAGCCCCTGCGCAAGAAGGATCGCAGCTCGATGGGGACTGGGGGCTGTAAGGGACTCACCCAAGGGGCCGGATCGTACCAAGGAGGCTTCGCGGGCCCTTCGATCACTTCTCCGAGGGTGGCGTAGACGTTGTCGTCGCTGCGGACATAGCGGCGCAGGGTCAACAACTCGAACAGCACCACGAACGCGCTATACAGATCGGATCGTCGATCGACCGCCGCCCGATCCCCACGCGCCTGCTCGGGAGACATGTAGAGCGGAGTACCCAGCAGGGCACCGTCTTGCGTCATGCGAGGGCTCGATGATGCCCCGGGACCACCGCCCGCGGCCTCGGCCCCCTTTGGCGCCAGCGACGGCCCCGAGTCTCGCCGGGCGATCCCCCAGTCCATCAGCCGCACCTCGCCATGAATGCCGAGCATGACGTTGGCCGGCTTGACGTCCCGATGCAAGATCCCCTGATCGTGGGCGTAGTCGAGGGCGTGCAGCATGCCCACGAAGATGTCGAGGCGCCGGGCGAGCGGGAACTGGGCATGGGCCTTGGGATCCCCCGCCACCAACCGGTCGATGAGCTCTTCGAGGCTCTGCCCCTCCACGTACTTCATGGTGAAGAATAGGCGGCCATCCTCGTCGCGACCTACGTCGTAGATCGGCGTGATGTTGGGGTGGTCGAGCGAGCCCATGGTGCGAACCTCGTCGACGAAGCGCGCGACCGTGGCCGGCGTCTCGCCCCCCGAAGGCAGGCGCTTGAGGGCCACGGGACGGCCGATGTCGTGGTCTTCACTCAGCTCCACCTCGCCCATGGCTCCGGCTCCGAGCCGGCGCTTGGCCGAGTAGCGCGAGCGCGCGTGAGGTTCGAGGCGCAGCGAGCCTGGGTCCTCCGAGATCACTCGTGGCAGCACCGTGGTCCGCCCCACCAGGGTGCCGTCGACCGCGGGATCCATGGAGTCCCCAGAGGATGGCGCGACCCAGGTCTGGTCCAGGGCTTCGTCCACAGACGGCGCTTGCGACGCCGACACGGTCTTCATCGTTTCGATCGTGGACGGCACGGCGTTCGTGGGAGACATCGCATGGGACATCGGACTCATCATCATATGAGCTCCCGAACGACTAGGGGAACAAGCCGTCCGATGCTCGATCGCCATCCACCATGTCCCGGTTACGAACCCGCCGGATGGACGGGCTGAGACGAGTGCCTGCTCGCACCTTCACGTACAAGCAACGACCTTGCTCATCCAGTTCCAGCCGCAGTTCCAGCCGTAGTTCCAGCCACCAGTGCTGGGGCATCCGCTCGTCGTGCGAATCACGCACCGGCCTTGCGGAACTTTTGAAGGAACCGCTCGGGGATCTGGTAGTCCGGCTTTTGGCGACTACTGGTCACGATCGTTCCCGGGGGTACGTCACGATCGACCACGACCCCGGCGTTGACCACCGCATCCTCGCCGATCTCCACGCCGCACAGCACCACACAGCCCGCCCCCACCGAGCATCCCCGCCGCAAGATCGTGGGCTTTTGTTTCTTGGGGATCAGCCGAGCGGTGGGCTTGTTGGGATACTCGCCCAGGTTGAGGTGCGTCAGGATCATCGCCCGCATGCCCACCGAGACGCTGTCCTCGATGATGAGTCGATCGGTGAGATCGAGAAAGGCCTGGCGACCGACGTGCGAGTAGGCGCCGATGCTCAGGTTGGCGTAGCTCGGGCCCGACTCGTGGATCGTGATGTTGGGGCCTACGGGCCAAGCCTCGGGGTGAATGTCCGCGCCATAGTGGATGAGGATCTCCTTGGTGATGTCGGGGCTCCAGCACTGCAGCAAGTAGGCGGAGATCAAGAACATCCCCCCGGCCGCGTGAAGCTGGTCGAGATCCGGCATCTGGGTCTGAGCCCAGACCTTCGTGCGTGCAAACTTGAGGAGCCGCTCGGCGGCAGGAGGCAATCTCACCCGCATGGCCCATCATGGCCCAGCCACGAGGAGCGAGTCGCGACGCCCGGTCGACCGCTCTCATTGCGCTGGCTCACCCAGGGGCTCCGATAGGTAGCGCACCAGCATTCGCTTGGTCTCACGGACGATCGCGTCGCAGACCGCCGGATCCTCCTCACGCACGAGCACCAGGATCATGGTGGCGACCGTATTGACGACCATGGTAGCCACCACCCGCCGCTGCGGTACCGCCATGTCGGGCGCCCACCCGGCAAAGAGCGTCGCGGTCGCATCCACCAGCTCGCGGAGCAACGCCTGGTCGGCCTCGGCGTACTCACCGTAAAGCTCGAGGTTGCGCCAGATCGCCTGCATGATGACGCTGCCTTCGTGCAGCCGGTGAAAACCGTCGATGAAGCGCTCCAGCAGCACGTTCCAGGGCTGCGCGAGCGGAGCGGGGCCCAGCAACTCAGCGTAGCGTTCGCGTGACTGCTCCAAGCACCGCAGCGCGACCTCGCGAAACACGGCCCGCTTGTTGGGAAAGAACTGGTAGACCGAGCCGATCGAGGTCTCGGCCCGCGCGGCGATCCCCTCCATGGTGGTCTGGGAAAAGCCAACGCGAGCGAATGACTCCGCGGCCACCCTCACGATGGCCTCGAACCGGCGCCGACTGCGCTCTTGGGTCGGGCGGCGCCGGGTCGGCAACGCCGAAGCACCCTCAGCCGCCTTCTTGCGCCCACGAGTCGATGACTTACGCGCAGCCACTCGACAAAATCTGAGGATGCCCTCACGTTATTGTCAAATATGAGGACAGCCTCACATTCTTCGACCTCCTCCTGCGAGGCCCCGCCCGCGGTGGATCTGCCCCCCGGTCCCCGTGGGCTCCCCCTGGTCGGCCACCTCGGCCTGCTCCGCGATCCGCTGACCGCGCTCGTTCGGGCCCACGAGCAGCTGGGCGATGCCGTCTGCTTTCGCGTGGGGCCGATCCGTTTTCTCTCGGTGGCCGACCCTGCCATGGCCCATCACGTGCTGGTGGGCAATCACCGCAACTACGTCAAGAGCCGCAGCTACCAGGGTCTGCGCCTGGTGCTGGGCGATGGCTTGGTCACCAGCGAAGGCACGCATTGGCGAAGGCAACGCAAGCTGGTCCAGCCCGCGTTCCATCGCCAGCGCCTGGCGGGGCTGGCCGACACCATGGCGCGCTGCGTCGGCGAGCGGCTGGACGACTGGGATCGCCGCCCCCGCCCCGAGGCAGACATCCATGACGAGATGATGCAGCTGACCATGCGCATCGTGGGTCGCACGCTCTTCGGCGCCGATCTGGGCGAAGATCTCGGCGCACTCGGACCGGTGATCACCACCTGCCTGCACAAGGCCAACGACTACGCCGAAGCCCTGGTGCGGATCCCCCTTTGGGTGCCCACCCCGTCGAATCTCCGCTTCGCCCGAGCCAAGCGCCAACTCGACGCGATTGTGCACGACATCATCGAGCAGCGTCGCCGCGGTGAGCCTCGCGACGACGTGCTGGGCATGCTGATGGCCGCCACCGACGAAACCGGCACCGAGCGCATGAGCGACCAGCAGCTCCGCGACGAGGTGATGACCCTATTCATGGCCGGCCACGAGACGATCGCCAATGCCATGAGCTGGACCTTCAAGCTGCTGCACCAGCACCCCGCGGTGGCCGAGCGCGTGCGGGTCGAGGCCCGGGCCGTGCTCGGCGGGCGAGCCCCGAGCTTCGAGGATCTGCCCACGCTCACCTACACGAGCCAGGTGATCGACGAGTCCATGCGGCTCCACCCCCCGGTGTGGATCGTCGAGCGCCAAGCGCTGGCCGAAGACCGGCTGGGCCCGTGGCGCGTGCCCGCGGGCACCATCGTGGGCGTGTCCCCTTGGGTGATTCACCGGCACCGCGGCCAGTGGGATGACCCCGAACGCTTCGACCCCGAACGCTTTGCCCCCGAGCGCGCCGAGGGCCGCCCCAAGCACGCCTACCTGCCATTCGGAGCGGGGCCACGGATCTGCATCGGCAACCACTTCGCCCGAATGGAGGCCACGATCATCCTGGCCACCGTGCTCCAGCGCTACTCGGTCGAGATCCTCGACCCCCAGCGCGTCCGGTTTGACCCGCAGGTCACCCTTCGCCCGCTGGGGGGCATGCCCGGCCGACTGCATCGGCTCCCCCCCGGGGACCCCGTCGAGCGGGCTGCCTGAAGATCACCCGAGGAAATCACCGTTTCGGCGGTTGCTAGGGGTGCACCGGGGGCGGTGGTACCCTGGCGCCAACGTGGCCGTCTTCCACCCCGAGGACTGCAACCGTCTGGATTTCGAGATCCTCGCCGAAGGAGGAGTCGCCCTCTACTACCAGCACGAGATCCTCGGCGAGGATCTCGCATGGTTCGCGCTCGAGCGCTACGAGGTGATCCAGTTCGACGAGGAGACTCTCGACTCGGTCGACGGCTTTCACTTCGAGGCTCGACTCAAGCTCGGCTTCCCCGAGAACTACGAGCCCACCCTCGACAACCTCCGCGACGCCCTGTCGGAGCTCGACGTGCCCTCCGAAGGAGGGATCGCCTTGGTGCTCCCGGGCGCCCACCGGATGGCCGAGGAAGATCGAGAGGGCTTCAACTCACTGGTGGGGTTGATCTCCGAGCTGTCCCACGAGTTCTTGCTGACCGGACAGCGCTTCCTGGCCCTGGTCCAGAGCGACGACGGCGAGCTCGAGGTAGGGCCGGTCAGGACGCGACCGATCCTGTGGAACCCTCGCGAGCGCATGGCCTGGACCCGCGGGCTCTGAGCACTGCACCGCCATGCTCTTCGCCGACATCGAGCTCGCCGCTCGGATCGAGGCGGCCCAGGGCCAGCTGATGGCCGAATGCACCGCCGCGACCGCGCGCCGCCGCCCCGAAGCGACGACTTGGGTCGAGCGGATCGCCGGGGGCGTGGCCACGATCGCCGGCGCTGGCTCCCCCCTCAACAAGGTCGTTGGCCTCGGGTTCGCGGGGCCGGTCGACGGGACCGAGCTCGGGGCCGCATTCGAGCCGGTCGAACAAGCCTTCGCCCGCGCCGGGCTCCCCGTTCAGGTCGAGCTGTCGACCCTGGCCGATCCGTCGATCTTGCCCGTGCTCGTCGCCCGCGGCTACGCCCTGACCGGCTTCGAGCACGTGCTGGGACGACCGCTGTCTTCGGAAGCTCCGGGTGATGCTCCTGACGACACCCCTGGCGAGGTTTGGGGGGCCATCGACGACGACGTGGAGATCGCCCCCTGTGGCGAGGATGAGCTGAACGTCTGGCTCGATGCGCTGGTGACCGGGTTCGTCCACCCCGATCGCCAAGGCGTGCCGTCTCACGAAGAGTTTCCCCGCGAGGCCCTCGAACGAGTCATCGGCGACATGGCCTCGACACCCGGCTTCGTCCGGTACCTCGCTCGGCGGAGGGGCGAACCAGCCGGTGGCGGCGGCCTGTGGATCTCCCAGCGGCAGGCCCTGCTGTGCGGGGCCGCCACCGTCCCCGCGCATCGGCGCCACGGGATCCAGACGGCCTTGCTACGAGCACGCCTGCACGAAGCCATGCGGGCGAGCTGCGATCTGGCCGTGGTGACCGTCTTGCCCGGATCTCGCTCCCAGCACAATGTACAGCGCCAAGGGTTCGTTCTGCTCTACACCCGGGCGGTCCTGGTGCGAGAGTCCCCGACGAGCTCCTGACGCCGCGCCGCGCTGGGCAGGGAGATCGGCGTTCGTCCCAACACCCTTGCGACCCCGTGCCGGGAGCGCGATCATCCGGTGTCGGGCCCAGGATCGGCCCAGATCACCTCGCGGGGGGACATCTACAGTGTTCGACGTTTTGCGCCCTCGGGCCCTTTCGCATGCCGCGCTCGCGCTCGGCCTGCTCACCGCGGCGCCGCTTGCGGTGGCCACGTTCCTCGTGCCCACCACCGCACAGGCTGCCTCCAACGGCACGATCAGTGGTGTCATCACCAACAAGAAGACCAAGGAGCGCCTCGCCGAGGCGCTGGTGATCCTCCAGTGCTCTTGCTTGCAGGGCACGCGCGAGACCCAGACCAACAGCAACGGTCTGTACG
>JBCCWC010000007.1:0-146610 GCA_039194325.1 Myxococcota bacterium
GCATGGCACCCACATCGATTCCCTCTGCATTGGCGATCTCCTCGAACGGTTTGCATTCGATGAACCGCGCACGGAAGCGTTTCTTGTCGAGGGGGGAACACTTCGCATCGATGTGCTCCCACAAACGGCTGAGCGCGATCTGATACTCCATTTCGTGTTCGATCTGCACCAAATTCGCACGATACGCTTCGAGGCAATCTTCTTCTACGAGGTCCAAGGCCGCGGGGTTGCCCCGAAATTGATTGAACCGGCGGTGGATCAGCCCTTTGGCGACGACCTCCAGGTAGCGTTTGAATGAGCCCTTGCGATCGTCCCAATACCTCAGGTAGAATGCATCATTGCTGTATAGATATAGAGCAACATCCTGGGTCATCTCCGGGACCAAGTGGCGCCCATACGCGGCAGGCCAGCGCCGTAAGATCTTTACCACCTCCTTCTCCGCACAGGCTATCACGGCACGACCTAGCCTATCGCGGGCGATGGGGTCGGGGCCGAGCCCTTCTTCAACGAGCTTACGTGTTACCACAACGACACGTTTGGGATCATCGAGCGGCATTGACGAGAATCCCTTGATGAAGGGTGACGGGGGCGATTCTAGCCGGCTCTCGACTCCCGACTCGAACGTTCCATGATTGGCATGATCGCCCGTTTTTCTTACCGACTCTCTCTCAATTTTTTTGACCATCAGTCGACCCCCCCCGAACCCCCTTCTACGTCGCCTCAGTCGAACACTTGCTAATAGGCATTCAAGAGACTGTCGTGTGACCCCAAAATCATTGAATCACGAGAATGGCCGGCTCCGTCTGGCTCCTATCGTCATTTAAAATATTGATATTACTTGGCTAACGCATGAACTCCGCGAGAGCTCTCGAGCAGCCTCTGAACATATGGACATGTCTACCCCTTCAGCCACTGCACTCACAGGCAGTTCTCTACGATTGGGGCCCGTGACCGGCCCACGGGCCGGTTATCCAAAGTCAGCGTAGGGCAACGTGCGAAAAGAGCGCTCTTTAAAGGACGGCTTCTGTGAGCCGACGACGAAAGAGGGAGCCAGCATGTTCGGAGCGAAGCTTGGAGGTCCGGGCACCCCACGCCCCCTCGCCCGGCGGCCGCCCAACCGCGTGACCTACGCTTCACTCTTTTCACAAGTGACCCTTGCCGCTCACCCGCCACAGCCGGTGCGCCGGCGGCCGACGGCTAAAGTCCGGCGGCAGGCTGGCCGCGGTCAGATCCTCGACATTGAAGCGCTCACTCACCGCATCGGCGAGGTCAAAGCGCCGCGCGTTCGTGGAAAAAAGCAGCTCCCCGCCCGCGGCCAGCCGGGCCATGGCGGCGGCGATGAGCTCGGGGTGGTCGCGCTCCACCTCGAAGCGCTGCTCCATGGCCTTGGAGGTGGAGACGGTGGGCGGATCGAGGAAGATCAGATCGTACTCGCTCTCATCGCGCGGAAGCTCCCGCACCACGTCGGCCCGCACCAGGCGATGGCGCTCCCCGACCTCGAACCCGTTGAGCTCGAGGTTGGCCCGAGCCCAGTCCAGATAGGTGTTGGATAGATCAACGGTGGTGGTGCTGGCCGCCCCGCCCGCGGCAGCGTAGACGGTGGCGCTACCGGTATACGCAAAGAGGTTGAGCACCCGCTTGCCCCGAGCCCGCTGCTCGATCCACCGCCGCGTGATCCGATGGTCGAGGAACAACCCCGTGTCGAGGTAGTCGTGCAGGTTCACCCAAAAACGATGCCCCCCCTCCTCCACCTGCAGCCGGTGGCCGGTCTGCGCCAGCGGACGGTACTGCACGCGAGCCTGGCGACGGCGGCGGCGCTTGAGCACCACCTGCTCGGGCGTCACCCGGGCCAGCTCGGGGAGCACGGCCACCACCAGGTCGAGACGACGGGCCGCGAGCCGCGGGTCGACCCGAGCAGGTGCCTCGTACTCCTGCACGTGCAGCCAGCGATCGTAGCGATCGATCGCGACGTTGAACTCGGGGACGTCGGCGTCGTAGAGCCGATAGCAGCTCACCCCTTCGCGCCGAGCCCAGCGCTCGCGCTTTTGGAGGTTCTTGCGCAGGCGATTGGCAAAGGGCGCCGCCGCGACCCGATCGACGTCGGTCATTCGACGAGCGGAGACCGGGGCCTCCGGCTCGGCGTCGCGGGCCTGAGGCAGGGCATAGCGCAGCGCCGTGCAGCGCAGCGGTCCGTTGTCCACGGCCAGGCTGTCCTCGGGGACCAGCCCCACCGCGTGGCGCAAAGCGTCATCGGAGGTGAGCACCAAGCCGCGCCACCCGGGGAAGCAGCGCAGCAAGGTTCGCCCGAGCCGACCGTAGAGCCCGCGTAGGTCGGCCTTGTCGCCCAAGCGCTCCCCATAGGGAGGGTTGAGCGCCAGCAGTCCATGCGCGGGCGCCTGGCCCGGGACCCACGCCCGCAGCGGGCGAACCTCGGTGACCACGCGACCCCCCAGCCCCGCGCGACCCACGTTGGTGCGCGCGCGCTCGACCACGTCGGCGTCTCCGTCGTAGGCGAAGATCTCGGGGCCCGTGGCGCGGGCCCCCGCCTCGGCACGCAGCTCGGCCTCGCGTCGGATCTCCCTCCACGCCGGCGCGTCGTGGCCACGCCAACGCGAAAAACCCCAGCGGTCGCGTCGCAGCCCCGGGGCGATGTCGTCGGCCATGCACGCGGCCTCTATAGCCAGCGTGCCCGCGCCCGCCATGGGATCGACGAAGGCCCCGCCCTGCGCCGCCAGCTGCGGCCAGCCGGCCCAGTGCAGCAGCGCGGCGGCCAGGTTCTCCTTGAGCGGGGCCGCGCCGTGCTCACGCCGATAGCCGCGACGGTGCAGGCTCTCGCCGCTGAGATCGATCGACACGCTACAGCCGCCACCGCGAGCAAAGACGTTGACCCGTAGATCCGGCTCGCGGGGATCGACCGAAGGACGTCGGCCCTGCCGGTCGCGGAAGCGGTCGACGATCGCGTCCTTGACCCGCTGCATGCCGAAGCGACGGTGCTCCACCGCGGCCCGCACCGCCACGTAGTCGACGGCCAGCGTAGACTCGACCGACAGGTGCTCTTCCCACGGCAGATCCCGCACCTGCTCGTAGAGGGCCTCGGCATCGGGCACCGCGAGATCGGCCAGGTGCAGCAGCACCCGATTGGCACAGCGTGACCACATGCAGATCCGGTACCCAAACGACAGCGGCCCCCGCACGCGACAGCCGCCCGCATCCTCGCGAACCACGCGAGCCCCGAGCGCCCGCAGCTCGTCGGCGAGCAGCGGGGCCAGCCCGCGAGGGGCAGTCACGAAGAAGGAGCAGGTGGCCATCGACCGGAAGCCGCCTACTGCGGCACGATCCGCACGTTGTCGAGCTGGGCCAGCGCCGGCCCGCTGAACGCCTCGGGCACGTCGAACACGAAGCGGATGAAGATCGTCTGCCCCGCGTAGAGGCTCAGATCGATCATCCCCTGAAGATCACCCGTGTCGGCGGTCAGGTTGCCCGCCGGGGCGGTCAGGACGGTGATGGTGTCCATCGGCATGCCTCCGCCCGCGGGCTCGATGCGAACCTCGAAGGTACGATCGACCATGGCGCCGAACGACGCGAGATCCCAGCCCGCGCGATAGTCGAACAGAAGATCGGCGGCCGGGGCAGCGGCGAGGGTGATGTCCTGTCCGAGCTCGATCGTGCCGGGCCCGCCGCCGTCGAAGCCGGTAACCGCACAGAACCCGCCCTCGGTCGGCGTGGTGGTGAACGAACCAAAGATCCCATCCGCGTACCCGCCAGGGTCCACGGCCAGGGCGAGGTAAGGATCCGCCAGATCCACGACGGTCCAGCCGGTGAAGTCGCCGGTCTCGAACCCGCAGTTGTCGCAGGTGTCGTCGCAGACCGCACCAGCGCACTCGGCCGCGGGCGAACAGATCTCTCCCGCGTTGGCGCCCATGCAGTCACCAGACGCTCCGCAGTACAGCGGGTCGGTCTGGGGATCGATGCACACGCCATCGCACAAGACGCCGACCAAGCAGGCACACGCCCCGTTGACGCACTCCTGGTCCCCGCCGCACATGGTGCCCGCATTGGCCTCCATGCAGTCGTCGGTGGCTCCGCAGTAGTCGGGATCGGTGAGTGGATCAATGCACTCGCCGTCGCACAGGATCTCGCCATCGAGGCACTCACCGGTGGTCGTGCTGCTGGTCGGGTCGTCTCCGGCGGTCGTGCTGCCCGAAGTGCCGGTCGAATCCAGGCTGGCCGTGGTACCGGTGTCCGTGTCCGTGCTCGTGCTCGTGCTCGTGCCCGTGCCCGTGCTCGTAGGTGGATCGACCGCCGTGGGATCGACGGTCATCGAGCTCATGGTGGTGGTGGTATCATCACCGTCAGTAGTTGCAGTAGGGTCGTCGATGGCTCCATCGTCACCCGGGCATGCGGCCAACCCAGGGACAAGACAAGCAAGGCAAGATGGTAGGGCGAGTCTCGGTATCCTCATGTGCTCGGCGAGCGTAGCAGGTCGTCGACAGTCACCCTAACCGACGACCCACACCGCGCGAGAGTCTCACCGCGAGCGGCTATCGTGCGCCGACCAGTGCCTGCTGGAGCGGCTGCCGTAGTCGGTCCCCCGATGCGCACACGCTGGGCCCGCGCAGCGTCCACGGCTCCCCGTGCATGGTCTGCACCCGGCCGTCCGCCTCGCGCACCAGCACCACACCGGCCGCCCAGTCCCACGGCTGCAGGTGATACTCCCAATATCCGTCGAGCCGACCCGCGGCCACGTAGGCCAAGTCGAGCGCCGCGCTCCCAGCCCGGCGCACGCCCCGGACCTGCCGTACCAGACGCCCGAACTCGTCTACATTGGCCCCGCGCCCGCGATCGTAGCCAAAGCCGGTGGCCAGCAGGCTCCGCGACAACATTTCGGTCTCGGTCACCCGCAGACGCCGCCGCTCGTGCCGGGGCGAACGCAGCCAGGCACCGCCGCCCCGGCGCGCACAGAACATCTCGTCGCGCGTGGGATCGTAGACGACGCCCAGCAATCCCTCGTCACCGTCGTACAGGCCGATCGACACGCTGAAATGGGGGAAGCGATGGGCGAAATTGGTGGTGCCGTCGAGGGGGTCGACGTACCAGCACGGACCACGATCGGACGCGACCCCACCGGACTCCTCGGCCACGAGGCGATCCTCGGGAAAGGCCGCCCGCAGGCGGCTAAGCACCACGACCTCGGCCTCACGATCGGCCTGGGTGACCAGGTCGGCCTCGGACGACTTGGTCTGGATCTCGAGCGCCCCCTCGAACGCTCCGAGCAGGCACGCCCCCGCGGCTCGGGCCGCATCGAGGGCCACCGACAGGCGTGCATCGAGAGCCTCGTCCCCTAGCCGCCCGTGGTGAACCCCTCGCGTGGTCGGAACGCCGCCCCCGCGGCTCATGCCTTCGTCACTCATCGGTTGTCTGCCCCGGTCCTCGAGTTGAGGTGACTATACTCGGGGGCACGGTCCCGATGGCGGGGGCAAGACCCGCGGGGTGACGAGGGGCCTACTGCACCGCGTCGAGCATGAACTCCACCAGGCTGGGGAATTCGTCGTCCACGATCCCCAGGGCGGGCAGGTTCGCGACCACCGGGATACCCGCCGCCATCGCCGCCTCGCGGACCTCGCGACCGTGGTTGGGGTGGTGGTAGAGTGCCCCGGTGTTCTCGGGCGGACCCGGCGGAAGATCTGCACCGGCCCCCCCCGTGCTCTCGATCCAGATCGGGGGGTCGTCGCTATCGAGCATGGCGAGTATGTCGACGGATTGCCGGTAGTCCTCGATCTCGGGACTATAGAGGGCGGCGAGCGTCTGCTCGCGATTCCGCTCGCCAAGCGCGTAGAAGGACTGCACCAACGGGGTGAGCTCCGGGAGCGTGAGGGTCAGGTCCTCGAACGTGGTTCCGTACTCGATGAACACGTCGGTCTCCCAGCGAACGAGGTCATACGTGGCCTGCGTGGCCCGAGCGCCCACCGCCGACACGCGCGTCGACATCTGCTCGACCGGGTCGTCGGCCATGGGGTCGGCCATGTCCGGGCTGGCACCGATCCAAAGGCTCGTGCCGGCCCCGGCCGAGCCGCCAAAGAGCGCGACGCGCTCCGGGGCGATGTTCAGCGAGGCAGCGTGGTAGCGGATGAACTGCAGACAGTACCGGCTGTCGCTCAGCGGCTTGATCACCCCTTCGGGGTCATTGTGCTCGAGTAGCCGATAGTTGATCGTCGCGAACGCGACCCCTTCGCTGAGCCATTGCCGGATCTCGTTGGCGCTTGATACGTACGCGCTGCGCTTGTCCCCGCCGTCGAAGCCGCCACCATGGATGTAAAGGATGAGTGGCGTGGGCGCATCGGATTCGGGCACGAAGATATCGAAGGCGTTGAACCGGGGGTCGTCGCCGTATTGAACGTCCTCGTAGAAGGTGACGCCGGCCGGGACGTCGATGGGGGGCGTGCTGGGCTCGAGCTCGAGGGGCGCAGGCGGTTCCTCACCCGGAAGACCCGTGTCGGTGCTCGAATCCTGGTCGTCGATGGTATCGCCGGAATCGCCGGTATCGCCGATATCGCCGGAATCGCCGGTGTCGCCGCCCTGCTCCGGGCCCGCAGGCCCCGGCTCGGCGTCATCATCGGCGCAACCAAGGGAGAGCGAAAGCGTGAACGCCAGGGCAACCCGGACGTATGGCCGTAGATGGTCGCGAAGCGTGTCGAGGTCGTTGGTAACGATGGTGGCCGGCATGGTTGTGGTCATCGGTGGGTTCCTCCAGGGACTCCCAGAACCAATGCAGCCGCGGCGCCAACCCAAAAGCCCAGCAAATTCACGTCGCCGGAGCATCGTCCGGAGCATCGTGTAGATGCGTGGCTATGGGTCGATCCCCCCAGGCTGTCGGATTCACCCTACAATCTTCGACGCCCGAGCAAGCGCTGCCGGGCGCCGCACCGCGCCGCACCGACGACGTTCCGACCGCCCGAGGGCTTCACCACGAGTTCCCCAGAGCGCCAGTCACGAGCGATCTGCTCCAAGGATCCGACCCAGCGCAAACCGGGCCGTCGCGCGATAAAGGCGAGGAGAGAGCTTGCGCAGCATGAGCACGGAGTAGCTCGCCCCCAGGGTGGTCGCCAGCGGATCGCCGCGACGAACCGCGCGCACGATGTCGCGAGCCACCCGCTCGGGGGGGAGCCCCAGCTTCTCGTAAAGATTCATCACCTGGCGCTTGCGCTCGCCCACCGCCCCCTCGATCCGGCCAGCACGGATGATGTCGGTGGAGATCACCCCGGGGCAGATCGCGGTGACCCGAATGTCGTGCGGGGCCAGCTCGGCGCCGAGCGCCTCGGACAAGCCCACCACCGCAAACTTGCTGGCGGTGTAGGGGGCCATGGAGGGCACGCCGACCAGGCCGGCGATGCTGGCGGTATTGACGATGTGGGCGTTGCCCCCCTGATCGATCAGCCGAGGCACGAAGGCATGGATCCCATGGACGACCCCCCACAGGTTGACGTCGAAGACCCACCGCCAGTCCTCGAGGGTAGTCTCGTGCACCAGGGCGCCGTGGCCCACCCCCGCGTTGTTGACCAGCACGTCGACCCGGGAGTGGCGGGCATAGATCGCCTCAGCGAGGCGCTCCATGGCCTCGGCATCGCGTACATCGACCACGTGGGCGTGGGCTTCGGGGCACGCGAGCCGAGCCTCGGCTGCCACTTCCTCCACCCGACCCTGGTGAATGTCGACCAGGTGTAGACGAGCTCCCTGACGCGCAAACGCCATGGCCGTGGCGCGACCGATCCCCGACCCTGCACCGGTGATCACGACCACGTGCTGCTTGAACTTCTTGAACAACCCGAGCATGTCGCGAGCCCGCAGGCTAGCAGGACCGGCCTCGGCCCACCACACGGCGCTGGTCCTCCTGCTGGTCCTCCGAGCTCACACCTCGCACAGCCTCTTGGTCCGCTCGCTCGGTGTCGGGCGAGTGCCGCTGGCCACGCTCGTCGACCACGCGCCGAGCGAGCCACCCCCCTCGCCCACGGTGGGTGCTCGAGCGGACCAGATCCGCGTGATCTCGTCCATCGACACGGACAGCGCGTCGAGCCACGCTCCATGCTCGGCAAGCGACCGCAACCGCGTCAGACCGGGTCGGGGATCGCCGATCGCCTCGCGGTAGAGCGCCTCCAGGCGACGGCGACCCCCGCGGTACTCGGACCAAGCCTCCAGGCGAGCGAGCGCCCGCGCGGCCGTCTTGACCCGAAACTCGGGCCGAGGCTCGAGCAGGCCGCGACGCAGCGATTCGACCGGCTCGGGAATCGTCCGCTCCAACGTGGGGATCCCGCCCAAGAGGATCTCGGTCATCAGCATGTCCTCACCCGTACAGGCGTGCCGGAACTTTCGCCCCTCGAGCAACTCGTGGAGGATCGCCCCGACCGCGAACAGATCGGACGCCGGCTCTGCTCGACCGCGCGCCTGCTCACGCGACAGATAGCGCAGCGTGCCTCGAAAGCCCGGCGCGCTGCCCTCCCCCGGATCGCCCCGCAGACCGACCAGACCAAAGTCCATCAGCTTGACCTCGCCTCGTGAGCCGATCATCACGTTCCGCGGCGAGACGTCGTGGTGCACGACGCTCGGCCCCTGCATATGCTGCATATGCTGGATGTACTGGACATCCATGATGTCCACACCGTGCACGTGGTCGAGGGCATCGAGCAAGGCGCCGACGATATAGACGGCGTCGTCCACCGCCATGGGTCGACCGCTCACCTGCTGGGCTCGGGACCAGAACTCGCGGAGATCCACGCCGTCCACCCAGTCCATGGCCATGAACAGCTGCTGGCCGACGACCCCCACGTCGAACACCGAGACGATGTTCGGATGGCCGAGCATCATCCCCACCCGGGCTTCCGCCTCGAACAAGCGCCGATAACGGGGCTGCTCGGCGAGCTCGGGGCGGATCATCTTGACGACGCAGGGCTTGATCGCGCCGTGGGATCCAACCCGTACCGCCGCCCAGATCTCGCCCATGCCCCCCGCTCCCAACCGCTGAACCAGCTCGTACCCCGCGGGGTTCGGTACACCCGGGCTCGGCCGGGCCGCGGGATCGAGATCGGACGGATGGGTCATCACCAGGACCGAGAGATCGGTCCCCGGCCGGTCTAGCACCGACGCTCCCCCCTACAAATACCCCGCATCATGACATTTCCCGGACCGAAACGTTCCATCCTGCCTCTCCAGCGCCCCTACGGGATCCGGCAGATTAGGGGGAGCGCTCCCTTCATCGCCCGTTCGGTCCCCCGTGGGGCTTGGTCCTCGGTCTTCCATGGGTCGGACGGAGGAGGCCCCGAATTCGAGGAATCACACTTGCGACCCCGAGTATCCGGTTCACCGATCCAGCGAGTTCCAGTAAACCCGATTGCAACGCTCCTGATCCTCACCTGGTTGGACGATACTGCTCGAATTATGCGCCCGAGTACCACTTCGCGGTGCACACTGCTGGTATTAACACACCCACTAACATCGAGTAGAACTCACATGATATTCATTGACCCCATGACCGATACGGTAGATCCGACGGACGCAACGAGGAGAACCGGAAAGGCGGCTACGGTCATTCGTAAGCTGAGAAGGCTCAAGCTGCGCCGTCTCGACGGGCCGCAACCGGGAGAACCAAAGGTCTTCACCGTCCCCTGTGTGAGGGTCGGGCGTAGCCGAGCATGCCACCTTACCGTGGCCCATCCCTCGGTCAGCGCGCTGCACGTGGAGCTGAAGGTCCGAGGTGATGGCGTAGAGCTACGAGATCTCGGTAGCACCAACGGGACATTGCTGGGGAATCGAAAGATCTTCCACGTGGAGCTTCGCAAGGGGGATCGATTCTCCACTGGCGACGTGACCTTCGAGCTGATGGAGGCAACAGAAGAGGAGGTCCCGGTGTCGGCCGACGATCGCTTCGAGCGAATGTGGGGCGACAGCCCGGCAATTCGCGAGATCTTTGCGCAGCTCGACGCGGTGGCCTGTAGCCCGATCAACGTGCTCATCACCGGGGAGACCGGCTCGGGCAAGACGCTGGCGGCGCAATCGCTCTATCTTCGCTCGGGCCGCAGCGGCCCCTTGGTGATGGTGGACTGCGGCAGCCTCACGCCCAACCGGCTCGAAGATGCGTTCATCGAAGCCGACGGCGGCATGCTGGTGCTCGACGAGCTGGCCGATCTCCCGCGGGACCGCCAGCCTCGCCTGCTGCGGCTGCTCGACTACCGGGAGGTCCCCGTACGCCCACGGGGTTCGGGCCAACGGGTCGACGTCCACGTGGTGGCCTGTACACGGGCCGATCTACCCAAGCTGGTCGCCGCCGAGTCCTTTCGCGAGGATCTTTACTTTCGGGTGGCCCAAGCGGTCATCGAGCTTCCGCCGCTGCGTGAGCGCGGGGGCGACGTAGAGCTGCTGGCGGCGCACTTCGTCGCCGAGCAGTCCGAGCGCAAGGGGGTTGCGCCCCGGGAGCTGACCGAGGATGCCCGCATCGCGCTCCGCGAGCACCGCTGGCAAGGCAACGTTCGCGAGCTCCGCAACGTGATCCAGCACTCGCTCCACCTCAACCCGGGGCCGCGGATCGATCGGGACGACCTGGCGATCTACGATCGCGGGGAGCTGATGGGCATGGAGGAGCTGCTGGTCCTGCCGTACCACGAAGCGCACTCGGAGCTCGACCGCCACTATCTGCGCCGGGTCATGTCGGAGACCAGCGGCAACATCACGCACGCCGCCCAGCGCATGGGCACCAGCCGGCGTTCGCTCCGGGAGCGACTCAAGCGGCTCAAGCTCTACTCGGTGGATTGATCCGGTGGATTGATCCGGTGGATTGATCCGGCACCGAGCTGCCGGGCGTGCGCTCAAAACCGCAGGCGCAGCGACATCCCGCCGCTGCGTCGGCGGGTCGACGCCCAGGGCTGCACCGAGAGCCGGGCGTTACGTGCCTGCCACTCGCGCCAGTCACGATGGATCCGAATGCCGCGGACGAGCAGGAACCCCGAGGCCAGACCGAGCACGCCGGCAAACCCAAAGTTCAGGCCCGCGGCGATCCGCCCCTGGCGACCGGGGCGAGCGAAGGAGCACTCGATGGCCAGGCTGCCCATGGCGCACTCTTCTTCGATCCGACGGGCCTGGACGATCTCCCAGGCACCTCGCCCCACCAGCAGGCCCGCGGTCGCCCCTACCACCGAGCCGAGCGTCAGCTCGAGCACTCCCCGGCGCGTGCCGGCCTCGGAGCGATCCACATCGGCCCGGCGGGCACGTCGCCGATCCTTACCTTTTGGCTTGTCTGGCGTGATCTGCACCGGACCTTTGTCACGCTTGGCCTCGACCGGTGCGGGCGCGATCACGGTCGCGATCCCGACCAGGCAGCCCAGGGTGTACGACAGTGCCCGTCTCACCACGACCACGGTACCAGGCGTAGCGGAGACCGCGAACCATACGGGGCAATCTGCCCCTCCGCGTCCGCGAGACCGACGACCTCATCCGGTCCGATCGTCGCCTGAACAGCGGCTAGTCGCCGCCAAGCCGACACCGAGCCCAATACCGGGCCCAATACCGGGCCCAACACCGAGCTCAACGGTGGTTGCCATGGATGGCAACCAAAGGCGCCACGTGCCGCGATCTGCAACCCCGGCTCGACCCCTCCTGCTGCCCCCAATGTGAGAGAGGCAGGCTTTTCCGTCGGTCCATGGCGTGGCACTCTGGTTGCACTCGGAGGGGATGATGATTGCGGTCGGCGGATTGCTCTTGGGGGCAGTGCTCACAGCACCGGGGGCAGCGGGAGGTTCGAGCTCGGCACAGACGCTGGCCGACCCCTTTGATCCGTCGGTCCCTCGCGTGGCGATCGCTCGCGGCGACGAGGCCCTCGGTCTGCGCGATCCCTTCGGCGCGGGTCTGCCAACCCGAGCCATGCTGACCCGCCGGGCCTCCCGTGCCGCTGCGGGTCCGGACCTGCGCGATCCCTTCGAGGCCCGTGCCCGCCGGCGAGCGCTCGCCGGGCCCCCCGCTCCACCCGTCCAGGCCGATCTGCGCAGCCCGTTCGTCGTCCCTCCGCACTCGGCCACCCGCCGCCGGGGTAAGCGTCGGGCTCCCGCGCCGAAGGCCGATCTGCGCGATCCTTTCGGGACCTGAGCCGCGTCGCCCTTATCGACGGTCGATCTGCGCGATCCCTTCGGGATCCGAGCCGGGGCATCGTGATCGCGACCGTTGGCAGGCGAGCGACGATAGGGCGAGATTCGGGAGTCTCGGGATGAACGAGGATAGGTAGTGACCAGAGGTAGCAAGAGTGCGTCAAACCTGCCGGGCTGGGTCATGAGCAGGCCGCGCTGACGGCCATGAACTCCCCATCACATAGAATTTCCGGCATCGGGAGCTCTGCACACAGCAGAGTGCTGATGCAGACGAGATAGTCTTCGTACGCCATAACGCAGTCCGGGCCATAATAGGAGTAATAGTCGCTCAGTTGGTCATTGCAGTACATCTCGGCGTACTCCGCGTAGCCGTAGCCGCAGTAGGCTTGATGAGCCGCGTATACCTCGCAAGGGGTCCCTGTCGAGCCGGAGCTTGAGCCTGTCGAGCCGCTTGAGCCCGTAGAGCCCGTCGAGCCTATGAAGCCGGTTGAGCCGCTTGAGCCTGTCGAGCCGGAGCTTGAGCCCGTCGAGCCGCTTGAACCCGTCGAGCCGCTCGAACCCGTCGAGCCCGTCGAGCCCGTCGAGCCGCTCGAACCCGTCGAGCCGCTCGAACCCGTAGAGTCGGAGCTTGAGCCTATCGAGCCGCTCGAGCCTGTCGAGCCGCTCAAGCTACTCGAGCTACTCGAGCCGCTCGAGCTACTCGAGCCGCTCGAGCTACTCGAGCCTGTGAAACCACTCGAGCCACTCGAACTCACTGACATAGCACCGGTGAGACCTGTTTCTGTTGGCAGCTCCGAATGCGTCGTGTCGCTACTTGATGTGATGGTCAAGCCCGTTGATGTAGTCGTCGAAACTGAACTTGAGGAGCCAATTGTAGAACCCGTGCTGTTGGCCTCATCTAGAATCCACACCGACGGATCCGGCACATCTCCTCGGCAGCCAACCCCAGCGCTCGTCAAGACCACAGCGCACGGCACGAACAAGCCACGGCAGCATCCACTCATACGCGCTCATACCAGTTTTGATGCGCATGGTGAGTGCTCCGTTGATCCTTTCAACGGTTTTCCCCTACGAATGACCCGAAGGTTCAGTCTACGTCGACCTTCCGATTGTGATGTGAGCAGCTCACCGTCTTGGCACCACGGTGGAACCTGGGCGACCGAGCAACCCCTTTGAGGCTTCGCTGAAGCTCGACGAGGGCCAGCCGCACCGGCAGATAGATTTCGCGCTCGCCGCCCCTCGCGAGATCTCCTATCGCCTCTCGCGGTAGGATCCGGGGAGGACCATCGCGTAGCAGCGCACACGCCCCGATCAAACCGTTGATCCAGGACACCGACGCCCTACTGTGACACGATCGCCGTGCCGCAGGGCCGGACCTATGAGCAAAAACCATTGAAATCACTGAATTGTCACTCGGGGTCCTCGTTTTGCACTGATTTGGGGTGCCGGCCGGCGAAATCGACTGCCGCGGCCCCTCGTCCCGATGAGCACGCTTCGTTCATTCGCGCGCCACGCGTCCCTCCGCTTGCCCGTGCTTGCCTTGCTGGCGACGGGCATGGCGGCCTGCTCCACCACGGGCGACGGCCTGGCCCTCAACGAGGGTTACGGCGGCAGCGGCTACCCCGGCAGCAATCTGCCCGGGACAGAAGACGACATGGACGCGCCCGCCGGCGGCGAGACCGGCGGCGGCCCTGGCGATGACGACGGGGTCGGCGAGGACCCGCTGCCCCCCGCGCCCGACGACGAGGGGGTCGACAACGCCTCGGACCCAGGGGCCTGCGATCCCGACTCCGAGGTCACCCTCTACCTCTCGCCCGACGATTCCAACTCGATCTCTTCGCCCGTCCAGGTGCGCGAGGCGGTGCTCGGCGACTGGGGTAGCGTGCAGTCGATCGCGATCCGCACCTGGGAGTTCTTCAACTACTACTCCTTCGGCTACCCCGCCGCGCCCGAGGCCGGCGACGTAGCGATCACCCCTTCGCTGCTGCACACCGAGGGCACAGCGGGCGACTACTTGCTGCAGATCGGGATCAGCAGCCACGAGCTGACCGCGGCCACGCGGGCCCCCATCAACGTCACCCTGGTGCTCGACACCTCGGGCTCGATGGCGGGGCTGGCCATGGACATGCTCCGCGAGACTTGCCTCGCGATCGCGTCCAGCCTCCGAGAGGGCGACACCGTCTCCATGGTCACCTGGAGCACCGAGGACGCCGTGGTGCTCGGAGGCCACAGCATCGCCGGGCCCGACGATCCGACCCTCCGGTCCGAGCTCGAGGCGCTCGAGGCCGGCGGCGGCACCGATCTCAACGGCGGCCTGGTGGCGGGCTACGAGCTCGCTCAGCAGGTCTACGACCCCGAGCGGATCAACCGCATCGTGCTGGTGAGCGACGGCGGGGCCAATGTCGGGATCACCGACATCGACCTCATCGCCCAGCACGCCGGCAACGCCGACGAAGACGGGATCTATATGGTGGGTGTGGGCGTGGGCGACCCCGTCGCCTACCACGACAACCTCATGGACACGGTGACCGACGTGGGCAAGGGAGCCTCGGTGTTCATCGCCAGCGAGGAGGACGCCTGGTCGGTCTTCGGTGACGACTTCATCAGCACGATTGACGTGGCCGCGCGCGACGTGCAGATCCGCCTGGATCTCCCGCCGGGCTTCGAGATCGTGCGGACCAGCACCGAGGAGCTCAGCACCGACAAAGGCGACGTCGAGCCCCAGCACCTGGCCCCCAACGACGCCATGGTCTTCCACCAGCAGATCCGCACCTGCGCGCCCGATCTGGTCACCGACGAGGACACCCTCGCGGTGACGGTGAGCTACTACGACGCGCGAACCTTCGAGGCCCGCGAGCTCCGGCACGAGGTGAGCTTTGGTGAGCTGCTCGCGGCCGACCCCGCCCAGCTGCTCAAGGGCGCGGCGATCTTCACCTACGCCGAGAGCCTCAAGGCCTACAAGAACTCCGACCACGACGGCCGGGATGCCATCATGACCGACGCCTTCGACGCCCTGCAGCGCGCCGAGCAGGCCCTGCCCGAGGATCCCGATCTGGCCGAGATCCGCGTGGTGCTCGAGGCGCTGTTGCAGTAGCGCTGCGGCGCCGAACGCCGCAAGCGCCTCGACCTGACGACTCGGTCAGCAATCCGCCCAG
Organism: Myxococcota bacterium; assembly: GCA_039194325.1. Classification (GTDB taxonomy): domain Bacteria; phylum Myxococcota_A; class Polyangia; order Nannocystales; family Nannocystaceae; genus Paraliomyxa. The sequence continues at coordinate 15,281 of JBCCWC010000007.1, forward strand.
TCTTCTCCGGTCGTCACCGTCACGAATACGGAGTAGGAGCACTCCTGGCTGCTCGATTCCAGGACCTCACCGTTGTAGTACGACGTGCTCGTACAAGTTCCCTTGTCGTACTCGACCTCGATCGAGCCGCCAGGAATGTCCTTGGGCGATAGCCTCCTGCATTCCTTGTCCAAGGTCGGAGTCGGGTCTCCTCCCCCCGGGAGCTCGACCCCTCCCTCCCCGATGCACTCGCCAGCGACGTCGGCAATACAATCCTCGGCTTCGCCAAGGCGGAGCTCGATCGCTTCGGCCTCGAGGTCGAGCTCATCGACCGGCTCGGTGACCTCCGTGTCACACCCGGCAAAAGGGCCGAGCACGCACGACAGAACTACGGGAATCAGGGAATAGCTGTGCTTCATGGCGGGAACCTTTCTGGAGGGCCAGCTCATCACTGCCCTCATCAATGAAGAACGGCGAACCCGGAGTCGTCGCATGGCGATCACCTCAATCACCAAAAGCCACGGTGGCGCACCCGCTCGATATCGACCACGGCGGGCGCGACGGCGGGCGCGAAGGGTGGCAGGCGCTACCCCGCAGAGCAACCGGGCCCCGCCGCCGACTCAGTCGCCCGCATAGCGGGTGGGATCGTCGACACCGGCCTCGGCAAAGCCCTTGCGACGCAGCTGACAGCTGTCGCAGCGGCCACACGCCAGGGGCCTGCCCTCCGCGTCGGCGCTCGGGTCGTAGCAGCTCACCGTGTCGGCGTAGTCGACCCCCAGCGCCACACCCCGCGCGATGATCCCTGCCTTGGTCAGCTCGAGCAGCGGGGTCTGGATCCGGATCGCATCCCCCGATCCCTCAACGCCCACCCGGGTGGCGAGGTTGGCCGTGCAGGCGAACGACTCGATGAACGCGGGGCGACAGTCGGGATAGCCCGAATAATCCAGCGCGTTGACTCCGATGAAGATGTCGCGGGCTCCGAGCGCCTCGGCCCAGGCCAGCCCGTACGACAAGAACAAGGTGTTGCGCGCGGGCACATAGGTAACCGGGATGTCGCTGGCGTGGTCGACATCTCGGCCCTTGGGAACGGACAGCTCGCTGCCCTCGACCAGCGCGGTGGCCGGGGCGACCAGCCGCCCCAGGTGCGACAGGTCGACCACCTCGTGGGCCACCGCGCCGAGGCGCTCGGCCTGGCGAGCGGCACAGCCCAGCTCGAGCGCGTGACGCTGGCCATACCGAAAGCTCAGCGCATGCGTGGCGTGGCCCGCCTCCCGCGCGATGGCCAAGACGGTGACCGAGTCGAGGCCACCGCTGAGCAGCACGACCGCAGGACTCGACGAAGACGAGGATGAAGACATGAGCAGTGGTCGAATCGTGGCGCGCCCGGAGCGCTCAGCCCGTACCCGAGGACTCGACCGATCCGCTGTCGCGGCCCGCCGGGGGCTCGTTATCCGCCGGCTCCATCTCGCACAGAGGATCGAAACCTATCGAGGGATCGGGACAGCAATAGAGCGGGTAGAGGTCGTTGGAGTATCCTGGATCGCAAAGACAATTGGGCAGCCCCTGCGCGTCGGGAGTACAGATCCCGCGCCCTTCGCCGCCGCAAAAGAACCCCAGGCACGGATCCATCGCCTCGTAGCAGTAGTTCTCCGACCGATTGCAGATCCCTCGCTGACACACGCCATTGGGGGCCAGACAAAGCCCCCCCGGCAGCCCGGGAGGAGGGTTCTTGTCGCGCTCGCCCCCCCGATAGCAGCCCGAGACCGAACCCAGGCCCAAGATCGAGCCCAGTACCAGTACCGACAGCAACACCGTGCTGATGCTTCGCCCCTGTGGATGGAACGATCCGATCACCGTACCGCCGAACACCGTGTCGAACAGTATCGCCAAATCGCGCGCGAGAGAACCGGCCGCCTTCGGCATCACCCAGCGGCATCAACCGGTTGCCGGGGCAAGGGGGCCCACATGAAATCGCAGCGGTGAACAGGTCGCCGCGACGCTGGGGCAGGATGCCTCGGCGAGCGCGACCGGTTTGAAAAACGCCAACGGCTCCGGTAACTTGGACCGGTGGGGCGGCACGACGGGGCGAGTCGGAGCGGCGCGAGCCGGCGAGGACCGGCGGCGATCCTCTCGCTGGCCGTGGGCCTGACGGCGGCTCCGGTCATGGCTTCGCCACCGCTGCCGGTCGACCTGCTGGTCAAGAAGAAGAAGCGCAAGAAGAAGGACGGCCTCACCCCCGAGCAGGCGGCCGATCGCCGGATGCCGCTCCAGGATCAGGGCCGACAGATGGTCGAGGCGGGCGAGCTCACCTCGGCCACGATCCTCTACGACGGCGCGGCGCAGACCTACGGCGACCCCGTGCTCTACCTCGATGCCGGCGAGATCTACCTGCGGATCGCCGACGAGGAGCGCGACATCGCCTCGGCCGAGACAGCCAAGATCCGCGGCCAGGTCGCCCAGGACATCCTCTACTTTCACCTCGATTCCTCGTCCGACCCCGACTATCAGCTGGTCACCAAGGACGAGAGCCCGGGGCTGTTGGCCCGGGCGGGCGAGCTCATCGACAACGCCGACATCCTCATCGACGAGATCGAGCGCGAGCAAGAGGCGGTGGTCGTTCCCGAAGACCCCGCGCCCAAGCGCGCCAAGGGCGATGGTCGAGGCCTACGCCTGGCGGGGATCGGCCTGATGGGTGTCGGCGTCGCCGGCCTCGGCGTGGGCTTCGCCGGCCTCACGATCGGCCGGATCAACCAAAACCGGGTCGACGACCCCACCGTCTACGGCCCCGAGTTCGACGACTTCGACAGCCGGGGTCGTCGAGGCAACACGATCGCGGGGGTCGGCTTGGCGATCGGGGGCGTGGCCCTCGCTGCCGGCGTGACCCTCTTCATCATCGGTAAGCGTCGCCAGGCCGCCGGCCCGGTCGACGATGCCGAGGAGCAACCCCCCACCGATTCCGAAGACGACCCGTTCTTGGCCCTCGTGCCGACGGGTCGCGGACTGGCCGTCACCGGCCGCTTCTAGCCCAAGGGAGAACCATCATGACCAAACTGCCCCTCTTCGCGCTCGTGCTCGGACTCGGCGTCGGCCTGAGCGTCGATCTCGCCACCCCCGGTGCCGCCTCGGCCGCCGCCGTCGCCTGCGACGACGAGAGCGGCCTGTGCGTCGACTCCGGCGGGGCCAGCTTCGTCGACGGCAAGCAGAGCACCGGCAAGGACCGCAAAAAACGCAGCAAGAAGACCGCCGGCACCCTGTCGGTCACCGTCGACGGCGGTCGCGGCAGCGTGTTCGTCAATGGTCGCTTCGTGGGCGAAGCCCCGGTCGACGGGGTCGACATCCCCTCGGGCAAGAACGACATCCACGTCCGCGATGGCGCCACCGTGCTCGCCAACGGTCTGCTCACCATACCCAAGGACGCGGTCGTGTCCGTGACCGTGCGTCACGACTGACCCGTCCGGGATGAGGGAGCCGCGCACGGATAGAGCCGGTTGTCGTCGCGCCGCTCTATCCAGGTCGGCACCCTTAGCTGCATCGCCTCCCGGCCCCCTACGCGCTCAAGCCACGGGTCGACCGCCGCCCGATCCTCCGCGCTCAGCCCCCGATAGTAGGCCAAGGGCCGCTGCACCATCCACTGGGTGAAGCTGTGGGCCCGCCGCGAGCCCACCACCCCGTCGAGCGAGAACTCGTGGCGCCCCACGAAGCGGGGCAGCTGGCCGCCCCCCGGGTGCGCCTGGACCCACGCGTGCACCGCGGTCACGGTGGCCTCCATCACCGGCCACATCTGCTCGAAGAGTGCGCCGAAGATCGGATCGAGGGTCGCCGGCACCTCGTCGTCGGGACACCAGCGGCCGATCGTACGCGGGCAACCGTTCATGCGCTCGACCCAGTCGGCCACCCGCGGCGCGAGGCGCTTCATCAGCCGACCGGGATAGGGATCGCGGTACAGGTGCGCATAAAGAGGCCCCATCAGCCCAAAGTCGCCGAGGCTCGGCCGAGCCCCCAGCAGATAAGGATGCTCGACCAAGTGCGCGTCGAAGTCGCGAAGGAATTGCTCGTAGCGCGACTCGACCGCATGTCGGTTGTGCCGCGAGATGCCCATGGCCGGGCCGTAGGCGCCACCGAAGTACACCGCCAGCGGCACGCCGGCCAGCGGACGCAGCCACGCGGGTGCCCGGGGCATCATCAGCTGCCCGAACTCCCGGGCCACGAACGGAAGGTTGTGCCACTTGTAGTGCCACCGGTAGTGCATCGCCGGCAGTAGCAACCACTCGTCGCCGTAGACCTCCAGCAGCAGCGCGGCCAGGCGCTGGCGAGGCGTGGGGGGATAGACGCCGCGATCCTCGAAGCGCGCCTCGCAAAAGTCGATGATCGCGGTGGTGTCTTGCACCGCCACGTCGTCATCGGACAGGATCACCGGGATCATGCGCAGCCCAGTGCGAGGCTTGACGACCCGCTCGATCACGTCACGGGTAGCCAGCACCTCCTCGAAGGGGATCTGCTTGTAGCGCAGGTACGACCGAGCCTTACCGGAGTACAGGGACACCTCGGCCGCGATGAGCTGGTAGGTACCGGGGGAGCTCACAGACCGCAGCGTACGACGACCAGCCCGTCGAAGCGACGCGGAGCCACGCGTAAGGCGATGCCCGACCGCGACCCGGCCGGCGCTCGCGACCCGACCGACGCTTGCGACCCTGCGCCGGCCTGCGCCAAGCTAGCTCCGTGCGGAGCAACCGAGGCGGTCGAGCATGGCTGTGGGGAGGGCTACTGCTGGGGTGCACGGCCGCACCGGCCGGCCCGGCCGAAGGACCGTCGACGGGCGCAACGCACTCGACGATCCCGTCGAGCTCCGAGGACCCCACCGTCGAGCCGACCCGCGGCACCGCGACCACCACCTTGCCGAGTACGACCTCCGCGGGGGACGGCTCGGCGGGCGCGACCGACTCGACCGACTCCGTGAGCTCAGCGGGCTCGACCGGCTCGACCGGCTCGACCGGCTCGACCAGCTCGACCAGCTCGACCAGCGGCGACGACGGCCTGGGCATGCTCTCGGGTCAGTGCGGTCTGGTCGATGCCGCCGAGCTGCGCGCCCTCGAGCCCTTCACCTATCACAACGCGATCGACTTCCAACGCGTGGGCTTCGACTACGACCAGCTCACCCCCGGAGGACAGGCGGTCTTCGACGCGGGCAACCTGGGCGGCAGCTCGCTGCACTCCGAGGTGATCGCGTTCGAGGTGTTGGCCCGCTGCGAGGGCGCGAGCTTGCTCGCGACCGAGGGCGAGATCCAGTACATCGACGACATGGGCACCAAGACCGACCTGCGGGTCGCGATCGACGGCCTGGCGGTCGGCGTGAGCGTGACCCGAGCGGTGGGCTTTCCCCCCGACGATCCCTATACCGAAGCGCAAGCCGCCGACCTGTTGACGGGCAAGCTCGAGGACATCCTGGCGAGCACGGCCAACGCGGCGCCGAGCGACGCATGGATCAAACAGATCCTCCACGTGATCGCCTACGCCGACATGCACGCGCAGAGCATCTTCGCCGCCTACGCCGCGCTGCCTGCCGAGATCACCGCCGATACGATCCTCATGGTCACCGTCACCCACGGCGACGACGCATTCATCTACTAATGATCGGACGGGCCATCGGACGGGCCATCGGACGGGCCATCGGACGGGTCACCCGCCCGCTGGCCGGACAGCCCCCCCGCCCGTGCCGCACCGTGCGAGGGCGAAGTATCCGTTCGTATCAAACTAGATCACCCTGCGAATGCGGAGCCAGCGATAGTTGACACCTGTAAAGCGATCTTCCGCGTATAGCGCCAGCGCTTCGAATCGCCCACAGCGCTCCCCGTGGTGCGGAGCGCCCACCGCGGTGACGAAGCGCTCATCCAACGCCCAAACATGACGACGCGTCATCGTCTGCTGCGAATCGATTCGAACCTTGTCGACGACAACGTGACCCAGCAAAGGGCGCACGTCGCCAAGATGTGACGTGGGGTCGTCGACGACACTCACCGTCATTCCTGAGCCGAGCAACGAGAGCGACCGTCCATGCGAGCATCGTTGCACTCACCGGATCCCGCATGCTGAAGGCATCCCCCGACGGCATGCGAACAGCCGCGCTTCGTTGCGGGCGGATTCGAGCGAGCCATAGGCAAAAAGGGCAACCAAACCCAGCTCGATGAGCGAAAACCAACGGTGCGCATCGCCCAGGCCGTCTTCGGACGACGGTCGAACACGAGGACGCACACGCCGAGTCAATGAAGGCCCCACATCGTGGACATGTGCCCCGCATTGAAGTCGCGGTTCACACGGAAGTCGAGGTTTCGTTTCTGGCCGTGAGCTCGCGACTCGAGCCGTAGCTGGGTCGGTGCCTCCCCGAGCGCTTCGGTCGCTGCCCCGCCGATCGAGTGAGGGTCTACCTGACAGGCGACGAAAGCCTGGACCACCTCGTAGCTTCGGCGCGTCTCGTTCGAGGATCGTCGATGCAGACCGCAGCGTCATAGATCACCTTGGTATCATCCCAACTCGACACCAGGGCTGGTGTTCCATGCCTAGTCCCAACCATCGCAGGCACTTCGAGGTGTACGACGACGTCGAGCACACCCGCACGTCGATGCATCGGATGCCCTCGTCGCCCAAGGCGGAGACGGCCGATTGCTTGATCGTGCTCGCCGGCGACGATCCAGGGCGCCGGATCTACCTGGAAGGCGACGTCACGCTGGGTCGCGGCAAGGACTGCGACGCCATCATCTCCGACGTGGGGATCTCGCGGCGGCACGCGCTGGTAGGCCTCGACGACAACGAGCAGTACTACGTACGCGACCTCGGCAGCCGCAACGGCACCCGGGTCAACGGCTCACCGGTCGATCATTCGCCGCTTGAGTATGGCGACGAGATCTCTCTGGGCGAGCACACGGTGCTCTCGCTGGCCCGGCGCGAGCGCTTCGAAGACCACCTGCTCGTCGCCCAGAAGATGCAGGCCCTCGGCCAGCTCGCTGGCGGAGTCGCCCACGACTTCAACAACATCCTGGGGGCGCTCTTTGCCAACGTCACCTTCTTGAGCATCAAGCAGCACGACGCCGAGACCACCCAGTGCCTCACGGAGATGGAGGCAGCGGTGCGCCGGGCGATCGACCTGACGCGCCAGCTCTCGGGGTTCGGGCGCAAGACGACCTCACAGCACCGGTCGGTTCGAGTGTACGACCTGATCCAAGAAGGCGTCGATCTGCTGCGGCGTACGCTGCCCCGCAACGTGTCGATCTCCACGAGCATCCCGCCCGAGCTGATGGTGATAGGCGACGCCTCGCGGCTTTTGCAAGTGGTGATGAACCTGAGCATCAACGCCAAGGATGCGATGCCGCGAGGAGGGACCCTGGCGATCTCGGCGTACGCGACCGAGGTGGGAGACGATCACCGACACCTGGCGCCAGGGCCCTACGTGGTGCTGACCTTCGAGGATACCGGGCTGGGGATCGACCCCGAGACCTTGGAGAAGATCTTTGAGCCCTTCTTCACCACCAAGCCACGCGGGCAAGGCACGGGCCTGGGGCTGGCCACCGTGCAGGCGATCTTGCGGGACCACGACGGGGCGATCGAGGCCCACAGCGTGGTCGGCCAGGGAACACAATTCTTGCTGCACGTGCCCTCGGCGGCGGCTGAGCGGGAGAGCACCTTCGTGGGGCCGCGACCGGTGGTGGCGATCCCGGAAAGCGGGATCAGCGGGCTCGTGCTGGTGGCGGACGACGATCCGCTGGTGAGGACGGCGATCTCTCGGGTGCTGCGGCGGGACGGGGCGGAGGTCGTCACCGCCAACGACGGAGCCGAGGCGCTGCGGCGATATGCCGAGCGAGCGAGCGAGCTGCGCCTCATCGTGCTCGACCTGGACATGCCTCGGGTGGACGGAGCCGAGGTGCTCAAGGTGCTGCGCTCGTTCGAGTGTGAGCTGCCGGTGGTGATCGTCTCGGGGCACACGGATCTGGCGCGAACCAAAGAGGTGCAGACGCTGGGGATCAGCGAGTTTCTGCCCAAGCCCTTCGACGCGCGGACGCTCAGCGAAGTGGTCAAGCGGCACCTACGAAAGCCGTAGGACCGGATCGAGGACCGGATCGAGGACCGGATCGAGGAACGGCTCCCAAGTAAACCCCGGTTTTCGTCCCTCCTGGGTGCCGCTTGGGCAAGACCGAGGCCGGGCGCGACGCAGTCGCGCATCCCGAGCCGGCCTCGGCATAGATAGCTCAGACGGACTTGGCCGCCTCGAGCAGCTCGGCGGACATTCGCTGCTGGTCGTGCGCGAGGGACTCCCCGGCGGTGCCGACCTCGGCCAGGCCCAGGCGCCCTCGCTCCAGGCGGATGTAGCGACCCGCGATCGCCCCTTGCTGATCGGCGGTGAGATCCTCGTGGACTCCGGCCTTCTCGATGTAGAGCTTGGCGGCCGGGTTGTCGGTGTCGAGCTGGGCCCGCTCGCTCATCATGTCGATCGTGAAGTCCACGGCCTTACCGATCGTCTCCTGAGCGACCTCGTCGCCGGTGACCAGATCGGCGCTGCCCGAGACCAGCGGGAGGATCACGCCGAAGGCATGGCGGAAATCGGTCTTTTGGATCCCATAGAGAACGACCTCGTCCTGCTGGTGGATCTGCTTGTACATGCCCGAGACGATCACGGCGAAGCGCACGTAGGCCTTGCGGATGCACTGGTCGTGGAACTGCACGGCCGTGGCGTCGTCGACCTCGCCGCGGAGCTGGGCGGCGACGGTGGCCGCGGCGCTGAGCGCCCCCAGGAAGGCCAGGTGAACACCGGTGGAGAACAGCGGGTCGATGAAGGCCGCGGCGTCGCCCACCAGTCGGAAGCCCGGGCCGCCGAAGGCGTCGGCGGTGTAGGAGAAATCGCGCCACACCCGAACGGGCTGGACCTTGGTGGCCGAGGCGAGCATCTGGGTCGCGTTGGTCGCCCGGGACAGACCCTGGGCGTAGATCTCCTCGGGGTCGCTGGACTCGGCCCGCATGCGCTGGAACTGGTCGAGGTGCACGACCACGCCCACGCTCAGCGTGCCGTCGTGCAAGGGGACGGTCCATACCCACCCCGAGCCGTCGCGCAGCGCCTCCATGTAGAACTCGCCCTCCTGCGCCTTGCCGTCGGGCGTGACGTAGGGGGTGTAGCCGCGCCAGTAGCTGCCCAGGGCCACGTTGGTGAACGCGCGCTGGACCTGGCGGTTGTGCAGGACCTTGGTCGACATCACGCCCGAGACTCCCGAGGCGTCGACGAGGACGTCGAAGGCGATCTGCCCCCGGGTGCCATCGGCGTGCTGCCACTGCGCGCGCACCGGACGATCTCCGTCCAGCTCGATGCCGGTGACCGTGGTTTGCTCGAAGACCCGGGCCCCCTGCTCGGCCGCGTACTGGAGTAGGAGGTGATCGAACTCGGAGCGGATCACCTGGTAGGAGTGGCGATGCTCGCTGACCTCGCGAAAGTCGATGTGCCCCGGCGGGGCGCCGTCTTTGAGGGTGAAGAAGCCTCCGTGCTTGCGGACGAAGCCGTGGGCCTCCATGCGCTCGTAAAGGCCCACGAACTTGAGCACCGGGATCGCCGAGGTCAGCAGCGACTCGCCGATGTGGTAGCGAGGAAACTTCTCCCGCTCGAGCAGGACGACCTCAAAGCCCTCGCGGGCCAGCAAGATCGCCGACATGGAGCCGCCGGGCCCTCCGCCGATGACGAGGACGCGGGTCTTGGAGGGAACACGGCTGGTGCTGGTCATTCGATCGGCCGTAGGACGGTCTTGTGGTGGGTGTCGCCGATGAGCTCGTGCAGCGTGCTGCGTAGCCGGGCGACATGCTCCGAGGCGAGGTGGGCGTCGTACGCCGCCTGGTCGACGAACTCCGCGTAGACGATGAAATGCGTCGGATCGGCGTCGTCCTGGTGCATCCGCAGCAACACGCAGCCGGGCTCGCCCGCCTCTACGTCTTTGCGGTAGCCGATGAAGATCTCCCGCAGCGTCTCCACGTGGTGTGGCGCTACGCTACAGCCGTTGATCGTACACACGCGCATACCCGGCTGTGATGCTCGCACGGTTTGCCCGCCCGCGGCATGTCGGGGAACCCAGCAGCACGCCCGCGGTCGCCGTCTCCGACCTCGCCAGTGGCCCGCCACGGGCCACTACGCCCAGCGACGGGCGCTGCGAGCGTCCCCGGGGATGGGCTCACCCGGCCTGGTCCACGCCCCTACCCGACCACACCACCGCTCGGGTCGCGCCGCCCCGATGATGCTCCTCAACGCTCGTCCAACGCACTGCTCACGCTCGTCCAACGACCCTCCCAAGCTCCCGTGGTAAGGTTCGTTGCTGGGGATTCGCTGGGCCGCGGTGGACAATGCTTCGCTGACTCCGTTCGTCCCACTTGGGGACGTACTTCGAGCCCTTCGGGGAACCCTCGAGCTCCCGAGGATCGACACCTCCGATCTCGGCGTGCTCGGTGAGGTCGCCCGCTGGACGGTCGACTACCTGTGCCAGTCCCACCCCGATCTGGGACGGTCCGGCGATGTGTGCCCTTACACCGAGGTCTCGATGCGCGAGGATCTGCTGTGGTCAGCGGTGTGCCACGTCTTCGATGCCGACCCCCGACCCACGATGCACGAGGTCATGCTCAAGACCATGCGCGAGTTTGAGAGCCGCCCGCCGCAGCTGGGCAACAAGGCCGGGCTCAAGGCGATGCTGGTCCTCTACCCGAGCCTCGAGGGGTTGTGGGTCGACGCCGTCCAGGAGGAGCTGGCGCTGACCTTCTCCGAGCGTGGCCTGATGATCGGCGAGTTCCATGCCGAGTGCGACAAGCGAGGCCTTCACAACCTGGAGTTCCTCCCGCTCCGCAGCCCGATCCCTCTATTGGCGGTGCGCAACATGATGCTCACCGATCTCGCCTTCCTCAAGGCGTCGGATGACAAGCTCAGCCACTATCTGCACCGCTTCGGCGACGCCGCCCTCAACGCCATCAGCGCCTACCTCAAGTCGCCCCACGACGAGGTCACCGACGACGTCTTCGATCGTCTCGAGGCCGCGTTGATGGGCTTGCATCCGGTGTAGGCTCGCCGCGAGCGCTCGCACTCCCCGCTCGTACCCTCCGGTCGGACCCCACGCTCGGACCCCACGCTCGGACCCCACGCTCGGACCCCGCGCTCGGACCCCACGCTCGGACCCCACGCTCGGACTAGGTTGGTCGAAGTGCGTCGCCAAGAACTGCCCGAGGTTATCCAGCGTCGCGTGGGTCGCCCTAGATCGCGAAGCATCCCGTCGTGCGGCACCCCGCTGGCCGAGGTCTCGTGTCACGCGACGTGTCGCACGGTATCCCAATGCGTCCCGTCGCGAGGCATCTTGTCGCGAGGCGTCCCGTCACGAAGCACCCCCGGGATCGAGCCAGAACATCAAACCGTCCCAATCCGGCGTAGAGATCGTCAGCGCTTTCCTGCTCCTGCTCCCGGTCGAGCCTCGATCGTAGGCCATGGCCGCGACTACCACTGATTCGAGCACCATCGAACGAATATGGCATCGTCAGTCCCTCGCACCCCGACTGCACCTCGATGATTCGAAAACTGCGGAGGTACTAGACACTCAACTTCGCGGCTGGGTAGCATCGACTGCTTGCTAGGCGCGCTTTCACCCACGTCGGGGTCACCCCGGCAAGGGTGAAAGCGCGCCTAGACAGAGCCTCCTGCCAAAGGATTTGGTTCGATGAACGACGCCAGCACTTGGACGGACACACTGATCGTCGGCTTTGGCCTGACCGCAATTCCCCTAATCCGCGAACTGGACCGCGAAGGCCGTGACTACACCGTCGTCTCCTCGGGAAAGAGCGTCTGGGAGAGGCTCGAAGACGCGAATCGGCTCGATTTCGACCTGGTCAGCAGCTACATGTCTAGTGTCTATAGTTTCGAACAAATCGAGAGCCAGCATGTGACATCACGGTATCCAACCGCCAGGGAATTCCACGACGTCATCGCAAAGTATAAGAAAATCCTCGGGCGCAAAGTCGTCGACGATCTCGTGACGAAGATCGAGAACCACCCGGAGCACTCTGTGGTCACGACCCGGTCGGGCCGGGTGTATCGCACGAAGAACCTGGTCTTGGCCACGGCATTCAAGCGCAAGATCGACCACACCACCTTCGGCTTCGACTTCAACAACACCCGGGGCAAGACCGTCGTGCTGACCCACATGGGAGACTCGTCCAACCTCTACGTCTCCAAGCTGGTGCCGCGGGGCAACCGCGTCATCTTGCTCAACAACGGCTTCTTTTGCCTGGACAAGATGATCTTCCACCGCGGGATCGCCTATGCCCTCGACGACGTGGAGATGCACAACATCAGCCAGCTCTCCGGATACCTCTACAAGATGGCCCTGCCGCAGGGACAGCTGGCCACCGCCGGCATGCCGAAGATCTGTGGCCCCTTCTTTGGCTCTAATTTCCTGATCAAGCACCCCCACGCGTCCCGCAACCTCGATCTTACCCCGTCCCTCGACGTGTCGCGGGGGAGCCCCTTCACCCCTACGATCCCCAACGGGATCAAGGTCATCAAGTATTGGCCGATCGACACCTACAAGAAGCTCTTCGACCGCTCGCTCGAAGAGTCCATCGCACGAGGCTTCTTGCTCAACGACATCACCTACTTCGTCGAGCAGGGCTTGGTGGAGCTGTGGCCCTACCAAGAGGCATCCCTGGATCGCGAGAGCGCGGTGGTCAAGTGGAAGGATCAAGTCGTCGAGTATGATCACATCATCGACGGCGACCAGGAGGTCCCCAACCTCCCAGAGATCATCATCAAGCGGCCCGGCCGGCCCGACCATCGTTATCAATATTACTACCGCGATTGCTTCATGGGGATCCTCCCCCGAGATCTCCAGAACATCTTCCTGCTCGGCTACACCCGGCCCATGACCGGAGGCCTCAACAACATCACCGAGATGCAGTGCCTGTTCACCCACAAGATGATCGTGGACGAGCCCTTCCGTGCGGAGATGACCCGAGATCTCGACGCCAAGATCGACGCATACAACCAAGAGCACCACGTCAGCCGAGTCCGGGTAGGCGCCGACAACGTGGTGTTCTACGGGCAGTACACGGAACAGCTCGCCCGGCTGATGGGGATCCACCCCCGGCTCTCGGACTGTCGCAGCCTGGAGGATCTCTCTATCTACTACTTCTTCCCGAACGCCGCGTGTAAGTACCGACAAAGCGGGCCCTACCAGATCGAGGGAATGTCCGAGCTGGTCCGCAAGGTCCACGCCGAGCACCAGGGGTACGCCATCTCGAAGGTCCAGCTGCTCAACTTCTGCCTGACGCTCGTCACCTCGGTGCTCGCGCTGGTCTTGCTCTACCTGACCCAGCTCATCCCCTTGCCCTTCGCGGTGCTCGTGCTGCTGCTGACCGCGCTCGTCTTCAGCCCGGTGCTGTCCCTGGTCAACGCCAACTCCAGCGGGATCGCCAACCGCACGAACCTGCTCATGCTCGCGGGCCTGGGGCTCACCCTCCTGCTGCGCAGCCCGCTGGTGCCGCTGGCCACCCTGGCGATCAACTTCCTCGCCGTCTATATCGGCCGCAAGCGGGGCACGACCCGGGGCTGGTTCAACGACATGAGGTACAAGGACAAGCCAGAGTTCCGGGACTTCTACGCGCGCTACCAGGCGGCGTTCGACGCCGTCTACGGCAACCCCGAGCAAAGCCGCGGGTAGCCGCCTCGACTCACCCAGCACCCAGACGGCGCTCGAGTACCGACGACTACCGCGCTTAGGAGGGGATCCGCCACGTTTCAGCGAGCGCCTCGGACAAACCTGGGCACGCTTCGAGACACTCGACGGTCGCGTGGAAGGACTGCCCGAGCTCGTCGAGTGTCTTGGCCAGCTGCGAAGTCAACGCCTTGGCGAGTTCCTCGTTCATCGTGCTCCCTACACACAGCTGCTCCTTCGGCTTGATGACCTCCTCGAGTAAGGCGCGGTCGTTTTCCCACTCGTCGATGAGGGCGAAGTGCCGTCCGCAGCGTCGTCGACATGCATCACGAACGAGATCGAGGTTTTGGTAGAGCCACGCCTCGATGCTGTAGTAGGGCGTGATGGGGCAGATGCGCCGCAGCCGAGCATCTACATCCGTCTCTTTGCTCGGCAAGCCTCGTGTCTCGAGATTCGCCGCAACCTCCTTGCGCAACCCCAACACGAACGACTCGAACTTGCGTGCATTCTCGGACCGCTTGCGCTTGGTCCATGGACAATCCCCGTCGAAATGAAAGAATACATAGCCTGGAACCCCCTCTTCGAGGATCTTCGTGGCAAGCGTCCGCCGTAGGTTCCTGATTGCCCGTTGATCCCGCGGACGGGGAGACTTCCAAGATTTCCAGAGGTTTGCCCTGACTCCCAGACGTGTGCTCTGTTCGGCGGGTTGAAACTCGACCCTTTGGGTCTGCGCTGATGGCTCCACCAATCGGAGCATCCGCGACACGAGCCTGCTCAGGGTACGATGAGCATGCGTGGATCCATCCTCGGTGAGCACGAGGATCGACAGCGCGTGTCTCACCACAGCCCCCTGGTCTCGAGGATCTCGCTGACATGCTGAATACCGACCTCGTACGCGCGGAAGAAGGCATCGGCATCATCGGAGCTCATATTGCGCCACGACCAATTGCCTTGCTCATCGCGATCGCAGAGCACGAATCGCCGCTGAACTTCCGCTGCCGACGAGAAGGGGAGGTGATCGATGAGCAGCGGATTCTGGCTGGTCAGGAACGCTTGCCCTCGGATGGAATCGAGGCACGCCTGGATCCACTCGTAATGCAAGCCGTTGACCAGCTCGTCAGCCACGAGGATGTCCGGGTTGGCTGCGGCATGATACAAAAACGCGAGCAGACGCTTCTCACCGTAGCTGAGGCGTTCGTGCGTGAAGGTCGAACCCTGATGCGTAGTAATCCAAAACGCAGGCCTACCGAACGCCGAGTAGGCGCCGCCATGACCTCTTTGCTCACTGTGCATCAACCTCATCCTCAGCCTCAGTTCTTTGACTCGGAGGAGATCGATAGCAGTGGAGATGAACTCCAATTGCTCCGCATCGAAATCGATCTCCATGCGCCCCTGAAGCTGATCCATCTGAGGCGAGGCAACATCGATAACCGAGGGCGGGATATACGTTGTATGGCTGAGGATTTCGAGGGCCTTTGTTCGATCCGCCTTATTGTCTGGACTGAGTTTAAGTCCTTCGCTTGGCACATAGAGCAACATAGGAATGCCAAGGCCAGGCAGAGGCTCATGCCCAGTAATGCACCGAAAAATGTCAAGCCCTTCATCCAAACGCAAACAATTGCCTAAGATGATTAACTGACTGCTAATACTAGACCATATACGGCGTTTTCGCTCAGCGGCATAGGAGGGCGCGAGAGCTCCACCTACATAGAACTGCAAATCGAAAGGAGAAAACTGTTCGCCGTTAGCACGGGCAGATTCTACACTTGTGGCAAAGATCTTCTCACCGGCGTCTTCAACTCGAACACGATAATACCAAGAAGGCTTCGTCACCCCCTTCGGCGACTTAGAATTCGACAGTGAAGATCGAACCTCCACCATCCACGACAAACCACCGAACAGCAAGTCGAACTCGATGTCGAACTCATGTCGCTCGTACGCCCGCAGATCACCGCGGACCACCGCGGCAATCAGCTCCAACAGCGTTGTCTTGCCTGTCCCATTGCGCCCGAGCAGTATGTTGACCCCCTCGTCGAAGTACAGCTCAGTCCCGGACACCACGTTGCGAAACCGGTTGATCTTGAGTCGGATCAGGCGCCCTCGCTGTTCGACCGCCGGCACCACCAAAGGCCCTGACTCGGCAGCGGCCCCCCCCCGTTCACCGCGTTGCTGAGCCTCGTCTGTCGCCATTTCTCCCCAAGATCGTTGTTACCATGGCTCCCTGGGACTGCCTAGATGGACCTCGGTGGTCCATCCCCCATCCCCCATCCACCATCCCCCATCCACCATCCCCCATCCACCATCCCCCATCCCCCATCCCCCATCCCCCATCCCCCATCCCCCATGGTCACGCTGCGGTCGTGCTGCTCACCGCGCCCGAGACGTAGATCGCATCGAACGAGCTCCGGCAACACGACGATCTCGCTACGAGGAGAAGCAGCGCGCGAGCATGCGCTCGCAGTAGCGACCCAGTCGGGGCAACCCGTGGAAATGCTCCCACACCTCGCTGTCGACGGGGATCCACTTGGTCAGCGCCATGAAGGCAAACACACAAGCGTCGATCTCGAAGGGCTCCTCGCCAAAGAAGTAGGGGTCGTCACCCAGCAGCTCGTCGACCGCGTCGAGCACGGTCACCCCCATCTGCACGATCTGCTCGTGGCTGTGACGACCCATCCCGCGGGCGATCAATTGCTTGCGGAGCGCACGGCGAGCCAGCGTGCGGATCAACACCCGAACTCCGGGCGGAAAGGAATCGAAGAACTTGAAGCCCTCCTTCCAGCCGCCTTCGTAGACGAACAGCTCGTGCTCCCAGATCTGATGGTAGTGGTCCTCGAGCATCAGCCGGGTGGCGGTGGCGATCGCCTGCCGCTCGGCGCCGAGCTCGTCCCCGGGCACCCCGTGCTCGCGCTTGATCGCGGTGATGATGTGCTCGGAGTCGGGGACCATCTCGCCGCCGACCACCGCCCAGGGACACTTGCCCTTCGGACCCTTGCTGGGGTCGTTCTCCACGCGGATCCGATAGGGCAGGTCACGCAGGCGCATCCAGGTGAGGACCTTGAGCCCGAAGGGCGTGCACGTAGGCACGGGGATCCCCCATGCCGGGCCAAAGGTGTAGATGTCGATGGGTTGCAGGATCGTGGTCATCGAGTTTGCTCGGCCCAGTCCTTGGCATGGCGGAGTATGGCGACGTTCTCGGGCACGCGATCGAGGAAGCTCTGTCGTGCATCATCGGCGCCGAGGGTGTCTGCTCTCGCGAGCAGATCCTCCTTGGCTTCTTGGATCGATGCAAGCGCTTCCTCGATCCGACCCGCGCCCCATAGAGCCTCGGCATACGCCAGCCGCGTCAGAGATTCCCCCTCCTGGACCAGGTCGAGCTTGTGGAGCTGCTCGTACGCCTGGCGCGCCACCGTCAACGCTTCGTCGTTTCGGTCGAGACGCAAGAGGACCTGCGCCAAAGTCGCCAGCGCGATGATCTTGGAGCCCGACTCTTTGTCCAAAAGACGCACGCCCTTGCGCGCGTGCTTGCCTGCCTCGATGAGGTTGCCGTCCCCCATCGCGATGCGAGCAATGAAGGAGTGAGTCAGGCCCATCATGCGGCGGTTATCGTGGGCCTCGAACGCTTCGAGCGCGCTCTGCTCCAGCGCGCGCCCCTCCTCGATCCGACCGGCCTCCGCGATCCGACGCCCCAGGTTGTGCTTGGCCACCGCATTGGTATGGGCGAGCCCGACCCCCTCGGTAATGCGGATGATCTCCATCAGCAGCTCTTCGCCGCGCGCGAGCATGCCCAGCTCGAGGTACAAGAAGCCCGCCCCGGCCTGGTGCCCCCACGCGTTGGTGAGGCTGCCCGCCGACTCGAACTCCCGCGCCGCCGTCTCCATCTCATAGAGCGCCGTCGCCAGCTCGCCGGTGCAGATCCCTCGCAGGCCGCGGGCCGAGTGAAAGGGTCCGCGGGCGTCGGGGTTGCGCTCGGCCACCGAGTAGAGCGCTCGCTCGACCGAGTCGAGCAGGGCCACCGACATCTCCCCGTGGCCCGCCGCCGCCAGCGGCACCGCGGCCGCGATGAGGCCCAGCAGCTCCACGCCCCCGCCCATCAATACGGGGTCGATGTCGTCGATGCGGGTGATCACCTCGAGCACGCGCTCATGGTAGCCCGCGCGCGCGCTGGCCAGGCTCGCCTCGCCGGCGGCGGCCAGCCAGCTCGGGGAGGTCTCGGGGAGCTCGTCCATCGCCTCGAAGGCCGAGTCGGAGGCCTCGGCATGCCGCCCCGACAGCGCCTCCACCTGAGCCCGCAGCAGCACCAGGTTGCCGCGATCCTCTCCTCGCGCCGCGCAGCCCAGCCCTTGCTCGGTGATCTCCAGCACCGCCTCGAACTCGTTGCGGGCAAAAGCCTGCCGGGCCGCCTCGCAGTAGCACCGAGCCGCCGCCTCGGCGTCGCCCCCCAGGCGGTGGTGCTCGGCCAGGATGTAGCTGTTGCTCTCGCCGTGGGCCCCCAGCCAGTGAGCGACCGTGCGGTGGGCCGCCCGCCGGTCGTCCGTGGTGAGCATCCCGTAGGCCGCCTCCTGCATCGACAGGTGGTGGAACTCGTACTCCTCCTGGCCCGGGAACCGCGACGAGGACCGACGGACCACGAGCTCTTGGGCGATCAGCTCGTCGAGCCACTCGCGGACCAGGGCCGCGCTCGACCCCTCGCGTCGCAGGGCCACCACGCCCTCGAGCCAGAACACCTGGCCGAACACGCTGGCCGCCCGCAGGATCTGGCGGGCGTCGAATCCCAGGCTCAGCAGCCTCGACTGCATCATCGCCGCGATCGTGTCCTCGACGTGCTCGCTGCCGCTTTGGCCCACGGCCCGGGCCAGCTCCTCCAGGTGCAGGGGGTTGCCCCCGGAGCGACGGGTCAGGCGCTTGACCAGGCCCGGGTTGACCTGCTCGCCCAGCACCTCGCGCAAGAACGCCGCGCAGACCTCGTCGCTCAGGCGTCGCAGCTCGACCCGCACGAAGCGGGAGCTCGTCTCCGGCGACGACCAGATCGTGGCCCCGGGCCGGGCCAGGGCCACCAGCATCAGCGCCTGGCTGCTGCGCGAGCGCAGCACGTTGTCGCAGTAGCGCATCGAGGCCAGGTCGCCCCACTGGCAATCGTCGAGCACGATCACCAGGGGCCGGTGGGTGCTGACGGCCGCCACCAGGTCTTCCCACGCCTTGCGGGTCTGCTCCGCCATGAACTGTGGATCCTGGCGGGCGACCAGCAGCGGCAGGCAAAAGTCCGAGTGGTAGGGCGTGCGGCAGATCTCCCCGATGAATGCCTCGACCCGAGCCAGCTGGGGGCCGCTGAAGTACTCGGAGAGGCAGCGGTGCAGCTTGTCGCGCCGCACCTTCTCGCTCTCTCCGGTGACGATCCCGGCCATGTCGTTGATCACCTGAGTCAGCAGCGCGAAGGGTGACCCCGCGCTCACCGGATCACCTCGCGCCACCCACACCTGCGGTGAGTTGGCCCCGGTCTCCAGCCCGCTGACGAACTCTTGGGCCAGGCGAGACTTGCCCATGCCCGCCTCCGCCTGCAGCAGCACCGCGCGCGGCTCTCGGACCGCCACTGCGTCGAGGTACTCAAGCAGCATCCGCTCCACCTGCGGCCCCCGCCCCAGCCAGGGACTCGGCCGCCCCAGCAGCAGGCGCCCGCCGGCAAGCTCCCGGCGAGCCCGCAGCAGCCGACACAGCCGTCGGCCCCGCTCGATGTCGAAGCGCACATCGAAGAGGTTGGCCGAGCGGGGATCGATGAGGATCGGACGATCCCGCGGCGTGGGGTCCGGCGCTTGTTGGTCTTTGGCCTCTCGGTCTGCGGCGAGCAGCAGGCGCCCCGCCGCCGCCACCAGCGTGCGCTCGGTCTGCGGGGGCATCTGCCCCAGCACCAGCGCCAGATCGGCGTTGGGACACACGCGGCGCACCTCCAGGGCACACAGCGCCGCCCGCAGGGTGTGGTCCCCCTCGGACACCCGCCCCTCGAGCATGATGACCAGCCCGCGCTCGTCGAAGGCCCGCAGCTGCGCCCCGAAGCGCGACAGGACGTCGGTGATCGACTCCTGATCGGGGTTGCTGTCCTCGTCGAAGCGCACCCGAATGACCGCGACCAGCTGCTGCTCCTTGGCCGACAGCACCGACGAGCCCCCCGAGTCCACGCGCAGCGCCACCGCTTGCAACGCCGACGCCACCACCCCGCCGTGCATCGGACGCTGGGTGCGATCGGTGGAGAGCATGCGCGCCAGCAGCTCGTCGAGCTCGGCAGGCACGCTCAGCCCCATCGCGCTGCTGTCGACCGCCTGCCCCTTGCCTTCGATCACCGTCGCCGTCTCCAGCTCGTCGCCCGCCTGCGCCATGGCCTTGGAATCGGGCGACAGGCAGCGCGAGAGCATCAGCCCCAGCGAGTACACATCGGCCCGGGCGTCGATCTGCGCACGCTCCAAGTGGAGCTCAGGGGCCATGTAGCCGGGTGTGCCGCCCGGTACCACGACATACTGCGTGAACTGGGCAATGCCAAAGTCGGCGATCTTGGCCTGACCGACGTCACCATCGGGTAAGAGGATGTTGCTGGGCTTGATGTCCCGGTGCACCACCCCCACCCGATGCGCCGCCCCCAGCCCCTCGGCCAGGCGCGAGCCCAACCTCAGGGTATCCTGGATGGATAGAGGTCCGCGCCGCAGCTTCGTCTTGAGGTCCTCGCCCTCGACCCACTCCATCGCCAGGTAGGGCTCACCGGTTCGGGTGCGACCGTGGCATACGTACTTCACGATCGACGGGTGGCGTAGGTTGGCCAGCAGCTCCGCTTCACGCTGGAAGCTGTCGAGTAATTGCTGGGTGTCCAATGACGTCCCCGACTCGTAGTTCGGCGCGAGACCACCTCGGATCACCTTGAGCGCGACCGAGCGCTCGCCGTCCTTGCGATCGGTCGCCTGGTACACGCTGCCCATGCCCCCGGAATCGACCAGGGTACCGACCTCGAAGCGGTCAGCGACGATCGTTCCAGGTTCGAGGATCGTCCCAACCGGCGTGAGCTGTCTGGGTCGTTGACTCCGCACGTCCCGCGTACTTCCCCGCGCAGCCATCTACGCGGGCACCTCGACGGTGCGTTTCGTTGCGAGTGTATCAACGGGGCGTGTTCGTTGCGGCGGACTACATCGACCACCAACCGATCCTCAACCGACCGGGTGCGATCCGGGCCACCCCATACACGTGACCCATTGTGGACCGTCGGCGGCGGCCCATTTCGGGGTGCATCACCGATGTTATTGCCGAAACGGTCGAACCGTCGTTGGGCATCATCGTTGGGCATCATCCAGCATGTACGGCATTCCCGGACATCTTCTCGAGAACCCCGCCAAGAACGATCGCCAGGCCCGCTCGTGGGGACGACCGACAGTGCTTTGACGATCGAGTCGCATGCCCGACTGGGCATCGGGATCGACCTGACCGAGGTCGTCGAGCCCGACCAGCGCCCCGCACTCCACCGTAGTGCGCCGGTCATTGCGGGCGCGCAGCGGGTGCGTGTCCAGGAATACCCGATCATGCCCGCTGCGCTCAGCGAACGCCGCGGCGATCTCCCGCGAGGGCGGCAAGCGAACGTACGTTGCGGGCCGCTACCCTGCTCCCGCCAGCCCCTTGGCCTCCAGCCACTCGAGAAGCCGCGCGGCCACCAGCGCGTGCCCGGGCTCGCGGAAGTGGTCCTCGTCGAAGAAGTACTCGTCCATGCGCCAGGCGAAGAACTTGGCGATCTGCTCCGGGTCCTTGCCCTGCTGCTCGAGCAGCGCGACCACGTCGGCCTCTTGGTACACGGCCTCGGCAAA
Organism: Myxococcota bacterium; assembly: GCA_039194325.1. GTDB lineage: Bacteria > Myxococcota_A > Polyangia > Nannocystales > Nannocystaceae > Paraliomyxa. Next base: position 36,801 of record JBCCWC010000007.1, read on the forward strand.
GATCGGCGTGAAATCGATGACGTCCACCCCGTGCTCGGCCGCGTGCTCGGTCAGGATCTGCTGGGGGATCCGCGTGGCCGGGTCGCCCAGCTGGTAGGTGTAGGGGAAGATCAGCAGCGCGATCGGCAGCTCGTTGGCCTTGGCCACCTCGTAGAGCTTGCCCATCTCCGCCAGCACGATCGTCCAGCCCTCCTGGAACTCGGGGTTGGTCCGCGACTCCAGGGCCATCTTGTGGGTGTTGAAGATCTCCAGCCGCTTGGCCGCGTCGAGCGACTTGCCCGCCTGCGCGATCTTCTGCAGCAGGCGCCCAAAGCCGGTCTCGTTGGCCAGCAGGCCGCTTATCGGGTTCGGGGTCTGGGTCACGCCGTGGTAGTCGAGCCCCGTGCCCCCGTACTCGGTGTTGACCACGAAGGGCTCGGTCACGTCGTTCATGCAAAAGCCCACCGTCACGAAGTCGGGCGCCAGGTCGAGGCTGCGCTCGAGGGTCACCCGCTCCTGGAACGTGGAGTACCCGTGCACGCCGGCGTTGATGATCTGGTGGCGGCCGTGGAGGCCGTCGCGCTCGGCGAGCAGATCCTCGAGCTTCTTGGAGAAGGTCTCCGCGTAGGTGACCCCGTAGCCCATCGTCACCGAGTCGCCCAGCATCAGGCCCCGTAGCTCCCCGCTGGGCTTTTGCCGGGGAAACTCGTCGTCGTGGAAGCCGTGCTCGTTGATGCGGATCAGATCCTCGGGGCGCCCCGCCGAGGTCAACGTGCGCACCGCCCCGGGGCGATGCACGTAGTGCAGCTCAGGGTCGTACTCCCAGATCGTCAGGCCCAGCTTGGTCAGCAGCCACCGGTCGCCCAGCACGAACAGGGCGCACAGCAAGAAGAACACCGAGAAGCCGTCGGCCCAGCTCTTGCCGCGGTAGACCTTGCGCCCCAGGGCGAAGGTGGCCGCCCCCAAAAAGAGCGCCCACAAGAAGTAGCCGCGGAGCACGTCGGCGTAGTCGACCACCGCGGCCCCGCGGGTCAGCCGACCCACCCAGGGGTTGGTGAACAGGGCCGATAGCAGCATGCCCACCCCGAAGAGGATGATGATGATGCCGCCGATCTGACGGGTCTCGAGCTGAACCTTGGCCATGGAACGAACGGAGCTCTCAGGCCCCGGGCGAGCCGTCGCCCAGGCCCGGGGGCAGCGCGCGCCCCCCTCGGAGCCCCCCTTCGGAGGGGGGCAAGGGGGCAAGAAGCGCTAGAAGAGGGTGTAGATGAAGGGCGCAGCCGCGGTCCCGCCCAGGACCACCAGCACGCCCACCAGCAGCAGCACCAGCAGGATGGGCAACAGCCACCACTTCTTGTTGTGCTTGAGGAACTGGAAGAACTCGGACATCAGGCCCGAGGACTGCTCCTGCGCGCCCGCGGCGAATTCGTTGGCCTTGCTCTTGTCGTTGCTCTCGCTCATCGCGGTGTCTCCTGCGGGCGGCTAGAATTGCTTGAAGTAGCGCTGGGGGTCGCCCCCGGTGCGGTGCTCGACCCAGTAGGTCTTGGCGTTCTTGTCGATCTTGCGCTCGAGCGCATCGCGGCCGATGAGCTTGAATACCAGCGCGATGGGGGTGAACACCAGGTAGTAGATGACCCCCATCACCACGTGGGAGATCACCCAGCCGATGGGATACGCGGCGTAGAGCCACCCCAGGTAGATCGGCTTTTGTAAGGCCGGGACCGCGTAGTAGGCGGCCACGATCACCGCCGCCCCGCCCCACAGGCCATAGGCCACAGTCTGGGCCTCGAAGCGCCACCATACGAGGCCGCCGATGAGGCCGAAGAACGCCAGGAACATCAGCCCGAACCAGGCTAGCTCTTTTTTGGATGGATCCTTGTTGATCTCGATGACCGCCATTGCTCCCGTGTCCTTGCGTGACCTGTTCGTTGCGTGTCCTATTTGCTGTGTGACCGGGTTGCTGCGTGACCTGTCTGCTGCGTGACCTGTCTGCTGCGTGACCCGAGACGACGACCTCAGTCGAGCGCGAACTCGCCCAGGTAGTCCTCCGCGTTTTCCTTGGGCTGGTCGGTCTTGTGGAGCACGTAGTTCTCGATGACCAGCACGTCCATGTGGGTGCCCATGAAGCACCGGTAGGCGTCGGCCGGGGTGCACACGATGGGCTCACCCCGCACGTTGAAGCTGGTGTTGATGATCACGGGCGAGCCCGTCTTCTCCTCGAACTTCTTGATGAGCTTGTAGTAGCGGCCATTGCGAACGTCGTCGACCGTCTGGACGCGCGCCGAGTAGTCCACGTGGGTGATGGCCGGCACCACCGAGCGCTGGATCTTGAGCTTCTCGATGCCGAACAGGCCCTCGTGCTCCTCTTTTTGGGGGAGGCGTTTTTCCTCCTTCACCGGAGCCACCAGCAGCATGTAGGGGCTGTCCTCGTTGGGCCGCATCTCGAAGAACTCGTCGACCCGCTCGCGGAGCACCGAGGGCGCGAAGGGCCGAAACGACTCGCGGAACTTGATCTTGAGGTTCATGGTGGTCTGCATGTCCTCGGAGCGGGCGTCGCCGATGATGCTGCGACCACCCAGAGCCCGCGGACCAAACTCCATGCGGCCCTGCATCCAGCCCACCACGTTCTCTTCGGCCAATAGCGAGGAGACCGCTTCGACCGTCTCTTCCTCGCTTGGGTAGCGGGTATAGACCGCGTTGCGGGAGTCGAGGTACTGCTTGATCTCGTCGTCTTGGGCTTGAGGACCCAACAGCGAGGCTTTTTGCAGGTCGGGCTTTTGGGCCCGCCGCTCGTTGTCCAGCAGCTGGTACCAGATGAGCAGCGCCGTCCCCAGGGCCCCCCCCGCATCACCGGCCGCCGGCTGGATCCAGATGTCGTCGAAGGGCCCCTCCCGCAGCACGCGGCCGTTGCCCACGCAGTTGAGCGACACCCCGCCCGCCATGCACAGGTTCTTGAGCCCCGTCTGCTTGTGGATATGCCGGCTGATCCGCAGCACGATCTCCTCGGTCACCTGCTGCACCGAGGCGGCCACGTCCATGTGATCCTGGTCCAGCTTGGACTCGGCCGCCCGCGCCGGCCGCCCGAACAGCTGGTGGAACTTCTCGGAGGTCATGGTCAGGCCCTGGCAGTAGTTGAAGTAGGACATGTCCATGCGAAACGAGCCGTCCTCCTTCAGATCCAGCAGGTTGTCGAGGATCTTGTCCACGTACTTGGGCTCGCCGTAGGGGGCCAGGCCCATCAGCTTGTACTCGCCCGAGTTGACCTTGAAGCCGCAGTAGTAGGTGAACGCCGAGTAGAGCAGCCCGATCGAGTGAGGGAAACGCAGCTCGTGGGTCAGCTCGAGCTTGTTGCCCCGACCGACTCCCCAGCTCGAGGTGGCCCACTCGCCCACGCCATCGAGGGTGACAATCGCCGCCTCTTCGAAGGGCGAGGGGAAAAAAGCGCTGGCTGCGTGCGACTCGTGGTGCTCGGGGAACACAAAGCGCTTGGTGTAGGCACCATCGAGGGCCTTGCGCATTTCTCGGGGCAGGTGCAGCTTTTGCCGCAGCCACACGGGCATCGCCCGCAAGAACGACTGGAACCCCGCGGGCGCATAGGCCAGGTAGGTCTCGAGCAAGCGTTCGAATTTCAGCAGGGGCTTGTCGTAAAAGCCCACGTAGTCCAGCTGCTCCTTGCGAAGGCCCGCTTCCTTCAAGCAGTACTCGATCGCGTGGACCGGGAAGTTGTGGTCGTGCTTCTTGCGGGTGAAGCGCTCCTCCTGGGCGGCGGCGACGACGTCACCATCGACCACCAGGGCAGCAGCAGAGTCGTGATAGAACGCAGAGATTCCAAGAATGCTGGTCACGGTAGCTCGAGCTCGCGTGGCGAGGAGAGAAGGGGAGGCCGCTGGGCCGGAATGCTCGTGCGTCCGCGGCGGCCTCCTCCAAACCACTCCAGGCTGCCGGTAAATGGACCGCGCCGTCCACGGTCTTGACTGCACAACGAGCGGACTTCCCTGTGTCCAAGCTCACAATTTTTGCGCTCGAAGGTTCCCGCCCGCACTCCGAGCCACGATCCGGGGTCGAAACCGCAAGAGGGCATGTAAAGGTGTGAATTCGGCCGTCCGATTTCGGTCCGCGAGGATGGATCTCGCCGCGACCCCCCCACCCATGCAAAAGGCCACTCGTTCCGGCGAACCCCGGCTGCATGCCGGAGGTGAACGTTCCGGACCCTCCCCCACCCTCGTGCACGAGGGTCCGCAACCCTCCTGACCCTTCCCCACCATCGTGCACGAGGGTCCGCGACCCTCCTGACCCTTCCCCACCCTCGTGCACGAGGGTCCGCGACCCTCTGGACCCTTCCCCACCCCTCGTGCACGAGGGTCACGCGCGCTACTGACCCTCTGACACCCTCGCGCACGAGGGTTCGATACCTGCCTCTTCCTTTATTCAGCCACAGCGGGTCCACAAAGGATCCGAGAGGGCATCAACTCCTCCTGTGCACCGCCATACGCACCCCCGTCGACCGATCCTGCGTTGCTCGCCACTCACGACGAAGGCGTCGATCAGATCTGATCCAGACTGAGCCAAACTGGCCCTATGCAATTTCAACTTGCTTCAACATGATTCAATCTGATCCACCCGCGCTCATCCAACTTCAACCCACCTGAATGCTGTCTGTTTCAGTCTCAATCCGATCTAACCAATCCAATCCAACCGATCCAACCAATCCAACCCACCCCTTTCAACCCACTTCCAAACAGCCGCTTGTGGGCGATCATTCAATGCAACTCGAACTTCGCGTGATCTCTGCTCGACAAGCTCGACTCGAGCACTGCTCGCCATCGCCCGAGATCTGCCCCCTAACGCCCACAAGGCCCACATGAAACCCTACTTCTACAGATGACCATTCACGAACCGAGCTCATCGAAGCCTCTCGAATTGACCTCACAATTTGATTCGCCCGGTATGCCGACGTCGGCTATCCTGTGCACTAGATGAAATCTCGGATGCGTCTTCTCCCGGCAGTGTCCTGGTGGGTGCTCGGTCTCGCGGCATGCCCATCGGACGACTATCCCAGCGCGACCACGACGGATGCGTTGGGCGGCTCGACGAACGAAGGCTCAGGCGGCGCGATGGAGGGCACCTCGGGCGACCCGACCGTCGGCGAGACCACCGAGACCGGTAACGCCACGTGTAGCGACGGCGAGCAGAACGGCGACGAGACCGATATCGACTGCGGCGGTGCGACATGTGAGCCCTGCTCCGATGACAAGATGTGCCTCGAAGCCGACGACTGTGCCAGCAACGTTTGTGCCGATGGTTCTTGTGCCGAAGCGACCTGTAGCGACGGCATCACCAACGGCGACGAGGCCGACGTGGACTGTGGCGGACCCGCGTGCCCGAGCTGCGACACGAATGCCGCATGCAACGACGCGTCCGATTGCACCAGCGGGGTCTGTGACGACAGTCGCTGCGCGGCCGCGGCGTGTGGCGACGGCGTCGCCAACGGCGATGAGACCGATGTCGATTGCGGCGGCGCCTGCGATGGATGTCCCGATGGCATGGCCTGCACCGAGGGCGACGACTGCACCAGCCTCGTCTGTCATGGGAAAACCTGCGTATTGCCCACGTGCGGCGACAACGTCCACAACGGCGACGAGACCGACGTCGATTGTGGCGGCTCGTGTGGTGGATGTCCCGATGGCATGGTCTGCGACGCGGGCGACGACTGCATCAGCCTCGTCTGTCATATGGATGCCTGCGTGATGCCCACATGCAGCGACGGCGTCCGCAACGGCGACGAGACCGACGTGGACTGTGGGGGTCCCACGTGCACGGGCTGCGGCACGAATGCCGGCTGCAACGAAGCCTCCGACTGCATCGACGGGGTCTGCCAAGTCGGGGACGGGGTCGAGGACGGGGGCGGGGCCTGTGCCGCGCCGGCGTGTGGCGACGGCGTCACCAACGGCGACGAGGACTGCGACGAGGGCGGCACGGAGACCGCCGGGTGCAACACCAACTGCTCCGCCCACTCGTGCGGCGACGGGATGGTCAACGTGACGGCCGGCGAAGAGTGCGATGACGGTAACCTCGACGAGCTCGACGAGTGCACGACCAACTGCCTGGCCACCACGTGCGATGACCTGGTGAAGAACGCCGACGAGCTCGACGTGGACTGCGGCGGACGCTGCGGGGCCGGCTCGTGCAAGGCGGGCCAGGACTGCGCGGCCGATTCCGACTGCGCCTCGATGGTCTGTAACCCGGCCAGCAACACCTGCTTCGACTCGAGCAGCTGCGTGAGTCTGCTGGACTCGGGCATCGTGACCGATGGCGTCTACGACATCGATCCCGATGGCGCCGGCCCCGAGGCACCGTTCAGCGTGTACTGCGACATGACCAGCAGCGGCGGGGGGTGGACCCTCATCGCCCGATTCTCCAACGCAGACCCGACAAACTGGATGCTCCCGTCGGGTGAGCTGTGGTACGACAGCCTGTCCCCGATGGGCACCCCCGACGATCCCACGATCAACGAGGATGCGCAGAGCCCCGCGTTCTGGACGGTCGGCGCCCAAGAGCTACGCCTGACCCGCTCGGACGAAGCCGGCGATCCGACGCTGTTCCGAACCAACGCGAACTGTCTGGGCGGGTCGGACTTCCGCACCGTCATCACTTCGTATGGCGACTTCAGCAACGGCGTGGTCTGGGCGGCCAATGCGGTCGCCGACACCTGCCCGGGCGTACTCGAGGGCAACCACGCCACGACCAACGGGTTCGCGCAAGCGACCTGCGCCGGCAACATCGGCGCGCCTAGCTCGGTCAGCTTCTGGACGGACTGGGCCGCCGGAGACGGCGCGGTCATGATGCTCGGCGGTGGCGGCGACACGTGTAACCGAGCGGACCACGGGATCGGCGTGACCGAAGCCAACGATGCCCACTTCACCGCGGATCTGGGCCACGACGACTTTGGCAACAACGGCCAGAACTACACCGATCCCTATGCCCTCAACCTGTGGGTGCGCTAGCCGCCCTGGTATGCTCGGGGGCGATGCCCCCGGCCGAGCCCCTGGATCCGCGCGAGCCCACGGTCGTCGCCGGCCGCTGGTGGCATACGATCGACGATGGGCGCGTGCAGTGCGACCTGTGCCCCCGTGAGTGCAAGCTCCGGCCGGGGCAGGCGGGATTCTGCTTCGTTCGGGAGAATCGCCACGGCCGCATGGCCCTGTCGTCGTATGGGCGCGCCTCGGGCTTTTGTGTAGATCCGATCGAGAAAAAACCCCTCAACCATTTCATGCCCGGCAGCAGCGTGCTCTCGTTCGGCACGGCGGGCTGCAACCTCGGCTGCCGCTTTTGTCAAAACTGGGACATCTCGAAGGCCCGCGAGGCCGACCGGCTCACCGATCGCGCCATGCCCGAGCGGATCGCCGACGCGGCCATCGGCGCCGGGGCCCGCAGCGTGGCGTTCACCTACAACGACCCGGTGATCTTCGCCGAGTATGCGATCGACACGGCCGCGGCCTGCCACGCGCGCGGCCTGAAGACAGTGGCCGTGACCGCAGGCTACATCGGCGAAGCCGCCCGGGCCGATTTCTTCGGCTGCCTGGACGCTGCCAACATCGACCTCAAGGCGTTTACGGAGCGCTTCTACCACAAGCTGTGCTTCGCCCACCTGGGGCCGGTGCTCGAGACGCTCCGCTGGGTCCGCCACAACACCGAGGTTTGGATCGAGGTCACCACGCTCATCATCCCGGGACACAACGACAGCCCCGAGGAGATCGATCGGCTGTGCGACTTCATGGTCCACGAGCTAGGACCCGAGGTCCCGCTGCACTTCTCGGCGTTCCACCCCGACTTCAAGATGACCGACATTCCCCGCACGCCCGCCAGCACGCTCGAGCGAGCCCGCGAGCAGGCGCTGGGACACGGCCTCCACCATGTCTACACGGGCAACGTGTACGACCAAGCGGGGCAATCGACGTACTGCCCCGAGTGCGGCACTACGGTCGTCGAGCGCGAGTGGTTCCAGCTGGGTACGTACGGGCTCGATGACCAAGGGCGGTGCACCGCGTGCGGGCACCAGCTGCCCGGAGTGTTCGACGGCCCCGCCGGCGACTGGGGCCGACAACGCATGCGCGTGCTCATCGACTGAGGACCACAGGCCCGCCGCTCAGACGCACGCATCCGCGTAGGACTGGCAGTCTCCGCCCGGCTGCTCGTCGAATATGTTGGCGAGGATGCAGTCCAGACACTGAGTCGGCGGAACAACGCCGCTCGACCCGGATCCGCCCGAGCCCGAACCGGTGCCCGAACCCGTGCTCGGCTCACCCACCGTGCCGGTAGGCTCGAGCACCTCGCACACCCCTAGCTCGATGCACTTGGTGCTCACGCACTCGGTGAGCTCGAACAGGTGCAATGACTCTTCGACGGTCAGACTCTCCTCGCACTCGAGAATACAGGTGAGATCGGGCTCCGCTGCGTTCGTCGCCTCGAACTCGGCGACACACCCAACGACACAATAGAGCGCATCACGACAGGTAATGCCCGGGTCGCTCCCGCCCCCGGCAGTGGACGACGCTCCCGCGCTGGTCATAGAGTCCCCAAGCGAGCCACCGCTGGTGACAGAGACCCCAGGCAGACCGACGCTGGTGGCCGAATCGGCCGGCCCGCCGGAGCCCGTGGCCGTGGCGCCGCCCTTGCCCCCCTCGGGATCATTCTCCCCAGCGGACTTGGGCGGCAGAGCACACGCGCCGAGCAAGAAGGCCATCGCCCCCATGCTCATGATCATTCGAGAAGAAGTCATGCCGGGGTCATGGCCACCCAAGAGCGATCTGGTGTCTCCGATCGTCAAGGACATCGCGCCCGCTGGGCCACGGGGGAGCCGCGGTAGGTGCGACGCAGCGCCTCGGCCTCCTCCCGCGCCTCCACCCTCTGGCCCTGGGCACACAGAGCCTCAACCCGCACGAGGGCGAGCTCGCGGTGCAGCGCGCCAGCGGGATGGGCCTCGATGGCCGCGTCGACGATCGCAAGGGCCCCGATCGCATCACCGCCGCGTAAGGCCGCTCGCGCACGACCTAGAGCCTGGCTGTGCGCGAGCAGAGGATCGACGCCACGCGGCGAGCGAGCACGCTCGACCCGAGCCGCCTCCTTCGACCGGGCCAGCGACAATGCCGGCAACGATGCCGACGGCTCTACGACGTCCGGACCCGAAGCCAGTGAACGAGACAACGGCGACGCTCGGGGAGCCGTCGTCACCACGGCGGTCGGCGAAGGCTCCATCGCGACCGAAACGGAGATCTCGGCCCCAACCGCCGCGACCTCCCGATCCTCGCGCGCCACCGGCTCACCGACAGGCTCGCGGGCGCTCGCGCTCGCCGAAGACGGCTGCGCCCACGCCCCACCAACCTTGACCAGCCCGAGACCCGCGGCCGCGATCGTCACGGAGACGACCACCGCCTTGACATTCGCAAGACCCGCCCCTGCGCCACCCCCCAGCGGAGCGACCACGGAGCCCCCTTCGCCCAGGCGCACCAGCAACGCCGCCAACACCCGCTGCCGGGCCCCGGGATCGGGCCGAGGCCGGCGACGCGCCGCGACCAATAGCTGTGGGGGAGGACAGCGCAGCTGCCGAGCATAGCCGTCGAAGGCTAGCCGAGCCGCCCGCAGCCGCGCCGCGGCGGTGTTGCGGTTAAGCCCGAGCACCCGCGCCGCTTCACTCCCGCTCAGCTGCTCGAGCTCGACCATCACGAAGATCTCCCGCTTGGCCTCGTCGAGGGAGGCTAAGAACGCCTCCAGCAGCCGCATGCCGTCATGGTGCAGCAGGGTGTCGTCGGGCTCGCTGACGCGAGCGACCACGGGCCTGAGCCCATCCACCCGTCGACGATGACGCCGATGACGACGCCGATGATCGGCGGCCACCCGCCGACAGATCCCCAGCAACCAAGTGCGTATGCTCGACTCACCGGTGAAGGCTTCGCGACGACGATGCGCCACCAAGAAGACGTCGTGCACCGCATCCTCGAGATCCGCCCGCTCGACCCCCAGACGCAACAACACCCCCCACACCCCACCGAAATGGCGGCGGTAGGCTTGGGCGAGGTCGTACGCGGGTCGAGAGCGAACCGGACCGTCCACGGCATCCTGCTTATGGCCACCTGGGCCCCAAGTGGTGACGGCGCATCGTCATGGAGGACCCAGAAGGCTCAATTCCATCACGAACGGCCTCCCAGCGCCATTGCCATGCCCAAAGACGCGCGAACTCCGCCAGATCCGGCACGTAGCGGACCCACCCCGCCGACGGTGAACTGGGGCAAGAGCACGCCCATGACCCCGTCGACCCCGACCCACAAGCCCCAACGAGCACGAGGACGCCACAAAAGGTGCACCGAGCCCAACCCCGCAAGCCATGGGCTGACGACGGTTCGCGGCGTGGTGATCCCGCGGCCGCGAGCGACGACTGGACCCAGCTCAGCTCCGATCGACAAGGGCAGCTCGACTCGTGCGGACAAGGGCATCACCACCCCAGCACGCAGCCGACCGGCGACCATCCACTGACGCAAGACGACCCCTGCGGAGACCGGACGATCGCGAGGGACCAGGAACAACGCACCCAAGGCCAGGCGCACAGCCCCCCGCTGCCACGACAGCGCGAGATCGGGACCGAGATCGAGATCGTGCAGGGTCGCTCGCCCCGCCAAGACCCCCACGTGCCACCCCCAACGATCGACCGCGCGCGGAGCCGGAGACCCAGACGACGATGACGATGACACAGACGGCGAGCTCGCGCCCGCGGGGCTCGGTCCAGAGGACGCCGCCGGAAGGGACTCCCGAAGATCCGGCTGGGGGCTCGGCTCAGGCAACGCAGGCGACGCTCGCGAGGCCTGCGTGCTCACAACCACCGGGTCGACGAAGGTGGCCACGACCAACGCCACGGCATCGGCCAGGGTGCGGCAATCGTCGGAGACCATACGCCGGGCGCTCGAGCGCGGCCCGGTGCGCAGATCGAGCGACAAGACCCACCCGTCGGCCGACGACTGCACGCGGGCGTCGGCCACCACGTCGGGGTGCAGGGCGTCGGGGCCGACCAGCTCTCCCAGCCGCGCCCGAACGGCGGCCTCGGACGGACAACCAGCCGGAGCGGTCCAGCGGACCTCGGCCGCAAGGATGAGCCAAGCGCCGAGCGATGGGGTCATCAGACCGAGCATGCCCACCATCGCCGCACGGAGGATCGCCGCCTATCCGAATCGAGGCGATCCGACGAGCGCTACGACCTCCGCTGGCCCCGCCGCAAACGCAGCCCCAAGAGCATCAGGAGCACCAGCGTACCAACCGGCACCCGCGAGGGCTCGGCCCGGCACCCGCAGCCGCCGCCACCGCCGCCGTCGTCGGCGACATTCGGGCCGCCACTGCTGGAAGACTCGCCACCGTCGGGGGGCATGACCCCGGTGGTCCCCTCGCCGGTCCCAGGCTCACCGGTTCCGCTGGAATCGAGGGGGGGCGGATCGTCGGGTACCTCGGCGTTGATCCCGATCGTCACCGGCTCGGACATCGCCTCGTTTCCGGCCCAGTCCCGAGCATGGGCGACGATCTCGTAGACACCGTCGGGAAAGGGCACATCGGCGAAGGCGTAGGGAGCGTAGCCATCGCTCACGGGCTGCTCCATGCCGTCGATCGACACCCACACCTCGGCGACACCGTACCCCTCGTCGACGGCGTCGATCTCGATGGTGACCAGGGCGCCGGTCTCGAGCTCGTCGCCGTCGGCGGGGGCGATGATGGAGACGATCGGAGGATCGGCGTCGGGCACCGCGTCGAAGGGCTCGCCGCAGGTCGACGCGGGGCCGGAGCGGGGCGTGCCCTCGCACCAGTCGCTCCAGGTGCCGTAGCCCTCGGAGCCGCCGGCAAAGAAACCGTCACAGTTCGGCGTGGGGTTCCAGGTGCCGTCCAGATCGTGGCACGGGGTGATGTCGATCTGGGCTTGCTCCTCGATCCACGGGATCGCGGGGTGCATGAGCGCGTGGACGCCACCGGTGCCGGTGCAGCCGGGGAGCCCGGTGGAGGTCATCGACAGCGACCGCCAGGAGCCATCGTCCATGAGCACGAAGGCCGAGCTCCCCGAGTCGCCCTGGCAGGTCGACAGGCCCATGCCCCCGATGTTGGCGGTGTTGCCGAGGGTGCTGACGACCTGGGTCTGGCCCCAGCGCTTGACCCCCGACGGACCGTCGGCCCCTCCGTCGCCAAAACCGGCGATGACCACCGGCAGGCCGGCCTCGAGCATCTCGAGCTCACAGCCAAAGAGCGGCGGGGTGAAGGGCAGCTCGGTGATCGGCTCATCCAGCACGCAAAACGCCCAATCGTGGGCCTGATCGGAGGTGCCGGCGTAGTCGGGATAAGCCCGGCAAAACTCCACCTGGCGAGTGATCCCCATACTGGCGTCTTCGCTGAAGCGGATCTGCTTGCCCGTGTCGCCGCAGTGGGCCGCGTAGACCACAACCTGCGGGTGCACGAGCGAGCCAGAGCACAAGCCCCCGCCTCCGGTCACGGCGACGGTGTTGGGCCAGCCGCAGACCTCGACCTCCTGGCCGCCGGTCACCCGGGAGACGTCGGGCTCGACCTGCAGCTCGCCAGCGCCGGCCGCGACCGGAGCCCAGAACATCACCCACCCGAACCCGATCGCCCCCAGCGCTCGTCGTCCCGTGCTCATGGCCCACCATACCCCGTTCGTCGCGATCCCACACCCACCGCCCAAGCCGGCCCAAGCCGGCCCAAGTCAGCCCAAGCAAGCGTCGGTACCCCGGTGCGCCCCGACGCATCGGACGCCACCGGGCCCACGACCGGGCCCACGACCGGGCCCACGACCGGCTCGGGTACGATGGCAAAGGTGAGCCGCCCGCAACGCTCGTCTCCGCTGGCCGATGCCTCGCTGGCGTCGTCCCCGTCGGAAGAGGAGACGCTGCTGGGGACGGTCGCACGATCGATCCCGGTTCGCTCGCACGGTCGCGGCGATCGAGTGGGGCGCTACTTCCTGCTCGACGTGGTGGGCGAAGGCGCGATGGGTCGAGTCTATCGCGCGTACGATCCCGATCTCGACCGCCGGATCGCGATCAAGCTGCTGTTCGCGGCGCCGGCCCGAGCAACCGACGAGCCCGAGCGGCTGCTGCACGAGGCCCAGGCGATGGCGCGGATCGATCACCCCAACGTGGTGACGGTCCACGACGTGGGGGTCCACGAGGGCTCGGTCTTCATCGCGATGGAGCTGGTCGATGGACCCGCGCTCGACCGATGGCTCGAGACCCGACCCCCGAAGCGCCGGATCCTCGACGTGATGCTGGAAGCCGCCCGCGGCATGGCGGCGGCCCACGCGGCCGGGGTGATCCATCGCGACTTCAAGCCAGGCAACGTGCTGGTCACGTCCAATGGCCACGCCAAGGTGGGCGACTTTGGATTGGCCGGCCTGGAGGACGCGGCCCCCACTCGAGAGGATCCGGCGACCTACAATCATGCTCTGGGGACCCCGGCCTATATGTCCCCAGAGCACGTCCGGGGCACGGGGATCGATGCCCGCAGCGACCAGTTCTCGTTCGCGATTGCGCTTTACGAGGCGCTCTACGGCGAGCGTCCGTTCAGCGCCCGATCCTGGCCAGAGCTGGCGAGCACGATCGTCTGCGGCGAGCTCGACCCGAGCGCGCACAACCGCCGCGGATCCATCAACCGCGTGATCCGGCGGGCCCTGAGCGTAGATCCGGCGCAGCGATTCGAGTCGATGGAGGCGCTCATCGCCCGGCTGGAGCGGATCCGGCACCCCCGGTGGCCGCGCTGGCTCGCGGTTGGCGGGCTAGGGCTGGCCCTGGCACTGGCGTTCCGCGGGGGCTCCTCCGATCCGCTCGCCTGCGATCCCGGCAAGCAGCTGGTCAACGCCACGTGGAACATGAAGACCCAAGCCGCGATCCAATTGGGTGGATCAGAGTTCACGGAGGTCTTTGCCCGCGAAGCTCGGGCCCGCTTCGAGCGGGCGGTCAGCGATTATTCGGCTCGCTGGGCGGAAGCCTACGACGCGTCGTGTGCCGCGGTCGGGCCCCGGACCACCGAGGGCACCGCGGCCGAACAAGTGGTCGCCCAGTGCCTGGACAATCGCCTGGATTCGCTGCGGGGGCTGGTGGAGTTCGCCACCGCCCAGCCGCTCGACGCGGGACGACTCGACGAGCTGAGCACGCTACCCTCCATCGAGGACTGCACCACGGGCCGATGGGTGCCCTACCCGTCCGAGCCCGACCGGGCCGCCCGAGCGGCGCGACTGCACCGATCGATCGGCCGGATCCGCATGGCCCGGCTCGCCGAGCGAGACGATGGCACCCTCGAGCGGGGCCGAGCCACGGTGCAAGAGGCACGAGCGCTGGGCGACCCCTACTTGCTGGCCCGAGCGCTACGCGAGCAGGCCCGAGTGCTCGATCGCCAGGGCGAGCCGCAGGCCGCCATGGACATGCTCGACGAAGCCCTGCAGGTGGCGCTGGCGGCCGGGCACGACCTGCTCGCGGCCAAGGTGATCAACGCCATGCTGATGACCGCCAAGCGTCTAGGCGCCAAACCGGCCGAGATCGCTCGCCTGGGGCCCATGGCCCGAGGGCTGATCGAGCGGGCGGGAGGCGACCACATACTGGCCGGCAACATCGCGCTCAACGAGGGCAACATCCTGCGAATGGCGGGCCGCTTCGAGGAGACGATGGCCCGAGACGAAGAGGCCGCGATGCACTTTGCGGCGGCGGGCGACGAAGAGAGCCAGGCCAAGGCGCGTCTCAACCAGGCGGTGACCGGCCTGTCCCAAGGTCACTTCGAACAGATGGAGCGCCCCCTGCTCGAGGCGACGGCGGCGATCGAGCGAACCTCGGGTGAGTCGTCTCCGACCGCCTTCTTCGCGCGCATGCTCGTCATTCGGGTCACCCGCATCCGGGGGCAGGTTCGACGAGCGCTCTCGCTAGCGAAGGAGGTCTTCGACGAGGCCCGCGAGTTCTACGCCCCTGGCTCTCACACCCTCCGAGACTCCACGATGCTCTACGCCGCGAGCGCGCTCGAAGCGGGAGAGCTCGACATTGCGGAGCGAATGCTGAACCTGGTCCAGACCTACCCCGGCGAGTCGGACGAGGAAAAAGCAGATGTCGCGCGCTTGCTGATGCTGATGCTCCAGGCGCAAGAACGACACGCGGAGGTCTTGGAGCGCATACCCGCGTCTCGAAACCAGGTCGCGTCGGGTAACCTGTCGCAGCGTGCCCTAGTCGAGCTGGGACGAGTCAATTCCTTGTACCTGGTCGGACGAGTCCAAGAGGTCGAGGACGCGCTCGGCGATCCCGTCATCGTCGAGTTCTTGACCGCAGGCACCAACGAGGGCTTCGTCGTCAACACTGCGCTGCTAGGGGTGCTCGCGGGTGCGACTCACCCCAAAAGGATCCCCTGGCGAGATTCCTTCGATCGCAACAAGGCCATGATCTGGTCGACCACGCGACTACTCGACGTGATCGAGGCGATCGAGACGGACACCAACGCAAGGCTGGTGGCGCTGCGCGTGAGGGCCGAGCTCATCGCCCAGTATTCCCAGAGCGACATCCACGCCCAGCTGCTCGACGCGTGGCTCGGCACGTCGGATCCCGCCTGAGCGGGTCGCCCGCCCCTCAGCCGCCCGAGCTCTCGCCGCCCGAGGTGGTGCCGCCCCCGTCGCAGAGCGACTCGTCTTCGCCCTCGGCGCAATCGGGGGTGCCGTCGCACCGGCGGCTGGGATCGAGCACCATGCCGTCGAGGCAGATGAATTCCAGGCAGGCGTTGACCTGCTGCGTGACCTCCTCGGAGAGCGTGGGACAATCGATCAGCCGGAGGTTCCAGGGCCGCTCACAGGTCTCGGGACAATTCTGCCGCTCGTCGGCCCCGTCGGGGCAGCTGACCACGTTGTCGCAAACCCAGGCGGCGGGGACGGTCTGGCCGTCGCCGCACACAAACGGCGGAGGGCAGCCCGCCTCGTCGGAACCATCGGGGCAATCGGGGAAATCGTCGCAGATCCACCACGGAGGGATCATCGTGCCGTCAGAGCACGCCTCGGTCTCGCACCCCTGGGCCTCGTCGGCCCCGTTGGTGCAGTCCTCGAATCCATCGCACACCCAGGTCTCGGCGATCTGCTGGCCGTCGCCGCAGTCGAAGCTCCCGGGGCAGCCCGCGGCCTGGGCACACTCCAGCAGCCCGCGCAGCGCCTCGGCCTCGCACCGCAGGGCGGCAAAGGCCTCGTCGTCTTGCTCGAAGATCTCGCGGAGACAAGCGACCTCACCATCGCTGAAGCTGAGCGTGGTGTCCTGAAGACACTCGGCCTCGGTGTCCTCATCGAACCGAGCGAAGCACTCACACTCGAACTCGAAGATCTCCTCTTGGATCTCGACCGCGCCCGCCACGTCGGTGATGGACGGTGGCCCGCCCGACTCCGACTTGCACGCGACAGGGACGATCGCGGCCACCAGGGCGATCGTGCCCCCGATCGACAATAGCGAGGTGGAAGGGTGGGTCGGGGAGGTCAACCCGTCCTTCATACCGAGCCGGCCCCAGTCTCGTCGACCATCAAATACCCCCGAACACCCACGGCCTGCGCTGATCCGCTCATCCCCCCCCTCCCGAGGGCAACAGCCGCCGAGCAAGCGCCGCAAAGCTCCCCACGTCGTGGGGCCAGTGAAGAGCCCGGCACCCGGCCGCTCGGGCCCCGTGGACGTCATCCCCCACATCGTCACCCACGTGCAGAGCCGACGATGGCGCTACCTCGAGGCGCTCGCATGCGCGGTGGAAGATTCCGGGGTCGGGCTTCTCTACTCCGACCTCGGCCGAGATGATGGCGGCATCGATCCACCCGAGCACGCCCAAGGCCCGCAGCGTGGCCCGAAGCCGTAGATCCCAGTTGGAGACCACGGCGACCTTCATGCCGCGCTCGGCCACCGCGCGGGCGCAGGCCTCGGCGCCTGGAGTGACCTGCCAGGCGTCGGCCCGCTCGAAGTAGTCGAGCAACGCCCCGAGCAAGGCCGGCTCGCCGCAGCCGGTGGCGATCCGCACGACCTCGGCCCAGTAGGGGCGCCAGTCAGGGCGACGAGCGCGGAGCGGTCGCGCACGGGACATGACGTCGGGCAGGCGCTCGGCCACCACCGCCTCGTCCACCGCGAACCCAAAGCGGGCGGCGAAGCGGGCGTAGGTCCGGGGCACGGACTCGGTCGGACGCAGCAGGGTTCCGGCGGCGTCGATGAGCAGCGCCGCTCCGGGAGCGGCGAGGGGGAGCATTGCCTCCATGCTATCGAACCCCGAGCCCTCAGCTCCCCTGCACACTCGTCTGGACCAGTCCCCCCAGGCACCGCATGGCGTCGGCGTAGTCGAGCTCGCAGACCGATTCCATGCAGCATCGAGGGCTGGTCGGATCGTCGAGCGCCTCGCAGACGGCCTGGATCCGAAGCGGAGGCTGGCCCTGAGAGTACCCGCCAACGCCGTCCATCCCCGTGCAGCCGGGACCCACGCCGAGCGCGAAGGTCTTGTCGGCGGCATCGATCCCCATGGCCCACTCGTCGGGCACGATGTCCCCCGCGGGCCAGGAGCCGTCGATCCAGTCGCGGATCACCAGATCGTCCACGCCCCCCTCGATCGGCTCGAACGGAGGGCGCTCGGCGTGGGCCACGACCTCCGGGACCCCGGTGATCGCGACCATCATGACGTCCTTGCCCTGCAGGCCCCCCAGCTCGTCCACCAGGTACTGGGTGTAGCGCTCGACCCCATGCAGCGGGGTGGCGACCGACAGCACACAGCTCTCGTAGAACCCCCCCGGATCGGGCCCGTCGCAGGCGACCCCCGCGTTCCAGCACAGCGCCGAGGATGGTGCGGCCAGGCCGGAGTCGGGATCGACGTTGTGATAGGCCGCGTTCTCCATCACGCTGAGGTCGTCGATCGAGCAGTCGCTCTCGTCGGTGAGCAGCACCAGGGCCAGATCGGCGCCAGGACGGAGGAAGGGCTCGTCCCCCCCGTTCCACGCGGCCGCGGGATCGAGAGCCTGGAGCATGGTCTCCAGCGTCGACTCGTAGCCACACCCCACCAGCCCTTGCGGCAGCAAGCACCGCAGCGCCTCGCGAGCCGATCCCCCCGGCACGTTGTCCTCGGGGCCAACGACGTGAACGAAGGGATCGTCGGGCTCCACGGCCACGGGGCACTCGTCGGTGCAAGCCTCGGGGAACATCGGCGACCCGCCGAGCCCGGTGAAATCATCGAGCCGGCTGGTGCACGAGGACGAGACGGGCTCGCCCTGCGCCGGAGAATAGCCAGGCGGCCGGAAGGCGGCGCACAGCGGGTTGCCGAAGTCGGTGGTGGTGACCATCAGGTTCAGGTCGAAGTAGAGATCCTCGGCGAGCTGGATCTGCTCCAGCTGATCCATCAAGCCGTCGACGGCCGAGGCGAGCTTGCGCTGGTCGGGCCCCATCGTGCGGCTGTTGTCCACCACGAACACCACGTCGACGGCATGGGTCGGACAGTCGGGGGCACAGGCCGGCTGCTCGCCGGTGCCCGAGCTGTCCGCATCATCCTCCGAGCTGGAGTCGGCCCCGGTGATGCCGGTGGTGGGAGGCGAGCCCGAGGAATCGGCGACCGCGGTGCCGGCGGTCCCGGTGATCTGCCCGGTGACGTCGGCGACCACCGGGCCATCGGACGATGAGCCCCCCGCAGGCGGGCCCGAGGTGCCCGAGCCCCCGGAGCTGTCGATGATGATGCACCCACCGAGCATCAGATCGAAAAGCGCCCACAGCCACACGCACCGAGCTCGAGCCCCATCCATTTCCGATCATTATAAGCCGGAAACGCAGCGCGATACGGGCCAAGACTCCGATCCGGGACGCTTCGGGGATGCCCACCGGGACGCCCACCGGGACGCAACCGGGCGACGGTCGGTCTCGCTCGTCTGTCCGTGGTTGGTCGGCCTAGAGCTCGACCACCCGACTCGGCTCGTCGTGCGTGTCGCGACCACGCCACAAGACGCCGAAGATCGTCGGCCAGTCTTCACTGTCGAGCTGTCGCTCGACACGCCGTTCGATCTCGCGCTCGAGTCGCTCGCGATGACGCTCGAGTCGCTCGCGATGACGCTCGGCTCGCTCGCGCGCTCGCTCGGCTCGCTGTACCGCCCGCTCTCGCGCCCGCTCGGCTCGCTCCAGTGCCCGCTCGCGCGCCCGCTCGTGATGATGCTCGAAGTCGTGGAGCAGGTCGCCCCACCACACGCTCCCCGACCAAGGGTGCGACCACAGGTGCGCCCAGGGGGGTGAGAGGTAGCCGAAGATCATCACGTCGGCGTGGTCGCGCTCGGGCGCCGGCGGAGGCAGCGGCGCCGGTCGGGGCGCCTGGACCTCGATCTCCACCGTCTCGTCGTCGGTCTGCAGGTAGACGCGCGAGCGGTCGTGACCGTCGTCGGAGCGATCCTCGACGATCACCGAGCGCAGGGCGAGCTCGGCGGGCTCGGCGGTGGCCACGATGCGCTCGGAGCCCGTGAACGCGCGGGCCTGGGTCACCCCGGGCACCGCCGCGATCAGCAGACCGAGACTTCCGAGCGCCAGGGCCACCCGCCCCGCCGGGTGCACACGGCCGCCACCGCGACGCTCGTGCAGCAGCCGGGTGATCCGACGAACGATGGGGGAGCCCCGCTCGGCCATCGTCACCGCGACGGGGGTCATCGGCGGACCGTCCTCGACCCAGCCCGCGACCTCGGCCAGGCACTTGGCCAAGTGCACGCCGGTGCCGGCCTGCTGCGCGGCCCAGTCGTCGCACTGGAACTCGGCCACCTCTTGGATCTTGCGCCGCGCAAGGTGATTGAGGGGCTGGAAGAAGAACACCGCCTCGATGACCGCCACCAGTACCATCCAGGAGGGATCGTGGCGAAGCAGGTGGGCCATCTCGTGGGCCAGCATGTCCCGCTGCTGGGGCGGGCTCAGGCTGTCGACGGCCCGCTCGGGCAGGCAGATCTCCCGGCGGCCCAGGGCAATCGGCGAGCGTAGGTGCGACGAGGCGGTCAGCCGCGGACGCTTCTTCAGCCCCGCCTTGCCGCACAGATCGAGGAAGCTCTCGAGCACCGGATCCTCGATGACATCACGACGCCCCTCAAGCTGCTTGCGCAGGCGGAGCGCAGCCCACCCCAACCGACCCAGGGCCAGCGCCGCTCCCAAGCCCCAAAGGCCCAGCAGCACCCAGGGCCATGATGAAGACTGGGAGGGCCCGGCAGGGACCGGGGCCGCCACCGCCGACACCGATGCGGCTCGAGGTCGTCGCTGACGGACCGCGGTGATCTCCAGCTCTCCGGATCGATGACGCACGATCCGACGCTCGACCACCGGCCCGCGCGGCTGGGCCTCGGACACCGCCAAGTCGGAAGCGGGACCGGGAGCGGGAGCCGGCGTAGGCGCAGCAACCACCGGCTCGGTACGCAGCGCCGACGGCATCGACAACGAGCCCCACACCGATGGCACCCCGACGACGGTGACCACGGTGGCGGTGGCCAGCGGACCCAACAGCGCCACCTTCCACAGGGCCTCGCGGGTCCCCAGCGAGAGCTTGGGGATCACGCTCGTCAGCAGCCAAACCGCAGCGATCAGCGCGGTGCTGTGCACCGCGTAGGTCAAGACCCACTCCATGATGTCCACTCCGAGGGTTGTTGGATTGCGAAGCGACGACTAACCGCCGCCTTCGTCGTTCGATTCCCGAGCCGATTGTTGCTCCCGCTGGGCGATGAGGCGACGAACTTCCTCCAGGTCCTCTTCGCCCAGCCCCTGCCCGGCCGTCAGATGCGAGACCAGAGCATCGGGGTCACCGCCAAAGAAGAAATCGGTGAGCCGCGCGAGCATGCTGCGGCGGATCTCCTGCTCGGCCGCCCGCGCTCGATAGACGTACTGCCGGCCCCGTCGACGATGCGTCACCAGCCCGCGACGCTCCAGCCGCGTGAGCACGGTGGCCACGGTCGTGGGTGCCAACCCGTGACCCTGTTCGGCCAGCGCCCCCTTGACGTCTTGGGCGGTGGCCTCCCCGCGATCCCACAGCACCCGCATGAAGGCGAGCTGCTGATCGCTGAGCTGGATAGGACTGACCACGGCAGAGAAGGCCGGCGCAAAAGGCGAGCGTAGGACTACAATTGTAGAACTACGCTCTTATTACTACAGTCGTAGTCAAACCTCGTCAAGCCGAAATTCGAGCAGCGATCGTGGCGTGGGAGCGTCTTGGCCCCGCGACGGGAGCATGCGGGCTCACGCCGGATCTCGGGGGCAGTCGCGTAGCCTTGGGCGGGTGAGCAGCAGTCCGGAAGATCCCGCGCGGCTGCCCCGCGGCGTCGAGTGGGTCGCGCTGGGGCTGGTGGCGGTGGCGGTCCTGGTGCATGGCCTGCGACCGATCATCGATCTGGATCTGTGGTGGCACATGCGGCTGGGCGAGCTGCTGCTCGCCGGCGAGCCCGACACGAGCGTGGAGCCCTTCTCCCACACCCACGCGGGTGCTCCCTGGGGGTGGAAGGACTGGGGCAGCGCGGTCCTCTTTCACGGCCTTTGGCGGCTGGGTGGACCGGCCGCGATCATCGGGTTCAAGGCCCTGGCGTTCGGGGGCGTGGCGGCGCTTTTGTGGCAGCTGCTACGGGTCGAGCGGAGGATCCCTGCGGCCCTGGCCCTGCTCATGTGCGCGGTCACCCTCGGGGCGGCCGAGTTTCGCTTTACCGAGCGCGCATCGTCGATCTCGCTTGTGGTGCTGCTGGCGACCCTGGTGCTGATCGAGCGCGACCGCCGGGGCGCGGCAGGCCTGGGGTGGGTGATCCCGCTGACGATCCTCAACGCCAACCTCCATCGAGCCGCGCTGTTGCTGCCGGTGGTGGTGGGGGCCTACGCCGCCGCCTGCTGGCTCGAGGCGCGCATGGGGCGAGACCGTGACTGGCGTCGCCCGGCCCTGGTCGCGGTGGGCACCGGGCTCGGCTGCCTGGTGACTCCATACGGGATCGCGATCGTCACCACCACGGTCGCGCTGATGGGTCAGCACAGCCCGCTCATCACCGAGTGGGCGCCCGTCTCCGTCGCGCTCATCGAGGCGCTCACCCCGATGAGCTTCGCCGCGATCGGCCTGGGCGGGATCGGGGCGGCGCTGGGCCAGTGGAAGCGACGCCCCTGGGAGCCGTGGGATCTGACCCTGGTCGCGATGGCCTTTGGCCTCGGGCTCGGCTCGATGCGACACCTACCGGTGCTCGCCGTGCTGGTGGTCGGTCCCGCCGCCGGTGGCCTGGCCGTGCTCGGCCGCGCATGGACAGGGCGCCTGCGGGGGCTCATCGCGCTGGCGGCCGCGGCGGTGCTGTTGGCCTATACCTTCACCCGCCCGATCGCGCTGCCCGGCTCGGCCCTGGCCCCGGCCCACTTCCCCGAACGAGGCCTCGCGTTCGTGCGCTCGCTCCCCGACCAGCTGCGGCCCCGCGGCGCCCTGTTCAACGAGTTCGGCTACGGAGGCTTCCTCATCTTCCACCTGTGGCCCCGCCACCGGGTCTTCATCGACGGGCGCACCGACCTGGTCTACCCGGCGTCGTTCGTCGAGCGCTACATCGAGTGCCTCCGCGACCCCCAGGCCCTGATGCGCGAGGCCGACGAGCGCGACCTCCAGTGGGCCTTGTTGGACAACGTGCCCCACGACCGCGGACGCCTGCACTTCGATCTCAATCCGGCGTGGACCCTGGTGCACGCCAGCCGGCGATCGCTGGTCTATGTGCGCACCCAGGGGGCCAACGCCGCGCTGGCCCGGGCCCACGGCTACCGCCTGCTGCATGCCCACGACCTGCCGGGCAGCGTGCAGGCAGCCGCCGCCCGAGGCCACGGTGACGCCGCGCTGGCCGAGCTGCGCCGGATGGCCGAGGATGATCCCGACAATCCCTATCCCCTGGTCCTGTTGGCCCAGCTCGCGGCGGCCGCCAATGGATCGGCTCCACCGTAACGCTCGGGGTGACGCCAGGGGTGAGGCGGGATGCTCCGTCCCGAGCCCTCCGCCTTGTCCAGCCGCCTTGTCCAGCCGCCTTGTCCAGCCGCCTTGTCCCCAGCCTCTTGCCCCATCGCGACTCGACCATGAAGATCTTGTTTGCCCACGGCCTCGAGAGCGGCCCCATCGGCCGTAAGTCTCAGGCGCTGATCGACGCCGGCTACGATCTGCACGCGCCCGACTGCCGGGGGAAAGACCTCGCCCAGCGGGTCGCCGAGTTGCTCGATGCGATCGTCCAGATCGAGCCGCCCCCCCTGTTGGTGGGCTCGAGCTTCGGGGGAATCGCCGGGCTCGTGGCCGCGATCATGGCCGCCGATCGCGGGGTACTCATTCCCGGCCTGGTGCTCTGCGCCCCTGCACTCATGCGAAGACCACCGCCTGGGACGGTCGACGCGCTGCGCTGTCCGGCACCCACGGTCGTGATCCACGGCACGCGCGACGAGATCATCCCCATCGAGGTGAGCCGGGAGTTCGCGCGTGAGCACGGAGCCGAGTTGCGTGAGGTCGACGACGACCACCGATTGGCCGGTTCTGGGCTCGATGCGATCATGGCGGCGGTCGCCGAGCGAGCCGATCCCTCCTGACGCGAGCCTGACGCGGGCGTGCTCCCATCGGATCGTGTCGGATCGTGGCCAACCCGGAGCGAATCCGAGCAAGCCGCATGGTCATGTTCGCTCGAACACCGTTCGTTACGAGTACGCGGCTGTCCCTCAATGGATCCGACGAGTCCACCGATCCCGCGACCGTCACCCGCCCATTCACGTGCATGCTCCTTCTAGAGCGTCGGCGCGCTTACCGACGAAACGATCCGAGAACCCAAAATTGAATCCGATCCCTCATACGTCAGGACCATCTCGGGACTCCTTTGATCCGGACCAGGTCACTATGGGAGACGGCCCGATCTGACGCGAAAACTTGGAGTTCACCCCGACAAATGCCCGCTAGGGACCGTGATCCTTACGGTTTCGAGTCGATACGTTCTCTGGGGGTTCAACAACACTTCTCTTCTCACTGCGCTATGATGACGTGGCAACAGGGCTGGTGAATCCCATGTCCACCACGATCGACATACGAGGGTATACCCTACATGTTCCGGAGCCGGGCTCGAACGTGGGCTGGGTGCGGGTGGGTGAGGTATTCATTCTGTTCGGTCGAGCCGGGAAGGCCCCCGAGGAACGAATGGACGCGGTGTTCGACGGACTGCGACAGCCCGGCGTCAAGACGGCGGTGGGAGCGTCGATCGGCTCGATCCAGCTGACGTCCGTGCAGCGCCGCGAGCTGTCCAAGTGCATCCAGGGCATGAACCTCGTGACGGTCAACGATCACAACCCGATAGCCCGCGGCATCATCACGATGTTGGGCTGGTTCGGGCTGAAGATCAAAGCGATGCACTGGCATCAGATCGACGCCGCGGTAGATGCGATGGGGCCCGAGGAAGCCAGTGCCGAGGATCTCAAGCAGGTGGTCAAGGCGATCCAATCGTTCCTGAACGAAGAGCCCGCCGGACTCTCGGCGGCCTCTTGAGCTCAGGTTCGGTAGGGTCGCTATCGGCAGGCACATGCAATAGCTCGCGGTCACTCGAGCCAACCGTCGGTGCTCCTGCACCGGCTCGACGGTCGTAGTGGACCTCCGAAGGACCGAGTACTCGTTGCCCGCTCGGTCCCAGCGTACCTCCAGCCCACATATGGCGTTGTTTTGGCCCAAAAGAGCTCGTCGACGAGGAGCGCGGTAGCGCGCGGAACTGGGTAGAAGCGATACACTACTGCCCGCGTGACGATCCTGAAGACACCCGACCACGCCATCGTGCTGGGCGCCAGCATGGCGGGCATGATGGCCGCCGCCGCCCTGGCTCGACACGCTCGGCAAGTCACCATCGTCGAGCGTGACCCACTCCCCGACACGATCAGCATCCGCAAGGGCGTGCCCCAGGGCTCACAGCCCCACCTGCTACTCGACCGGGGGCGACAAGCGATCGAAGGGCTGCTACCGGGCTTCTTCGACGAGATCCACGGGCACGGGGCCCGGCGGGTCGACTTTGGCCGCGAGCTTCGCTGGTACCACAACGACCGCTGGAAGGTCAGCTGTGACACCGGGTATACGCTCTCGCTGCAGACCCGACCGTTCTTGGAGTACCACGTACGCCGCGCCCTGCTGCGTCACCACCCCAACGTGACGATCCGAGCGCAATCGGAGGTCGTGCGACCGGTCGTGCAACACGACCGGATCGAAGCGGTCGAGCTGCACGACCGCCACAAAGACACCACCGAGCTCGTCCCGTGCGAGCTGTTCGTCGACGCCTCGGGCCGAGGCGCGCGATCGAGGCGCTGGCTGGCCGAGCTCGACTACGGGCAAGCGCCCGAGGTCGGGGTGCGGATCGGCCTGGGCTACTCCACCCGTGCCTTCCGCCGCCCGACCAATGCACCGTCGGATTGGCAGTGCTGCGTGATCTATGGCCGGCGTCCCTACCAGACGTGTCACGGGGCGCTGTTCAGCGTGGAGAACGACGGCTGGCTCTTCGGGTTCTTCGGCTACAACGGCCAGCATCCCCCCGCCGACCCCGAAGGTCTCGATACGTTCGCGCGGGGGCTCGCTCGCCCCGACCTCGCCGAGCTCATGCGCACGGCCGAGCCGGTCTCCGACATCCGGCGCCATACCTTCCCGCGGCAGCGGTGGGTCCACTACCACCGACTCAACCGTCTCCCGGGCGGCTATGCGGTGGTCGGTGACGCCGTGTGTAGCTTCGATCCGATCTTCGGCCAGGGCATTACCATTGGGGCGGTCGAAGCCGAGTTGCTGACCCGGGCGCTCGATAGCCGGCGGGGCTTCGACTCGATGCGCTTTGCCCGAGCCTGCGCGCGCTTCATCACCATTCCCTGGCTACTGACTCGTATCGAGGCTTTCCGCTACCCCGAGGTCGAGGGCTCGCGCCCGATGGGCTTGCCGCTGCTCCACCCGATCCTCGATCGGGTCTTCGAGCGCAGCGCCACCGACCCCGAGGTCTACTGCGCGTTCCTCGACATCATGCAGATGAACCGCAGCCCCCTGGCCCTGATGCGTCCATCGGTGCTCATGCGCCTGGCCCGGAGTAGTCGCGTGACCGTCGATCCCGAGCGGCCGCTGGTGATGTAGAGCGCAAGCTCCGGCCGAAGCCCGGGCCACGAGCCGCCACGCGGAGCGCGAGGTCGCCGGAAGAACGCGGCGTTGCGCTCGGCGTCGTCGCGACCCACAGGTCGACCGGCTTGGTGGGCAATCGCGTCCTGTGGGCACTCGGGGACGCACATATCGGCGCCCCGTCGTCGAGCACGGCGAGCACGCTCGTCGCAATCAAAGCGATGCGTCCGCGGACTTGGAACGTGAAAGCTGAGCGATACGACGATGAGCGACGCCACCACCACCAAGCTGTTCATTCCCCCCTTGGTCCGGGGGGCAACACCCGTTGCCACCCCCCTGTCGCCGGTCTACGGCATGAAGATCCTCTACGTGGCCAGAGCGCCTATCGATCTGGTCGAGGCCCATCGCCGCCACTACCGCCCCGCCGCCGCCGACGAGCGCTCCCAGTCCTCCTTGGTCGACCTGTTCGAGATGTGCGAGCGCCACGACATGAAGATGCACGTGATCTCCTCGCACCCCACGGCCCAGTACGCTCGCAAGGGACGCTTCGTGCTCGAGCACCGGCCCCGCACCATCACCCGCGGGCTGCGCTACTACGCCGACGACATCGCCTACGCGCGGCACATGGTCCGGCGAGCCCGGGAGCTCGAGGCCGACGCGGTCGTGGTGGAGTCGGGCACGGTGCACTTCTTCGCGATGTCCCTGCTCAAGATGGCCGGCTTCAAGGTCATCCCCCTCATCCATCACGCGCTGTGGGCCCCGGGGCACCCCCCCAAGAAGCTGGGGCGCCGGGCGCTGCGGTGGGCCAACCGCCGCTTCTTTCGCAAGTCGGCCGACTCGGTGATCTGCGTGTCCCCGGCCTGCGCACGCCAGGTGCGGGCGGAGTCGGGCGACGACCGGCTGCCCGTCCATCAGATCCGTCTCCAGCTCGACCCGCAGGTGTTCGAGGAGATCGACGTCCCCCCGCCCCACCATCAATCGCCCTTCGGGGTGATCTTCACCGGCCGGGTCGAGTCCGAGAAGGGCGTGTTCGACATGGTCGAGATGATCGACGCCCTGGAGCACAAGTACCCCGGCCGCCTGCGCTGGACGATCCTGGGCGACGGCTCGGCGCGTGAGCAGCTGGCGGCGACCCTCGAGGCCCGCGGCCTGGCACACCTGGTAGAGCTGCCGGGCTGGGTCTCCCCGGATCAGATGGCGGCCTACTACGCCAAGGCCCACGTGGCGATCGTCCCCACTCGCGCCGAGATCGGCGAGGGCATGGCGATGGCCGCCGTCGAGGCCGTCATCGCGGGGCGCCCCGTCGTGACCTCCTCGGTGGTCCCGGCGCTCGAGGTCCTGCGGCCGGCCTGCGTCGAGGCCAAGGTGGACGACGTGTCCAGCTACGTGAGCGCGCTGGAGCGCCTGATGAACGACGAGGCGTTCTATAACGACAAGCACGCCGCGTGCTCGACCCTGGGCTGGGAGTTCTTCGACCACCGGCAGGGCTTGGCAGCGATCGTCGAGCAGGTGCTCACCCGCGACATCGTGCGCAACGACCCGGCGCTCCCAACGAGCGCACAGCGGGCCCTCTGTGCCGCGATCCGGTGAGCGACGGCGTGAGCGACCAAGCCTCTCGGCGCCCGCGGGTCGACCAGGCCATTCGCCCACGAGCCCGCCCACGAGCGACGATCAGGCCGCCCGGGAACCCGACTTGGCGCCGGAATTGGCGCTCTTGCGCATCAACTTGCGCACGATCGCGGCGGGCAGCTGATATGCATCGACCGGCTTGGGGCTCTTGACCACCGTGCACGGCGGGACATCTTCGGTCACGACGCACCCCGCCCCCACGATGGCATGCTCGCCGATCGTCACCCCGGCCAGGATCGTCACCCCGGCCCCAATCGCCGCCCCCTGCTTGATCGTGGTGGGCTTGGCGTGCTTGGGGACCATCGAGGCGATCGGCCGCAGGGGGTGCGCATCGAAGTTGAGGTGCGTGAGGATCGTGGTGCGCATACCGATGCCCGCCCCATCTTCGATGGTGATCGCCTCGGTCAGATCGAAGAAGACCTCCTTGCCGATGTGGCAGTGCGCGCCGATCTTCAGGTTGGAGTAGTCGGTCGGAGCCTCGTGGACTGTGATCCACGGACCTATCGGCTGACAGTCGGGATGGATGTCAGCGCCGTAGCGTGAAAGCGTCTCGCGGGTGATGGTGGGCGATGCACACTGCTTGAGATAGCCCGTGACCGCGCCGAGCCCTCCGTGCGCGTAGAGCAACCGAACATCAGGGAACTGCACCAGGGCGTGGAGCCGCATTTTGAGGTACTCGGAGATCTTGCGCCGGATCATGGGGGGAACTCCTATGGAGGAAAACGGTGGGGGGCAGGCCCAGGGAATTCCTCGGCCAGGAGTGCAGTCCTAGTCGATTTTTTTTCAGCGTCTGGCAAAAAAAAACGCTCGCGCCGCCAGCGCTCCTCCTGATCACCCACACACGAGCACAGAGCGGTCTTGGTGCCGAATCAACTCTCTTATGAGGATGATCATGCGACGATGATTCGAATGTCCGGAAAACCCTACACCCACTTTGCGTAGCAAGCGCTTTGCCGACCGTGGGATCTGCTCTCATGGAACGTGGGCTCTCGGGCCGGTCAGGGAAAACCTTCTGTCCGGGTCGCCGAACCGCGGCCCATGGTCCGGCAATCGACATCGTGTCGCAACGACCCGGCGCTCCTCAAGAGCCCGCCTTGGGACCACTGGGTCCGCGGACCGCCAAGAGTCTCGGTTCGTGGTGTTCCCCCTTTCCGCCGATGACCTGCGGCCGAGATCGATAGCCTGATGCCTTCGATCAATGAAGCGGTCACCGTGACTTCTCGTGACACTCGTCATGCCCAGGCCGGCTAGCCGGGCAGCAAGTCATGGGTTCACGGAGAATAGGGCGAGGCCGGCGAGGCCGACTTCGGGCCACACTTCACTTTAGGGCCATTGAGTGGGTGAAGCTCTTGCCCTCGACAACCGAGCCAACGCTGCGAATGCTGAGATCGACCCTTACTAATCTTCATCATACTCGATGAGGGACTTCCCGTATCGAGACAGGGACATCACGGCTGCTAGATTGATCGTTGATATGGAACATCGTGGATCGACTCATCTTCGAACGCCGCCCAAGGCGCCCGGTGTGCCCATTGTGGGCTCCCTGCCGAATTTGCTGCTCAGCCGCTTCGAATTCTTCGACCGTGCTCGAGACCAGTGCGGGAGGATCTTCAACGTCGACCTGGGCATCAACGAATTGACGATCGTCGGCGACCCCGTCGCCGCCGAGGCGATCTTGGTCCAGCGCTCGCGGAATTTCGACAAAGGAGGGGAGTTTTGGGAGGGCGCCCGGGAGACAGTGGGCAACGGGCTCGCGCTGAGCGAGGGCGACTACTGGCGGCGACAACGTCGGATCATGAACCCAGAATTTCGCCGGAAGCGGATCGCCGGCCTCGCGGCCACGATCGCCGCGACCGTCGAAGAGCTTCTCCCCGAGCTCGAGCCATACGCAGCGCGTGGCGAGACCATGGACATCTCTCCGTGGGCCTGCAAGTTGCTGGCAACGCTGACCGTGCGGCTGCTATTCGGGTCCGAGCTCGAAGAGGCGACCTTCGTCGCGTTCAAGGATGCGCTGCGGGTCATGCTCGATGGGATCTTGTCGGGGATCCTCACCCGCAAGCTCCCGAGCTGGGTGCCGGTCCCGGGCGCCGCCCGCTTCGAGGCCGCCCGGCGGACCGTCGACGAGATCGTGCTCGAGCTCATCGCCGAGCGCCGCGCGGCTGGCAGCACGGGCCATGATCTGCTGAGCTTGCTGCTCGCCGCGACCGATGGCGAAGGCGGGATGTCCGATCAGCAGCTACGCGACGAAGTCGTCCTGACGTACATCGCCGGCTACGAGACGACCGCGTGGACGCTCGCGTGGGCGCTGATGCTGCTCGCCTGCGAGCCTGCGCTCGTGAGCGAGCTCCATGCCGAACTCGACGAGCACGACGACTTCACGACGATCCCGCTGCTCGACGCCTGCATACGCGAGACCCTACGCCTCTATCCCTCGGCGCCGATGCTCCCTCGCCGGGCGCTCGTCGACGAGGAACTCGGTGGCTATCGGATCCCCGCCGGGACGAACCTCATCGTGTTGCCTTGGCTCATCCATCGCGATCCGGAGATCTGGCCCGCCCCCAAGCGCTTCGACCCGCGCCGTCACCTCGAACAGACCGCCCGGCCGCGCCTGGCGTGGATGCCCTTTGGCGCGGGTCAGCGCACCTGCATTGGCAAGGGCCTGGCCATGATGGAAGCCAACATGACGCTGAGCATGTTCCTACGCCGCTTCACGCCGCTCCCGGCTTCGGGGCGCCAACGCTCGGAGCCTCGGCTAGCGTCGACCTTGTCGTCGCGCAACGGGATCTGGCTTCGCCTGGCATCACGCACCGCGACCTATCGAGACGACGCTCGAAGCCTCGAGTCGGCGCAGGCGCCCGCCACTCGATGACCGGGAGGCACGCGTTCGTTCGCTGCTATGCTGGCGCTCGTGCCCGAGCCCGACCGCGCGGCGCCCAACCTGGAGACCAGCCTGGAGACCAGCCTGGAGACCAGCCTGGAGACCCTGGTGCTCTCGGCCACCGGCGCACGCGCGATCGTGGACACGCAGATCGTCCAGCGCTTGTGGAGCGGCTATGGGCAGATCGTACGGTGCTGGCTCGAAGGTGGCGCTCGACCCAGCGTAATCGTCAAGCACGTGCGCTGGCCCGATGAGCGCCGTCACCCCTACGGCTGGAGCTCCGATCGCTCTCACGAGCGCAAGCTGCGGTCCTATCGGGTCGAGACGACGTGGTACGAGCGCTACGCCACGCGATGCACCGATGCGTGTCGCGTGCCGCACTGCCTGGCCGTCACCACCCGGGCCGACGAGGTCTTCATGGTCTTGGAGGATCTCGACGCCGCCGGTTTTCCCGGCCGACGCCAGCAGGTGAGCCACGCGCAGCTCGATGCTTGCCTCTCGTGGATCGCCAGCTTTCACGCCACCTTCATGGGCGAGCGCCCCGAGGGCCTGTGGGCCACCGGCACCTACTGGCACCTGGCCACCCGCCCCGACGAGCTCGAGGCTCTCGAGGACGGGCCGCTCAAGGCGGCCGCGGGGATGCTCGATCGCCGGCTCGCACAAAGCCCCTTCCAGACCTTCGTCCACGGCGACGCCAAGCTGGCCAACTTTTGCTTCGACACGGGCGGACGCCGAGCCGCCGCGGTCGACTTTCAGTATGTCGGGGGTGGCTGCGGCATGAAGGACGTCGCCTACTTCATCAGCAGCTGCCTCGACGAGCAGGACAGCGAGCGCATGGAGCAGGAACTGCTCGATCTATACTTTCGGCGGCTGCGCGACGCGCTAGAGCGCGGGGGCCAGGCGCTCGACGTGCGAGCGCTAGAGGACGACTGGCGGGCGCTCTACCCCGTGGCCTGGACCGATTTCTTTCGCTTCTTGCAAGGATGGAGCCCGGGTCACTGGAAGATCCACCGGTACAGCCAGCGGCTCGCCCGCGAGGTCTTGGAGGCGCTATGACGCTCTCACCCGACCATCTACGGCATCTGGCCGATCTCGCCATCGAGGCCGCCGAGACGGCCGGGCGCATGATCGCCAGCTCGCGGCCCCAGCAGGTCGAGCGCAAGGCCGGGGCGCTGAGCCTCGCGTCTGCGGTGGTGACCGAGATCGATCGGCGCAGCCAGGCACTGATCCTCGAGCTCCTCACGCCCACTCTCGGGCGCTTCGAGCTCGGCCTGCTCACCGAGGAACAAGAGGACGACCGTAGCCGCCTGGAGGCCGACTACTTTTGGTGCATCGATCCTCTCGACGGCACCCTGCCGTTCATCGAGTCGTCGCCCGGCTACGCGGTCTCGATCGCGCTGGTCGCCCGCGATGGCACCCCCCAGATCGGCGTGGTCTACGATCCCGTCGAGGCCATGCTGCTGCATGCGATCGCAGGGCTCGGGGTGTTCCGCAACCGCGACCGCTGGTCGCCCTCCCTGTCGCCCCACCAGCCCGATCCACTCTTGGTGTTTGCCGACCGCAGCTTCATGGAGCGAGACGATCACGATCGCCTCGTCGCGGCGCTGGAGCAGATCGCCCGCGACATGGGCCTCGCCGACCTACGCATTCAGGCGACCGGTGGTGCGGTGATGAACGCCTGTCGGGTGCTCGCCCATCCGCCGGCTTGCTACTTCAAGTTTCCCAAGCCGACCGGCGGCGGCAGCCTGTGGGATTTCGCGGCTACCGCGTGCCTCTTCCATGAGGCCGGCGCCATCGCCACCGACATCGACGGCGGTCCCCTCGACCTGAACCGAGCGGACTCCACCTTCATGAGTCATCGCGGAGTTCTGTTCGCCACCAATGGCGCTCTGGCGCGGCGGATCCGGGCGCTACGCCCTGGTGCGGATTGACGACCGCCCGCGACGACCCGTCGCGACTCATGTGGCTTGACACCCCGGGCCACCGCCGCGAATGATCCAGCGCCGATGCCCACCGAAGAACGGTCCGCGTCCTTTCACTTCGATCCTCCGCAGCGCGTATTGCTGGGCCCCGGCCCTAGCGATGTGCCCGCCCGGGTGCTCAGCGCGCTCGCTCGGCCTACCGTGGGCTATCTCGACCCGAGCTACACGGGATTGCTCGAGCAGCTGCAGGTACAGATGCGCCGGCTGTTTCGCGTGGACTACCCGCACACCTTGGCCATGACCGGGGCGGGCACCGCAGCCATGGAGGCGGCGCTCTATAACGTGCTCGAGCCCGGCGACCGCGTGGTGGCTGGGGTTCACGGGTACTTTGGCGACCGGATGCGGCAGGTCGCCGAGCGGGCGGGCGCCGAGGTCCACGTGGTGGAGGCTCCCTGGGGCGAGCCAACCTCCGCCGCCGCGATCCGGGCCGCGCTCGAGGCCAAGGGAGGCGCTCGGGTGGTCTGCGTGCCGCACGGCGAGACCTCCACCGGGGTGTGCCAGCCCATTGCCGAGCTGGCCAAGGCCGCCCATGATCACGGGGCGCTGATGGTGGTCGACACCGTCGCGTCGCTGGGCGGGGCCGATTTCGACGCGCAGGGCTGGGGGGTCGACGTGGCGTACACCGGGTCACAAAAGTGCATCAGCGCCCCGCCGGGGTTGTCACCGATCACCTTCAGTCCCCGCGCCATGGACGTGGTGCACGCACGCAAGACGCCGTGCGCCAGCTGGTACCTCGACCTGCTGCCCAACCTCACCATGTGGGAGCGTCCGCACAAGTACCACCACACCGGGTCGATCAACCTCGCCTACGCCCTGCACGAAGCACTGTGCATCATCGACGAGGAAGGCCTGGCCAACCGGGTGGCCCGCACCGCCACCACCGCGCGCGCCTTGTGGGCTGGCCTCGAAGGACTGGGGATCTCGCTGCTGGTCGCGCCCGAGCACCGGCTACCCACCCTCACCTCGGCGCGCGTGCCCGAGGGGATCGACGAGGCGCGCGTACGCGCCGACCTGATGGGTCACTACGGCGTGGAGATCGCCGGCGGCCTCGGCCCGCTGGCGGGCAAGATCTGGCGGATCGGCCTGATGGGCGCGTCGTGCTCGCGACGCAACGTGATGCTGCTGCTCACCGCGCTCGAGGAAGCCCTGCGGACGCAAGGGCACTCGGTGACCGCCGGCGCGGGCACGGCCGCGGCCAGTGAGGTGTTCGAGGCGGGCTGAGGGGCGGGCGAGCGTTCCTGCAAATGGCTCCGCGATGGGTGGTCCAAAGCGGATCTACCTGCGGGACTGCATACCGTGGAGCGGCATGACGCGGGCGCCTATGATTCGAGGCAGGTGAACCCGGGAGGTGCTCCGTTGTCCCAGTTCCCCCTCGACCAATAGATGTCCTTGAGCCATTCGCCGGTCTCGTAGTATTCGAGGCACTCGTCGTCGACGAAGTCATAGTTGGCCGCGAGCCGCTTGCACTCTTCGTAAGCGAGCTCGTTATACTCTTCTTTGAGGGTTCCTGCCTCTGGCCAGCCACGCCGCGACAGCCGCTCGCCCAGGCTGTCGTACTCCTCCTCGGTCAGGCACAGACACACGGTACCAGTGCGGTTGTTCTCTTGGTCCAGGATCAATGAGCGTCTTTCGTCCGCGTAAAAACCGCGAGGGTTGATGAGCCAAAGACATGCGGGCTCACCGTACCCCTCGAGCTCATCGCCGACCACTCGGTCTTGGCACGAGCAACTCATCCCGGCGAGAGTCGTCGCCGCCAGTCCGACTACGGCACGAAGAAATAGTGGAAGTCCAGCCATTGCGTTCCTCGCATCACCCGCACATCGAGTTTAGTCTCACTGGCGCTCTGGGCGTAGACGTGTAGGGCAGCCTCCAGGTCGTCGATGACCGTGCCGTCCACCGATTCGAGTCGGTCACCGGTACGAAGTCCCAGCGTATAGGCGACCGAGCCGGGCTCGACGTCGATGAATACGTGCCGCCGTGCCGCTCTATCGTAGACGAGCCGGGGACTTTCGCTGAGCAGCGGCATGGGATCATCGTAGAGCATCTTCGCAAACGCTCGGTCGATCTCGCAAATCGTCCCCTCACAGGACACGAACAAGGGCGCATCCAGACCTATGGCTCCGGCGGAGGTGTCAACGGAACCTGACTCGTCGCCCGTAGAATCGGCACCTCCAAACCCACCGGTCGTCTCACACAATCCGCCGTCGTCGCCGGTCGCACACTCGTAGGGGTTGAGATCGGGGCACGAACCACCCGATGGCGGACCCCCATACTCGCAGCTTCCGATGCACGACCCAGATCCGGCAAAGTTATGACCCTCCACAACTGATGCATTTGGTCCGTTGGTCTGCCAACAGTTGTGATTGTAGCCCGGAAGAACGAGCGACTGACACTCCTGCCGCGCCGCGTTCTCGATTGCATCGAGCAGCGCCTCGAGCTTGCACGCAGGTGCATCGTCCTCGAGAATCTG
The DNA here is from genome assembly GCA_039194325.1 of Myxococcota bacterium. Lineage (GTDB taxonomy): Bacteria > Myxococcota_A > Polyangia > Nannocystales > Nannocystaceae > Paraliomyxa. Next base: position 71,851 of record JBCCWC010000007.1, read on the forward strand.
ATTCTCGGCGTCGTTGAAGCAGCGACAGCCTTGCGGCGTCGCGCCGTCGGCATCGACGACGGGCTCCGCGTTTTCGATGCTCCCGTCCGAAGGCCACTGTAGCGCGTTGGCGAGGTTGCGGCACCAGTCGTGGCCAGGGGTGTTCACCCTGATACAGGTGTCATGGTAGATGCACCCGCTCTGGCCAGGCGCGAGGACAGCTGCTAGCAGTCCAAGGGCGACCCCACCCCCACTGATCAGCCACAGACCGCGTAAACCCATTGGTTGCGACTCGGCACCGGCCCGAGAGCGAGGTACTGATCTATGACGATCCATGGCGAGAGGCGAAGGATAGCATTGCTGAACGTCAATGGTACGTTAGTGGCGGCAAAAACGAGGTCCCCGAGCCGAATTCCGGAAGCCCTGCCCATCGAGGCCCCGGTGAGCGTCCCGCACCCGGTCATCGCCCTGGACGCTCAACGAACTCGGTGACGCCTACGGCCCGGGCATCTAGGGCAGCAACCTTGACCCAGACCTCGAACGCGCCGAACTTCAGTGGGCTCCCCGGCCGACGCAGCATCTGAGCCCAGGACCCCAAGCGCATCGAGTATCTCGACGCACGCTCGCGAAGCGCCTAACTGCTAGACTACACGCCAATTCCTCTCGATTCAAACCAGTCGAGATACCGTTATTGGTCGGCGTGGCAGGAATCGAACCTGCGATCTCTTGTACCCAAAACAAGTGCCCTACCGCTGGGCTACACGCCGATGTTCACGTAGTCGGTGAGGCGGGACTCGAACCCGCGATCTCCTGTATCCGAAACAGGTACCCTAGCCGCTGGACCACTCACCGATTTATTCAATTCAATCTATGCTTGTTTTGCTCTGTCGTGCTTGAGTCGGCGTGGCAGGAATCGAACCTGCGATCTCTTGCTCCCCGAGCAAGCGCCCTACCGCTGGGCTACACGCCGATGTTCACGTAGTCGGTGAGGCGGGACTCGAACCCGCGATCTCCTGTATCCGAAACAGGTACCCTAGCCGCTGGACCACTCACCGATATCTGGGCTCGAGCGGCGAGCCTCGAGAGCACCTGCGCACCTGCGACCCTCGGCCCCGGCGTCGCGCGTCCCCATGGGGGATGCACGACGCCGGAGCCCCGCACGTGGTGAGACCCGGCCGACCTGCGAGGCAGCGAGTCGACGACCGAACCGGTCGCGCTCGGCACTCGCTGTGAGTCACCCCGCTCCTGTGGCAACAAAGAGGAGCCGGCGATGGGCCTTGGCATTCGACCCGCAATGGACGGAATCACGGTGGATCCGTGCCCGGGTCGGCCTCGCCAGCCTCACCAGATCTTACTGAGACGGCACTACAATGCCTCTCGAGGGGTTCGCCTATCGAGCCACTTACCGAGGCCACTTACCGAGGCCACTTACCGAGGCCACTTACCGATCCAACTGATCGGTTGCGCCCACCGGTGGGGTAGGCGCGACCACGGGCAGTGCTGGATCGCTGCAACCGCCCCGCAAGCGCAGGCTGTCGCGCAGATCCAGAGTCTGTCGCTTCGTGGTCATGATGGATTGCTATGAGCCATGCCAGGCACCTCGTCAAGCGGAAAGTTCGACCCGATGACGAGATGAAGATTCCGCGCCGCGCGGTCCATGCTACCAATGCTGCCCCCGTGTGCGTCCCCGTTCCCACCCTCTCACGCCCCTTCATCCTGCTAGGTGCGCTGCTGGTGCTCCCGGGCTGCGACATGCTCCAGGAGTTCCTGGGCGACGAGGACAAGCCGCCTCCCCGTACCAAGGCAGCGGATGACGAGGACGAGACACCACCCGACCTCGGCGATGGAGCCGGTCCCCCCGAGCCACTCGTACGCGCCGAACGGAAGCTGCGCTTCCCGGGCAAGAGCGGCGAGCACATGGGCTTCGACCTGGCCCGGCTGTCCAAGCTGCAGGCGCTGGCCGGAGCGATCGAGGTGCCCGAGTGGTCCGATCCCGGGCAAGGCACGGCCCGCATGGTTCGCGACGACGACCTGCGCACCGCGTGGGTCTGCGAGCTGGCACCCGAGCAATCCTGCGCGATCGGGATCCACTTTCCGCGAACCGCCGAGGTCGACGCGATCCGCCTGTTCGCCGCCACCCCAGCCAAGCAGTCGTACGCCAGACCCAAGGTGGTGCGGATCCATACCGACGAAGGCTGGGCCGAGGCCAAGCTAGCCAACGAAGACGGTCTGTGGAGCGTGCAGCTGGGCGAGCCCGTACGCACCCGCAACCTGACCGTAGAGGTGATGGAGGCCTACGACGACGCTCCGGTCCACCTGGCCGAGCTCGAGATCTACGGACGCAACGGCACCCCTCGACCCCCCCTCACGATCGATCTCTCCCGTCGTGTCGTGAGCTTCCAGACCCCAGTGTGGCGCAAGAAGTCCCGCACCCACACGGCGGGCAAGGCCTTCGCCGAGCAGGTCGACGTGGACGGGCGGCTTCGGCGGTTGTTCCCGGGCACCGCACTCATCGGACGCCCCGGCGCCCGCCTCTTGCTGCTGGAACGCGCCGACTGGTCCACGTGCAACGATCATCAGGGCACGTACTCCCTGCTCGACACCCAAACCCGTGTGATGGTCCCTCTGGGTGACATGGGAGGATTCGCAGGCCAGGTCTTCGCCCACACCCAGGGCCTGGGCTTCGCGATGGGCCGCATCGACGGCGACGATCCCGAGGTCCAAGGCGCGGTACTCGATGGAGCGAGCTACGAACGGCGTTCCATCAGCCGACTGGAGCGCCGTGAGCCCCGGGATCTGTTGGCGGCATGGGACATCAGCGACAAGCCGCTGGAGCGCGCCGATGCCCTACCTATGGGTGATCCTCCTACCGGTTGCGAGCCCGCCGAGGCCGAGGTCGTCGCGGCCTTGCTGCCTCGCCTACCCCGACGCACAAAGATCCCGGCCAAGCATTGGCGTGCCTGCACGCTGGGCTCGGGTGCCTCGCTGCTGCTGAGTACCGGAGGCTCGTGCGGCAAGGAGTGGCACATGGCCGTCGTCGATGCCGAGGGCGAACTGGTCGAGGCGCACTCAGGCAAGCACAGCGGCTCTCACTTTCGGCTGCGCCGGGTCGACCAGGAGACGATCCTGGTCGAACACTGGGGCAACGCGGACGACCCGCGTCTGTTTCAAGCCGATGAGGGCAGCCTGGTACAGGTCGAAGGGGCGGTGGGGTTCTCCATGCGACCTCCGGTGGGCTGCCGCAAGCGGTGCGATATCGAGCTTGCCGACCTCGGCCCGGGGAAATAGCAAACCGCGGCGAAGTGGGTATCCTACGCCCCTCACCATGAGCGACTTCCATAACGATCGTTCCAATCTGTTGTTCTTGCTCGCGCTGGCTCCGCTGAGCATGGGGTGCCCGGGCGACGACTCGACGGCCGAGGGATCGTCGGGCTCCTCCAGCACCGGCTCGGATCCCACGACCACCAATACGACCCCGCCCGACCCGACCACGCCAGATCCAACCGGCGGCATGACCTCCAGCGGGTCCACCACCATGATGGAGGACGGAACCTCGTCGACCGGCCCGGCGGACGGGTCGAGCTCGTCCAGCGACAGCGGCTCCGAAAGCGGCTCCGACTCTGGCTCCAGCTCCGGCAGCGGCTCCGACAGCGGCTCCAGCAGCGGCTCCGACAGCGGCTCCAGCTCCGGCAGCTCGTCGACCGGCATGATGCTCACCACGTGTGAGGCCTACGGGGACCAAATCGCGTACTGCTACGGCAACCCGGCGTACGAGATGCTCGCCGAGATGTACTGCATCGACGCCATTGCCTACTACGACATGATGTACGGCCCAGCCTGTGCCGTGGCGTTCGAGGACTTCATCGCCTGCATCAGCAACCTGTCGTGCGCGGACCTCATGAACAACGTCGGCTGCGACGCCGAATTCATGATGTTCGCGATGACCTGCGTCTGACCGGCGACCTCGGATCCGATGCGCCCCAGTGGGGAGGAACGGCTCGACCCCACCTCCGGGCGCCCCCCGGGTGCCCTCCACGCACCCCGGGGCCCCTTTCCATGGTGGTCGAGCAACCCCGACAAAGCCTGGGGCGAGCGGTGGTTTCTCGGGTATAGCCTCGCGTGGATGCTGGCCGTGGCGGTGGTGATCGCCACCGGCTGGATCCACACCTGGAACGATCGAGGCTACCTGCTGTTCTCGCTGGTGGTAGGCGGCGCCGCCGTGGTGGGACCGTGGGCATGGCCCGGTCGTCCCGGCCGCAATCGCCCCGTGTGGCAGGCGTGGTGGTTCAAGCTCAACGCGTGGGTCTTGGTGCTGGTGACCTTCGGCACCTACTTCGGGACCCACTACTTCTTCGATCTCATGGGCATGCGCTACGCATTCCCCGTCTCGTGGACCTGGCAGGCCAAGGTCGTGGGCCACACCTCGCAGACGGTGCCCGTGTTCATGTATCCGCTGACCCAGGCGTACTTCGTCACCTATTACGCCCTGGCTCCGATCGCATTGCGCCGACTCGGTCGCTCGCTGAGGCTGGGGCCGTGGGGCCGCCTGGGAGTCGCGCTGGCGCTGGGCTACGCGATCGCGTGGGCCGAGACCTTTGCGATGGCCAGCGACGCCCTGGCCGACTACTTCGCCTACGCCGACAAGGGCCGAATGCTGCGCTGGGGCTCGCTGGGCTACGCCAGCTACTTCGTGGTCGGCCTGCCGCTGGTGGCCCAAATCGATGAACCGCCCGATGAACCGCCCGGCGAACAGGCCCACGAACCGAACCGTGAGCGCTGGCCGCTCCGCGCAGTGCTGGTCCAGGCGCTGGCCGCCTGCATGCTGATCTTATGCTTGCTCGAGGTGTGGGCCCAGCTGGTCGGACCGCTCTAGCGCCGCTTCAAGAGCCGCTCCCCGGGGGCTCCTCCACCAAGACGAGCACGCCCGGCAATAACCGTTTGACCCGCGCGGTCCCCCACCCGCAGCATCGATGCCGAGATCGCCGCGCCCCCCTTCGCGGCCGCCCCCCATGATCGCCTCCTACGACCCCGACCACCTCCAGACCGCGCTCCGGCGCTTTCGGGCGTTCTTCGACGAGCTATGCGAGACCTTCGTCGAGCGCGAGAACCTCCTCATCCAGTTCGCCCTGGCCCTGCTCAGCCGCCAGCACGTGCTGATGACCGGGCCCCCGGGCACCGCCAAGAGCGCGATGGCCTCGATGGTGCTCGGCCGGATCATCGACGAATCGACGGGCAGCCCCAGCCTCTTCGCCCGGCAGTTCACCGAGAACACCGTCCAGACCGACCTGGTGGGGCCCATCAACTTCAAGACCCTCATGGAGTCCGGTCGCACCGAGCACTTCACCGACGAGGGCATGCTGGGCTCGGTCCACGCCTTCCTCGACGAGGTCTTCGACGGCCGCGACATGCTGCTGCGGTCGACCCTCAACCTCCTCCACGAGCGCGAGGTCAAGCAGGGCGGCGTGATCGCCAAGGGGCGGATCGAGTGCGCCTTCATGACGAGCAACCGCTACATCGCCGAGGTGCTCGACACGGCGCGCGAGACCCTGCTCGCGTTCATCGACCGGATCAGCTTCATCAGCTTCGTCCCCCGGGGCTTCGCCAACCCCAAAAACCTCAGCACCGTGGTCCGCCGACACGGCGGGGGGTTCGGCCAGCATACGCCCACCGCCTACCTGTCGGTCCAAGACCTCGATGTGCTCCAGGCGGCTGCCGACCTCACCTACGTGCCCGAACCGATCTGCGACGCCGTCGCTCAGCTCGTTCAGCTGCTCGACACCGAGCTGGCCGAAGCCCAGCGCTACGACCCGAAGTTCCAGCCCACCCGCTACCTATCAACCCGCACCGCCGTGCAGGCCACCCACGTGCTGCGCGCGGTGGTGGTCTACGACAAGATCTTCGGCCGCACCGACCGCGAGCTCCAGGTCGAGCACGCGGACATCGAGTGGCTCCGCTTCTTCTTGTTGCTCAATGGAGTCGAGCGCGGGTCGATCACCGCGCGGATCGAGCGGGAGACCGACCCGCGAGAGCGCCGGCAGCTGGACATCATGGCGACCGAAGCGGAGATCTTCGATCGCTGCTTCTCCAAGCTCCCCCGGGCCAAGACCCCGATCGCCCCCCGCCGGCTCGAGCTCAACCAGCTGGAGACGGTGGCCCGGCAGGCCCGCCGCTCGGGCAACCCCGACGCGCTCGAGCAGGCCGTCCGCACGCTGCTCGACGCGACCGAGAGCGGAGCGACCGACGCCAACGATGCCGCCAACCTGCTGGTCGACACGGTCGGGACACTGTCGAGACAAGCGCTGCAAGGAGGCCTGTCTCCGGCCCTGGGAGGAGATGACGCGCTCTCCCAGCTGAGCACGCAGCTGACCGAGGTAGCCAACACCCTCGAGCGCTCCGTCGGCCAGGGCCGACTGCTGGCCCAGTGGCTGCGCGGTCGGTTGCTCCACCTGGTCGATCAAGCCCTGCGCCTGTCGGTCTCGCCCACCAGCGCCACGGTGGCCGCGCTCACCTCTACCCCTACCGCCGACTCCCTCTCCACTCAGATCGACGGTCGCTTCGCCGAGCTCGAGGCGATCTTCGGGCTACGTCGCCAGCTGCGCTCGGGCCGAACCGCCACGGTGGATACACCGGAATCCGACGAAGCATGGGCGCTCGCCCTGGCCAAGCTCGAGGACGAGCTGGTCCTGCTGTGGGACGCGAAATTTCGGCTGTCCGCCACGGGCCTGCTCGGCCGCGCCGGTCGGGCGCCCCTCGACGAGGTGCTGCGGTCGCTCGGCCCGGTGCTGACCCAGCTGCGGGCCGACGCGGAGCGCTTCACCCGGCTGGACCACCGCAGCGAGCTGCTTCGGCGCGTGACCGGCCCGCGGATCGAACCCCTGGTCGCGCGCGCCTTCGAAGGGCTCGACGGCCGCGACCGCGTCGCCGCCGTCACCCAGGTGGAGGCCGTGGTGAACGAGCTACGAGGGGCGGGGCTGGGTGAGGTGATCTCGCCGGAGCGCTTCGTGTCGTGGACGGTGCGTGCGCTCGTCCGCGACGAGCTCGCCCCCGAGCTCACGACGATCGTCGATCGCCAAGCCTACGATAGTGCTCGATCGGAAGAGCCCACGATGTCGATCGCCGACACGCTCGTTCGGATCGCGATCGCGGCGCTGCCTCCCGAACAACACTCGCCCGACGACCCCAACCAGGCGGCCAAGACGGTCTGGCAGACCCTTCGCCAGCTCGACGATGATCGCCGAGCCCGGGTCATCGAGCGGGATCTGGCCCGAATGAGCCGAGGCGTGACGCGGCTGGAGTCCTGGTGGCAAGCGCTCACCCAGTCCACGCCCGAAGCCTCCGAGGACCTGCCGCGCTCGGTGACCGTCCTCGAGGCGGTGGTCCAGTCCGGGTATCTGCGCGCGGTTCGGGGCGACGGTGAGCCCTTGCGGTTGGCGACAGAGCTCGATCACCTCGTCGAGATCTTCCCCTCCAGCCGCGAGCGAGCGAGCGCGCTCCGCCAGCGCCTGGTTCAGCTCGATGCCGACAGCACCCAGCGCTTGGTGGAGCTGCTGCAGAGCCAATCGGACCAGGCCTGGTCCGACGCGCTAGCACCTTCGGACCCATGACCACGCTCCCCCCGCAGCTCGAAGAGATCGGGCGCCGGATCGAGCGGCTCGTGCTCGCGCCGGAGTCGATCTCCGCGCCCTTGACCCGCCTGTTTCGCCCCTTCCTGCACCGGATCGGCTGGCGGCCCAAGGCCCAGGTGACGGAGCTCCGAGCCCTGATCACTCAGCTGGACTGGATCCGCACCAGCGGCGGCGACGTCACCATGGGCCGCAAGCTGCTCGCGGCCGCGACCGACGAGCTGACCGACAACCTGCGGCAGGTCGAGCGCGCCACGGTGGTCAACCGCCGCCCGCTGCTAGCCCACGCGGCCTGGCTCCGCCGGCTCTACGAGCTGATCGTCAACGCCGAGCGGGCGGTGGCTCGGGCCGAGGACGCCAGCGCGCTCTACCTGGCGGCCACGCCAGACGAGGCGCTGATGCTGCCCCCGCTGGCCATGGGCAAGGCCCGCAACGACGTTCCCGAGGAGCCGGACGCGGGAGGCGCTCGAGACCGTGGTGCTGGGGGTGCCAAACCCGAGCCCAAACCCGAGCCCGAGCCGCAGGCCGACCCCTCGCGGGTCCTCGAGCTCCAGCTCGATACGATCGATCACCTGATCGCCGCCGCTCGTGAAGAAGACGCCTTACTCGGTCGCCGGCGCCGACTGCTCGACGCCGCCCGTGAGCTGCTGCTGGAGACCTCCGCCGCGCTGGCGCTCGACCAGCCCGGCGTCCACCAGCGCCTGGAGAACATCGCGCGGCAGATCACCCGCATCAACCGCTACCAAGGAGTGGGCCTCGACCCCAACGTGGCCCTGATCCACCAGGCGCGCACCGCCCTGTCACGGGGCGAGCGAGACAAGCTCTTCGCCGCCCTCTCGGTGCTACGTCGTAGCGCGGTCGACATGGGGGACATCGACGTCACCGCCCTCACCTCCCACGCGATCGACAAACTCCGAGGCCGGGCGCCAACCCCAACGCCAACCCCAACGCCGGCGCAGGACTCGCTGTCCCGCTCGGCGACGGAGGTCCTCGGTGACCGCGTGGTGGAGGCGATCACCGAGGGTCATCGAGCCGGCCGTCGCCGCCAGCGTCGCTCGGACGAAGAGACCAACACCGATCGCTGGGTGGCCGAGCAGATCAAAGACTACTTCGCCCCGGGCAAGGAACGGCAGACCCTGGCGCACGCGCTCACGGTCGACGGCTGCTTCGAGGTGGGCGGGGTCCTGTGCCCCGTGCGGATCGAAGAGCAATTCATCTGGCACCGCATGGTCCCCTTTCCGACCCAGGCACTGCAGCTGGTCAAGGCGACCGGACCGCAGGACATCACCACCGCGGTGGTCCACGACCCCCGCACCGTGATCCTCGATCTGGCCGCCGGGCGGCTGCTGGCCCGCCGCTATGTCAAGGAAGAGATCGGGACGCGGACGCGAACCCTCATGCAGGGCGAGGTGCGGGTGTACCTGCTCGACGGCTCCAGCTCCATGCTCGGGCCCCGCGCCCGCATGCGGGACTCGATGCTCGTCGCCGAGCTCGCGACCCTGCTGCGGCGCCTGGAGAACCCGCAGGCTCACACCCGCGTGGTGCTCTACTATCGCTACTTCAACAGCGCGCTGGGTCCGGTCCACCGCGTCGACAGCCCGGGCGGCGTGCTCGAAGCGATCCGCGAGGTCACCAGCACGCCGCGCTCGGGCGGCACCGACATCGAGGGGGCCTTGCTGTCGAGCCTGGAGCTTATTGCCCAGGCCCAAAAGAGCGACTCGGAGCTGGCGCGCGCGCAGATCGTGCTCGTGACCGACGGCGTCGCCACCGTCAGCGAGGCCAAGATCTCCCGGGCCCGTCGGGCGCTCGGCGACCTGCCCGTAGGGGTGAGCGTGATCGCCCTGGGCGAGGAGAACGAGGCGCTCCGCGGCGTGGTCGCCCGCCAGCGGGCCCGGCACGAGCGCGCCTTCTATCACTTCTTGCCCGATGACTACCTCGAGCGGCTGTCGTCGGACGAGATCGAGGACGACGGGATCCACCTGCCCCCGGTGCCGATCGCCCAAGTGAGCGCGTTCGAGGAGCAGCTCGGCCCGCTGCTGGAGGATCTCGCCGAGCTCCAGCGTTCCCGCCAGGCCCGCTCGCTCCGCGAGCTCGATCGTATGGATCGCGAACAACGGATCGAGCGCACCGACATCGACACCGCCGGCGAGGGTCAGCGAGCCCGACTCGAAGCGCTCTACCGCGACGATCGAGCGCTCACCCGACGATATGCGCGATGGTTCCCGCCGCCGTTGGCCGGAGCCACGGTCGGACCTCCGCCCTGTGGGGCGCTTGTGCGGGCCGCGCCCGACGAGGGGACGCTCGAGCGAGACGATCTCGACTCGGCCCTGGTCGTGCTGACGACGATCGCCGAGGTCGTCGAGTCGGTGGGCAGCTCCCGGCTGGGGCGACAGGCCGACGCCGTGGAGCTGCTAGAGCGGCTATTGCCGGACTCCCGGCTGACTCCGGCGCGGTATCACGAGGTCCTGCGGACCTACCCCGGTGAGCTGGGGCCCGCGCTCGAGGCAGTGCACGGGGCGGTCAAGGCCAGCATGGGGTGGCGGATCGAGCGCGGGCATACACGACGCCACGGGCTCGACCAGCCCGATCACTGAGCCCGATCACTGAGCCCGATCACTGAGCCCGACCACCGAGCCCGCCCCGCCCGCCGGCACGCGAAGCTTCATGCTCCGCCCGCTGGCGAACTCGGCCTCACAGGCCGCCCATATCCGACCACGTGAGCACGTTGCGGATGTTGGTCTTGAGTATCCCGCCGCCCAGCGGCACGAACTGGGTGACTCCCTCGGCGAGGCCATCGCCGAAGTCATCGCTGTCGAGCTCGCAGAAGAAGGCGAACGCACCATTGGGTAGGATGGTCAGCGGCGCCGCGGTCGTGAAGTCGATCTCGATCTCCTCGCCGGTGACCGTGCCGTAGGGATCGGTGACCTCCAGGTTGTACATGCCTCCTCCGCCGACCACCGTGCCCGCCGGCACGGTCACCCCGGCGAAGTCACCGCCGAGCGTGAGCTCGTTGATCGCGACCACGATGACGAAGCCCTCGCGGTTCTTCCAGCCCGAAGGCGGCACCACCCGATCGGAGAACGCGACCGCCCGATAGTCGAGGGTCGGGTTGGTCGTGCCGATCTGAACGACGACGTCGGGGTTGTTCTCCGGGTCGGGGATGCCGAAGCGCACCTCGGCGATGGCCACCTTCTCGGCTCGAAACGCGTCGATCTGGGCCTGATCCCAGCCCATTACGTCGGTAAAGAAGCTCAGATCGTCGACCAGGGCCGGCGGCTCGGCCTCGGGGATCTCTCCGTCAGCGAGGAACACGGCGAAGGTATCGAAATCATCGGGCGGTGGGGGGCCTTCGCAACCGGCGACGGTAAAGGCGCCGGCAAAGGCGGACAGGGCGAACGTGGTGGTCGTGAGGCAACGGCGAAGATCGAACATATTCACACTTTCGTCGGATGTCACTACGAGTCATACGAAGAGACATCGATCTCGTCGTATGGCCCGAAGGGCGCAAAGAGAGTCGATGATGTCCCGCGTGTGAGCGACCATGCGTCACACCAACGGCGAACACCGTCGATCGAGGGATGAGGCAAAATTCCTCACCCATCACTCCCGGGGGGTCGCTAGCAACCCGTGATGAAACCCTCGGGTGGTCCAAACGCCGTCAGCACGAGCGGTGCCAAGGGGCGTTCAACCGGCATTCAACCGGCATAGATAACCAATGAACACCGAATATATCGACCGCGGGGGGCGGTATTGGGGCCGTGCGAGGGGCTCACCACGGGCTGCTAGACTCAACACCACAAAGCTAGGCGGCGAGCAGAAGGAAGTCAAATCGATCGGAGTAAAATTAACCGACCAACATTGGGCCTACTCGGCGATCTTCGATGCTCGATCTACGGATGCCTATTGTATTGAGTGCAACGAAGTCACTCGACCATCCGAATCAATGCACTTCAGACTCGTTCGCCGCTCGGCGGGCGGCCCGATAACGCGCCCTGAGCTTGCGCTTGCGTCCAGGATACCCCCACGCGGGAATCGTCTCGGGGTCGAAATCGAACGCCATGATGGTGCACTCGATGAGCAACTCCCACATGACGTTGGTACGCATCAATAGATCGTCGTCTTCGTCCTGGGGCTCCACCTCGCCCGTACGAAGCTCATAGATCCGGCGCGACACCGCAGCCATGGCGGTCCATCGGCCGGTCAGCTTCTCGTCGAGCAGATCGAGCACCTCTGCGTCGGTCTTTTCTTGCCAGCTGGGCAGATCGAGCTCGTCGATCGGCCCGAGAACCTCTTCCTTGTGATAGAGGATGAGGTTGGAAATGAACATATGAGCGATCGAGCACCACCGGCAGCCCGTCCATAGACCAGCCATCGAGATGATCATCTGACCTTCGACTTGCCCAAAGCGCTTCTCCAGCTGAGTGGTGATCCGGAAGCCTTCCATCAACCACCGCATGTAATCGATGGCACCGTACGTACGAACATAATCCTCTTGAAAGGGTACGATGATACCATAACCCACCTTAGAGAACAGATGCATGACCCAGATGAACAATCGCTGGCCGATGGTCAGCCGGGGTTTGTCGAAGGCGCTCAAGTTTCTGAATCCTTCTTGGCTGAATCCTTCTTGGCCGAGTCCTTCTTGCGAGCCAGGGACTTCAGTCGCATTCGACGCAGCCGCCCGCTGGGCGTGGTTTCGGACCGAGTCCGACGGTTCCACGAGGGACGACCGAGATCTTCGATGAGCTTCTCGGTACGGGTCTGCCGGCTCGACAGCCAGTCCTCGGCCTGCGCGCGGACATGGAAGGAGCGGGCGTTGGGATCCTCGGCCACGTGGGCGATCCACAGCGCCAAGCCCCGGTAGCGCGGGCGGCTGGCGATGAACGCGGTGCGAACTCGCCGGTCGGCCAACGCGCGCTGCAAGATCGCGAGGGATTCGCGCGCCTGACGGGTGCACCCACTCACTTGCGTGAAATCCACCAGGAGCTCCCGATGGGGCTCTTTACCCCAAGGCAGTAGGATCTTCCAAAGTGCGGCGACTTGAGACTCGTCGATACCATCCTGAAACCTGACCAGCGCTCGGTGAGGATCCAGAGTATCGATTGTCAGTGACCCTTGAACCACGAATTGCGCCCATCATAGGAGCGCCAATCCTCACCCGCAAACAGCTCGGTCCCGACAAGGCACTTAAGGGCCAACGGCCGCAAAATCACACCGGGATTTCGATTCCGAATGGGACAGGAATCCCGAGAGACGGAGTGTAAACCCACCGGCCGAGCGCACGAATCGAACCCATGGACCGAGCGCATGGACCAAGCGCATAGACCGAACGCACGGACCGAACGCACAGACCGAACGCACGGACCGAACCCACCGGCCGAACCCACCGGCCGAACCCACCGGCCGACCCCACCGGCCGACCCCACCGGCCGACCCCACCGCCGGAACGATGGTCAGGCGACGAAGACCGGCCCGACAGCCTGCGCCGGGAGCCTCGTCCCCGCGCTTCGTCGCGCCTCGACTCCATGCGTGCGCGGAGCCATCGCCGCGGCCAGGGCCGGGTCACTGTAACGGAATCCCTCACAGTCCCGACACCTGGCCGCGGCGGCTCCGGGGGTCAGGGGGAACCGGCGGGCAGCACGAACCCCGCGCCGAGCAGCATCGAGCAGTACCAGTACGTGAACAGTAGATAGCTGCGATGGAGTGCCGATGGACGTTGGTCGAGTACCAGGCGCACGGCGATGAGCCACGACAGCCCGGTGGTGAGCGCCTCGAAGGCCCAACTGACGGGCGTGGAGCGCAGCGGAGCGAACATCCACAAGTGGGTCAGCATGGGGAGCAGCGCGGCGAAGGCAAACGACAGGGCGCCGCACGCTCGGGGTAAGCCGTAGACGATAGGCATCGTACGCCGGCCCAGGGTGCGATCCCCGGCGACGTCGCGCAGATCTTGGATGTTGCAGAACACGAAGGCGACGAGCGCGAGCCCGGTGACCCACCGCCAGGAGATCGGGCTCATGGGGGCCACGATGGTCCAGGCGGCCGCAAGCTGAGCGATCACTCCCAGCCCCATGATGAGGCTCTTGGTGACGAAGTGGCGGGCGAACCCGGCGAAGTTGTACAGACAAAAGCACACCTGCCACATCAGGGCCCACCGAAGAACCCCCAGCAGCTCGCCCACGACAGCAAAGGCGAGCATGCCGACAACCCAGCGCACCCAGGCCCCGGCGACCGTGGTCATGCCGGCCGGTAGGGGACGATCCGGCTTGTTGAGCTGATCCTCACTCAGGCCGGTGATCTGGTTGGAGACGGCAAATGTGTAGACGTAGAGAAAGAAGTACACAAATGCCGCCACCAGAGTCGACAGATCGACTCGGCCGACGCTGCGTGAGGCCGCGACCACAAAGAGCATCCCCGGCATCACCGTGGACGAGAAGTCGTAGCGAACGAACCCCCAGGACAGGCGAAGCTCGTGCGCGATCCAGCGACTGTAGGTGGATGTCGACTGGATCATTTCACGCCGCTCCCTGGCAGTAGTGCACCAAGGCGCACTCGACCTCGTCGATGACCGCGATGATCGCCTCCGGAACCGGCGTGCAGGCCCGGGCGCAGGCCCGCGCTTGCTCGAGGTTGGTCTGCAGCCGCAAGCGCGTAGCCCCTTCGCCGTACATGATGACCGCATTGGGCCGCCCGAGCGCGGCATCACGGCCGACCGGCTTGCCGCTATCGCCACCGCCGCCGCCACCGCCACGATCACTCGAGCAGCAGTCGAGAAGATCATCGGCCAGCTGGAACGCCGCGCCCAGCCAGTGCCCGATCTGACCCCACTGCTCGAAGAAGCATTCTCCCGAGGCAAGGGCCCCGATCTCGGCCGCAAAGCAGAATAGTGAGGTCGTCTTGAGATGATGGTATCGGCGTAGATCGACGGCTGCCGGGCCGGGGGCACCCGAAGCGCCGACCGGCCGCTCGCACTCCATCGCCTGCCCGCCGATGATTCCGCGGACCGCCCCGGTGGCGAGGGCCAGCTCGCGACAAAGGGCGAGCGCTCGCTCCGGATACGGGCCCGGCTCGGCCAGCAGCTCGAAGGCCAGGGTCAGCAGGGCATCACCGACCAGGACCGCCAGCGGCACCCCGTACTCGGCGTGCACGGTGGCTCGCCCCCGACGGATCGGGGCGTCGTCGAAGCAGGGAAGGTCGTCGTGGACCAGCGAAGCACAGTGGATGAGCTCGACCGCACATGCGGCCCGCAGCGCCAGCTCGCGCTCGGCGGCGGTCTCGGCCTGAACCATCGCGATGGTCAGGGCCAGGCGAGGCCGGACGCGACGTCCGCCGGGAAACACCGCGTGGTGCATCGCCCGATGCAACCAGGGGGAGTTGGGGCCCAGCGGGGGGAGGGCCAGGGCGAGACCTCGCTCGATGGAGGACTCGGCATCGTCGGAGTATTTCCACTGCCAAGGGGGGCTTGGGGGGACTGGGTATACATCCATTGTTACACCGAAACTCAGCATGGTGCACACACGGTCGCCGTGCCACCTCTTATGCGGGCCCATTCGAGTAATCGTGCAAAAAAGGAGATTCACCTACGGTGTCAGATTTCGGTCAGCAGAGGTGTTTCCCGGTGACAAATGATTGACTCGGGGTATGTCGTAAGATTGACAGTGAGGGGAACGACCGAGCTCCATTCACTGATTCGATGCGGCGGCCCCGCGGCCGCAGATTGGTGTTTTTGGGCAGTGTTGATGCTTTCGGGCAGTGTTGGTGCTTTCGGACAGTGCTGGTGCTTTCGGACAGTGCTGGTGCTTTCGGACAGTGCTGGTGCTCGCCGAGAACCACACTCTGCGAACCGCTACGACTAGCCCGCTTGTCATGGTCGAGACTGTCGAGTTCGTCGAACTCGTCGAACTCGTCGAAGCTCACGAGATCCGGATATAGGCTCATCAGTCCAACGACCATATCGAGGATCTCTGGGTCACTCTCGTGCTGAATCGATGCGCATCCCAATGCCTCGCGAGCCACCATTCGCCGCGGCCATCGGGTCGCGCTCGTCACTTTATGAGCACGGACGGCCAGGGCTACGAGATTCGGGCCCGAGGCAAGCTCAAGCCGAACCGGACATCGAGCGCGTTGGGAGCTCGCGGTCGTCGCCGGGTGCGCGAGCGCTTCGGCCGATCACGCCCTGCGAGCATGGATCCAGCCGCGTGGCCCCCGATCGAACCCATGACTGGCAAGAAGGTCGGGTTCGCGCGATCCTGATCCCCCAGTGCTGAAGGCCTTCATCACCCTCTTGCTCCTCGCCTTCGCCGGCCTCGCGATCGCGTTCGTGATCTCGTCGGGTGCGCTGTCGCTCGCGCTGAGGATGATGTCGCGGGTCTTCGTGAGCGGTCGACGACGCCCAACCCCCACGGTGCGCCGAGGAGGCGGGCTGGTGAGACTACCCGAAGATCTCGCCGGGCTCGTGCGGAGCCAGCGGCAGCTCGAGGCGGCCATCACCGACCTGCGCGAGCTCTCACCCACGTACCACCGCTCGTCACAGATCGAGCACACCGGCATTCGAGACGATCGCCGGCACCAGGCGCTACGACGAGACTACGAAGACGCGGTGATCCACGCGACCCGAGCCATGGACCAGTGGCGCACCTGCCTTGGCGCGCTCGATCCACGAGGACGGGCCCGACTCGAGACGCTCGGGTCGGTGCCCGACGTGCACGGAGTGCTAGAAGATTTTCGCTGGCTCCCTCGGCACGTGTACCAGGTGGGTCACCTGCATTTTCGTAGCGACCAAGAGGCGTTCGAGCGGCGACTGTTCGCGCTGGGCGACCAGCTCCGACCATTCGAAGAGGCGCTGACCTACGAGCGCACGCAGGCCTATCGCTAGGCCGACGTGGGCGGCGAGAGCCGGTCTCATTCACATCCTCACCGCCCGGGCGGTGTACCGATGCCTCCACCCGGCTCGAATCCCGGTCCTATCGTTATGAGTGAGTATTCTTCCACCGAGCCTCCAGCCGTCGACGATCTGGCAGTTCGGCGCGAGCGAATCCCTATGACGCCAGAAGAAGCTGGTGCAGGTCGGGCAGATCTTTCTAGATGCCGCAAGGCCCCAGACGAGCACCCCCCGCTCTCTCGCCTGGAGCACGACACTAACCTCTGCATGGTATGGATCTCGGGACATGATGACTCCCAAGCGCTGGAGAGTGGGGTTGTTTCGGATTATCGGTGGAATCAACCGGTCGTTATTCAATCCGATTTCATCATATGAACTGCTGTTGATGCCGAGAACCAGGTCGACGTGAAATGGGTTGGGGCCGATCGCCCCGACGGCAATCGTGTCAAATCCCCTATTCCCCAAGAGGTTGTGGGCGACATCGGCAAGGAAGAGGAGGTGCTCTTTGGTAGGCAAGGCTGGCATGTCGATGTCCTTCGTCGTGCGAATATTCGTCGATTGCGTGCGGCATCATTCGGGTCAGCAATCGGGAACCCTGCTGAAGCCGGCAGCTGTCGAGCACGAGCCTCACCACCGCTCGCGCGTTTTGGGCGTGTGGCCGGCCGGCTACGATCAGCGGTCACGGGAGCCAGGCGGTTTGATTGCCTCGGATCGGATCGGATCGGATCGGATCGGATCCGTGGTCGTGATCATTTTCTAGGTCGGACGCGCGATGCCACGCACGCTCGACGGACCGAGTCGTTCGAGCACGCCGCTCCTAGCAAAGAGCGCGGGACCTGACGCGGTGTACCATCGGCCCACGGACGCTCATGAGCCCCTCGTCGAACCCGCTTGTGCCTGGCGCCCCGCCCCCCTTGCGCATGAACAAACCGAGCGAGATCGCCGCCCTGATGCACGCGCAGTGGGATCTGGGCCTGTCGAGCGGCGTGCTCGTCGCCAACCCCGTGCCCGAAGCCGACGCCATGGATCCCGAGCAGGTCGAGCGCGCGATCACCCGCGCGCTGGCCGACGCCGAGACCCACGGCGTCACCGGCAAGGACGTCACTCCCTACCTGCTGGCCCGCATCGTCGAGCTCACCGGCGAGCAGAGCCTGCGCAGCAACATCGCCCTGGTCAAGAACAACGCCCGGCTGGCCGCCCAGATCGCAGACGCGTTCCACCGGCAACTGTCGTAGCCAGGCCACGACAGCCAGGCCGCTCGAATGACCGTCCGCCATCGGTCGTCGTCCTCGGCTCGTCACGTGCCCAAGGGCCACCACTGGAATTACAGTTCTTTTCCTCGCGAGGATTTCTGGCGCCACGATTGCTTCTGACATGAGGCGTGAACAGGAGTTCTTCCCTTGGCCTTAGCCTTATCGCCACCGCCTTGCTCGTTGCCTGCGGCGGCTCGCTCCGTGACAACACGGACCTGATCCCGGAGGGTGAGGAGCTCGACCCGAGCCTCTTCGACGACGAGGGCAAGGACGAAGGAGGCAACGGCGGCGACGACCATGGCGACCATGGCGACCATGGAGACAATGGCGACGACGGAGACGACGGCCTCGGTGCCGCCGACGACGGTGGTGGCCCCGAGTGCATCAGCGAGCGCTTCGATCTGGCGGCCGAGCCGCCGTCGGTGATGCTGGTCCTCGACAAGTCCTCGAGCATGAGCGACCAGCGCTGGCTCGACCAGGGTGAGCCGGTCACCCGCTGGCACAGCCTGTACGGCGTAGTCTCGGATCTGGTCACCACCTACGACTCCACCATCGACTTCGGCGCCACCTTGTTCCCGGCCGCCGAGTCCGGCCGCTACGATCAGGGATTTGCGGCCGCGTGCCGCGTGGCCGAGGCGCCCGACGTACCGACCGGCCCGGAGGCGAGCGCGGCCATCCTCGACGCGATCCCCGGCCCCGACGTAGCGGTGCAGGGGGCGACCCCGGCCAGCGCCGGCATGATGACTGCCCTACAGCACCTGGCCCTGGCCGAAGAGGGTCCGCGGGCCGTCCTGCTGGTCACCGACGGCCTGGCCAACTGCGCCCACCAGGAAGGCAGCGAGATGTTCCTCTACGACGAGGGCCTGCCGGTGGTCGTCGAGGCCGCGTACGAAGAGCTCGGGATCCCCACCTACGTGGTCGGCATCGACATCCGCGACGAGCATGTCGACTATGCCAACGCCAACGCGCACGAGGAGCTCGACCACGTCGCGCGCGTGGGGGGCGTCCCCCGCGAAGGGGGCACCGCCTACTACGCAGCCAACGACGTCGAGGCCCTCGACCAGGCCATGGATCAGATCGCCGCTCGCATCGAGTGCACCGTGCCCCTAAGCACGCCCGTGCCCGAGGACGCCGACTTCGAGATCACGGTCGACGACACCCCGATGCCCGAGGTGTCCGACTGCGCCGCCGAAGATGGCTGGCGCTTCACCGACCCGGCCCAGCGCTCGACCATCGAGCTTTGTGGCCAGGCATGCGACGCACTGCGGGTCCACGGCCAAATGGAGCTTCGCGTATGTGAAAAGGGGACGATCACCCCCGTGCCGTGAGAGCCGGGGATCGCCCCGACCCACGACCGGCGTCGCGACGGACCCCCCTCCGTCGCGGCGCTTTTTCATTGACAGTCGCGCGATTACGGTGCGCGGTCGTCAATTGCACCATCGAAGGCTCGGGCGGAGGCTCGGGCGGAGGCTCGGGCGAAGCGCCGGATCGCCCTCCGGTGACGCTCACCACCCGGACCACCAGCGAAAAGAACGCGCTACGAGCCATTACGCGCCGCTTACACTTCGTGCACTGCGGACCGACCGACACGGTGCATGATGCTCTTGTACCAAACCTCGACGGCCGCGAGCTCCCGGTGAGATCCGAAGGACTCGAATGTGCCAGTCCATTCCTCTGTGAAAGACCTCCACCATGACCAAGTGGTTCCTCATTGCAGCTCTTCCCCTGACGCTGTGCACCTTCGGCTGCGACAGCAACCCCGACCCTGAGCTGGAGCCAGACAGCGACCTGCTCGAGCGACAGCAGGTCGACGCCGAGCAAACTAGCCGCGAGCGTGGCCGGCGAAACGGCCCCCCCGCCGAGCGGATCTGCAGCCTCGTCGAGTGCTCGACGGACCAGGAGGCTCGGATCCAGGCATTGTTTGGCAAGGCCCATATCGACGGGCCCAAGCGGGACAACTCCGCCAACAAAGCGGCCAAGGCAGCCCTCGCGGTGAAGTTTCGCACCGACACTCTGACCGCTGATGACATCGAGACCTATCACGCCGCCATGATGGCGAGCCGGCGGGATGCTCACGCCAACGGCACGAGCCGACTAGATGCGCTGGTCGAGCTTCATGACATTCTGACGCCGGGACAGCGCTCGCTGCTGGCCGATGAGCTCGAGCACCGCGGGCTCGGACTGCTCGGCAAGCACGGCAAGCACGGCAAGCACGGCAAGCGCGGCAAACACGGCGACTTGGGTCGACCGGGCGAGCGCGAAGGTGAAGGCCGTCCGGACCGCTCGCATCGGCGAGTCGAAAAACTGTGCGGGACGCTCGAGTGCACCGAAGAGCAACGGGCTCAGTTCACCGCGCTGTTCGAGGCCAAGCGGGGCGAGCGACGCGACATGACGGCCGAAGCGAAGGCCGAGCGGGACGACAAGAGGTCTCACAAGAAGGCCGCTGCACTGGCGCTGGCGACCGCATTTCGAGCCGAGTCGTTCTCTGCGGCCAACATCGACGCCTTCGATGAGGCCATGGCGATGCACCGAGGTAAGGAACGACAAGAAGAAAAAGCCGCGTGCGCCGAGCGGAAGGCGCAGACCGTCCTGGAGATCCACGCCCTGTTGACCCCGGAGCAGCGCGACCTGGCGGCCACGTTGATCGAAGACAGGGGGATCGGTGCACTCCTGGGCAAGCGGGGCAAGCGAGGCAAGCGAGGCAAGCGGGGCAAGAAGCTCTACGGCTAATCACCACGCGGGCTTTAGTTTGGCGCAGGCCATCGAGGAGTCGCTCGTCGGGCAGACGAGTGACTCCTCGATGCGTTGACCCGGCCCGGTGAATAAGAGCTTTACGCAAGATTTACCGCGCAGTCGCGGCCCGGTGGCGCAACCTGCGGCAAAGTTGACTCCCTTGGTCGAAACTTCTCTAGTCCTCAAGCGAGCCGCAGTGCTCATCGGCCTGGCGGGCCTCGGGCTCGGTGTGTACCTGTGGCTGGTTCAGGACAACGGCTCTACACGTTCACGACGGCGCCGAGAAGGCGGCCAGCCCGTGCGGGTGATCGAGGCTAAGGAGTACCCGGCAGTCCCTCGCATTACCGGCTATGGCGTCGTCGCGGCGCAGCAAAGCTGGCAAGGAGTCGCCGAGGTCGGTGGACGTGTCATCGAGGTCGACGATCGCCTTCAGGTGGGTCGCATCGTGCGAGAAGGTACGGTGCTGCTCAAGATCGATCCCGAGGATCTCGAGCTCGAGAAGACCAAGTCCGAGTCTAGCGTTCGAGCGGTCAAGGCCCAGATCGCGGAGCTTCGCGCCCAGGAGAAGGGCACCAAAGCCAGCCTCGTGGTCGAGAAGAAGGTCCTCGCGCTCGCACGCAAAGAGCTCGATCGTACCCAGGGCCTCTACGAGTCGGATGCCTCGTCGCTCGCCGAGCTCGAGACCGCGGAGCGAGAGGTGCTCGCGGCCGAGAAGGCGGTGATCGCCTTGGAGAACACGCTCGCGGAGTCACCGGCCAGCCGGCGGGTACTCGAAGCACAGCTCGAGCAGCTGGAGGCCGGGGTCACCGGGGCGGGGCTCCAGCTCGCCCGGACCGAAGTTGTCGCCCCGTTCACGATGCAGATCCGCGAGGTCAATGCCACGGTGGGCCAGGCGGTGTCTTCGAGCGCGATCCTGGTGGTGGGGGACGGAGTGCGAGCGGTAGAGGTCACGGCCAAGCTTCCGGTCGGCGCCATCGATCCCTTGTTGCCCGCACGCCCGGATCGTCCGCCTCGACGCGAGGCCAGCGACACCGCGAGCACCGACGCACCCACGCAGCCGGAGCCCTCGGCCACCGCGGACACCACCCCAACCCCTCCCCCAACCCCTCCCACAACCCCCCCACAAGCTACATCCGGACGCGACCGGGATTCCGCGGGAGGCGACCGACCTCGCCGCCGGCGAGGGCGACTCGACCAGATCGCAGAGGCACTCGAGGCCACGGTGACCCTCGAGACTACGGCCGTACGCGAAAGCTGGCCCGCCCGGTTCACTCGCTTCGCGGGGATCGACGAGGCCAGCCGCACGCTCGGCGTCGTGGTCGCCGTGGACGAACCTCGGGCCGCCCGCCGTAAGCGGCGGGTGCGGCTATCGCCTGGTCTACACGTCGAGGTCGAGCTTCGCGGCAAGCCCAAGCCCGGGTGCCTCGCGCTACCCACCGAGGCCGTGCACGGCGACACCGTGCACGTAGCCAGCGTCGAGGATCGCCTCGAGCTACGACAGGTGGTGCTCTTATGGGCCCAAGAGGACTTCGTGTGCGTGGCCGAGGGGCTCGCGGCTGGCGATCGCGTCGTCACGACGCCACTTTCACCGGCGGTCGCCGGCATGCTGCTCGAGCCTACCGTCGACGAGTTCGAGGCCCGACGGCTGGTGAAGCTCGTCAGTGAGGGGCAACCCGAGTCGTGATCGAGTACTTCGCGCGGCATCCGACGGCCGCCAACCTGCTGATGCTGGTGGTCGTGCTGCTAGGGGCGCTCGGGATCCCACAGCTCCAGCGCGAGACCTACCCACAGTTCGAGACCGACACCCTCCAGGTGAGCGTGTCGTTCGCCGGGGCCGACGCTCAGGTGATGGATCAAGACGTCGTCGAGCGGATCGAAGACGTCTTGGGCGGCATGGAGGGGATCCTCTCCATGACCTCTACGGCCCGGGATGGCGGAGCCTCGATCACGATAGAGGCACAGGACGGCGCCTCGGTGGAGACACTCCTGACCGACGTAAAGTCGGCGGTCGACTCCATCCAGGACTTTCCCGAGGGCATGGAGGAGCCGGTCGTCACGCGGCGGACCCGCTCGCGAAGCGTATTGACGATCGCGGTGACCGGCCCCATGTCGGGACAAGATCTGCTGCTCTACCTTGCCCAGCTCAAGCGACGCCTGCTCGCCCACGACGAGGTCACGCAGGTAAGCATCGCGGGTTTCTCGACCCACCAGCTGCGAATACGGCTCGATCCATCGGCGCTCGCGCGCTACGCACTCAACGTCGAGACCGTCTCCCAAGCGGTCGCGGCCCAGAGCCTCGACAACCCGCTGGGGAGCCTGGAGACCCGGACCGGCAGCATCTTGGTGCGCTACGCCGATCGGCGCACCACCCCTGAGGCGTTGGCATCGCTGGTCGTGGCTACGGCCGAGGGGGGGGGCGAGATCCGACTGCGCGACGTGGCGGAGGTCGACGACGCGTTCGCGGTGGAAGAAGAGCAGACCTATTTCAATGGTCAGCGCGCGGGCCTGCTGGTGGTCGACAAGGCCTCCACCGAAGACAGCCTCGACGTCCGCGATGCGGTGCAAGAGTTCCTCGATGAGCAGCAGCGGGTCAAGCCCGATGGTGTAGAGCTGGCGATCATCAACGACTCCACCTCGGTCATCGAAGACCGGCTCGCGCTGCTGCTCACCAACGGCGTACAGGGCCTGCTGCTGGTGTTCCTGACCCTGTGGCTGTTCTTCGACCTACGGCTGGCCTTCTGGGTGGCGGTGGGGCTGCCGGTCTCGTTTCTTGGTGCGCTGTGGTTGATGCAGCAGACCGGTCAGTCCCTCAACATGATGACGATGATGGGGCTGCTGGTCGCGCTCGGCCTGCTGATGGACGATGCGATCGTGCTCGCTGAGAACGTGGCCTCGCACCTGGCGCGCGGCGTCGGGCCGCTGCGAGCGGCTGTCGATGGGGTGCAGGAGGTCGCCGGCGGGGTGCTCTCCTCCTTCGTCACCACGATCTGCGTCTTCGTGCCGCTCTCGGCGATCGATGGCCGGATCGGGCGCACCCTCCAGGTGATCCCCGCGGTGCTCATCGCGGTGCTCGCCGTGAGCCTCATCGAGGCATTCTTGATCCTGCCCAATCACTTGGGCCACTCGCTTCGCCACTCGGTTGCCGGGCGTCAGGCTCCCAACCGCTTCCGGCGCATATTCGATGCCGCCTTCGACGCTGTCCGCGAGCGTGGCCTGGGTCGCCTGGTCGACTTCGCCGTGCGTCACCGGTATGGGGCCATGGGCTTGACCGTGGCGGCCTTGTTGATCTCGGCCGGGGTGCTCGAGGGCGGACACCTGCGCTATCAGGCTTTTCCAGACACCGAGGGCAACACCGTCGAGCTCCGGCTTGCGCTGCCCATCGGCACCGCGCTGCCCCAGACGATGCTCGAGGTCGAGCGCGTCGTAGAGGCGGCCCAGAGGGCGGGGGCGGCCTTTAGCGCCGATCAACCGGAGGGCGAGCGGCTGGTCCGCAACACCTCCGCTCGCTTCAACTACAACCCCGACGTCGACGAAACGGGACCCCACGTGGCCACGATAACCGTCGATCTACTGGACGTAGAGCGTCGCGGTACGACCCTCGCGGATTTCACTTCACGGTGGCGCGAGGAGCTAGGTCCTCTCCCTAGCGCGGTATCGGCCAAGTTCGGCCAGGGGGGTCGCCGTGGCCCCGGCGGCAACCCCGTCGAGGTCCGGTTGCTCGGAGACGATCTCGATCGACTCGACGATGCGGCGAGCCACGTCCGGGAATGGCTGGCGCGCAACCCCGCGGTGTCCGATCTCTCCGACGACCTCGAACCCGGTAGCACGCAGATCCGCCTGCGCATGCGCCCCGGCGCCGGCGCGACGGGCCTCACCGGCGCCACCCTCTCCGCCCTCCTCAAGAGTGCGCTCTGGGGGGTCACGGTAGAGACGCTCTACCACGAGGGGGAGCAATTCGAGGTGTACGTGGAGCTCGAGCCACAGGCTCGCGACACCGTGGCCGACCTCGAGCACTTCCCGATCGTGGTCGATGAGGGAGTGACCGTACCGCTGGGCTCGCTGGCCTATATCGAGCCCCACAAGAGCTTCGCGCGGATCCGCCGACGCAATGGGGCCCGTACGGTGACCGTGAGCGGAGCGATCGACCGCGAGCAGGCCAACCTCGCCCAGCTCATGGAGCGCTTCGCACAAGAAGCCATCCCACAGATCGAGGCCGAGTTCCCTGATGTATCGATCGAGATCGGCGGCGAGATCGAGGACTCCAACGAGACCCTCGGCTCGATGGCCAAGGGAATGGTCCTGGGGCTATTTGCCATCTTCGCGCTGCTGAGCCTGCAGTTTCGCAGCTATATAGAGCCGCTGGTGGTCATGCTGGCGATCCCCTTCGCGTTCGTAGGCGTGGTGGTTGGCAGCCTGGCGCTGGGCATGCCGCTGTCCTCCCAGGCGGTGCTCGGCTTCGTGTCGCTGGCCGGCGTGGTCGTCAACGACTCGATCCTCCTGATGGTCTTCATCAAGGAGGCTCGCGCCCGAGGAGCCAGCGTCGATGAGGCAGTGACCCGAGCCAGCCGTAGTCGTTTTCGGGCGGTGCTCTTGACCTCGGCGACCACCGTGGCCGGGCTCGTGCCGCTGATGTTCGAGACCAGCCGGCAGGCCCAGATGCTGATCCCCGTGGCGACGAGCATCACCTTCGGCATTGCCGCCTCCACGGTGTTGGTGCTCGTCGTGCTCCCCGCGCTCTACGCAATCCTGGGCGACCTGCGGCTGGTCTCGTCTCCGGCCGCGTCCGATCCGGTCGCGTCCGATCCGGTCGAGCCCGCTTCGGTCGAAGCTCGTAGCTCCTAGGAGCTCCAGACCACGACCTCTGCGGCGCCGGGATCTGACCCGCTCGGGCGTGGAGTCGGGCGCCCCTGGCTCACAGGAGCTTCGAGGCGCACTCGCGCAGCTCGTGCATCGTCTTGGCCTTCATCGCGCAGTCGACCTCGGCCTTCGTCCCCTGATCGACACAGGCCGAGAGCACGTCGGCCTTCACCTCTTCGAGGATCTCCTTGACCAGCTCGGCCTGATCCTTGGCGTCGTCCATGGCGAGCTTTTCGAATTGATCGAAGAACCCGCTGCAGGTCGCCTGGTCGAGGCCATCGCCGTGGGGCTTGTCGTGCAAGAGCTTCTCCGCCTCTTGCGCGGCGGCATCACAGGCATCGAGCTCGGCGGCGCTCTTGGCCTCCATCAGGCACTGGGCCAGCTGCGCGTAGATCTCCGGCCCGAGCTGCACGATGCGATGCTCGATCTTCTTGACGCAGGGCTTGATGTCGTCGCCGGTCCCCCGGATCTTCGCCACGTGCCGACAGACCTCCTCGACGTTGGTCAACTTCTCCGCGTGGTGTGAAAGCTCGCGCAGGTCCTCGCCGTCGATCGCCTCGTCGGTCTCGAGCGCCGCCGCCGAGCGCGCCAGGATGCCGGACTTGTCCGCCGAGATGTCGAAGTGTTTCTCGGCCACCGTGGCCAGCACCGCCTTCGAGTCTGCGGACTTGGCGGCTTTGCCCTTGCCGTCCTTGTCCTTGCCGTCCTTGTTGGCGACTTCGCCCTTCTTGGCCGTTTCACCTTTCTTGGCCGTTTCATCTTTCTTGGCCGTCGACTTGTCGCCGTCACACGCGAGCAGGAGGGAGAGCGCAGCAATGAACAGCCGGGTGCCAGAACGAGTCACGATGGAGAAAGTAGCGGCCCTCGGACCACCAAGGCAACCGGGGAGACACCGAAAGCGCCCGACGGCGCCCGACGGCGCCCGACGGCCTCGGATGGCGCCCGATGGCGCTGGCAAGCCCTCGATGGACGTTTGCTCGCTGGGGCTCGCTACGCTCTTCGCAGCGTCGTGATGTCCGAAGGCTCGGGTGAGCATGGCATAGTGAGCCCATGCGCTTCGACACGATGCTCGCGTGCTCACTGGTGCTCGGAGCATGCCAGGGGGATCCCGAGCTGCCTCCTCCTCCCGTCGACAATGGTCGCTCGGATGGACCCGTGATGCCTCCGTCGGGAGCCACCGGCTCCTTGACGGACTCGACGGCGACGACCATGCAGGACATCACCGGCACGGCCGACACCACCGATGGGACTACGTCCACCGGCACCGGCGCCGGCACCGGCACCAGCGCTGGCTCGGGTCGCCTCTTGCTCACGGGGCGACTACTCGAAGGTTCCGCCCAGCTCATCCCCAACAGCTGCCAGATCCGCCTACACACTCCCGAGTCGATCGACCCGGCCACCGGGTTCGCCGTGGACACCGCGGTCGAGGTCACGACGAACGTCCTGAACCTGCCCCATATGTACTCGGTCTATGAACCCCCCGACATGGCGATCGGCATCGGGGACGAGGTCTACGTCACCACCCAATGTGATTCCGACGGAGACGGCACACTCGACCCGGTCGGCGGTTACTACCCGCAGCTCCCGATGGAGCCGGTGAGCCTGCCGGACATGGGGATCGACATGGCGCTGGACTTTGCGCTCTGAGGCTCGACCAGGGTTCGTCTACTCGGACGCTCCGGCCGCCTCGGCGTTGCTCGTGGTCTCGCCATCGCCCGCCGGGGTGGCCGACGCGCCGTCGTCGACACACTCGCCGGCGCCTACGTAGTCGGGATCACAGGGATCGGTGAGCTGCTGGGTGGCGTCGCCCGCCGGCGCGACCGCTTGCTTGCCTCCCTTGGACCACTGGGCGTCGATCTCGGTGAGGACCGAGGTCTGCCCCACGATCTCCATGCGGATCGTGCGTTCCACGGCCACCGGGTGGCCTTGTGAGGCGCAGAAGGTCACCTCGGTGTCGATCTTCTGCTGGATCTCGAAGGTCTGCTCCCCGCGCGAGCGCTGGGCCTGCACCTGGGCCGCATACACGAGCTGGGCGATCTCTCGGCCCGCGTCGTCACGACCGAGCCCCCGCAGGCTCCCCGTGTTCGACGACGAGACGACCCCCTCGCGCGGCGTGCTGGACTTGGCGTCCCACTGCTCGCCGTCCTTGACCGGCTGCTCGGGCACCCGCACCGAGAACCCCGCCGTGAGCGCGCTGGCGATCATGCCCATGATGTCCTGGATCTCGGGTGACGCATCCGCGGGAGGATCGGGTACCCCGTCGACCTCGCCTCGCTCGTTGAGGTTGAAGGGCAGCTGCATGCCGTTCAACGAGGCCGCCTTCTCCGGAGTCATCCCGCCCGTCAACATCGCCACCATCGCGGGCGGGATCCCCTCAGGTGGCCGTAGCGAGAGCTTGATGGCCTCGATCGTCGCGTCCACCACCATGGCGTCACCGATCTTCTGAGCCTGCACCAACAGCTCGACGTCGAACTCGATCGTCGTCACCATATCCCCCTTGAGGGTCTGGGCCGAGCTGCGCATCTTGACGTGGCCGCGGTAGGTCTGACCTGCGGTGAGGTCATAGCGAAGGCTGACGCCCGCCTCGGGGACCTCCACCTCGGTGAGTGTCTGCTTGTTGGTGCAGCCAGGGCCTAGGGGCAACGCGAGCGCGACGGCTACGAACAGCGACGAGGTGCGGCGAAGCATGGCCGCGTTCTATATCAGCTCTACCGATAGGGTCCACACACCGGGGACCCGCGAGCGCTCATTGCCTCTCGCGCTCACTGAGTTGCCGCGCGGTCACCATTGGCCTCGATCGCGGCTGACAAGAACGCCGCGACGCCCTCGCCGTGCTTGTCGAGGTTCTGCTCGAAGCGCGAGTCGGCCATGTACATCTGCCCGAGGTTGCGGTGCATCTGGTGGCTACACGAGTAGAAGAACCGGTCGATCTGCAGGCGATGCTCCTCGGCCAGATCCATCGCCGCCTCGTCGGTGGGCGCGGTCCCGGCCGCCACCTCGGCGGCGATCCTCTGCATCAGCTCGTCGGTCTCCGACTTGATCCGCGCCCAATCCTCCCGGGAGTAGCCCCGGGTGCGCTCCGTGCTCTGGGCGTACGCCTTGGTGTGTCCCCAGCGTTCCTTGACCTCGTCCTCGTACTCGGCGGGATCGAAGCCATCGAACAATTCCTTCATGTTCACGATCTGTTCTCCTTGCAAGGCTCGTAGCGCGGCATCGACCGCGCGGATCATGGCGTTGGTTTGCTGCACCCGCGCCCGCAGGCGAGCGCGCTGCTTGAGTAAGACCTGGCGCGGATCGTGGGTGGGATCGGCGAGGATCGCCCGGATCCGCTCCAGCGGGAGCCCCAGCTCGCGGTGCACCAGGATCTGCTGCAGCCGCAGCAGATCCGCCTCGGAGTACTCGCGATAGCCGGCGCTCGTGCGACGCGGCGACAGCAGGCCGATCGCATCGTAGTGGTGCAGCGTACGCACGGTCACTCCGCTGAGCCGAGCGACCTCTTTGACCTTGTAGGTTCGAGCAGCCACGCGCTCAAGCTACGGCCTCACGTAGCGTGAGGGTCAAGGGATTTTTTGTTCGCCCGCTCGCCCCGCGAGCGTTCGGGTCGTCACGCGGCTGACGAGCCCCAGGCCAACCCCAGGCCAACCTCAGGCGCACCTCGGGCCAACCCCAATCACGAACCCAGGCCTGCTATCGCCGCCGCCGTAGGTGCCGGGTGGCTTCGGGGGAGAGCAACAGCTCGCGGAGCGCGGCCACGGCCGGCGGCAGGCGATCCACCCCGCGATGCGCCAGCATCATGGGCCGTTCGATCGGCGTTCGCGGATCTCGGACCCGCACCAGCCGACGCTCGCGCAGATCGTTGACCACCGCGTGTCGGCTGATCAGCGCCACGCCGATCCCCGCCCGCACATTGCCCTTGATCCCCGCCAGACTCCCCAGCTCCATCACGATGTCGGCCTCGGGGAAGTGAGTATCGAGGATCATCCGCGTGATCGCGCCCTGGCGCAGCGTCACGAAGGGGCGGTCGCGTGCGCACGACCCCGGCGCGCCGACAACGATCAGCTCGTCGACGAACCACGGCTCGTGCCCCTCAGCGGTGACGATCGCCATGTCGAGCTCGCCCCGCTCGAGGGCGTCGAGCGCCTCGTTGGTGGTGGTCTCGCGCAAGAAGTAGCGGATCCCGGGGTGGCGCTCGCGATAGCGGGCAAGCACGGGCGGCAGCAGATAGGTCACCGCGGTGACCCCCGCGCCCAGCCGAACCTCGCCCGCCCGCAGCTCCATGACCTCGGCGACCGCCCGTCGACCATCCTCGAGCGCGGCCAGGCTCGCCCGCGCTCGCGGCAAGAGGGCCTCCCCGGCCACCGTCAGCCGGGCGCCATCGCGACCACGATGCAGCAAGCGAGCGCCGAGCGCCTCCTCGAGCCGGCGCACCGAGGCTGAGAGCGCCGGCTGCGAGAGGTGGGCGTGCCGAGCCGCCTCGGTGAACGTGCCGTGCTCGACGATGAGCAGCAGGTGCCGGAGCTCGTCGTACACTCGGTCATCCTTCCATCATTATTTTTTATGGTAAACATAAAATACTTTCGTTGGACCAATGGTAGGGTTTCGCACAGGTTCGTAGGGTGGATCTGACGTGGATCGTCATCCCGCTCGGCATCGTGGCCGGGGCGCTGACCACCGTGGCCGGGGTCGGCGGGGGTCTGGTGATAACCCTGGCGCTGGCCGCCCTGTGGGATCCCCACGCTGCGCTGGCCGTGACCGCGCCGGCCCTTCTGCTGGGCAACGTCCATCGGCTGTGGCTGTTCCGCCGCGACGTCGACCGCACCGTGGCGCTGCGGCTGGCGGCGCCGGCGGTGGTGGGCGCGACCGCGGGAGGGCTGGTCACCGCCGCCGTGCCCGATGGTCCGCTGCGCTGGCTGCTGCTCGGCGTGACCGCGCTGGCCTTCGCCCGCGAGTGCGGGTGGATCTCGCCGCCGGGCCGCGGCGTGTGGTTGGTGGGCGGCGGCCTGCTGGTGGGGGTGCTGACCGCGACTACCGGCGGCGGCGGCCTGCTGCTAGCCCCGCTGATGCTCGCGGCACAGCTGCGCGGGGCCACGTTCATCGCGACCGGGGCGCTGGTGGCCAGCTCGATCCACGTGGCGCGACTGGTCACCTACGGCGGCACGGGCTTGCTGGGCCCGGCCGAGCTGCCCGTGGCCCTGGTCACGGGGCTGGCAATCTTGCTGGGCAACACCGCGGGGCGGCGCTTACGTCCTCGCCTGGGGGATCGCATGTGCCACCAGCTGACGTGGATCGTGCTCGTGGGTGGCTTGCTGCTGGCACTGCTGGGCCTGGGCCGCTCGTGAGGCTGGCTCACCCGCGCCGCTCTCGGGCGACAGTGACCAGCATCCGCTGCTTGCGTGCCCTATCGTCGTACTCACGATCCCTGGGCGCGAGCGAACAAGTAGTCCACCGCCAAGTGGGTCATCGCCCGCACGCCCAGCCGCAGGGCCCCCTCGTCGGCCAAGAAGTAGGGCGAGTGGTTGCTGGGCGCCTCCTTCACCGGGGTACCCTCGGGCACGATCCCCAAGAAGAAGAAGAGCCCCGGAATGCGCTGCTGATAGAACGCGAAGTCCTCCGCGCCCAGCACGGGCGAGCGCTCGTGCACCCGATCCGGGCCGGCCACCCGCTGTAAGGTCGGCAGCATGCGCGAGAGCAGATGCGGATCGTTATCGACCGCGGGGTAGCCCACGTCGATCTCCACCTCGGCGCGGGCTCCAGCTGCCTCGGCCAGCTTGGTCGCCGTCTGCTCGATCCGCTCATGGATCTGCCGGCGCACGCCGTCGTCGAAGGTCCGAATGGTCCCGACCAGCTCTACGCGATCGGGGATGATGTTGCTGCGCAGCCCCCCGTGGATGCTGCCCACCGAGACCACCGAGGGCGTCTTGGTGGTGTCGAGCTGGCGGGTCACGATGGTCTGCAGGGCGAGCACGATCTGGGAGGCGACCACGATCGGGTCGACGCCCTTCCAGGGATAGGCGCCGTGCGTCTGTGTGCCGTGCACGGTGATGGTGAAGCGATCCGAGCTGGCCATGGCCGGACCGGCCCGGTAGAGCACGTCGCCCACGGCCGCGGGCACCACGTGCAGGCCGAAGATCGCCTCGGGCGCGGGTTGGTCGAGCGCGCCCTCCTTGACCATCAGCTCCGCCCCACCGTCCTCTCCGGGCGGGGCTCCCTCCTCGGCGGGCTGGAACAACAGCACCACCGTCCCCGGCAGGCGCTCACGCACCCGCGGGAGTAGCTCGGCGACGCCCATGACGATCGCCATGTGCAGGTCGTGCCCACAGGCGTGCATCACGGGCGTGTCCTTGCCCTGCCACGGGGCGGTGGCGGTGGACGCAAAGGGCAAGCCGGTCTGCTCGCGCACGGGCAGGGCATCCATTTCGGCCCGCAACGCCACCACCGCGCCGGGCCGACCGCCCTCGAGCACGGCGACTACGCCGGTGTGGGCGACCCCGGTACGCACCGCCCAGCCGTGAGCTCGGAGGTGCTCGGCGATCACCCGGGCGGTGCGGTGCTCCCGGTTGCTCAGCTCGGGGTGTTGGTGGAGATCGCGGCGGTACTCGATCACCGCCGGCTCGAGCTCGGCGGCGAGGGCATCGATCTGCTCGGCGAGGGGGCTCGCGCCTACGTCGTCGGACAGGGTCGCCGTCGCGGGCGGCGGAGCCGGCGGCTCGGGCTCGGGGCTCGCGAGTGATCCGCTCTCCACCGACGGCGGCGGTATGTCCGGCGCGACGCCTTTGGCCGCCGGGCGGCACCCGTGCGCAGCGAGTAGGAGCGAAGCAACGAGCACGGGGGCACGCATCGTGGCGAGCATACGACGCCCGCCGCTCGGCCTAGTACCGCATGGACCGGCCGCTCCGGGCACCGACAGGAATCCCAGCCCGCAGCGCTCAGCGATCCTCGGAGCGCCTACCCGGCTCGGGCTCCACCACGCAAAACTGTCGCTCGGCTCGCTCGTCGTCGGTGGGAGGCTCCCACAGGTCGCTGGCCAGCTCGAAGAAGTCGTCGGGGACCTCCATCGAGAATGTCTCCCCTTGCTCGCGGTTGCGCTGCCGCACCCGCTGCCGCCGCACGTCACGGGGCGCATCGACGACATAAACGGTCAGGTCGAGCGCCGCGGCGTCAACCCGGGCGTAGAACGACTCCCGCAGAGCACGCTGGATGAGGCCGATCTCAAGGACGACGTCGGTGCCCGCCTCGACCGCCGAGCAGGCGACCCTCCAGATCTGCTCGACACACCGCTCCGCCCGCTCCACGTACCACTCGATCCGCCCCGTCGGGGGGCGATCGGGACGGAACAGCACGGTCATCCACTCGTCGAGCGTCAAGCGCAGCGCGTCGTGCTCGCGGCAAAGCCGGCGGGCAAAGGTCGACTTGCCGGATCCAACCGGCCCGATCAGTAGGTGTAGGCGAGCCACGAGAGACGGATTCCGGGTTGGTGGACGACGATTCTCGACGATGACAGACCAGCCGGCGACTCGGGGGACTGACGTCAGGCTTGGTCCTCGTGATGAGAAGGTCCAACGCCTGTCAGGTCGTATTTTCGCTTGGCGCTGAGGGAGGCGTTGGCTGGGCTGGTGGATTTGGCGCGGGAGGGGGCGGTCGTCGGACGGCAGTTCCTCCTGGCGGCGGCCGGACCGATTGCGGGTCCACGTTTCGGTTTGCTCTGTACCCGCCATCTCTGCGGACTTCACGCTCTGGATCTGCCACTAGTCCTCACCTTCATCAAATCCTAGAAACTCCAGGAGGCGGATCGACTTGCCGGAGATCCAAACGCCCTTGCTGTAGGGCATCGGCTCCCCGAAGGAGCCCAGTTCGTCAAGCTCGAACACTCACTCCAAGTATAGATCCTCGTCCTCAGGATAGACAGACGCGAGGTTTCCGCACGGACTGCTAGGGCACGCAGATCCGCCGCATCACGCCTATCAGCTTGCGCTCGATCATCACGAGCTCCTTGGGGGGCAGCGAGTCCCAGTGGGTGGCGACCCAGGTGTCCATCGCCTCGCCCAAGCCCAGCAACATGGCGGTGATCAGATCGACGGGCAGATCGGTGCGGACCGCCCCGACCCCTTGCCCGACCTGGAGGATCTCCCGCGTGGGCTGCTGCGCCAGGGCCAGCACCTCCCGCACCTGCGGCGGCGCCTCGGCCAGCGAGCGAACCAGGCCGCGGGCAAGCTCGGCCCGCCGCGGGTCGGCCATGAAGTAAGCGCCCACCCGAGCGACCATGGCATCACAGGCGGCCCAGAACCCCTCGGCGTCTTTGATCTCGCCGAGCCCGCCGATGATCTCCAAAAAGCCGGCGAAGGTGCGACGCACGACCGTGAGGTAGAGGTCGGCCTTGTCGTCGAAGTAGTAGTACATCGCGCCCTTGCTGACCCCGGCCTGCTCGATGATCCGGTTGTACGAGGCGCGGGTGAAGCCATGGGCGGCGAACTCCGCCTCGGCCGCGTCGAGGATCACGTCACGCTTTTCGGCATCGAGCCGGTCGAATCGCGGCCGGGGCATAGGACACCCGATGCTATCAGCCCACCTGGTCGAGCACGGGCAACGAGCGCACGGGTCGTAGCCACTCGGGCAATGCGGCGCGAACGTGGGGCGGGAGCTCCTCGGGCGTGGCCGCGGCCTCGCGGAGCAGCCGCCGGCGCAGGCGGAGATAGCGAGCCGTGCCCACGTCGGCCCGGACCAGCTTGTCGCCGCCCTCGGTGGGCACCCGCCCGTCGGCCGCGGGCGCCGCCCACCACAGCCACACCAGCCCGTGCTCCTCGCGAAGAGGGAACGCCTCGGCCCCGCGATGCGGGCAACGTTCGCGAAGAGATCGCAGCGCGCCGTCGTCCCCACCAAAGACCACCAAAGACAGACCCATCCGGCGCAGGGCCACCGGAGCAGACCGCACCTGGGACGACGCGATGGGGTACCCGCGATTGGGGATCATGGGAGCAACCTCGACTTTCTGATTCGTTCGCCTGAGTGGTCTGGCTGAATGGGCCCGGCCAGGTTTAGACCGCAAGGTTCGACCGATGGTATAATCGTGAATCTTCGTGCCGGAGCGGCAAGCGATTTCTCGTTGAATCGCCCCCAGGAGCTGGCTACTGCCGGTTTTCACTGCGCCATGCGCGCATTTTGCGTGCGCGATCCCAAGCGCCGCCAGCGGCGATCCCCACACGCGCTTCCATCCGCGAGGTCGATTGCGTGAGATGCCTAGCCTATTGATGTGCTGCCCACGACCGGCCGGGCTCGCGGCCACACGATGAGGTTGATGCGAGTACGATCCGGCGGTGGGGATGCAGACGAGGTCATTGGGCCGCGACGGGAGTATGAGCTGGGCGGTCGGCGTAGTACTGCTGCTGGGTTGCTCGGTAGGATCTGGCGGGGGTGGCTTCAGCTCGGCCGCGAGCATCGGCGGAGGAACGCCCACGGACACGGGCTCGGCGAGCATGAGCGAGGGCTCGGACGATTCGGGGATCGCCGACGGCAGCGCGACATCGGTGGGCGACCCACCGGACACCGACGATCCCCCGCCGGGCGCGGAGATCTGCAACGGCCTCGACGACGACGGTGACGGCGAGATCGACGAGGATCAGCCCGAACAAAGCTGCGGGGTGGGCTCTTGCGCGGTGACCGAGCCCACCTGCGTGGGAGGGATCCCGAAGCGCTGCACTCCGGCGCTGCCCGGGGCCGAGGTCTGCAACGGCCTCGACGACGATTGCAACGGAGCGGTGGACGACGGCATCGAGCAAGATTGCAGCACGGCATGCGGACCCGGAGTGATCACCTGCGTAGGCGGAGTGGAGCAGGCTTGCAATGCGCCTCCTCCCCAGCCCGAGGTCTGCAACCTCTTGGACGACGACTGCGACGGCGCGGCCGACCAGGGCGTGGCCGGGTGCCGCGTGGGGGTGCATCGCTCGGTTCACCCCAATACCGGCGAGCACTTCTACACGACCGATCTCGGCGAGGCGCAGTGCTGCGGCTTCAACCTCGAGGCCGCCGACTACTACGATCTCTACGCCGGGCCGCAGGCGGGGTTGGTCGCGTTCTACCGCTGTCTGACCCCGTGGGGTTTTCACTTCTACACACAGAGCCCTACCTGCGAGGGCACCACCGTCGAGGGGATCATGGGCTATATCGCCACCGCCCCGGACACCGCGGGGTCGGTCCCGCTGTATCGCCTGTACCTGGGCAGCAACGGCGATCACTTCTATACGACCAGCGCGACCGAGCGCGACAACGCGATCAACAACAGCGGCTACGTGGACGAGGGCATCGCCGGCTACGTGTGGTGAGCGGGGCTTGGGGGCCCTTGGGCGCGATGCCGGTATTCCCGCACCGAGCCGCCTCCCTCCTTTTCAAGCCGCACCGGTTCGCTCCCCCACCCAAGCCATGAGCGATCTGGGCAATCCCTCGGGGCGCGCGGGGAACTCCTCGCTGGGGTCCGGGATGGCCCCGCTTCCGCCGACCCGAGGGATGTGGTGTGATCAACGACGACGATGGCCAGCGATGCGATGCTCGTAGAAGCCTGGCGCGCGGGCGATCGCGAAGCGGGCGCGAAGCTCTTCGACACCTACTACGCCTCGGTGGCCCGGTTCTTCCGCAACAAGGTGGGCCCGGAGAGCGCCGATCTCATCCAGGCCACGTTCCTCGCCTGCTTCGAGGGCCTGGAGCGGATGCAGTCGACCAATTTCCGCAGCTACCTGTTCGCGATCGCGTGCAACCTGCTGCGCAAGCACTACCGAGGCAAGGGTCGGGATCGCATCGACTTTGGCTCGGTCAGCGCGCACGACATGGACCCCTCGCCCAGCTCGGTGATCGCGGCCGACCAGCAGCAGCGGCAGCTCCTGGGGGCGCTGCGCCGGATCCCGATCGACATGCAGATCATCCTCGAGCTGTTCTACTGGGAATCGATGACGGCCGCGGAGGTAGGCGAGGTGCTGGAGATCCCCCTGGGCACGGCCAAGACCCGGATCCGGCGCGCTCGCCAGCTGCTACACGAGCAGATGCAGAAGCTGGAGGCGCAAGGCCTGGACTCGAGCTGCACGATCGAAGACCTCGACGCGTGGGCCCGCGGGCTGCGGGGAGACGACGCACCACCGGCCTGAGACTGCACCGGGGGACTGGCACGCCATGAACCGGCCCTCGTCCCCAGTCGGCGGCGTCGAGCCCGAGCCGGCCCTCCTGGCGCCTCCCCCCGAGGGCCCGGCGATCGATCCCTTGCGCGACCGCCTGCGGGCCCGGCTGTTTGGAGGGCCGCACCCGATCACCCGGGTGGGTCGCTTCGTGATCCTGCAAGAGCTGGGCACGGGCGGGATGGGGCACGTCTACGCGGCCTACGACGAGCAGCTGGAGCGCAAGATCGCGGTGAAGGTGCTGCGGGCAGACATGGCCCAAAAGCCGCGGCACGAGCAACGCCTGCGGCGAGAGGCCCAGGCCCTCGCCCGGCTCTCACACCCCAACGTGGTGGCGGTGTACGAGTCGGGCGAGGTCGACGGGCAGGT
The DNA here is from genome assembly GCA_039194325.1 of Myxococcota bacterium. Taxonomy (GTDB): domain Bacteria; phylum Myxococcota_A; class Polyangia; order Nannocystales; family Nannocystaceae; genus Paraliomyxa. The sequence goes on from JBCCWC010000007.1 coordinate 108,698, forward strand.
GTTCCTGGCCATGGAGCTGGTGTCGGGACCGTCGATGCGTGAGTGGCAGCAGGCCGATCCGCCGCCTCCCGGGGTCGAGCGCGAGGTGCTCGCGCTGCGCCAAGCGCTGGCCAACGCCCACTCGGTGTACCTGCTGGGGAACTATGCACGAGCCCAGCGCTTGCTCGTGCCGGTGCTGGAGCGAGCCCGCGCGCTGGGCTACGGGCCCCTACTCGCCGAGGCGCTGGCAATGGTCGGCAAGGTGTCGAGCCAGAATAACGAGCTCGAGCAAGCCCGAGAGACATTGCTCGAAGCGGTCGACGTGGCCGAGAGCCACCGCCACGACGAGATCGCCGCCGATGCCTGGCACGCCTTGGCCTTTTTAGCCACCGACCGGCTGCGCGATCCGGCGGAGGGCAAGCGCTGGCTACGAAGGGCCTGGGCGGCGGTCCGACGCACGGGCAGCCGCGTCCTCGAGGAGGCGGCCCTACTCGAACAACAAGGCCACCTCGCGATGCTGGAATCCGACTTCGACGAAGCTGAGCGCTCCTATCGCGAGGCGCTCACGCGACGAGAGACCGCACTCGGCTCCGACCATCACCATGTCATCAAGTCGCGGGTGACGCTGGCCAACAGTTACATGGCCCGTGGTGACTTCGCCAAGGCGCAGACCGAGTACACATGGGTCATTGAGCGGCTCGTGAGCATCCTGGGCCCCGAACATCCGAGGGTGGGGGCCCAGCGCTTCAACCTCGCGCTCGTCTACCAAAGGCTCGGTCACCTCGCCAAGGCCGACGAGCAGCTGGCCGCCACCCTCGCTATTTATCGCCTCGCCTATGGCGAACACAGCGCACGGCTGGTCCCACTGCTGACCAAGCAAGCCGAGCTCGAAGAGCACCGAGGCCGGCTCGACGAGGCGCTCAAGCTCGCCGGGCGAGCCCGCGACTTGCTCGACACGAGCGCATCCGATCCGGCCTCCGACCCGGCCTCCGACCCGGCGCTGCTGGAGACCCTCACGGTGCTCGGGATCCTGCACTACCGACAGCGGCAATGGGACGAGGCGCTCGTGTCTTTGTCCCGGGTGGTGGAGCTCACCGAAGCCAGCCCCGACCCATCGCCGCTCTACCAGGGGCTCGCACACTCCAACGTGGGTGATGTCCTCATCGCCCTCGAGCGCTGGGACGACGCCGCCACCCGCTACGAGCGCGCGCTCGAGCTGATGCGCCCCGTGTTGGCGGCCGATCACCCCAGCCTCGGCGCACCGCTACGCGGGATCGGCCAGGCCAAGCTAGGCCGTGGCGACGCCGCAGGAGCCGTCGAGCCGCTGCAACACGCGCTCGAGATCCGGCGCACCTACCCCGGTGATCGCCACGAGCTGGCCATCACCCTGTGGGCGTTGGCACGAGCGATGGCTCTGTCGACGCCTGCCGATCGTAGCTAGCCTACGAAGGGCAGCCGCTCTCTGAGCATCGCCACGCGATCGAGCATCGGATGAACGAGCTGACCGAATACGACATCCAGATCCCCGACATCGACCACGAGGGGAAGCACTACCGGGTCAACGTATTGAGCGTGAAACCCGACGGCTCGCTCGAGCCGTGGGCTCGCGGAGGCACGGGGTGCCGATCACACAAGATCACCCGCCCCGAGCGCGACACGGTGCATGTCCCATTCGTGGTCGTCGCGGTACGGGAGGATGGCGAGCAGATCCTGGCCGACCCCTATCCGGAGACCTTCACTCCTCCCATGAACCCTCCTATCGACTCTCCTCCTCCACGGAGGACCACCGACGCCGGGGACAACGGAGACGGCGCAGATTCCACCGGGGGCTAGCCGCCCCCCTTGGCCGCGCCGAGGCATCCGCCAAAGCCTTCAGGCCAGCACGGCGGACATGTCCCGGCGGCCCGCGAAATCCACGTCGAGGGCCTGGGCGATGAGGCTATAGATGTCCTCCTCGCGCATCTGAGTCCCCGGCCGGGGCTCTCCGGTGGTGCGATCGAAGCCGTAGGTCAGCAGCGTGGCCGGATCGACCCCACCGAACACCCGGTTGCCGACCAGCCGCGGCGACAGCAGGACGGAGCCGTTGTTGACGTGGTGCCCGGTGCCGAACTGCTCGCCGCCGGTGCTGCGGATCTTGTCACGACCGAAGTCGGTGGCAATGTAGATCAGGCTGCGATCCCACATCTTGCCGAGCGCCGGATCGCCGAGGTAGTCGTGACTACGCAGCAGGGTGATGAGCCCGTCGACGAGCGCGAGCACGCGGCCCCACATCACGTTCTGGGTGGCGCGGTGATAGGTGTGGGAGAAATCGAAGGCGAGCGGAGCGTCGACGATCGACTCGCCCTCGAACGAAGGGTTGAGCGACAGCGAGATCGTCGACGCGCAGCTGAGGCCATGACGCGCCAGCAAGAAGGCCATCGCGCCGCGCTGCTGCCACTGGTCCTTGTCGAGCTTGGGGAAGACCGCGCGCAGCTCCTCGCTCAGGGCGCTCGGGTTCAAGCCGAGCTCCTCGATCGTCGAGGTGCCCGGCAGCAACATCAAGGTCTCGATGGCGTCCTCGGCCTCGAGCCGCATGGCCACGTCGTCGCGCGTGCCGAAGTAGCGCTGCAGCTGCTGCGCGTCGCGAAAGGTCTGACCAAAGGGAGAGCGACGATCGAGCTCGGCCCGGATCCGACGCGCACGCGAGACCGCGGCGGAGGGCGGAGCGCCCGCGAGACCGCGGCTGCCGTGCGTGGACATGGCGAAGGTGAGGGGATTGCCGATGAGCTCGGCGCGAGCAAAGGAAGGCAGGCTCGCGTCGTCGCCGGGCTCGACGAAGCCGTCGAAGGCCATGGTGCAGTTGGCCAGGGGCAGCCCCTCGCCGTGGCGCGCGGCCACGGCCTCGGCGATCGTCCGGCCGCCATGGATCCCGGCCCCGTTTACAGAGCGCTTCTGGGCCACGATATGGTTGACCGAGGTGACCTCGTGAGCGACCACCGTGAGCTCCTCGTGGTACTTGGCCACGAACTGCTCGATCGAGTAGTCCGAGCCCAAGAACAAGGTGTCTTGGAGGGGCCCCACGCAGCGGATCGCGCTGCCCGGAGGCTGGACGAGCTGCTCGGGCTCGTAGGCAGCGGTCGAGCCCGGCTCGATCCCGGACGGAAGCTCGGCCGTGGAGACGGGCATGAAGCTGTCGATGATGCTCGCGCCCCCCGTTGCACACACGACAAAGAGCAGGCGCCGGTCGGCGACGTCGGCCGCAGCGCGAGGGTGTAGCGGCCGGGCGCGTGCACGACGGGTCAGCGGCGAAGCGGCGCTCAGGCCGAGCATCGACAGCCCCGCGGACGCGCCGAAGAGCAGCCCACGTCGGGAAAGAAGGGGATCTCGAGAGTGAGAAGGCTTGGACATGGTGGTGACTCCAGCTAGATGAACAAGAACTCGGCGCTCGTGACGACCACGAAGCAGCTCAGGTGAGCGAAACGATCCGCGCCGACCCGCTCGCCGGCGTCGTCGACCAGAAGCTCGGCATGAAGCTCGAGCTCTTCGGGCGTGGGCTCGCGACCCAGCAAGCGACGGTAGAGCGTGACCACCGTCTGCTCGAACGCAGGCGCGTCCGCCGAGGGGGCCTCACCATCGAGCGCGAGGGTGGTGAACACCACGGGCGCCTGACGATCGAGCTGCACGCGGCGACCACAGGCCGCGAGGGCGACGCGGTCGAGGGCCAGCGGTGTGGTAGTGAGGGGCTCCGCGATCGGCTCGTACAGGCCCTGAGCTATCGGATCATGGCCACCGAGGCTGGCCTGGTGCACGTCGTTGATGCAATCGAGCTCTCCGAGCTCGGTGCACAACTCAGTGGGTTCTAGCTCGAGAGCGCGGACCAGATCTTGGGTGAGGGCGTGCTGGCGCTTCCAGATCAGCCGGTTGCGCGTCGAGGCGGTCGACAGATCCGGATCGCCGTCGTCCGACGAGGATCCCGGGCAACCACCGACGAGCAGGGCGCTCACCAGCAGGGCGGATCGCGGACCCCGACGGGCCCGAACGAGGGTTGACAGGGGCATGCGCGTCATGGGGCTCCAAAGGCGTCGGTATCGACGATGCGGTGGATGAGACGGTTGGCCGAGTAGCCGTCGGTGAGCAGGCTATCGGTGAGCTCGGCAAGCTCGGCGTACTCGCCCGGACCCAAGTGGCGGTCCAGGGCGTGGGACAAGAAGGTCTCAGCCATGGTGCGGCGGAAGTTTGGCGACTCGGCGGCGACGGCGGCCCACTGCACGACGTCGTCGACGGGCTGCCCGAGCACTACGCTGCGCTGCTGCTGCGGATCCCAGCCTTCGATCATGTTCATGGGACGCTCGGGCAGGTACGTGCCCCCCGAGCCGGGTAGCATGCTCTCGAGGCCGACGTAGTACGCAAAGGCGTAGGCCAGGGGATCGAGCGTCGTGTGACACTGGGCGCAGGCCGGCGCGGCGACCCCTTTGTTGTCGATGTCGACCGGCTCGCCGGGCACGGGGAGGATCCCCTCGTCCCGGGACAGATCCATGCCCAGGTAGGACCGATAGGCCTGGGCCGCCGTGGTCCGCGGAAGTCCGCTGAACATGGTGTTGAGCACGATGAACCACTGCGTGGTGATCATCCCCGCGCGGTGCTCCGGGGCGAGGGGCTGCCCCCCGTTGAAAAAACCCGGCGCGATCTCGATGTCGGGCATGATGGCGCCCTCTACGGGCATCAGACCGCCGGAGCCGTCGTCGACCACGTGGTACTGCGCGGTGAGGAGCTCGCGCATGTCCCGGTCGTCGGTCAGCACGTAGCGCCACAGCCGGTAGTCCCACTCGTAGTCGGCGAGCACGCTCCGCGCCGGGCCTAGCTGCACCTGGCTGTCGGGGCCCAGGGCCAGCACCGGTCGGATCCGGCGGTCGGCGAGGCGACTCAGGCCCGCGTGGCGCCAGTACTCGGAATCGAGGCAAGCCGAGAGCACACTATGCACCTGCTCGCGCTGCGCATCGACATCGAGGGCCGCGAGCTCGGTGCGCGTCTCGAAGCTCGCCGAGTGCCCGCAGTAGAGCACCGACACTCGCTGGAGAGCAAAAGCGGCGTCGTATCCACCTAGGCGATACCAGGGGTTGTCGTCTGCGGTTGGGGGCTTCGGCGGGCTCCATAGCGAGTCAGGATTGCCAGGGTTGGTCCCCAGCTGCAGCTCGTCGAGGTTGGGCACCCCGTCGCCGTCCGCGTCTTCGAGCTCGATCGCCCGCAAGGCCGCGCCGAGCTGCTGGTCGAAATCTCCGCCGGACGCTCCATCGTGTAGCGCTGCCATCACCGACGCACCGTAGGCATTCCAGCTCGGCGGATCGGTGGAGTCGTGGCAGGTCGCGCAGGTGACCAGCCGACCGGAACAATCGGGGCTCTCGGGGTAGACCTCGCACATGCGCTCGGGCCCCGTAGGACGAGCGTGAGCCGGCGTAGGGTTGGCGAGCGCACTCAGCCCGAGGGCGCTGCCTATCATGGAACGTCGCAATGCACGACGCGTGTCACTCGTGATCTGCATCGAGTCCTCTCTTTAGTTCGTCACACCATCACCTCGCCACGACGAGGCCATTACTTCGCGCGCGGCGAGGCCATCACCTCGCCCATGACGAGGCATTCGGACGAGGTCCACCTCGCCCGCTCGACTATTCGGATGGGAGTTGATCTCGACCGCGCCGCCTATTCGCGGGCGGGGTCATGGTCGCCAGCGATCGCCGCTCACAGCCGCAGCTGCTGTCGGGCCTCCTGAAGATCCATGGTCATCAGCGGCCGATAGTCCCAGCCCTCATCCAGCGGTCGCACGTTCGCGTTGTAGCCACGCTGCGCCGCGGCCCACACTTGGCGTAGATCGAAGGCATGGCGCGTGGGCACGGTAAAAGATGGACCCACCCGCAACCCCAGCTCGAAGGTGGTCAACACCGCCAGGATCCACGCCGGCCAGCCGGGGTAGAGCATCCCGGCGTAGAAGCCCGCGACCTTGCACTCTCCGGCCGGATCAGTGTCGTAGCCGGTGAGCGTGTGCATGAGATCGTGATGGATCGCCGCCTCCAGCAGACCACCGGGCTCTCCTGGCAGGGGGATCTGGCGCTCGGTCAGGTGCGTGCAAAAGGCTCGGCCCACGCTGCCATCGGGGAGCTGCCCGAACGCGGCGAAACGCTGCGCCAGTACGGGATCGGCCTTGGTCCGACCGGTCATCGAACGAATGATGTCGATGACGACCAGCGGCCCTCGCTGCCGCCAGGCGTCCTGGAGCAGCCGGCGCCCGTCGGGAGCCCGCCGCGCCAGGGCCATCGAGATCCGGTGACCCCGACCCCGAGCGGCGTGACGAAGGGCCTGGGTCCACACCCGATCCGTACCCATGACCGCGGCATAGGCCGAGACACGCTCAGCATCGGCCACCGAAAGCCCGTCGGACTTGAGGCACGCGGTCACCATCAAGGCGACCAGCGCCACCTCGGCCCACGGACTACCGCAAAACACGGCGAAGTCTTCGGGCTGCCCCTGCTCTGGCCAGGGCCCGAGGACCTCCTGCGCGAGGGCCAGCGCGTCTTGGGCTCGGGGCCCCGGCTCGTCGGCCACGAGGTCACGAACGCCGGCGACCAGCGCCCGGCGCTGCTCGACCGACCAACCGGTGAGTTTGGCTTGATCCATCATGATGCTTCCTCCGGCGCTATGCCGTGCAACAACAACTCCACAGTGACAGCGGCCTGCGCCTGGCGAGCGGCGTCGTCCAGGCGTTCCTGGGCCACGTAGGCGAGCAGCGCCCGCGCCTGTAGGCTCCCAATGAACATCATGGCCACGTGCCTGGGCTCGACGTCGCGGATGAGCCCCGCCGCCCGAGCCCGCGCGAAGAAAGCGATCATCGCGTCGCCCCCTCGGTCGTGAGGGAGCGTCACCCCATCGGCCATCGCCTGCCGAACCTGCTGGTCGGCCATCCGCATGGTGATCATGCTCGGCACCGCCTGCTCCAGCACCTCGAGGCCGGTCACCGCAATCTCCCGCAGCTGCTCGTCGAAGGGTCGGTCGTCGGGGCCCGCCTCGAGCTGGGCGATCGACTCCTCCAGCCCCCTGGGTGAGAGCGCACGGATCATCAGCGCGCGCTTGCTGCCAAAACGCTGCGAGAGCGCGGGCTGAGACAAACCAAGACGGGTCGCAATGGCGCTCAGGGACGCGCCGGGACCCTGCTCGACGAACACCTCGCGAGCGACCGCGAGGATCTCCTCGTCCGAGTATCGGGAGGGTCGGACCATCGTGGTTAGTTATGAATCAATCAATAATATTCAGCAACCGGAAATTTGGAGAACTTTCCAAAAGCGCTAAATGCGCTGATCTGTCTCGCTCAGCCCTCGGCCCCCGCGCTTCGCAGCATCTGCGCGAGTTCCTCGTGCCCTTGGTCGACGGCGACGTCCAACGCCGAGCGACCGTCGGGCGCGCGGGCGTTCACCGAGACGCCCGCGTCTAGCAGTCGCTGGACGATGTCCGCTCGGTTGCGGAAGGCGGCCCATAGGAGCGGACCCGTCCGAGGGTCGAGCGTCGCGGCCCGTTCCTTCCGTCGCCGCCCCTCGGCGCGCTTGGCCTCGGCACGCTGACGGTGCTCACCGGAGACGTGCGGAAGTAGTTGATCGACGACCGCCTCGTGACCTTGCTCGGCCGCAAGCTCGATGGCGCTTGAGCCCCAACGATCCACCGAGTCCAGCGAGACACCGCGCTCGAGCAGCACCGCGATCGCATCCTGAGCCCCCACGAACGCGGCGTCGTGAATAGCCCGGCGACGATGAGCTCCGTACGCATCGATATCCGCACCGCGATCCAGCAGCAGCGCCACCATCGGCGCATCATTGGCCTCGGCCGCTATGGCCAACGGCGCGAAATTCCTGCGATCGTCCTCGATAGGACAGCCTGCGTCCAATAGCATCGAGACCAACGTCCGGTCCCCGGAGATTACCGACATCTGCACCAGGTAACAGTAAAGCGGCCCCGAGCCATGCTCAGCGAGCAAAGCACGTACTCGCGCATGGTCCTGTCGACGGATGGCGTCCCTCATCTCATCCAGTCGCGCGAAACACAGCTCCCGGTTGTTCTCGCTCGTCCACCGATCACGGATCCGCTGCACGATCGCCGCGTCACCGTCGGCCAGCGAGACCCGCAGGAGCCCGTTGTCCATGTGGTGCTCGGCCATCCCCGACTGAAGCTCGCTATACTCCACGACGATCCAGCCCTCTTGCTGCCACCGCTCCAGGCGGCGGCGACACTCGTCCAGGGCCTTGCCCAACTTGCCGAACGAGCTCGACGTGCCTCCGTCCAGGGAAGGGCGCGCGCACGAGTCGCCTCCGGCCAGCAGCTCTGACGCCAGCCCCTCGATCTCGGTCACGCGGCGCTTCTCGAGGCGAAGCCGTCGTAGGCGAAGCTGGCCCCCGGTGTCGTGGAGCAGCAACCAGTCGCCGGCCGTAAGCCGCTCGCCTGGCTGGTGAGATCTGGGCACGGGTCCATGGTAGATCAATGTCGCGGTGAGCCAGAACTTCGTCATCGAGCTCGAGCGTCGAACTCGGCGCGGCTGGGAATACGTGCGATGGGATCTTCCGCCGGTCGATGACGAAATTTCGACCCAACGCTTGGATCCTCGCGCGTTCTACGATCGGATCTTCTTCTACGCTATGTCCTCGATCGAGCACCGCATCGATCCCAGCGACTGCCCCAAGCCGCTGGTCACCCGGCCGCGGGGTATACCGACCGATCTCTCGCCCGGCCTGGCCAACGTCGAAGAGGACGAGATCTACGTGCTCCACTGGCTGTACCCCAGCGAGGTGCTGCTGTACGACTGGGGCGCCTACGAACGCTTCATGGACGAGCAGATCCGCCAGTTCGAGCAACGCTACGAGCGACGCAATGGCCGGCCTCCCCCCGCTCGCCGCCCTCTTCGCGCAGGGCACCATGCGCCGGTCGAGTTCCTCGATGTCGTCGCCGCGCTCGACCCCCTCGACGACCATCGCCTGATCTTCGGCTTGGAGTGAGCGCTCGCCACACCCGCCCGCGCCGCACTACCATGCGCGCATGGGCGGCAACCTCTTCAAGCTCGGCCGTAAGCCCCGCGACGAGTACCTGAGCATCGAGGCCGAGGTGCGACGCTTCCTCGACGACCTCATCCCCGACGGGTACCGGATCCCCCGCTACTACGCGAGCAAGCCCGACTTCGGCGACATGGACGTGGTGGTCTCGACCGCGGCCGTGCAGGCCATCGGCGGGGGCGAGGCGTTTCGGGCCGCGATCGTCGAAGGGCTGGAGATCGCCCAGACCAAGAACGTGGGTCACGTCTACTCCACCGCGTTCCGCGATCTTCAGGTCGACTACTTCACCCGGCCCGCGGAGGTGTTCGAGGCAACCTATCACTACCTGTCGTTCAACGATCTAGGCAACATCATCGGCAAGATCTGCAAGCGGCTCGGGCTCAAGTATGGAGAAGACGGCCTGAGCTACGTGTTTCGCCGCCCCTCGCAGCCGAGCTACAAGAAGTCGCTGCTGGTCAGCCGCGACTGGCCTCGGGTCCTGACCTTCCTGGGGCTCGACGTGGCCGCCTGGGAGGCCGGCTTCGACACCCTGGAGGAGATCTTCGCCTGGGCCGTGGCGTGCCCGTGGTTCTCGGTGGCGCCCTACGACGATCGCGACCGGACGACCGAGCAACGCGCCCGCCGGCGCCAGACGATGGCCCGCTTCATCGAGTGGCTCGCGCAGGAAGGGATCGACAAGCGCTGCGAGTACCAACCGGAGCGCGACGCCTACGTGCCCCAGATCGCCGCGGCCTTTCCCGAGGCCCAGCTCGAGGCGGCGCTGGCCCACGAGCGCGAGCAAGAGGCCAAGGTCATCGCCCTGCGCGAGAAGTTCAGCGGCGACCTCGTGCGCACGTGGACCGGCCTGGACGGCAAGGCGCTGGGTGCCTTCATGCGACGCTTTCGAAAGGCGCACTCGCAAGAGGAGCTGCTCGCCATGTCACCGGCGGCGATCCGAGCGGTGGTGGAAGGGTTTTCGTGGGAGGAATAGAGCGGGAGGCCGTTGGGAGATCGACCGAACAAAATGAGCAACCAAGGTCGGGGACTTGGAGCGGTTTGCCTGGTTCGCGGACAATACCGGCGCCGCAGAGCGAGGTACCGTGAACGCCCGGGTGCACGCGGTGGTGACCAAGGGGGCCAATCCGTGGGGGCTCTACGATGTGCACGGCAACGTGTGGGAGTGGACCCTCGATGCCTATGCGCCTTATGCAATCCGTGCTCGTGCTCGTGCTCGTGCTCGTGATGGCCTGAGAAAGAAACCGGTCGGCGATGTCAGCCGAGTGTTTCGCGGTGGCGGCTTCAATGACTCCGGTCGCCTCGCACGCTCGGCCTTCCGCCTGCGGGGCGACCCCCACGTCGGCTACCACTTCGTGGGATTTCGACCCGCTCGAGCGATCCGCTGACCTCCTCGACCCGACTTCGGCGCCATTGGACGTGGTGTCTCGAGCCCGGCTGTGCAGGCCATCGACGAGCGCGAGGCGCCTCGAGCAGCAATCGTGGGGGCGCGGAGATCATCCAGATCAAGAGCGTGGATCGGCGACGTTTCGGCACACTCCCGGTCATCCATGGCTACGAATGTCGCCATCGTCGGACTGGCTCATGTTGTTGCTGCGATCGTCGATCCATCAGTCGCCAGACCGTAATTCATGCATATCGGATCGATCGGGTGAATATTCCACGCCGAGGTCGTCACTCCCCGATTGTAGACGGGAGCCGATGGGAGCGGGCCTCCTCCGAGCAGGAGGAACCCCAGATGGCCCCCGAGCGAACCCCAGCGCCCACGCGCAGCTTGACGGAGAATTCCAATGTCCAACGACGCTTGCTCCAGTTCGGTTCACAAGGGGGACTCCATGCCTTTCGCGCTCCGCGCATCGTGCCTCCACAAGCTGTTCGCCGCGCAGGTCGAGCGCATCCCAGACGGCGCGGCGCTCGGATCCGAGAGTCGAACGCTCGATTCTCGGAAGACGGTGCGTTCCCCGTGGTGCTGACCACCGAGCCACCGCCCCCGCTGCCCCTCGCCCCCGCTGCCCTCATGGATACGAGGTGCCCGAGAGGCGAAGCCGGCGAACTCGCCGCCCACCGGCGGGTCGAGATTCGCGGCGATCATCCGAGGACTCGCGTGCTCGGCGCTCAGCACTCCGCACGCACCACTCCGCACTCACCATGCGGGCTGCCCACCGCCGAGCTCGAAGCGTAGTCTCTGTTACACTTTTTCATTGATGCTTATCCTACAACTTCATACCCTCAAATCCATACCCTACGCGGGAGCGCGACCGACCGCGTATATGGGGGTTTCCCTGAGGTAGCCTCTCGTGGATCGCGATGATCAATCCCAAGCGGTTTCCAAAGGACGAGATCCTCCGCGCATTCACCCAGAGCATGGCGGGGGACCAGAGCGAGCCGGTCCAGCTCGTAGACCCCACGATCATCGCCGCCCAGTCCTGTCGATTCGTTCGGGCGAACACCAGGCTCGTCAAGATCGAGTATCGCACCAGCCCTCGGCGAGCCGTCGTCATGGTGTGGGTGCTCGTCGATCTCTCGACGCTACACATCATTCCCCTCACTTTCGAGAACTGGGCACAGTTTGCCCGCGAGGGGGCCCAATATCTGAACCTGGACGAACATTCCGCCCTAGACTACGCACGCACGATGCACCACCTGACCGGCGTGTGCTTCATCGAGGCCATTGATGACGTCGAGTGGTTCTCCCCCCTCATGCTCGAAGAGCGAGAGGCCTTGCGCCAAAAGCTTCGGGAACACCCCCCCAAGGTGGTCGAGGCGAGCGCTTCGTCGGTGCGGCTGGAGTGGTGCACCCTCGACGGCGACGAGCTGAAGCGGACCCGCTGGGATCTGGTCTTGGAGAACAAGAGCGACATCGGCAACATGCACTACGCCGGTGAGCTCATCCCCGCCAACGACGAACCACCTACGGTCATTCTGTCAGGGCTCCCGATCAACTACCGCCCTCCTCCGGGCACGCGCCCCTTCATCGTCTCCGAGCAGGCCCCGACAGACGATGATGGATGGCAAGAAGTCGGCGCCCAAGAGGCCCACCTCATCATCCGCGACATCAACCGCCAGATCACTCCGCTCATAGACGCCAAGCGCTCCACCATGCGCAGGAAGCGACTCCACTGGTACGATATCGACCTGCTGAAGCTCGAGACCCGCGGCGCCGACACCCCCGTACACGAGATCTTGTGGAACAAGGGCCTCGCCGTTGCCCTCGATGGGACCGCGGCGCCGTTCCACCGACTCAACGACCGGCGCCGGGCCGAGCAAAACTGGGCGCTGACCTCGGTGCACCACGCCCTCGAGTATCTGATCTTCTTCAGTAACCACCTGTGGGGCTCCCCCGAAGCCGGTCCCTTCGAGATCGTCTCGACGCCCGAGCACCGTTGCTTCACCGAGGCTGACCCCGACTCCGTTGCAATGGCCCCCGGGGCGGAGCTCGAGCAGGTCAAGGCCGAGATCGCCCCACCGACCATCGAGCGCCAAGAGGATGGCTTCACGTGCGCGGATGCCCATGTCTTCTGCAACAGCGCGCTGTTCCGCGTTACGTTCCAGATCGACGAAGACGCGCTGGTCATGATGACCTCCGATGAGCCGCTCATGGTCTGTCGGCCGGCCACGCGAGAGTCATGGACCCCACCACCACCGCCGCAGACCACGTCGAGATGGTCGAGGGGCGATACGTACCGGGTAATCTCGGGTGCCGAGTTCACTGAGGAACTGATCTCCCGAGACCAAGACCTAAACACCCACCGGATCGAGCTCAAGAACTGCATCGTCTGGGGCCGTGTGTCCCTCGCGGGGGTGGATTTCCGCAAGGGGATCGAGCTCCACGGCTGTCGATTCAGAGGCCCCGTCGACCTCCGCTCGACTCGATTCAAGGAGTACGATTTCATCGGCTGCAGCTTCGAGGGCGGCCTCACACTCCAGCGCGCAGAGGACGGCTCGGTGACGTTGCGGGACACCGTCGTCCTTGCCGGTGTAGACGATGGCCCATTCTCGCGACTGAGCCTGAACGAATCGAGCATAAGCTCGCTGTCGATCGTACAGTCTCATTGTGCAGCAGACCTCGACGCGAGGTGGATCCGCACGAAGGCCAACGCCTATATCGCGGGGCAGATGCTCGCCGACGTCGATTTCTCACGAGCGGTCGTCGACGGAAGCTTCGGCCTTGGATGCGACGAGAGCTATGAGCTCGGAATTCAGATCGGCGGCACCCTCTACCTCGACAACACTCGGGCCGAGTCCGTCGAGATCTATGGCTCGGAGATCAATGGCGGGATCTCCTTCCAGCACGCTCTGATAAAACAATCCATCGCGATCTCCGGCTACCTCGAAGACAGTCGGTTTCGCCCCTTGCGCGTCGGCGCCGACCTTGGTCTCGATCCCGAGGGCCCAGACAAGGCCGGGGCACGGCCGGTCGGGCTCAACCTCTATGGCACGCTCGTCGAGCACAACTACATCATCTTCAGGGGGATCGACGTCTGCGGGACGGTACGCGGCGACTTCATCAACGTGGGCACCGGTCTGTTCATCGATTCCTCGGGGGCGGACATCGTCAACCACATCGACGGCGATCTCGAGCTCGGAGGTGCGCACATGCAGAAGATCCTCCGCATCGATCAGCTCGAGGTGACCGGGAGCGTCTACGCCCGCCAGATCGAGACCCAGCGCCTGAGCTTTGCGGTGGGCCACTGGCGCGACCACGGGACAAGCACCGAGCAGGCGGGCTCGCGATTTCCGGTGAAGATCGGTGGCTCGCTGAGCCTGGTCGGCGCCAAGTTCACCGGTGAGGTCTGCATGGCCGGGGTCGACGTCGGTGCTTCTGGAGATGGAGATGGATCCGCTGCGACCTCGCTCGATCTCCACGGGGCGCAGATCGGTGGAACGTTGATGTTCTACGTGCCGAGCGGCGATGATCGACTTCGCCGGCAAGACGGCACCTTCGCGTCCACGCGTGGACTATCGTCTCGCTTTGATCGCGGGATCAAGCTGTCTGGGACCATCGTCAACGGGGACATCGTCCTGTCCCACGTCGACGTACGCGATGGCGCGATCAACCTGCGGGACTCCGAGATCAACCGAGACATCACGCTCACGAGACACGACGAGCAAGAGCCAGCCACCGCGGGTGCGCTCGTGCTCGACGGGGTCGAGTGTCTGGGCAGCATTGATCTGACGGGACTGGAGCTCGAGCGCTCTGACGCCGACTCCGGCCGCATCCTCGGGCGCAACCTGGCGGTGCGCAAGCAGCTAAGCCTGGCCAAAGAGGGCACAAGCGCGATCGTTCCCGGGGAGGTCGACCTCAGCTTCTCCAAGCTGGGGGTCCTCGAGATCTCCTGCCACCAGAGCGGCGGCATCAATCTCGGCCGCACGAGCATCGACATGCTGACCGTGCAGGTGCACGAGCAAGACTACCCACGCCCGATAAGCCTCCTGCACGCTGACATTCGATGGTGGCAATTTCGGCACGGCGAGACCACGTCCTCCGACAACGCCGATGACTACATCCAGCTGCTAGCGGGCGACGAGCACAAGCAGATCGACACCTGGTGGTCGGTCGAGAACGGGCTTCAGAGTCGCGGCATGGAACACGAGGCCGACCAGATCCACAAGCAGATGCGCCGATGGCTACGCAGCCAGCGGGCCCGGTCCGCACGGCAGCACCGTGGATTCGCCCGCGGGATCTCCACGGCGAAGCTGTGGCGCCAGGCGGTTTGGGACTGGCTGACCGACTCACAGACCAACCCCGCCCGCCTCATCGTGGTGGTCATCGTCTGGTTCATGGTCAGCTCCATGATCTTTTCGCTCCCGGAGAACATGGGTCCTACCGAGGAGGCACTGGCCGCCACGGTCGATACGGTGGGCGACGACGAGAACCCGGAGGACTGGGGGCTCTTCTCCGGCGTCGCCGTCGCGCTACGTCACCACTTCCCGGTCGCGAGCTTCACCGCGGTCGACGACTGGGAACCTCGCACGGATACGGCGCTCACGGTGTGGCGAGACGACAAAGGACACCGATGGCAGGCTCGGATGTTCACCCCCGATGGCTACGCGAACATGGTGTCTGCGCTGCACTGGATCATCCTCCCCATCATCTTGCTGATCACGTCGCACAAGTATTTGCGGCGGTTCCAGACTTAGGGAGGTCGGCGGGTCGACGGCGCATCGCGTTTCACGGGGCGACGCACGCGACTGTGTTCGCCACTCGAATGCCCCTACGACGTCGACGACGTGAGCCGCGCTTCGCTCGAGCGCGGCCTCGCGCCAACTCCGACTTCGTTACACCGAGAACGAGGACCCGCAGCCGCAGCTGCCGGTGGTGTTGGGGTTGTTGAACTTGAAGCCCGCCCCCTGCAGACCCTCGACGTAGTCGATGGTGGTGCCCATCAGGTACATGAAGCTCATCTGGTCGGCGACCAGCTTGACCTCGTTGCTCTCGAACACGTAGTCGCCTTCGGCGTGCTCGTCGAAGTAGAGGTCGTACTGGAAGCCGGAGCAGCCGCCGCCCATCACCTTCACGCGCAGCGCAAAATGAAGATCGATGGACTCGGCCTCGCGGATCTCCCGGACCTTGTCGGCGGCCACCTCGGTCAGCGCCAAAGCCCCGGCCATGGCCGGATCGGTGATCGCCTCGGGCATCGACTTGGGCTGGGTCTCGATCGAAGGAGCGGTCTCGGTTTCCATGGAACGCACGTCACTTTCAGGCACCGCGCTTAGGGCGCCCTGTCTGGGATCCAAACCTGACGTTAGGGAAGATGCGACCCCGGGGGTCCTCGGTCAAGCCGAACACCCGTTTGGGGCCTCACGCGGTAGATCCGGGCGTCAGAGGCGCCCGCCGGGTACCGGCCCGGTGGTGGTTTGACACAGGCCGGCGCCGGCGCCTACGTTGACGAAGAAATGTCGGCCAGTGTCGTGAAATCTCGGAGCTTTAGCACCTCTTCGGCGCTTTTGGGACTGACGCTGGGGCTCGGCCTCGGGCTGGGGGCGACCGGCTGTGACAGCCGCTCCGACGCGATGAGCCGACAGGTCGAGGGTTTCGACAAGACCAAGGCCAAGGACAAGGCCGAGCTGCCCGAGAAGGTCCCGCCGCACCCCCTGCGGGAAAAGCTGATGCCGGTCCTGTCCAAGCTCTATCCGCTCAACGAGCCGCCGGGGGTGGTCGACGGGGGGGTGGAGGCCGAGGGCGAGTACAAGTACGAGCTCAAGGCCGGCGTGCTGGCGGTGATCCGGCTGCCTTCGGGGCTGTCGCAAGACGCCAAGATCAAGGCGATCGTGCAGGGCACGGCCGAGGCCGACGCGTGGGCCTACCGCAAGACAGCCCGCCGCGAGTACGCCGATCTGGTCAACCGGGTCAAGAACGGCTACGGCAAGGATCAGCGCGACAAGATCCTCAAGGCCTACGCGGAGCTGCGGATGCTCCAGTACTTCAACGGCGAGTCGGCCAAGGCCGACGTCGACGCGCTGCCCGGTGACGTCAAGGCGCCGGTGGAGCAGCTGCGCCAGTACTACGTCGACAACAAGGAGAAGGTCTGGGACGAGTGGATGGCGGTCAAGATGTACGCCCGCCGCGTGGTGGCCGGCGACGATCCGTTCCGCGGGGTGCTCCGCGACATCCGCAAGGAGCTGGGCAAGGAGGAGCCGCCGCCGCGCACCTGGGAGGAGTCGTTCGCGACGCCGGCCTTCAAGACATGGGGCGCCGAGATCCGCAAGGACGAGAAGTTGCTGAGCATGCTGCTCAACCAACGCGAGATGAAGGAGCGCGAGGCGCTGCTGAGCGACACCCACTCGCTGTGGGTCGTGGAGGGCACGGCGGAGGTCCCCAAGAAGGCGGCCAAGGTCAAGATCGACAAGGATCTCGGCTTTGGAGTGGTGCGCGAGGATCTGGGCGGTGGCTACAACGACCTGACCTTCGTGTTCTCCAAGAAGCTCTCGGGGCCCGCGCTCAAGAAGGCGTTCTTGCGCTCGATCATCTACGGCCACATGCTCAGCGACTTCCAGATGCTGGCCACCGCCGGCTCCGACTTCGCCAAGCGGGACGCCGACAACGTGATCGACTCGACCACCTCGGTGGTACCCGACAAATACGACCCGCTCTACGCCCGCTGCGGCTCGGGGGCGGCGATCGACACCTTCATCAACAACTACAAGGACGAGTTCCCGATCCTCGAGGGGCTGCCCGCGGCCACGGTGCCGGAGAAGATCCTGGGTGATGCGCACCAGTGCGTAATCGACGGGGCCCGCGGCGAGATCCACATCCCGGCCAAGGACGACGAGAAGGACGTGGAAGGCCCGGCCCCGGGCAGCCGGCTGGCGATCTATCAGATGCTGGCCCGCTTCGAGAACATGGACGCCGACGTGGCGGCCATGGGCCAGGACAAGCGCACCGCCGAGGACGACGTGATCGACGAAGGCGAGGCGATCCTCCAGGCGATCAAGGCCAAGGAGAACGAGGGCAAGGGGATCAAGTAGCCGCAGTATTCGACCGGATCCACACGAATTCGGGCGGCTCCGGGAGTTCCCGTTGCCCCGGGTTACCCCCAGGCGACCATGGGAGGCGACCATGGGAGCGAGGGCGGTCTGATGCGGATGCTACGAACCGGTGTAGTGCTCACGATCGGCCTTGGCCTTCGAGCACACCGGCGCGGTGTTCGATGACTCGGGCAACCTGCTGTGGGACTCGGGCGATTCGATCGACTTCAGCATCGGCTCGCTGGTCACCGCCGCCGATCTCGACGACGACGGGGATCTCAAGGTGATCCACGGCGCCACCGCCTACCACCACGACGGCTCGCTCTACTACAGCACCCCGCTCCAGCCGGGCTTCCCCCACGTGGCGAAATTCGACGGCGACGCGAGCCCCGAGATCATCGTGATGAATGGCGACGGCATCAACATGCTGGAGCACGACGGCAGCATCGTATGGCAAGGGCAGCGGCCCACCGGCGATCCGGCCAATCCCTTCACCGTGTGGCTCAAGCCGGAGACCGTGCACGACTTCGACGGCGACGGGATCTCCGAGTTCGCGACCGGCTCGGCCAACAACTACGCCGCCTACGAGATCACGCCGGCGGGCCCAACGATCATCTGGCAGGCTCCGGTGCTCGACCAAAGCGGCTCGGCCGGCGGCACCGCCTTCGATTTCGACGGCGACGGGATCGCCGAGGCGATGTACGCGGACGAGACCCAGCTGTTCGTGTTCGACGGCACGGGCATGCCCCTGCTCACCGCCCCCCGACAGAGCGGCACCGGGCTGGAGTACCCCGTGGTGGCCGACATCGACAACGATGGCTCGGCCGAGATCGTGGTGGTCTCCAACTTCCAGACGGGCATGGGCTCCCCGACGGTCCAGGCGATCCGCGACGTGCAAGATCGGTGGATCCAGGCCCGCCGGATCTGGAACCAGCACACCTACCATGTCTCGAATGTTCGGGAGGATGGCACGATCCCCACAACCGAGACCCAATCGTGGCAGCAGCTCAACACCTTTCGTACCAACGCACAGATCGAAGGCGGAGGGATCTGCCAACCGGCGGGCTGAAGGGCTGAGCCTCACGCACAGCCACGCTCCACCCGTGACGGCATGGGGGTTGAGGTGCGCTCCCCGGGCGCGGCTATACTCCACCCGCGATGGTCCGGACTCACGACTTTTCGATGCGCTACGGCCCATGGGCGGTGGTCGCTGGAGCGTCGGAGGGGCTCGGGGCCGCCTTCGCCACTGCGCTGGCCCGGCGCGGGTCGAACCTGGTGCTGCTGGCCCGACGCGCTCGCGAGCTGGAGGGGGTGGCCGAGCGGCTGCGGCGTGACTACGATGTGGAGGTCCGCCCGGTGGTCTTCGATCTTGCCCGGCCCGACCTCGAGCACACGCTACGCCAGACCACCGCGCTGCTCGACGTGGGGGTGGCGATCTACAACGCCGCGTATGCGCCGGTCGGCGAGCTCATCGATCAAGAGCCGCAGGCCCTGCGCGCGGTGGTCGACGTCAACGTCCACGGCCCGGTGGCGTTCGCCCGAGCGCTCACGCCGGCCATGGCCGCCCGAGGGCGCGGGGCGCTGGTGCTGATGTCGTCGCTCGCGGGCCTGCAAGGCACGCCAAGGCTGGCGACCTACGCGGCGAGCAAGGCGTTCAACATCACGCTCGCCGAGAGCCTGTGGGTCGAGCTGCGCCCGCACGGGGTGAAGGTGGTGGCGTCGTGCGCCGGGGCGATCCGTACCCCGGGCTACGCCGAGGTGTCGCGCCGCGAAGCCCCCGGAACGCTCGACGCCAAGGAGGTCGCCGAGCGCACCCTGGCCGCCCTGGACCGCGGACCTCGGTTCATCCCGGGGCTCATCAACCGCATCGTCGGCCTGGTGCTGGGCCGGCTGCTACCGCGCCGCCTGTCGATCGCGGTGATGGCCGCCAACACCAAGGACCTGGCATGATCGATCTGGCATGATCGATCTGGCATGAAGGACCTGGCATGATCGATCTCGCCGGCTTCTGTACCCCCTGGCTCATCTTCGGGCTGGTGCTGCTCCTGCATCTGCTGCTTCCCGCCCAGCGAGTGCGTGGCTACGTGCGCGACCCGAAGACAGGAGAGCCGCTGCGCTATCGACTCAACGGGATCTTCGTGCTGGCCGCCACGCTGGGCCTGTGGGTGCTGGCGGGGCAGCAGGGCTGGCTGCCCTGGGACTACCTGTGGACGCACCGCTGGGGCAGCCTCGCCGGCGCCTGCACGCTCGGGTTGCTGTTCACGCTGGTCGTCGTGCTACCCGCTCGCAGCACGGGGCGCTCGTTGCTCGCCGATCTGTTCTTCGGACGCCTGGAGAACCCGCAGTGCCTCGGCGGGCGAGTCGACGTAAAGATGTACCTCTACCTGGCGGGCGCGACGATGCTCGCGCTCAACCTGCTGTCCTTCGCGGCCCACCACGTGATGGCGCACGAGGGTGCAATCTCGCCGGGCGTGCTGCTGCACCTGGGGCTGTTTTCGTGGTTCTTGCTCGACTACCTATTCTTCGAACGCGTGCACCTCTATACCTATGATCTCTTTGCCGAGCGGGTCGGCTTCAAGCTCGGATGGGGGTGCCTGACCTTCTACCCCTACTTCTATGCGGTGGGGCTTTGGAGCGTGGCCGACCTGGGCGACCCGGGGGCACCCCGGTGGCTGTTGCTGGTCGCCACCGCGGTCTTCTTTGGCGGGTGGTGCCTGGCGCGAGGGTCGAACATGCAAAAGTTCTTGTTCAAGCTCGACCCGACCCACCGCTTCTTGGGCGTGTTCGAGCCGCAGGTGGTCACCGACGGGCAGCGACGCCTGCTATGCAGCGGGTTTTGGGGGATCTCGCGGCATGTCAACTACCTGGGCGAGATCCTGATGGCCACCGGACTGGCGCTGGCGCTGGGTCGACCGGAGTGCATCGGGCCGTGGCTGTATCCGCTGTACTACGTGCTGCTGCTGGTGCCGCGCGAGCGCGACGATCACCGGCGCTGCGCTGCGAAGTACGGGGCGCTGTGGGACGAGTACTGCCGCCGGGTGCCGCGGAGGATCGTGCCGGGGGTGTACTGAGGCACAGACACGCTGCCCGAGCAAGAGCTCGGACGAACTCGGGGCTCACCACAAAGAAAACGAGACGGAGCGCTCGGCCCAGTGGGCGTGGACGGCCCATGACCACGACGCGGCGTCTTCGAGGTATCCGGGCCCGTGAGCCGGTTCGCAATCGCGTTCCATGACCACAGCATTCTCTCGAAGACGAATTCGCAATCGATCACGTCACATCGGCCCGACGCATGCTTCTGCCCCCGTAACTTCGAGAGGCGCTTTGTGCCCCCGAAAGGCCAAAGATCATGCGACGCCAATTCAACCCCTTCACCACCCTATTACCGCAATGGTCACCTACCACTTGGGACAGTCGGCCAGCGGGCCCATCCTCATCGAGCTACAAATGGACCGACTACGCCAACGCCAATGGGCAATTCCTCGCCACTAATACAGCAATTGGTGCGGCAAGGCAGACAACGAGCTGCAATAGCCCAAGGAGGAAGCGCAGGGCGTGGACACGCTGTGCAGAACCACCAGGCCGGTTGGCATGGCCCGCCGCAGCCCTGATAGGATGATGAAATGAAACACGAGGTCGAGCAAGACTCGGGGCACGTGACCGAGGACCTCGACACCGCCAAGCTCGCGGCGGAGCCCGATTCGGCCGAATTGCGCCGGTTTGCCGCGCTCGGGGATGCCCCCGAGCGCTCGCCTGCCCGGCGGTTGGCCCCGGGCACGAGAGTGGGCGCGTCATTCGACATCGTCGAGGTGGTCGGCGAGGGCGGGATGGGCGTGGTCTACCGGGCGATCGACGTGCGGCTGGGCCGACACGTGGCGCTCAAGCTCCACCACGCCCCGAGCCAGGGGACCGAGCGATTGCTTCGAGAGGCCACCTCGATGGCTCAGCTTTCGCACCCCAACGTCGCCACCGTACACGAGATCGGGACCCACGAGGGGATGCTGTTCATCGCGATGGAGTTCGTCGATGGGACCACCGCTCGTCGCTGGGCCACGGCCGAGGGTCGCAGCGCGAGCGAGGTGATCGCCCTTTATCACCAGGCCGGGCAAGGACTGGCGGCAGTCCATGCCGCGGGGCTGATCCATCGCGACTTCAAGCCCGAGAACGTCCTCGTTGATGCGGACGGAGTGCCGCGAGTCGCCGACTTCGGCCTGGCCCGCGCGCAGGGCAACGTCACCCTCGCCGAGAGCCCCGACTTGCCCTTTGGTTCGGCGAGTGCCGAACCGCTGACGGTCACGGGCACGGTCCTGGGCACGCCGGCCTATATGGCTCTGGAGCAGATCGACGGACGAGAGGTCGACGCCGCGGCCGATCAATTCGCGTTCGCGATCTCGCTGTTCGAGGCGCTCTATGGCCGGCGGCCGTTCCCGGAGGCATCCATGCCCATGCGAACGAGGGCCATCCAGGAGGGGCGTTTCGAGCTACCCGCGCGTCCTCGCATCCCGGCTCGGGTGCGTCGTGTGCTCCGGCGAGCGCTGGCCGCCGAGCCCCATCAGCGCTTCGCCTCGATGGACGATCTCTTGGCCGCGCTAGGCCCTGATCCCCGCGCGGGCCGCCGGCGCATGGGGCTCGTCGGCGTGGCCTCGGCGATCTCTGCGGCGGGGTTGGTAGCCATAACCCTCGCAGAAGATCCCGATGACATCGTGGAGCGCTGCGCAGCCGCGACTGACGGGATCGAGCACGGATGGGACCGCCGCAGGTCCGAGGTTGAACAAGCCTTCGGCCAGTTCGACCAACCATGGGTGAGGCGAACCCTCGGGGTGGCGAGCACGAGCCTCGATGCGCACCAGCAGGGGCTCCACGAAGGTCTGATGCAGGCATGTGAGGCCCGCGCGCGAGCCTCCATGTCCCCCGACGATCTCGACCGCCGCGATGAATGCCTGCGCCGTGTGGGCGAACGTGCGGACGCGGTGGTGGATCTGTTGACCACCATAGACCTCCCCATCGCGGCCAACGCCCCGCAAATGGTGGCGGGGCTCCCCCAAGCTGCTCCTTGTGCCGATCCTGTTCACCTCGCGGCCACGATCGACTCGCTCGACCCGGCGCTGCTCGCGAGCCATCAAGACGCCCACGCGCACTACGCCCGGGCCATCGCCCACTACCACGCCGGCCAGGGCGCCGAGGCTCGCGCCGACGTCCGACAGGCTCGCGACGCGGTCGCGTCGCAAGATAGCCTCGCGTTCGCCGCCCCGATCCTGCTGCTCGACGGCGCACTGATGAACCGTGAGGGGAAGCGCGCCGAGGCCGAAGCGAACTATGAGCAGGCTTTCTTCGCCGCGCGGCGGGTGGGCGACTGGACGGCAACGACCCTGGCCGCCACGCGGTTGGTGTCGGTACTCGTGGACGACCCCGAGCGCTGGAACGAGGCCGAGCTGTGGAGCAAGATCGCCATCAGTGAGGCGCAATTGCATGATGCCGGGGGCGTGTACGAGGTACAGGCGCGCACTCAGGCCGCGCGAGTCGACCAGGAGCGGGGCCACTACCAACAAGCCCTGCACAAACACCAGGACACGATCGCGCTGTTGGAGCACAGCGGCGCCTCTCCCTTCGAGCAGTCCAACGTGTGGACCGAAATCGGGACCGTCGTGGATCAACTCGGCGAGCATGCACAGGCGCTCGAGTACTATCGGCGGGGGCTCGAGACGGTCGAGTCCGTCTTCGGATCCGACCACCCCGCGCTGGTACCAGACTTGAACAATATCGCGCTGACGCACGCCGCCCTCGGTCACGCGAAGGAGGCGATGGACGCCATGGACCGGGCGCTGCCCATCGTACGCGCGAACATTGGCCCCCAGAGCCTGACGATGTCCCACAATCTACTCAACGCCGGAGTCGCCTACGCCACCGGCGACCAATTCGAAGAGGCGACGGAGCTGTATCGCGAGTCGCTGCGCATCCTCGAGGAGCGCCTCGGAGCCGATCACGCGATGACCGCGACGATACACACCAGCCTCTCGGTGGCCCTCAAGGCGCTCGGGAAGGACCAGGAAGCCGTGGAGCACGCCCGCCAAGCGGTCGAGCGGTCCGAGCAAGCAATGGGCGCCGAGCATCCAGAGACGGCCAACGTCCTGTCCAACCTCGCTGACGCGATGATGCCCCAGGATCCTCAGGGAGCCCGGCGCCATTCTGACCGGGCCATAGAGATCCTGCGTCATCATGCTCCAAGCAGCAGCGAGATGACCGTGGCACGCATCGTCAACGGCAAGATCCATCTGGCCCTCGGCCTCCACGACAACGCCGCCGACGTGCTTGGCCCGGTGCTCGTGACGTTCGCGGACACCGGCCAGCGAGGGATGCACCTGGCCCAAGCGCAGCACTTCCTCGGCATGGCCCTGCTCGCGGGGGCCGACCCCGAACGGGGCGCGCAGCTGCTCGAGGCGAGCGCCGGCGAGTACGACTCTTTGGGCGAACGCTACGCCGACGACGCACGAGCCGTGCGAGCGATCCTCTCCGGGCTGCGAGCGGACCCGTGAAAGCGGTATCCTCCTTGCCGTGGACTCGACCCCTCAGCGTGAGGCCGTCGACGCTGCCGTCCGGCAGGCCTGTGAGGCCAGCGATCCGGCGGCGGCCACCCGCCGAGTGCTCGAGGCGTATGGACCCGAGCTCCTCGGGTACCTGGTGGCGATCACCCACCAAGAAGACCTGGCCAACGAGGCGTTCTCGGTTTTCTGCGAACACCTGTGGCGTGGGCTCTCTGGTTTTCGTTGGGAGTCCAGCCTCCGCACGTGGTGCTATGTAATTGCCCGCAACGCCCTTCACACCGTACGGCGCTCGTCCCGACGTCACCGGCGACTGGTGCCTCTGTCCGACGCGGGGGTGGCGGATGTCGCCGCTCAGCTACGCTCCACCACCGCGCTGCACCTCAAGACCGAGGTCAAAGATGCCGTCGCCCGCCTCCGCCAGAAGCTGCCTGCCAAGGATCAGGACATCCTGGTGCTGCGGCTCGGTCGGAAGATGTCTTGGTTGGACATCGCCCGCGTGATGCACGATGCGGACGCTCCTGAGCCCGCGACCCTCAAGCGAGAGGCGGCCCGCCTTCGCAAGCGCTTCGAGCGAGCCAAGTCCGCACTCAAGATCCTGATCCGCGAGCACGGGCTCGATCTCGCGCCAGACGACGATCGATCTAGCGGCTAGACCATATGGAGTGACCGGCCCTCGCCGGGTGCCGCGGAGGATCGTGCCGAGGGTGTACTGAGGGCGCGGGCAAGCGTTCGGGCAAACGGAGCGCGTCACCAACACAACGAGACGGCGCAAGAACTTCCGGGTTTCCCTGGAGCGTCGAGCCTCACAGACGTTATCCTCACGCGTCCATGCGGACCTGCTTCGAGCTCACGCTTTGCACCGTCCTGCTCCTATCGTGCGAGAGCAAGACTCCCTCGGAGAATCGCGTATCGGAGGTCAAGCATCCGAGCAAGAAGGTGCCGGCCATCGCCAGGGAACCCCCACCGCCCGATCCGGCGCATCCGATGCAGAGGCTCCCCCATAGCAAGGGGCAGACGCTCTACGTGCCCGTGTACTCGAGCTTGCCCCGGCTCCCCGAACGACCCGACGACGAGCTGAGCGCGGTCCTGAGCGTCCGCAACACCGACCGCGGCACGTCGCTGACCGTGCAGAGCATCGACTACTACGATACCGAAGGACATGCGCTCGAGCCGGTGATCTCGGAGCCAACCCCCCTCGCGGCGCTGGAATCGCGGCAGTTCTTGATCCGTCAGGTCGATCAGCGAGGAGGAGCGGGCGCCAACTTCCTCGTGACCTGGACCGCTACCGAGCCAGTGACCGAGCCGATCGTCGAGACCGTCCACTTCTTCAATAGAGGGAACCGAGCCTTTGCGTTCGTGGGACGGGCTCGGGTCATCGAACAAGCCGCCGATCCCCCGTAGCCCCGCGGGCGCGGGAACGGTCGCACCACCGCCTCGCAACGGCCCGTGATCATCCGGGCGTGGCGGCCAGCATTCCCTTGGGCACGGCCCAGCGCCGGGCCGCGCGAACCAACTCGCCGGTGCCCCCCGCGAAGTTACGCTCGACCGTCGCACGAAAGCGGGGATGCTCGAGGCCCGCCAGGATGAACGCCTCGCGGTAGGCCGCGACCTGGACCTCACGCCAGCGCTCGCGTTCCGTATCGTCGAGCGTCCCACCGCTACGCTCGAAGGCTTCGATGTCTAGCTCGACCTGATCACGAAACGCTCGCTTCAGCCGACGCATGATCCGCAGGTAGCCTCGCACCCCCTCGCGTAGATCATCTTCGGACTGACCCACCACCATCTTCTCGATGATCAAGGTGTCGATCCGCGCGTGTTGAGCCTCCTCGATCCAGTGAAAGCGCAGCATGTTCCGAAACTGAGCGTCGATGTCTACGCTGGCCCGCACGCTGCGGAGGTAGTGCTCCTGGGTCATCCACTCGATGTGGAGCACGGCCAAGGACAGCGCCAGGGGATGCTCGGCCAGGATCGAGCCCGCGATGTCGTCCTGGGGCCCGATGACCTCACAGACCGAGCCAAAACCGAACCCAAAGGCTTCGGAGAAGCGCTCGAAGAGCGCGATGTGCTTGGCCTCCTCCTCTCCGAACTGCATCAACGCCAGCAGCTCCTCGGTGGAATCGTGCAACGAGCGTCCCGCATGGACCATGACAAAGGGCAGGATGAAGCGCTCGCACAACGCAAAGATCTGAAGGTAAGCGTGGGCTCGGATCTGGTTGGCACACCGCCGCGCCTGTGGATCGGGCAGGCCCAGCGCCTCTACGTGCACGAGCGTCTCGGGCAGCAGATCACGCTGGAAATCGATCTCGTGGACGCACGTGAGTACCTCGTCGATGTTCCAGCGGGCCTTTTGCGCGTCTGCAATGATGCTGGCGTATGAAAACCCCACGTTCGACCCGGCTCCTCGCCCGTCGAGCATAGCAGGCCCTACGCGTTATCATCACGAAAGGATGGCGGTTCCCGTGTCCGACGACAACAACGAGGCCGCGGGTCCCGAAGCGACCCCGATGAGCCATCGAGGCGCCTCCGCCCAAGAGCGTGAGCTGTCCCGCGAGCTGGTACGTGCCAAGCTTCAGCTCGGCGCAGCCCCCTCACCGTCGATCGGTCGCTACCGGCTGATCCGCGCGCTGGGTCGCGGTGGAATGGGCGTGGTGATGGCCGCCCACGATCCCGAGCTCGATCGTGAGATCGCCATCAAGGTGCTGCACTCCGGCCGGGGCCCCGGCAGCGAGACCGCGGCGCGCCGGCTGATGCGAGAGGCACGCTCGATCGCTCGGGTCTCTCACCCCAACGTGGTGCAGGTCCACGATACCGGGGTGCACGAAGGACGGGTCTACGTGGTGATGGAGTACGTGCCGGGCATGTCGCTGCGTCGCTGGAGCACCCACGGCCACGAGACCCACGAGGTCATCGAGATGCTGCTAGCGGCAGGACGCGGGCTCATGGCCGCCCACCAAGCGGGCGTGATCCACCGCGATTTCAAGCCGGCCAACGTGCTGGTGGGCACGGATCATCGCCCCCGTGTGGTCGACTTTGGCCTGGCCCGACCGCTGGACGACCCCGCGCTCCCCGAGGACGAGATCGTCACCCTCGATCTAAACGCGACCTCGGTGCTGACAACGGCCACCGGCGCGGTGATGGGCACGCCCGCCTATATGGCGCCGGAACAATTCGTGGGATCCGAGGCGAGCCCTCGTAGCGACCAGTTCGCCTTCTGCGTCACCCTGTTCGAAGCCCTGCTGGGGCGGCGGCCCTTCCCCGGCAATACCTTCACCGAGATCTGCAACGCAGTGCTGCACAGCGGGCTACGGTTTCCACCCGAGGCTCAGTCGCTACCCGAGGCGCTACGCCAGGTCATCGCTCGTGGGCTCCGCCGTCGTCGCTCGGAGCGCTTCCCCGACATGGCCTCGCTGCTGCACGCGATCGAACGCTCGGTGGGCTCACCGCGCAAGGCTTCCCCCATTCCCGCGCCCCGCGTGTCCCATGCCGAGCAGCGCGAGCGATTTCCCCGCCTGCGTACCTACCTCGAAGGGCTGCCCGACGGAGCCAGCAGCCACCACGAGTGCACCATGGCGGCCCGGATCCTGCGGCTGGCCCTGGCCCACCATCCGATCGACCAGACCCAAATGCTCCCGCCCGCGGTGGCGACCTTGCTCCGCTCGACGCTCACCGACGCGGAGTGGATCCCCGAGGTCCACGCTCGCATCGTCCTCACCGTGGTCCGCGACCTTCACTTTCCGGCTGGACCCGCCGGCAACGACCAGTGGATGCGCATGCTGGGCCGGATCTACCAAGCGGTGATGAGCATGGGATTCTTCGGCTTCGCGATGCCTTCGGCCAACTCGTCGCGGCTGCTGGCCGCCTCGCTCCGACTATGGCAAGGCCTGCACCGCGGGACACTCATCGAGATCGAGCAAGCGGCCAAAAGCCGCGCGGTGCTCTACATGGAGCACCCCACCGGACTGCTCGGCGGGCTCGGCCCCCCCGAGGTGCTCAGCGCGGTGCAAGCTGCGATGTCGATGTCCCGGGTCGAGTACACGGATGCACGAGTGCTAGAGGCCAAGCCCACGTCGCTACGCTTCGAACTTCACTGGGCCTGAGCCCGTCCGGCCCTTGGGGGCGCCATCCTGTACCGCACCTCACTCCGACCTGACCTATGGGGGAGTAAAAAGGCGTTGACAAATCCCGCGGACCTGCTAACCGTGGCAGGATATCCTGCGACAAAGACCTTCAGCCTGATGGACAACGATCAATTTTGATAGGTTTGGACGTGCCCAAAGGCAAGAACGACGACGGCGGATCAACCAACGTCGCTGACGACGATTCCGAGTTCGTTCTCGGGGTCGAAGGCCCGGGGATTGAACCCAAGTCCTTCGACGTCCCCCGCACCCTCGACTTCATCCAAGCGTTCTTGAGTCTTGTCGAGTCCATGACTGACGAAGGGGCTCTTCCGATCGACGGTATGCGAGTCAGTGATGGTTCGGTGGAATTTACATTTCAGTCCTCCAATGCCCGTGGCCTTCGACTCCTGGCAGAGAAATCGTTTCGTCTCATCGAGGGACGAGAAGATCCAATGCACGGTCAAAAAGATCGACTGAAGAGAGTTAGGACTGCCCTGCGAAAACTCCCCAACACCTACGATCCCTTCTTGAAAGAGGGGATAACAGGCTATCGCATGAAGTTCCCGCGACACTATCAGGAGCCAGAACAACACATAGAACGCACATCGATCAGAGGGCAGATCCTTGTTGCCGATGGTGACAAGACCATAATCAAACTCAAGACAGATGCGGGCATGCTCTCACTACGTACTGATCGACCGACAGTCGAGAGGGCCGGCTCTTCCCTCTACCGCCATATCGATGCGGAGGTTGAAATCACCTACATAGGATCTACACCAAAGGACGGAAAGCTAGTTTCATACGATTTGGTACCACAATTGACCCCAGACCAAGAACTCAGCGAGTGGAGATCCTGGTTTTCCAGAGTTGGCGCGGGATGGGACACCGTTGATGATATCGAAGCCGAACTCCGCAAGGACAAGTAGCCAAAGGCGAATTTGAATGTTCAGCCTTCCACCGCGCTGCCTCATCGATACGGGCATAATCATCCGAGCGTTCGGTTCGGCGGCAAGATGACCGGTCTGAGGATTGCCGTCGGTTTGTAGATGAGATGGTATACTCAGATCGTGAGATATTCATTGCCGCGCCGTCGATAGCCGAAGTCGTCAGGGGGAACACCTCCTTTCGCTTTCCGCCCACCCCAAAGATAAGCGTCGTAGCTTTCGATGGCGCAGCAGCGGAATTGCTCGGACGCAAGATGCCTGAGCAGGTCCTCTATGATATCAAGACCAACGTCGGCTCCACACATGGCTATATCAAATACGATGCAATGATCGTCGCCTGTGCAGCTCGCTGGAATACTGGATGCATCGTTCATCTGGATGAAAAGCACATCCCTAAACTCGCGGCTCTTGTCGAGTTGGACGCGAGGACACCGCAATCACTCAAATCTCCCCCACCCGAGTAAGCCGGACCTCGTGCATCGGATGAAAACGGACCTACGTAGCGAAGCTGCATGACCGACGAGGGAGTCCGAGGTTGCTCGGTCTTCGAGCTCTAAGTTGCGGCTGTTTGCCCCCACGCCATGCCCCCCGTGGGGTCTTCGAGCCTCGAACGCCCGGAGACTCGAGAGCAAAGCAGCCCACCTACATTTCCTTCACCCGGTTCGACGACGGCCCGCATCACGTTGGGCGTGAAGCAGGTCAATCAAGCCGCGAGATCGAGCCACCATGTGCTCGCCCTTCTCGGGCTCGCGGTGGCCATTGGAGGCTGCTACCGCGGGCAAGACCGATATGGGGCCGGAGGCGAAGACGACCCGAACGGTGACGAACCCGAGGGAGCGGTCGACGCGTTTTGTGACGAGCAGACTCACCCGAGCGCTACATCGCGCTTCGTCCGGCTCTCTCATCACCAATACGACAACACGGTCACCGATCTGCTGGGAGTCGCCCAGCCACCCGGCGATACGTTCATCGCCGATCCGGCCGTAGCGGGATTCACCAACAACGCCGAGCAGCTCCGCGTCAACGACCCCCTGGCCCGCGACTACCGGCGCGCCGCCGAGCAGCTCGCAACCGACTTGCTCGACGATCTTCCCCGCCTACGAGCGATGATCCCTTGCGATCCAAGCGCAGACCCGAGCCCAAACGCAGAGGACTGCGCCCGCGAGTTCGTGGCCGAGTTTGGCCGACGCGCCTATCGGCGCCCCCTCGACGAGGCGGAGCAAGCCCAGCTCGAGGCGATCTTCGCCAGCGGCGCGGGGCTCTACGCGGCGGGCACCGACTTCGAGCAAGGCGTAGCGATGGTCGTCGAGGCCACGCTGCAATCGCCGAGCTTCCTGTACCGCAGCGAGCTGTCCGAGCCGGAGGGCGGCGGCGATCTGGTGGCCCTCGATGGCTACGAGCTCGCCACCCGGCTGTCGTACATGCTGTGGAACACGATGCCCGACACGGCGCTGTTCGAGGCGGCAGCCAGCGGCGAGCTCGACACCGCCGAGGGGATCGAGGCCCACGCGCGACGCATGCTGGAGGATCCCCGCGCCGCAGACCCGATCGAGGACTTCCACCGCCAGTGGCTGGGCCTGGTCGAGTATAGCAACGTCACCAAGGATCCCGAGCGCTTCCCCGAGTTCGTCCCAGGGATCACCGACTCGATGGAGGCGGAGACCCTGGCCTTCGCCCAGCGAGTGCTGCTGGAAGGCGAGGGGACGTTCGCAGCGCTGATGACCTCGACCGAGACCTACGTCGCCCCCGACCTGGCCCCGATCTACGGGGTCTCGATGACCGGCAACGAGCCGCAGTGGGTCGCGGTGGACGAGTCGACCCGCGCAGGGCTGCTGACCCAGCCCGGCTTCTTGGCCTCGCACGCCTACTTCGGGAGCAGCTCCCCGATCCACCGCGGGGTGTTCATCCAGCGCCAGATCCTCTGCACGGACATCCCCGATCCCCCCGGGGACGTCGACCTCGAGCTTCCCCCTCCCGACGCAGAGCTGGTGACGACCCGCGACCGCGTCGAGCATCACACCTCGGCCAACGCGTGCGTGGGCTGCCACGAGCTAATCAACGAGCCCGGCTACGCGTTCGAGGGCTACGACGCGATCGGGCAAGTACGCACCGAAGACAACGGGGCGCCGATCGACTCCTCCGGGTCGATCATGACCACCGAAGGGACGCTGACCTTCACCGACGGGGTCGACCTGGCCCACCAGCTGGCCCAAAGCCCCACCGCGCAGCGCTGCTACCTGACCCAGTGGTTCCGCTACGCGAGCGCCCGCCGGGAGACCGAGGCCGACGACTGCACCCTCGACGGACTCCACCAAAGCCTCGAGGACAGCGAGTACGACCTGCGAGAGATGTTGGTCGGCCTGACCCAGACCGTAGCCTTCCGCTACCGAAGCGCCCAGGGAGAGCAATAGCGATGACCAAGCGAATCCACCGTCGAAACTTCCTGCGCGGCGTGGGCGGCGTGGCGCTGGGCCTGCCCTTGCTCGAGACCCTCATGCCCAAGGGCGCCCACGCGGCCCCTGGCGACCTGCCCCGACGCTTCGTGGCGTTCTTCCAGTGCAATGGCGTCGACATGACCCGCTTCTTCCCCAACGGCAGCTACGGCCCACTCGCGGCGAGCATGCTGGGAGGCACCGCCCTGGAGCCGCTGGCCGACTACGTGGCCGACATCCATGTCCCGCGGGGGATCCACATGGTCCCCCGCGGCTTCGGCTGGGATAACACGCCCGGCGACGATCATGCCAAGGGCATGGTGCACAAGCTGACCGCCCAACCCTGCGTCGACGGCAGCCTGTTCGCGGCCGGGATCTCGGTGGATCAGGAGATCGCCAACCAGCTCAACACGTCGGGACGACCGGCGCTGAACCTGCAAGTCGGCCGACGCGCGGGCAACCAGCTGGGGTACATCTCCTACTATGGGCCCGAGCAGCCCGCGGCCGGCGAGAACAACCCCTGGCTGGCCTACCAAGACTTCATGGGGATGGGCGAAGACGTCGATCCGATCGTGCTCCAGCGCCTGGTGGCCCGGCGCGAGTCGGTCATCGACCTGGTCGAGGACGACTTCAGCCGCCTACGCGCCCGCGGCCTGTCCTCGACCGACCGAGAGAAGCTCGACATGCACCTGACCGCCGTACGCGAGCTGGAGATCTCGATGGGCGACGCGGGCCTCATCGCCTGCGAGCTGCCCGCGGACCGAGCCGCCGAGCTCCAGGCGCTCAACCCCGACACGATCGAATCGGACTCGGAGTTCAAGACGATCGGCCGCATGCAGATGGACATCCTGGCCCTGGCCCTGGCCTGCGGGAGCACCCAGGCGGCGACCCTCCAGTGGGGCAACGGCGCGGGAGGCCCGATCTTCACGTGGGACGGGATGAATCACCAGTACAACCATCACAAGCTGTCCCACGGCAACACGGCCGACGACAACTCGGGCGCCGAGGTCGACGGCTACCTCGACATGCTGCTGGACATCGACCGATGGTTCGCGGGGGAGTTCCGCTACCTGCTCGACCGACTCGCGGCCTATCAGGAGGGCGACGGACGGCTGCTCGACAACTGCGTGGCGGTGTGGATGAACGAGCTGTCCGAGGGACGTGAGCACAACTTCATGGATCTGCCCTACGTGATGGCGGGCAGCGCCGGCGGCTACCTGCGGACGGGCCAGTACACCAAGGTTACCGCGCTCGACGACCCCAAGAACGACCAAGACGCGCCCCACAACAAGCTGCTAACGACGATCCTCAACGCGGTGGGAGCCACCGGGGACGACGGAGGCCCGGTGCGAAACTTCGGCGCCTACGGGGAGCCCGGCGAGTTCGAGATGCTCAAGGCCTGAGGTATCTATGCCGAGGCCGGCTCGGGATGCGCGACGGCTGTCGCGCCCGGCCTCGGTCTTGTGCACGTGGTACCCCAGAAGGCACAAAAAGCGGGGAGGCCGCTCTGTATGGGGCGGCGTCAGGTGCGCTCACCTTGGCCTCGGGGGGGCCCGGGGGTTTGGTCCTGGGAGCCTGGGGGGTGGGTCTGGTATGGTAGAGCGCGAAGGCGCCCCACGAGGGGCGATTGCCTCGGGAATGCGCAGCTGGGCTCCAATTGGCGTGCTAGTGACCGGAACGCTGGTCATTGGATGTGCAGGGGGGGGTAACCCCGCCGGTGACGGGTTCACCTTTGGTGGGGCGGACGGAGGGGATGCGAGCGCGACCGTGGGGATGACCTCTGGGGTCGGTACGGCCGACGACTCCGGCTCTGGAGGTGGCGGCAACGGCAACGCCGACGGAAGCGTGGAGTGCAACGACGGCGACGGGGATTCCTACGGCGAGGGATGTGCGGCCGGGCCCGATTGCGACGACACCAACGCCGAGGTCAATCCGGGGGCCGCCGAGTCCTGCAACGGGGTCGACGACAACTGCGACGAGATGGTCGATAACGGCTGCGAGTGCCCCGAGGACGGGGTGAGCGGTGCGTGCAACAGCCCCACCGATCTGGGCACGATCGAGGTCGGCGACACCGCGCTGAGCGTGGTCGGCAACGTCCCGCAGGAGAGTTCGTTCGACTGGTACGTGGTGTCGTTCCCCGCCGCGGCGCGGCCCGGCGAGGGTGTCCCGACGCTGAGCTTCACCGTCAACACCGGCAACGCGTTCGTGTTCGACGTGGTGAACAACCAGTGCGACGCCATGGGGGCCGCGTGTGGTGAGGGCGGCACGATGATGGGCCAGGCGGTCGGCCTGACCTCCTGGAGCTTCGAGGACAACAACCCCGACTGCTGCTCGCCTCCCATGGACGCGCTGCAGCCCTGGCCCAACCAGGTGTTCCTGCGAGTCTATCGCTCGACCCTCGGGCCTAGCTGCGACACGTACCAGCTGCAGGCGACCCGGTAGCACGGGGCCGCCGGCCTCCGTCGCTTTGCTCCGTTCGTGCTAAAGCTCGAGCCGGAGGTGTGCGCGATGCGGAGGATGCACGAAGTGACGCGACGGGTGTCGTTGGGGGCCGCGCTGCTGGGTACGGTCGCGGTGGTCGGCTGCCCCGACGATGGCTCGACCTCGGGGAGCGACACGGAGGGATCGACGGGGACCAGCTCGGGCCCGGCTCCGGCCACCACACCGTTGCCCGACGGCTCGGGGACCTCGACTTCGGCCACCGCGACCGAGGCCACGACCCAGACCGCCACCGAGACCACCTCCGGTGAGCCTTCGACGGGGAGCACCGAGGGGCCGCCCGCGGCGCGAGGCCTGGCCGTGGGCGCGGCCATGGTCACCTTGCTGCCCGAGGTCGACGGCTCGACCGCCTATGCCGACCCGCTGCGCAACGCGCCGTTGGCCCTCGAGCCCGGGGATCCGGGGCTGGATCCCGGGATCTTCGTGGAGCAGTGGGACGTGGGTCGGATCGCGATCGGCAACGGCTTCCCCAGCTCTCACTGGGTCCACGACGAGATCCGGGCCGGCGCGGTGGCCTTTGGGCGGCTCGACGACGACCAAGCGCCCACGCTGGTGCTGGTCTCGGTCGATCTGTACATGCTCTTCGCTCCCGGGATCGCCTCCATCAAGGACAAGGTGCGCGGCCTGGTGGGCGACGAGGCGTTCGAGCCGCTCGAGATCGTGATCTCGGCCACCCACAACCATATGGGTCCGGACACCTCGGGGCTGGACGAGATCAACCCCGACTACTACGAGTACATGACCGATCAGGTGGCCCTGGCGATCGCTGATGCGGTAGAGCCCGACCACATGCGACCCGCGACCCTGCGGGTGGCCCACTCGGCGTATCAGTTCGGCACCGCCGACGGCACCACCCCGCGGATCGTCGATCCCACGCTCAACAGCCTGCAGGCGGTCGATCGCGAGGATCCCTCCCAGGTGATCGCGACCGTGGCGCAGTGGCACAGCCACCCCGAGGACACGCTGTTCTTCGGGGACGACGTGCTCGCCGATCCCGAGGACGCGGGCGTGCTCGAGGCGATGGACGAGTGCTACCCCGGCCCGGGGGCGGTGGGCTGCCACATCGAGGGGCAGTACATCTCCGCGGGGTTCTCGGGTTACGCGGTGCACACCCTGATGGAGCAGACGGGCGGAGCGCCGGCCATCATCATCGAAGGTCCGGTGGGGGTGCTGCAATCGCCGCTGTTTGGGGTGACCTGGGAGACCGAGGGGCCCACCGGGCAGCCCCCCGGCGACGGGCAGCAGCTGCCGGCGGGGGATCTCGACGTCGTCCCGCGCAACTTCCACCAGACGGCGGTCAACGGTTTGGCGCTGGGGGATCGGATCCTCGCCGACCTCGAGACGGGCGAGACCTTCGAGGATGGGCCGGTGCAGGTGCGTCGGCAGCCGTTCTATACGCGGCTGGCTCACCTGGGCTTTCGC
This sequence comes from Myxococcota bacterium, assembly GCA_039194325.1. Taxonomy (GTDB): domain Bacteria; phylum Myxococcota_A; class Polyangia; order Nannocystales; family Nannocystaceae; genus Paraliomyxa. Next base: position 144,159 of record JBCCWC010000007.1, read on the forward strand.
ATTGGCCTGGGCGTGGATCCCATGGGCGAGCCCACCCAGCTGGGGCACCTACCGCGCGCGCTCTATACCTGTCCGGCGGCGGGGCCCAAGAACGACGAGACCTGCGTCAGTGACGGGCTGATGTCCGCCGATCAGGGGGGTGGTCTGGTGGCCCGGGTTGGTGATCACCTCCGCTCGGAGGTCGTCTACGTGCGCCTGGGGCCGATCGAGATGCTCTCGATTCCGGGCGAGGCGGCCCCCGAGCTCGTGCATGGGCTGCCCATGGACTTCGTGGACGATCCGGCGGGGGTCTACTACCCGCAGCCCCAGGACCTGACCAATCACGTCGACCGGGCGCAATACACCACGCCGGGCTACATGCGGCAGATGCTGACCGAGCCCTACCGCTGGGCGCTGGGGCTGACCGAGGACGCGATGGGCTACATCTTCCCGCTGAGCGACTGGCGGCTGCTGTGCATCGCCGATCTCCCGGATTTCGGGGGCATGCCCGGGGCGTGCCAGGCCATGGGGGCGGCCGGGATCTTCGATGGTCAAGATCCTTCGGGGGCGTGGTGGATCTCGGGGCAGCGTTGCAAGGAGATCTTCGACGATCCCACCCTGCTCGGTGCGCCGCCCTACACCGCCGTGCCCGGTGGCGGCAGCGCGGCGGCGTTCTCGTGTCAGCTGGCGCAGGTGGTCGGCGAGGCTTCGGACCACTACGAAGAGACGGTGGCCGTGGGCTGGGACGTCGCGGCCGACTGGATTGAGGCGGCCCGTTTGGCCGCCGAGTACGAGGGTCCGCTTGAGCAGGTCAACCCCGAGTTCATCGGCTACAACCTCACGCCTTGAAGCCCGGCCCGACCCGCGAACGCGGCCCTACGTTCCCTCGCCCAGCAGGTGGCGGGTCAGTCGGGCGGCGGTGTGGTAGCCGAGCTGCTCGGTCTGGCGATGGATCGCCCGCAGCGGCTCCAGGCGTGATGGATCTCGGGCATGCGCGGCCAGGGCTCGCCCGCGGGCGACGAAGAGATCGGCGAAGGGAAGCGGCTCGTCGGTCGTATAGCGCTCCAGCGCGTCGGCGTATCGCTCGATCCGCGAGGGTTCGTCCATGTCGAAGGCGGTGTCCATCGACTCGCGATAGAAGTAGAGGTGATTGTGGCTGAGGGTGCTGTCGGCGAGGCACGCTTCGGCTTCGGCCAGCGCGCCCCGGCGTTGCTCGGGATCCCGGGTGGCAAAGGCGAGCTTGGCCAGGACCCACGGACCGATATACGAAAAGCCCGTTTGTCGACACAGGGCCAGCCCCCGCTCGATGAGCACCACGGCTTGATCGTAGTCGCCTCGCAGGGCCATCAGCTGGCCGAGGTTGGCCAAAGCCTCCGCCTCGAAGCGGCGGGCGCCCAGCTCGTGGGCCATCTGCATGCCTCGGGTCAGCTCTTGCTGGGCCTCGTCGAGTCGGCGCATCTCCAGCAGCAGCTGGGGGTAGCAGCCGCAGCGGCACACCACCGCGGCGCGTCGGTGTCCGACCTCGTCGGCTCGGAGCATGGCGTCGCGGCTGAGCCTTTGGGCGGCGTCGAGCTCGTTGCTGAACAGCCGGGTCCAGCCCACCATCGGGAGTGCACCGGCCTCGATCTCGACCAGCCCGTGATTGACGCTGAGCTCGATGCACCGAGAGAAGTGGCGATACGCCGAGAGCATGCGCCCTCGCATGTAGTCGGCATCGCCCAGCCCGCTCAGCGCCCGGGCCTGGGCCCGGGCCGAGCCGGCCTGCGCGGCGTAGCGGCACGCCTGTTCGTGCGCGGCCACGCACCCCTCGATGTCGCCCCGGGGAAACAGCAGGCTGCCGCGCAGGTAGTGGATCGTGGCCAGCGGCTCGACCAGGGCGTGGGCGGCGGCGGTGGCCTCCGCGGCGGCGAGGTGCTCGAGGGCCTGGTGATGGTGGTCGGTGACCCGCAGCCGATGGGCGAGGCCGATGAGGGCCCGGGTGCGCAGGGTGGCCAGAGGGCGCGACTCGATGTCGTCGGGGAGCAGCTCCAGCACCTGCTCGCGCAGCGCATCGGCGCGCTCGAACGCGAGCTTTTCCTCGGCGATCCGGGCGGCCTCGACCAGGTAGAAGGCCGCGTCGTGGCCTCGGCCGCAGGCGAGCCAGTGGGATGCGATCGTCGCGGGGGAAACGCCCTCGTAGGCGCCCTGGGCCAGGGCTTGGGCGAGGGCCTCGTGGAGCGCCCGGGTGCGATCACCCAGGTGGGTCGTGACCGCGGTGCGGATCTTGTCGTGGTAGGAGTCGAGCAGCAGGTGGTTGCGCACCGAGATCCGCACCAGCGACCCATGGCGAAGCTCCACGGTCGCTCGCTCGCGAAGCTCGTGATCGAGGCCGGCCGCGACGACCTGGTGATTGTTACCGACCACAAGCCTTTGACCAAGATCTTTGGGGACCGCACCTTAGATGAGATATCCAATTCCCGCTTGTTCCGCCTCA
>JBCCWC010000008.1:0-140018 GCA_039194325.1 Myxococcota bacterium
GCAGAGCCTTGCGCACCGTGGCGGGGATCTTGGTGTCGGCAGGGGCGGGGCGCACCATGGTGGTACCCGCGATCGACCCCGGGCGCGCCGCGATCGCGGCCTGTGAGTACGGCCGCTCGCCGTACAGAGCCTCGTAAAGAGCCACGCAGAAGCTGAACTGATCGCTGCGGGCGTCGACGGCCTCGCCGTAGCGCTGCTCCGGGGACATATACGCCGGGGTGCCCATGACCATGCCGGGGTGCGTCAGCGTGGTGTCGAGGGAGAAGCCCGACGAGAAGTCGAAGCCAGAAGCCTCGCTGGTGTCGAACAACTCGTCGGTCGGGTCATTGGTGCTTCGGGCAAGGCCGAAATCGAGGAGCTTCACCACGCCGTCTACACTACGCATGATGTTGTGGGGCTTGAGATCACGATGAATCAGGCCCGCGTGGTGGGCGGCTGCGAGGCCTCGACCGGCCTGGCCGAAGGCGTCGAGCACGAGCCGCCAGTGGGGCTTGGTGCGCAGCCAGGTCCCGAGGGTCTGGCCATGGATGAATTCCATGGCCAAAAACAGCTCGCCGTCGGCTTCGGATGCCTCATGGATCGTAACGACGTTTGGGTGAGACAGGCGAGCGAGCGCCTTGGCCTCGCGCAAAAATCGTAGGCGATGCTCCCCGCCCAGTAACTCGTCGTCGCGCAGGATCTTGATCGCAACCTTACGATCGAGCTGCTGGTCGTAGGCGGAGTAGACGGTCCCCATTCCCCCGTACCCGACCCGCTCGAGCACCGTATACCGGCCGATCTGCGTCGCCACCGCAGGGTGGGCGAACAGGCGCGCTCGCACCTTGTTGGCGATGTGCCCGTGGAGCGGTCGGAGACTCGCTTGATGCCCGAGCGGACTCGCGTCACCGATGCGTTGCGTCAACCCCCGCAGTCGGCCAGCAGGCGAACCTACGGTGCGGGTCGAGAACTCATTGGACACCAGATCACGAGTGAGGGTGATGTTCGCGACCGGTGGATGCGAGTGGAGTCCGCGCGCCTCCGCTGGTGCTGGCCACGAGTTCTCGCCGGGCGGTGCCTCGACGAAGTCTAATACTGCAAGCCGACTTCTACCCATTCCACTAAGATGAATGTCCCGTCATGTGAAATTCCATCATCGATTATTTCAGTTTTTTTCATCTCGCGATCATCGCCGCTTGTTGATCGGAGAACCACACGCAAGCAGGGGCCAAGTTGCCTGACCTCGCGTGCGGGGTTGAATACGCAGAACAACGTGCTCCCGAGGCCGGGGCGGGAAACCGCCGCATCTGGCCGCTCCGCACGATCTCGCCGCCGGGATCCGGCTAGCTCTCCACGGGCACGAGCACCCGGTCCCACAGGTGAACGCCGTCGATCTGACCATACATGTGGCTGCCCGATTCGCCCGAGCCCAACATCATGAAGCTCTGCACCGGGATGAGCGGCTCGGCGTGAAGACCGGCGTCGACTTGTTGCCCATCGAGATAGAGCCGCATTTGGCCGGAATCTGCATCGTACGTGGCTGTGACGCGGATCCACTCGTCCAGCGGGAGCACGGGGGTCGATATGGTCATGTCATTAATCCAAAAGGTCAGGCGCTCGCCGTCTGGCGAGCCTCCGAGCCAGAGTCCTTCTCCATGGGACCACTGGTCGACGAGGGTCCACTCGTGCGTGCGCTCGTGGATCTGAAACCGCGCCTCCACGCTGAATGTACCCGTGGGGTGAACCTGACTCCCGAGCACCAAGCGACCGCCATAACCCCAAAGGGTCAGCGTATTTCCCATGATGCCGTCGGCGATCTCAGCGGGCGGGATCAGGACCCCGGCGATACTGGAATCGTGGTCGTCGAACACCGTCAAGCCAGCAAAGGACTCGAAGTTCATACACAGCTCGAGACCGGCGTCGTCGGGGCACTCGGCCAGAGATTGCGGCCGAGGGTCGCCGCTGCTGCTCGACTCGTCCGGTTCGTCTTCGGTGGTGCCGTCGCTGGTCGAGTAGCCGGTGACCGTGTTCGGTTCGCCGGGATCCGTGGTCGACGAGCCCATCGACTCTTCATCGGGCGTTGGCACGCAAGCATGGGCGACGTCGTCGGGGGCGTGCGCTCCGTAACGCTGTCCCGACCGGCAATCGCCATCCGAGAAGCTGCACCACCCGTTGTGTTGACACACCCCCGCGCGTGCCCCGTCGAGGCACTCATCGTCGTCGTTGCATGCGAATACGTCGTAGTCGCATGCTCCCATCGCGAGCCCCAGCGCCATGCCCAGGGCGAGCCCTGCGCTCAGCCGGGTCGCTCCCCTTCGGCTTCGGCTCCGCAACACCCTGCGCTTTTTCGACCACGGGCCGATTGCGCTCCTTTGCACGCGCGTCGAACCCTCGAGAACACCGGAAGCGCCAGCGCAAGTTACGCGTTGCGATGACCAGGGCGGCATGAGCGGGATCAGTGTGTCGGAGTCCTTCCGGCTCCATCGGCCCAGGACGGCCGTAGAGGTTGCTCTGGGGGCTCGTAGAGGCAGTCACCCCGCCTCACCGAGAGTATTCAGATCTTTTGGAAAAAGATCTGGCGCGCGTGATCGATAGCGGATCGGAGAGGAGCAGCAAGGGAAGCGCCGCCGACCGCGGGGGCGTCGCCGTGCAATGACAACGAGCCCTTCGAGCCGACCGCGCTCGAGCGATGGCTGCCGTGGCCGAGCGAGCAACTGCGACGAGCCGGCTCAACCGCGACAACGAGCGCAGCGAAGGGGTAGGTGCGATCGATCCCTGGGTCCGAGCGGCGGGCCGTGACCTCGCCCCGCCGTCTGCGGTTCCTCCCCCCGCCTCGTCTCACTCCTACCTCACAAACGAGGTGAGACTCAAGGCTGGTCTAGAACTGGCGAAACAACCACTCCTCGACCGAGAGGCTCATCCGATTCGAGCCAGCGTCGGGAGTGAATGTCTCCTTGGCGCGATGGAGGCAGGCCATGCAATAGAGGTAATTGGACAATCCCATCGTCCCGCCGGCCCACGTCATGATCCTCTCGATGCTCGGCTGGGACGCTGGGATTCCCGACGATTCGAGCAGGTCACGAAACTCGTAGATGCTCAGCTGACTGCTACGGTCTCCATCATGCTTCTTGAAATCGCCGACCCATGATCTCAGGATCGTCCACAGCGACTTGAATTCCTGGACATTCAGCTTCCCCGTATGATCTCGCTCGACATAACGGATCAGAGCACGACATGCATGGATGTCCACCTCACGCCCGTCGAGCTCCTTCTTGAACGCAGGCGTCAGCATCTCGACCAGCTCTTTTGGGTCGATCTCCCGATCTTGCCCGGCGAGCTTATCGAAGAACGCCTGGAATTTCTGGTCTACCTCGGTATCGCCCGCGGCTGGAGAACTCTTGGATTCGGCCGGCGCAGACGACGCCCCTTCGCCCACGGCCCCGGATCGGCTCTCGACGTAAACACGCAACAAGAACTCGCCCTCTTCGTCCTTATCGAATGTGGAGGGGACGATGACGTACTCGCCCGGTGAAAGCCGGAACCGAGTCGTGATCTCTCTGGCGTTGATGAAGGCGTGAGAGCGGGCCGCGGACTTGTGGTAGAGAAAGTAGTCCTTCGACATCCTCCCATTGTCTTCGTATTGTTCGAAGTCGTCGGCCAGCTTGTAGATGGCGAAGCCGATGGTGAGGTTCTCGACTCCCGCGTGCTTTTGCTGTCGCCGGTTCTTCTGTAACAAGCTGACCACGAGGCTGGGCTCGCGGTCGTCCACGGCATTCAGGGTCACGCGGTACTGAGGGTTGAGGTAAAAGGTGTCGGGGAAGTTGCGACATCCGCCCGCACTGATGGATTTCCTCCACGAGCCATGCCACGCATGGGCCTCCCAGCCAAGCTCGGTATGGGGGACGAGCCGACCGATCTCCACCCGGGTGAAGTGCCGGGCGAAATCCTCATAGGACATCCAGAATTCCCCATCGTCGTCATATGTGACGCCGAGCTCGTGTTTCTCCGTGTCGGACAGCAGCACCCACTCCTGGCTCCGGTCGCTCCAGGCCCCCGTCCACTCCCGCTCATTGCCCCAGGGATTCCGGATTCGAACCAGATCGACCTCGACGGATCCTCGCCGGGTTCGAGCAGAGACCCGATTGACGCCGGTGATGGTATACGCGTGCCCCTTGACGAGCCCGCTTTCTAGCTTGGCCTCGACTTGGTGGGGGGCCGCGCTGATCGAACACCCCATGAGGCACTGCCGCTTGGAGGCTTGGAGCAGGTACTCGAAGAAATCGTCTGGAGCCTTGTCGAGCTCGAACACCTCTGCGATCCCACCGTTGAGATCGACCATGGCTTCCGACGTCTGGCCCCCCTTCAGGGCTTCGTAGCTGCCCATTAGCTTTGCATATGCCTTCTCGAGCAAGGCGGACCAGTACTCGTTCGCCTCGCTCGAATGGAGGAAGACCAGTCGTCCGTTGTAGGTAGGCAACCGGTCGTCGACGATGACTTCCACCCACCTTCCCGCTTGCCAGAAATTGAACTTCACGGCTCCGCAGTACCCGGGACCATCGAGCGGTTGCCCTTCGGGAACCACCCGATGGAGCCGAGATGAGTGCTGGGCGAGACCTGCGATTGCGGCGAGCAGCCAGTTGTTCCCCAGCGCGCCTTGCTCGATGTCCATGCGAGTACCACCGCCCACAAACATCTGCGGATTCTGCGTGATGTCCTTAGGACGCTTCCACTCAAGCGATCGGGAAGACGCTTTCGAGTAGAAGATAGACGCGTCGACGGCAGGAAAGTCGGGATCCTCCCAGGGCCGCCCGGCCTTTTGGACGTGCTTTTGGATTGCTTCTATGGTGAATTCTTGGGGCATGATTGCTCTGATCTGAGTTTCGAAGAGACGTGCCGCCGAAGACTACAGAAACTCGATTCGGATTTCTATATAGTCCATATGGCCCAGGGACCCTCGGGACGCCTCCCTAGATGTCGGACAGAGTCGGCAGGCAGAGTACACCAGAGCTAGATCCATGGTCAGCCCCAACGACTCCGGTCGCCGGCCCGCAGAGAGCAGAATCGAGATTCTCATCAACTGGCCATCGAACGGGCTCCAGGACTGAATCACGAGAAGCGATAAGTCGCCACATGTTGCTCTGCCTCGATTGTCTAGCTCAACGAACGGCAGGTGCCAATGTCGACCACCCTCGCAGCGAGCGTCCCCGAGGACGATGCTCGATGATGCATCGCGGTCACCGCTCCACGAGACCACGTCGCGTGACCTGAAGGACACCAAACGTCGATGCGTCGATGGAAACGCCAGCACCGGCTCGTCTACGCGTCAGCACCGCGACCTGGGAACAACCCGAGCGCTCCGGTCCCGTCCGAAGAAGCTGCCGGCAGCCGTCGACTCACCGACCGCCCATGCTTTGCACTCCCCGTACCCCTCGGACCAACCCACCGAACCCGCACCAGATCGACAGCAGGCCGCCCGCGACCGCCGGTGAGCCGACGACCCGCCCCCGGCCTTGTCGGCCGCCGCGGAACTTGCGAGCGTAGCCCGCACATGGAGTACCGCATCGAGGACACCTTCGACGTCTCCGCCGAGCGCTATTGGGAGATGTTCTTCTCCGAAGAGTACAACTCGGCGCTGTGGCCCGCGCTCGACATCGGCTGGGAGCTGCTGAGCTTCGAGCGCTCGGGCGAGGGCCCACAGACTCGGATCCATCGCGAGCAGCGGCTCACCCCGAATCGCGAGGTCCCCAAGCTCATCTCCAAGTTCGTCAGCGGAGCTATCACCTACGTGGAAAAGAACGACTTCGTGGCCGCCGACAACGCCATGAAGTCGGTGACGATCCCGGGCTTCGCCGCGGATCGGATCAACACGGTGGGCACCTACCGCGTCGAGCCCCTCGGGGACGCCAAGTGCAAACGGGTGTGGGATGGAGTATGCGAGTGTCGGATCCCGCTCATCGGCGGCAAGGTGGAGAAGATGCTCGTCGAGGAGGTCCACGAGTCGTACCGCCGCACCACGGACTTCACCCGCGACTGGATCGCCAAGCACCTGTCGGGCTGAGCGGGGTCTTCATGCCGAGGCCGGCTCGGAATGCGCGACGGTGTCGCGCCCGGCCTCGGTCTTGCCCAAGCGGCACCCAGGAGGGACGAAATGATCGAGCGAGCCTGCGCGCGCGACCCGCCGGGGCGGCTCGCCGCAAGACCGGGCTACCATCGTAAACCGTGAGGCCCCGAACCGTGAGGCGAACCGCAATCAAGGAGCGACTCGCGCTGTCCGGCGTCCCGCTCGGCGTCCTGCTCGGACTCCCGCTTGGCCTCCCGCTTAGTGGATGCGTGGCGGAGTACCGCGCCACGGTGGAGACCGAGACGGACGCCGAGACGGAGTCTGCCGACACCGAGGGCGACGGGACGGACACCGTCGTGACCCCGCCCGCCGATTGCGCCGAAGACTATGTGCTGTGCGACGGTGAATGCATCGATCCCAGGTGGGATTCGAACCACTGCGGAGACTGCGACGAGGCCTGCCTACTCGACACGATGTGCGTCGACGGCGAGTGCATCCGACCCTGCGGGCCCGAGTGCGATCCGGCAACCAGCGTATGCGACGACGGAGCCTGTCGCTGTCGCCCCGAGCTGGTCAACTGCAATGGGATCTGCGCGAACCTCTTCGGAGACCCCTCACACTGCGGCGCCTGCTGGGACGAATGCCCCGAAGACCTCCCAGTCTGCGGCGATTTCGAATGCCACGGCGATTGCCAGGAGTTCGTAGACGCGTGCGAGGAGACGTGCACCGACTTCGCGTTCGATCCCTTCAACTGCGGATCTTGCGGGCACATCTGTGACGAGGGGGAGATCTGCGCGGACGGAGAGTGTGCGCCGTACTTCCCGCTCGATCCGGTACAGTGCGAGGACTGTCCGTGCCCCGAGGCCTGCGACATGCTGTGCTGCTGGTCGATCGTACTGGACACCAATGTCTGCGTAGACGGACTGCTGTGTCCTCCCGAGTAGGCGCGCCCTCGTCGGATCTCATCGGCTTGCGCTCGACCCATCCGCCCACCAACGCCTCCCACGAACGATCCAAGGCGTACATACCGGTCGGTCCACGAGATCCTCCTGAGTACATTCGAAACGGTGGCGGTTGCGGAGCTTCGCTCGGCCGGCTCGTACGCCGCCCGTGACCTGATGGCCGCCGTGCTGTTGCCAGCGGGTTGCCGATCTCTCGCCGAGCCGATCGACCCCACCGATCTGGGCCCTGCCGACCACTCCCGGCGCAGGCGCCAAGACCTCGGGCCGCCGTCGCCTGGCCCGAACAGCGAGCAACCCTTTGACATTACGTGCTTTTTTTTGAGCGCGCGCGATCGCTCGACCCCAACGGAGAGGTCACGCTCACGGATCTGGAGGAATTTCGAGCGGCTCGTAATCGCCCCACGGACGCGCAATTCCGTCTACGCTGCCGGGGATCATGCACTTCGGACTACGACGACTGAGCATCGCTTCGATCATCCTGCTGGCCACCGCCTGTCTCGAGGGAGGTGAGACGGATTCCTCCGACTCGAGCACCAGCACCAGCACCACGCCGTCCACCAGCGACAATCCCACGACGACACAGAGCGATCCCTCGGGGACCTCGTTGCCCACGGGCAATGGCCCGGACACCAACGTGGATTCTGGTGACACCACGGGCGACCCTCCCCCCGACGACACGGAGACCGAGGGCAACACGGCGGGAGGCCCCGAGGACAACGACGCCGCCTGCATGGACGGGATCGACAACGACAGCGACGGCTTCATCGACTGCGAGGATTTCGACTGCACGATGAGCGAGACGGTGACTGTGTGCACAGAGAGCACCGCCGAGCAGTGCATGGACGGGATCGACAACGACGGCGACGGCTTCACCGACTGTGAAGACTTCGATTGCTCGATGGACAACCCGAAGGTCGATTTTTGCGACAACACCTGTCCCCCCGACATGCAGGGCCCCGAAGACACCATGGAGGCCTGCTTCGACGGCTGCGACAACGACGGCAACGGCTTCACCGATTGCCAAGATTTCGCGTGCTCGATGAACAACCCGAACGTCATGGGCTGCGAGTCCACCGATGAAGAGTGCATGGACGGCGTCGACAACGACAACGACGGCTTCACCGATTGCGACGACTTCAGCTGCTCGATGAACCCCAACGTCACCGTCTGCTAACATCCGCCTCATCTCGGGCCCGCTCCATCCCGAGCCCGCTCCATCCCGAGCCATGACGACCCAGGTCCGGCGCCATCACGGCCTGCCGCACCTGGGTCGAACGCTTTCGAACGACGAACGGCGAACGATGACCGGCAGATGAACCGGAGCCCTCGGCACACATGGTCATCCTGCCCCACCCAGCCGCGGCAGTCGCAAAATGCCCCACGGAAATTCGGGTCGAATAATCGCTTGAAGACCCTAGCCCGAGTGCCTACCTTGCCAAGATGAGGGCCACGCAGGCCCCGAGGATCCGGGTGGCGACACGTCGCTCACCCGGACAGCTCGGGGTCGCCGGAGTGATGGGACGCAGGGGGCGTCCACCCGCTCCGTGTGCTCCGACCATCCGGAAGGATCACAACTACGTGAAGAACGTCTGCATCATCGCGCTCGCCGTCTCGGCGAGCACGCTCGGCGCCTGTGATCGAGCCGCTCCCACGGTGCCCACGAGCTCCGGCGCCAATAGCGCAAACGCCACACAGCCTCACTCTGTAGCGTTCTTGGACGATCTGGCGTCGAGCGCCCGCCACGTCCAGACCGTCGCCGGCTTCGACCTCGAGCTCGCGCAAAGCGGCGACGACATCACCCTCGACTGGCAGGATTTCGGGGGGCCCTACGAGGTCTGGCGCTCGACCGATCCCTACTTCGCGCCGGGCCATGCGGGCGCGACGATGCTGGCGGGCGGACTGACGATGACCAGCCACGTCGACGTCGGGGGAAACGACGACACGAGCTACTACTACCGGATCGAAGCAGCCACCGGACTGAGCACGATCGCCGGTAAGTACGTCCAGGGTTGCGCGCCCGGGTACAACAAGATCTCCCAGCCACTCATCACCAGCGAGCAGACCGCCTCGGAGTTCTTCGACTCATTCGACAGCGCGCCCAGCTCGGTCCACCTGTTCGACGCGACCACCCAGCGCTATGCCACGTGGACAAAGAACTACGACCCCAGCTGGGGCATGTTCTCCTACGGCCTGGGCCAGTGTCCGATCGTACGCCCGTCGTGGGACACGGGCCCCTTCGCCCACAAGACCGTGGGGCACGTGCCCGCCTTCGGACACATGCAGATCACGCTGCAGCCCGGGCACAACTACGTCACCCTGCCCCTGTCCTTCGGTGACATGATGGCCAGCGAGCTGCTCGAGCTGCTGCCCGAGCACTCGACGGTGGCCTCCTTCACCCCGGCGGGCCCCGGGGCTCCCTACCGCGGAGGCGCGGGAGACTTCGAGATCGACGCCGGCTCGTGCATCGCCGTGTCGGTGACCGATGCCGCCGACTGGCCCCCGCCCTACGATCCCCTGCACGACCTCGACGACGAGTTCGACGACCCCAACCTCCCCGGTTGGACGCAGCATAACGGCGAAGGCGCGACGGTGACGGTGCAGGGCAGACAGTGCATCGTCGAGCCCGATCCCAACACCGTCTGGTACAACAACCAGCAGGGGTATCACCTGTGCAAGCCGGTCAGCGGAAGCTTCGCCGTGACCGCGGATCTGACGGTGACCAACGCGGCCGGAGGCCCCGCAGCCCCCGGCGATCTGTTCCGGATCGGCGGGCTGATGATCCGCGACCCCGAGAGCCCTGCGCCCAACACCTACCACGTGGGCCTGGGCGTGCTCGACGACCCCAACACGCTGATCTTCGAGCACAAGAGCACCGACGACGGCACGAGCACCGTGGGCTCCACCCCCTACGGGCAAAGCAAGGCCGAGCTCCGCATCTGTCGGGTCGACGGCGAGGTTCATGGCCTCTACCGGGCACCCGGCGGTGAGTGGACACTCGCACACACCGAGGCCCGACCCGATCTACCCGACACCGTGCTCGCGGGCCCGATCGCCTACGCGCTGCAAAGCGACCCAGATCTACGCTGCACGGTGGACTCGGTCACCTTCAAGACAGCGATCGAACTCGACGACTGCACGACGGACTGACGTCTCGACACGATACACAGGCGCGGTGCCTCACCGTGGGACGATCGTCTCGCTTCGAGACGGTGACCAGCCTCGCCGACTGCTTGGCAGACTGACCGCCCGAAGGTCGAGCCGCTCGGGACTCGCTCCTACGCGAGCCCTCAGACTTCCGGCGGACCCTCGTTCGACTCGACCCCTGCATCCGCTTGACGTCGTCGCCCACGCCGCCGGCCTCGTCGACGTCCACGGCGCCGAGTCCGGCGCGCGCGTCCGCGGCACCCGGTGGCCACCAGGGTTGAACCTACACCGAACCACAAAACGAAGGTCCGACGCTTCATCGCTTGGGAATTCACCCGGTCAGGCTACCATCGCGCGACGCCCTCCCACGAGCGTCGAGTCAGCGCTCGGCCGCCTCGGACGACTCTTGCTCGGGCAGCGGCGCCTCGATCTCGCCGATCACCCGGCGCAGCAGCCCCTCGACCAGCAGCGCCCGCTCGCCCGCGTCGTAGCGGCCGTCTTGATAGCGGGCCTGGATGTCGTCGAACTTCTCGCGGCTATCGCGGATCACCTGCTTGTAGGGCTTGACCCGGAGCATCACCTCCTTTTGGTTGGACCAGAAGAACGAGACCAACGTGGCGGCAGTGAAACCGGTGAGGATCATGCCCAGCGGACCACCGATGAGGTACTTGAGCCCGACGCGCAGCGCCACCACCCCCGCCGCCCCTAGGGCCAGCTCCTTGACGCCCGTTTTCTTGGCGCGATCCCACGCCATGGGCAGCAGCTCTCCCGATGCGATGACGAGGCCAACGAACTCGGCGCGCTTGGCACCATTGTCGTAGACGTCCTTGATGACCTGCTGCATGAAGGCGTCGAAGGTCTCGTAGACGTCGGCCGGATAGGCGGTGTGGGCTTTGTCCGAGTCGGCCATGCCAGCGACAGGATAGCACCGACCCCCCACGGGCTGACCCAGATGCTCGGTTGAGGCGGCGAGGCGCCTCCAAGCCGAGCTGGGAACGCATCACGGGGTTTTGTCGTGCGATCGACTCGACCATGGGAACGGTGGTTTCGCGTTTGACACCCTGTGCCTCGACTCCCCATATTTCGGGTCCCATGCGGTCCTTCGTGCGAGTCGGCGCTCTCACCTCCTCGCGCCCCAGGATCGCCGGTCGCGGGCTCGCCTGGGCCATGGCGCTGGTGCTGGGCGCTTCGTGCACCAAGACGACCACGCCCCCCCCGGCCGCTCCCGCCGCGCAGCCGGAGGCGCCGCCGCCCCCGCTGGGGGACACGTCGGCCGCCTACGCGGGCCACGAGGACGGAGCCCAGTCGTCGAGCAAGCGCGAGCGCCCCGCGCCCCAGCCGGTGACCGACCGCGACGAAGCCCTCGACGCGGTGCTCCGCAGCAACCCCCAAGGGGCGATCGACTTCCTGCGCGAGCACCTGAGCGACAAGCCCGACGACCTGTCCGCCCGGCTGACGCTGGCCCGCGCCCAGATCATGGTGGGAAAGCTGGAGCAAGCCGAGGCGACCCTGGCCGACAGCGCCGGGGCCCCCCGCGATCCCCAGGTGCTACTGCGCCGGGCCCGGCTGGCGTGGCGCCGCGGTCAGCTAGAGGCGGCCCGCGCACTACTGGACGAGGGCACCCGCCAACACCCCGACGATCTGCCGCTGCGGGGCGAGCGGCTGTGGCTGATGACCCGCCGCGGCCAGGCCAAGGATCCCGCGGCGATCACCCTGCGCGAGAGCCTCTACGACGCCTACGACGCAGGCATGGCCAAGTCGGCGGCCGATCTGGTCGCGGTGGCCCAGGCCGCCCTGTCGCGGGGATCGGGCGGGGCGTTCCACGACGCCAACATGGTGCTGCAAGACGCCGAGAGCCTGGCCCCGGTCGAGCAAGGGGACTGGGTGGCCGACGACGTCCTGCTGCTGCGCGGGGCGATGTTCCTGGTCAAGTACGCCGAGCAGGACGCCGCGCAGACCTTCGGCCTGGTGCTGGGCCGTGACCCCTGGCAGCCCGACGCCCTGGTGGGGATCGCCCGCGTGCACCTGCACGGCCTGCGCTTCGCCGAGGCGTCACGCCACGCCCAGGAGGCGCTGCAGGTCGACCCCCAAAACCCCGACGCCCACGCGGTACTGGGCCGGATCGCACTCATCGAGGGGCGCCGCGACGAAGCCCGTGAGCGGGGCAAGGATCGAGCGCTGGCCGTCAACGCCAACCACACCGGGGGCCTGGCCGTGCTCGCGGGTCTGGCCATCGCCGAGGATGACGCCAAGGCCTACGCGCGCTGGCGCGATCAGGCGCTCGCCCTCGACCCCCACGGGCGCGAATTCTTCGTCGACCTGGGCGACATCCTGGGCTTCTTGCACCTTTACCCCGAGGCGGATCGGGTCCTGCAAGAGGGCGCGGGCCTGGCCCCCGACGATCCCTACGTGCAGAGCGCCCTGGGCCTGAACCTACTGCGCCTGGGCCGAGAACAAGAGGGCCGGGAGGCCCTGGCCCGGGCCTGGACGCGGGACAGGTTCAACGAGCGCACCCGCAACGTGCTTGATCTCTACGACAACACGATCGACCCCAAGTACGACGAGCGCACCGAGGGTGACCTGACCGTACGCCTGCCCAAGCAAGACCGCGAGTTCGTCGAGCCCGGCCTGCTCGACTCGGTACGCACGTCCCGGGACGCGCTCGACGCTCACTACGGGATGAAGGCGGGCCGGCTACGGCTGGAGTTCTTCGCCGATCCCCAGTCGTTCTCGGTGCGCACGATCGGCGTGCCCAGCCTCGGGGCGCTGGCGGTCTGCTTCGGCCCCGTCATCACCTTCGTGGGGCCCTTCACCGGCGCGTACAACATCGACATGGTGGTTCGGCACGAGCTGGGCCATACCTACGCCATCGCGCTCTCCGGAGGGCGGGTGCCCCGGTGGTTCACCGAGGGGCTCAGCGAGTGGGAATCGGAGCTGGCCGATCCGGCGTGGGCCCGCGAGAGCGCGGAGCTGCTTTCGCAGGCTCGCCGCGCCGGAAAGCTACGCCGGCTCAGCGAGCTGGAGTTGGCCTTCATCCGGGCCGATAGCGGCGCGATGATGGAGGTGGCCTACGCCACGGCAGCGTACGCCATACGCTACCTCGGCCAGACCTACGGCCGCGGCAAGCTCATCGAGATCCTCCGAGGGTACCGAACCGGGGCCCACACCGACGTGCTGTTCCGGAAGCACCTGGGCAAGGATCTGGCCACGATCGACAAGGAGTTCGAGGCATGGTTCTTCGCGCAGCTCGACAAGAAGGTGAGCGGCTGGGAGCCCAGCCCCGAGGGAAAACCCGAGGGAAAACCCGAGGGAAAACAAGACAAGCGCGACGCCCTGCTCCAAAAGGCGATCGAGCAGGCCGCGGGCGGAGACACCGAGCAAGCCAGCCGCACGCTCGAGCAGCTCATCGCCGAGGGCGGGGACGGATACGCACCGCGCATGATGCTGGCCAAGCTGTTGGCCGAAGGGCCCAAGCCGGCGTCGGCGGTGCGACACCTGGAGGCGGCCCGGGGGCACCACCGCGAGGCGATCGAGCCGCTGGTGCTGCTGGCCAACCTGGCGCGCAAGTCGGGGCGAACCGACGACGAGAAGAAACACCTCAGTGATGCGCTGGCGATCGACGGCGACAGCCTGGAGCCCGCCGCGAGGCTGCTGATGCTCGGGCTGGTCACCCAAGACGCCAAGGCAACCGACGTGGCGGGGCGGCGGATCCGGGGCATTGCGCCGCTGCACCCGATAAGCCTCGCCGGGCAAGCGCTGCGGCTCGCCAAGCGCAAGGGCGGCAAGGCAGCCGCGGGCAAGCACCTGCGACGGGCGCTCCGGGATCTTCGACCCGGCCAAGGGCCGTCGGACACGCTGGTGGTCGCCGCCCTCGCGGCCCAGGCCCTGGGACAAAAGGACGACGCCAAGACGCTGGCCGAGGCGGCGCTTCGGGATCCGAAGCTGCCCACGGTGGCTCGGGAGCGGCTGGCCAAGCTCGGCAAGTAAACGGCCCGCCAGCGTCGACGGCGCTACTGCGGCGCCCTCCGAGGCCCCGGTGATGGAGATCCGACGCCCAGAAGAAACATCTGGTCGGGCCTCACGTATTCTCGTCCGAGGCTTCCCCGAGACACCGGCCATGCCACGCTCGCTCGCACTCGCGCTATCGCTCGCCCCTTTATCGCTATGGCCCGCCACGGCCCGCGGGGCCGAGATGCCCAAACGCGAAGAGGTCTCCGAGGAGCACCCCGGGCATCGTCACGCCGCCCACCCCAACCTCATCGGGGCCAAGTTCGGCTATATCTCGCTGTTCGCTCCCCACGAGGGAGAGTACGAGCACCTACCGCTGGGCTACGCGGGGCTCTTCTACGAGCGCTCGGTGATCCACAACTGGCTGGAGATTGAGCTGACGGTCGCCGGAGCCGCGGGGGCCGAAGAGCTGGGGCTCCCCATCGATCTCTACTTCAAAAAGCCCTTCCACCCCTCACCGCGGGCCACCCCCTACGTCGGCTTGGGCCCGCACCTCGACGTGCTCATCAAGCCCGAGCTGCGGGTGCTGGTGGGCGGCTGCGTCACCGTCGGCAGCTACATCTGGTTCTCGGAGCGCTGGGGCATGGACATCGACCTCGACTACGCGGTCGCGGCGGGCGACGGCGACGTGTTCCACGACGTCCTGCTGGCCATTGGGCCCACAGCACGCTTCTGAGCGCCTCTACGGGTAGAGCGTTGTTCGTCGGCGGCCCCTCGATCTACAACCACCCTCGCCGTGAGTGACGACAAGAACGTCCTGGGAGGACCACTGAAGACCTGCTGCACCTCGCCGATGACGGGGTTCCACCGTGACGGCTGCTGCCGCACCGGGCCCCACGATCACGGGGTGCACTCGGTCTGCGCCCGCATGACCGAGGAGTTCTTGGCCTTCTCCCGCGAGCAGGGCAACGACCTGAGCACGCCCGTACCCGCGTTCGGCTTTCCCGGGCTGCGCCCCGGCGACGGCTGGTGCCTATGCGCGGCTCGCTGGAAGGAAGCCCTCGAGGCCGGCTTTGCCCCGCCCGTGGTGCTCGAGGCCACCCACGAGGACACGCTGCGCTTCGTCGAGCTCGAGCAGCTGCGCGCCCACGCGGTGCCCCCCAAGTCTGGCGGCCAAGGTCGCGGACCGCTCAACTAGCGAACGGGTCGGCCGACGTGCTCGCCTGCGTCGACGTGGACTACCGCGAGGATCACGATCCCCCCTTCGCGGTCGCGGCCGGCGTGGTCTTCGACGACTGGGCCTCCGACCAGGCCGCGGCCGAGCACGTGCAGAAGATCTCCGAGATCGCCCCTTACGTACCCGGCCAGCTGTACCGCCGCGAGCTTCCCTGCCTGCTCGCCGTGCTCGAACAGATCACCCAGCCGCTGGACGCGATCGTGGTCGACGGCTACGCGTTCCTCGACGCCCAGGGCCGACCGGGCCTGGGCGCCCACCTCCACGCCGCGCTCGACGGAACGATCCCCGTGGTGGGCGTGGCCAAGAACTACTTCCGCGGCAGCGCAGCCATCGAGATCCACCGCGGAGGCAGCTCCCGGCCGCTATTGGTGACCGCGGTGGGACTGAGCGCCCAGCAGGCCGCCCAGGGGATCACCCGCATGCACGGCCCCCATCGGCTGCCGACCCTGCTCAAGCGCGTCGACCGACTGTGCCGCGATGCCTGGCGCTGAGGCGCACCGCGTGGCGGGAGCCAGCGGAGGGTCGCCGCCGACTACGAACCCCGTTGCGCGCTCGCGTGGGAAGCCGGGCGGCCAGCGACGGCGCCGGCTCGGTCTGGCGCAGGTCACGAAGCAACACCACCGCCGGGGTCGACAGGGCCAACACCGCCGGCCAGGTATAGAAGAGATCGAGCCCGAACCCACCGGTGCAACGAATGAAGGCCAGCGGGGTGCTTATCGCCGCCCCGAGCAGCACGATCGCGAGGGTGAGCGCCCGACGTCGGGCGTCGATTCGTGCCGCCACCCTTCGTGGCCGGGGAGGACGACGGCGGTGTCGAATGAAGAAATCAGACCTCGATGGAGGGTCCTCGTCGGGGTCGGACGTGGGGTCGGACGTGGGGTCGAAGGGCATGGGCAGGCCTTGGTCGCGCGACTGCCGACCACTCGCCCCCAGGCGGGTGGTTGACGGGGCACAGGCGGGTGGGGGGTGGCGATCGGCCCCAACGACGTGCAAAGCCGTCGTGGAGTCGAAATTGGCTGGCATCCCACTCGGTTCCTACCGTGGGCTGAACCTCGGCCAATTCCGTCGCCAATTTACACTTAGCACCGCCCGGGGGGTGGCGCACGCGATTTAGCGAGGGATTCCCGGAGCCGATGACGGCCGTGATGACGGCCGTGTCGGCGACCGCGCCGCTACATGCAAGAGCCGAAGGTCACCGACTCGTTCATCAGGTTCCCGTCGTTCTCGGCAGAGTCTGCGCACGCATCGTCGTCGGGACCCGAGTAAGACTGGTACACGCACGACGGCGCGCCGTTGATGAAGACCTCGCCGCACCCGCCTTCGCCAAAGGGCTGCTCGGGATCGCAGAGCACACAGGTGTTGGACTCGGTGTCGCAGACGAAGCGCTCGTCGCAGAAGAACGCCCGACAGAACTGGTCGCGCACGTCCTGGCCCAGCGTCTCGGTCTCGATCGCGACCGCCGGGGGGTTGCCGTCGTCGCACAGGTTCTGCTCGTTGGTGGTCAGCCCGGAGTTGCAGCTGCCTCCGCTGGGAGGGGGACAGCCCTTGATCCCCAGCTGGGACTCCTCGCACGTGACGTAGCGGGCCGAGTCGGCCAGCAGCATGAACGCCTCTCCGTAGGGATGCGGCTCGCTGGAGTTCGAGATCGTCAGGTAGTTGTCGGGGTTGCAGCCCACGCTGGTCTTGAAATCGGCGACGCAGATCTTCTCGAACTCGTCCGCATCGAGGGTGGGATCGTCGAAGCGGCAGGCCGGCACGTAGCGCTCGTCGCCGGTGGCGTCGCAGTCGTCGGCGGTGCCACAGCGCTGCACGTCGTCGCGCGGAGCGAGGATGGCGGTGCACGAGACGCTGGAGACACCGAGACCGGCGAGCGCAAAGGCGAGGGCAACAGGAGTACGCGACGTCATCATGGTCAGCTCACGACGGGGATCGTCCCCGGTGGGATTGCCGCGGGCGAGCTTACGGAGCCGCCCTCGGGAGCGCAAGCGGGCAGCCGAACCTCGAATGCCGTGCCCGCCGGGCCCGTCTTCGCCACCCGCACCCCGCCGTCGTGATCCTGCACGATCTGCTGCACGGTGGGTAACCCCAGGCCGGTGCCCTGGGCCTTGCTGGTGTAGAACGCTTCGAAGATCCGGTCGACCTCGTGCTCGGCCACCGGGATCCCCGGGCCGTTGTCCCGGACAACAACGAAGACCTGCTCGTCCTTACACCACATCTCCACGTCGATCCGCGGTCGGCGCTCGGGCTCCTGCTCCTCGTCGAGCACCGCCTCTTGGGCGTTGCGCACCAGGTTCATGAACACCTGGCGCAGCTGGTTGGCGTCACCTCGCACATGCACCGGCACATCGGGCAGATGAGGCTCGACCTCGATCCCCGCCATGTCGAACTCCTGCGCCATGAAGTCGAGCAGATCGTGGAGCTCCTCGCGCAGATCGAAGGGCCGCCGCTCGGGCTTGGGACGCCGAGCGAACGACAGGTAGTCTTCGGTCACGGCGGTCAGGCGATCGACCTCCTTGGAGATCTTGGCCAGCAGCTCCCGCCCCTCGGGGCTGGCGTCGGCCAGCTCGTCTTCCAATAGCTCCGCGTTGAGGGCCACGCTCGACAGCGGGTTGCGGATCTCGTGGGTGATCTGGGCCGCGAGCTGACCGGCCGCCGCCAGTCGCTCGCCCCGCAAGAGCCGTCGCTCGCGCTCCTCGAGGGCCGCCGCCATATGGTTGAACTCGCGAGCGAGCTGGCTGACCTCGTCTTCGCGCCCGGGCCCCGAGGGCGAGACCCGCTGGGACCAGTCCCCCCCGCTGAGCTTGCGCACCCCCTCGGTCAGCCGCCGCAGGGGCCGGAGGGTCAAGAAGACCCCCACCGCCGCAAACACCCCCAAGGCCGCGATGATCAAGGTGAACGTCAGGGTCAGGCGTTCGGTCCGGCTCTGCGCGGCCTGGACCTCGGCCCGTAGCCGGGTGATCGCGCTACGGCTCTTCTCCGCGAGCTTCTTGAACTGCTGCTCGATGCCCCCCTGCAGGCTGACATCCTCGAGCACCTCACGGGGATCGACCATCTCGTCGAGCACGGCCAGCGATTCCAGCTGGTCGAGCGCGGCCTGGATCTGGCGCAGATCCTCGAGCGGCTCCTCGGCTTCGACCCGCTCGGGATCGGCAAGCGCGGCGTCGATCGGCGCCCGCGCTTGCGCAATGTATTCGTTACGCGTGGAAAGCGCGGCTTGAAAATTGGCCTCGAAGGCGGGGCCGAGCTGAAGCCCGACGTCCGGCCCCACGTGCTCGCTCTGGGTCTGATGCCAGGTCCTCACCTGGACCCCCACCCGCACCGCCTGCACGTGCGCCTCGGCCAAGCGGTGATTGAACACCACGTACACCTCCACCAGACGGTCGAAGCCGCGCTGAAGCGCGCGTAGCTGGCCCAGAGCCACCACCGCCGAAGCCCCCGCCACCAGCAGCACCAGCAGCATCAATGCCGAGATCCGGGCGGCCAGGCTGTGACGCAGCCGAGGCCGGCTACCCCGTCGGGATACGAGCGGTGACCCCTCGGACGAGTCCAGCGGCGAATCCAGCGGAGACCTGGGCGACGACGACGGCTCGCTGGAGCCAGGAGCCACGAGCGACTCGTCCGCATCGGGCGAGATCACGGTCGAGCCCGAACCCTGGGCCGGGCCCATCACGAGGCCCAATTTAGCCTTCCCAGCACCACGCCCGCCATGCCAACGTAAACCCCCCACCGGGGCCACCGGCCCCGCGAAAAGCCCGCGCCGCCGCGGCCCGACGACTCCATGATGTCGAGGACCCTCGAAGACCCTCATCCGCGAGCCCTTCGTCCCCGCTCCCCGGTCGCACGCGCCCTCGCTTCGGGCCTGTGCGCGACGCTCGCCAGCGTCACGATGATGACATCGACCCCGGCATTCGCCTCGGCCGAGCCCTTACCGCTGCTCCGACTCGCTCCCGACGATGCCCCCGCCAGCGTGCTGGGCCTGGACAGCAAGGACAAACCCGCCGGCAAGAAGCTGACCGTCGCTCTGCGCAAGGCCTTCGCCAACCGGGGACTGAGCGGGGGCGAGGAGATCAGCCTCGAAGAGATGCGGCTGACCATGGGCTGCACCAACGACGGCGTGGACTGCCTGGCCGAGGGCGGACGGACCCTCGGCGTCCGACGGCTGATCTTCGGCTACCTCGCGCCGGCCGACGGCGGCTATCAGCTCGACATCCAGATCCTCGACGCACAGGCCGGGACCCTCGAGGCCCAGGCCAGCATGCCGGTCACCAAGGCCGACCTGGCCGACGGCACGATCGACGCCACCGCCGTCACGATCGTCAACGAGCTGATGCCGCCCACCGATGCGGACACGGATCTACCGCCGCGTCCCGATCCCCTGCCCGAGGTCGAGGTCGAGCCCGAGCCCGAGGAGCCCGAACAAACCCAGCGAGAAAAGAGCACGCTGTGGATGGGCCTCGAAAAACCCACGCCGCGGTGGAAGTGGGTCGGGTTCGGCACCACGCTCGGTCTCACGGTCGCCGCCGCGGGCGTGACGATCGGAACCGGCGTGTGGATCACCGCGAGTGACGACAACTCCTTCGGGTTCCGGCCCCGGCTCATCGAAGCCGCCAACAACTCCCTACGCAACGATAATCCAGACAACCAGGTCAACCCGATGACGGTTGACGACATCTGCGAGTACAACGTCACCGACGAGGACGGCTCGGAACTCCAAGCCGACGACGGCAGCGGCCCAGGGGCCAGGAACCTCGGGGTCGCCAACGTTTGCCGTCTCGGCGAGCGCGTCAAAACCACCCAGATCATCGCCGGTGTCGCCACCGGCGTCTTCGGGCTGACCACCCTCATCTTCACGGGGCTGCTGTTCATCCACAAACGTAAGCCCGGAAGCGACGCGATGCTCCGCCGTGGGTTGACGTTGGGGATCATGCCCCGCCCTGAAGGCGGCGCATCGATTAGTAGCAGCCTCCGCTTCTAATGCGGAGGCTCGCCACGGCAATCCCCGGCTGACCGACGAACACCCCGCCCGTGCGCCCGACCCTGACGAGCTCCGGGCGCAGACTACTCAGGCGCCGGAGCGCTCGTCTGCACTGGCTTGTTCCGCCTCCGCTCGCTCCCCCGTCTCGACGACAGGCAAAGGGCGGATCGACATCGACCGCGAGTCGGTCGCGTCGGTACGGAACGAGACGGTGACCTGTACGTAGTGCTCGGGCTCGGGCTTGGGCTTGCCTTCGGGCGGGGCCGCCACGGTCCGCTCGTAGCTGTGCCACACGTCCTGTTCGCTCGACTCCAGCCGAGCGAGGGCGTCCCCGACGGCCTCCAACGCATGAGGGTACTTCGACCGCAGCGTAAAACGGCAGCGGACCGTGTGACACTTCGTGTCGCTGAGCACCACCCGCGGCTGCTCGGGCGCCCCCTCGAAGGCATCCCGCCGCGCCAGCACCACGGCGCGGTTGATGATCGCCTGATGGCGTCGCGCCCAAGCAGCTCGCACCGGCTCCTGGTCGAATGGCACCGACGCGTAGCGATCACGCTCCGCCTCGAGCGCTTGCGGCGAGCGATCCTGCTGAGCACTCTTGTCGCGCTTGCCGCGCTTGCCGCGCTTGCCACGCGTATTCTTCTTTTTCTTCTTCTTGGCCCCCTGATCGCGCGACGACTCGAGGATCTTGTCGGGCACGTTGAGCCACCAGTGCACCCCGACCGCACCAGCCGCCAAAAGCGGCGCCAGCAGCAGCTGCGCGACCACCTTCCACAGCGGGGTCTTGGCCATCATCACCCGCCACGGCCGAGCGGAATCATCTGGCGACCCTGCTGGCGACCCTGCTGGCCGATGGGCTCCTTGGTCCGATCCCACGAGTTCCGACGCCGACGACTCGGCATCGGTCGACTCGGCCTGCGCCGGGCCCCCGTCGGACTCGACCGCCTCTGGGGAGGCCTTGTGCTCGTCGTCGCTCACGATTCGCCTATAGGGCCGGGGGGCCGCGGCAACAAGACCCGCCACGCGCCGTCCTCGTTGATGAGCTCCAGCGAGTGCACGGTACCGTCGGCCCCCGTCAGCTGCACCAC
This sequence comes from Myxococcota bacterium, assembly GCA_039194325.1. Classification (GTDB taxonomy): domain Bacteria; phylum Myxococcota_A; class Polyangia; order Nannocystales; family Nannocystaceae; genus Paraliomyxa. The sequence continues at coordinate 21,392 of JBCCWC010000008.1, forward strand.
CGCTCGCTGGTCGTCGCCCTCACGGAGCTCGGCGGAGGCGATCTGAAAGCGCGGGTCCACGTCGACCACCTGGAGCATCTCCATCGGCTCGACGCTGCGCCGCCCCCCCACCTGATCGCTAGCCCGCTCGGCCGCCTGACTCACTCGGGTGACCGTCTGGGTATCGACCAGGGTCAGCATCGTCTTGACGTCACCCATACGAATGGCCCGCGCGAATGCCCGGGCCGCCGTGACCGGCGGCGGCTCGTCCTCGCCGCAGGCGGTGGGCCCTCCGACCACTCCCAGCCCGGCCGCGAGCACGACCGCGAGCACGACCGCGGCCCTCGGGGCGGCTCCCCGCCACCGCGGCCCGGCCCGTCGCAGGGAGGCCTGCCTCACCCCGCCTCTTCCTTGGACTTGTGCATCCCGAGCCGCTTGAGCAGCTCGCGCAGGTAGTAACGGGTGATCCCCGCCTCCGCCGAGGCACGGCTGAGGTTGTTGTCGGTCTTGGCCAACAACCGGCCGAAGTAGGCCCGCTCGAAGGTGTCGACCATGACCTGCTTGGCCTCCTTGAAGGGCTGCTCGTAGAGCGCCGGGTCGATCCCCGGCGCATTGCCGGAGCCCTGGTCGGTCGACGACGCCACCGGGCGTTCTTCGCGACGACCCAGGTGCAGATCGCTGGGCTCGATGCTCCCGTTGCGGCACAGGTGGGCCGCTCGCTGCACGATGTTCTTGAGCTGTCGAACGTTGCCCGGGAACGCCTCGGCCAAAAGAGCGTCGCGAGCCGCGTCGCTGAACACGGGCCGCGGCATGGCCCCGTTCATCATCCGCACCAGATCCTCCAAGAAGCGCTCCGCCAGCATGATCACGTCGTCACCCCGCTCACGCAGAGGCGGCAGATCGACGGTCATCACCGACAGGCGGAAGTAGAGATCCTCGCGGAACGACCCCTGCCCCACCATCATTCGCAGGTCGCGGTGCGTGGCCGCCACCACCCGCACGTCGACCTTGCGCACCTGGCTCTCGCCGATCCGCTGCACCTCGCGGCGATCGAGCACGCGCAGCAGCTTGGGCTGGAGCTCCAGCGGCAGCTCCCCGATCTCGTCGAGGAACAGCGTGCCGCCGTCGGCCTCCTCGAAGCACCCCGGCCGGTCGCTCACCGCACCGGTGAACGACCCCTTCTTGTGACCCAAGATCGCCGCCTCGGCCAGCTCGCGGGGCAGCGACCCGCAGTCGAGCACCACGAAGGGGCCCTTTTGGCGCGGGGACTCGTCGTGCAGGGCCCGAGCCACCAGCTCCTTGCCGGTGCCCGTCTGGCCGCCGATCAGCACGCTCATCTCGGTGGGCGCCACTCGCTGGAGGATCGCGAAGACCTCACGCATGGCCGGGCTGCGGCCGTAGAGCGCCCCGTAGTGATCCTCGCCCGAGATCGGGACCTGGACCTCGTCGGCCTGGATGAGCTCGATCTCGGTCTTGCCGACCTTGATCACCATGCCCGGCTCGATCCACGCCGAGCGGATGCGGATCGCTCCGATGAACGTGCCGTTGGTGCTGTCGAGGTCGTGCAGCTGCACGCCGTTGTCCCCCAGCACGATCTCCGCGTGCGTGCCGCTAATCGAAGAGTCCGTGAGCACCAGATCGTTGACCGCGCTCCGCCCGATCGTGATCCGCGAGCGCGCCACCGTGCTCTGCGAGCCCATGTCGGGGCCGCCCTTGACCCGAAGCATCACTCGCCGCAGCTGGCGGTGGGTGTGCTCGGGCGCGAAGAACGTCGTCGTCAGCGACGTCTGCGTCTCGCCTGGATCTTGATCCTCGATCGACACCGTCGGTCAGAGAAAGGGGGTTCGTGTCCGTGTTCCGTGCGGGCAGGGCAGGACTGGACTGGACTGGACTGGACTGGCCTGGCCTGGAGACTGGAGATTAGTTGAGCAGCTCGTCGTCGGGCCGAATCACCCGCAGGTGAGCCGGCCGCTTCTTGCGTCTGCGCCCCCCGACTTTGCCCGACTTCCGCAGTCGGCGCCAGGGCTGGGTCACCACCAGCAGCGCGATCACCATGGACACCACCCCGGGCACGACCACGGGCCATTCGGCGCCGCGCGCGAGCGGCGAGATCACCGACAACACTGCGATGATGATCGCCAGCGTGCGCCCACTGAGCGGGATCACCCCCCCGAGCTGAAGCGGCCGCTGGCCCATGAACACCCCGAACGCGACCACCGCCGCCAGATCCATGGCCGTGGCTCCGGCCATGCTCACGCCCCGGACCTCGGGAACGACCAGCGCCAGCAACACCGTCGCCGCGTGGCCCGCCACGCCGCAGCCGACCACCAAGGTCACGTACTTGCGGGTGCCCCAAAACGCCTCCAGCGGACCGGCGAGAAACCACTGCACCAGCAAGGTGCCCAGCAAAAGAGCGACCCGACCGTCGGGAAAGATGAAATTGGCGGTCAGCGGCTGCCATAGCCCCTGGCCCGTGAGCACGGCCCCCGGGTCGAGCACCAGCTGCTGTGCGATCGGCTGATCGGCCAGCAGCGCCGTCAGCAGCACGGTGACCGAAAACAGCGCCAGAGCCCCCCGACCAAACGGAGGCAGCGCAGAAAGCAGGCGGTTACGGGCCAACGAGCCCCAGTCTAGCAGCCTCGCTCCCCGGCGCGCTCCCTCGACCGAACCGCACCCAACCCACGAAGAAGTCCGTACATTACGCCTAACGCGCAAGGTAGTACAATGTAGGCTGCGATCGTCGGTTTTTTGGGGCGTCCCCGGGTTTGAGGCACTGGTGGAGGCATGCCGATCAACCGTCGACGTCACCGAATGTTCGTGACCCGCAACACCGAGTATCACCTCCGCCTCGACGAGTGCGTGGGCGTACGCGATCTCGAGACCGGCAATTGGCAGCGACATCACGCGGCCCTGCGCCTACGGGCGGTCCAGCTGCCCCCCATGGGCCACGACCACCGCTGGGTCGGTCGTCGCTTGCAGTTCTGGGGCCGCAACCAGGACGTGGTCACCTCCCCGGTGCTCGAGGTGGGCCGGCCGCAGCGGGAAGTGCTCGCGCACTACGTCAGCCTCGAGCAGTCGGGCCTCATCGAGCGCGTCGCCCGGGCCTGACCTATCACATCAAGATCCCGCGCGGATCCACACCGGGGACGTCCACGAGATCCTCGTCGCCGAGCCGATCCCCGAGGTTGCGCTCGACGGTCATCGACATGTTGTGCAAGGGCAGCCCGTTCCAGAACATCGTGAAGGGATCCTCCAGCACGCGCCCCGCCTCGCTGATGAGGGTGAACGACAGGCATACCAGAATGTTGATGGGCACCACCAACCACGACAGCGACTCGACCAGGCCCAAGGGGAACAGCAGGCCATAGGCCATGATCAAGCGCTCGGCGATGAAGCCGTAGCCGCGAGGCATCGGCGTCTTCTTGATCCGCTCGCAGCCTCCCTGCACGGCCAGCATCTCCTCGATGCTGTGATCGAGCCGCTGCATCCGAAACCCGCTGAGCTGCCCCGCGTCGTCTAGCGCGACCAGATCGACGTGCTGGCGGTGGAGCAACGCATGGGTGATGTTGCTCTGCCCCCGGTAGTCCTCGGGATCGTCGGGGACTACCCGCAAGAAGTCCTCGTCGGCCAGCGGATCCTGCGTGCGCAACAGGCAGCGCAGTGCGTGCACGTAGGCCGCGTGGCGATGCACGATCCGTCGCTGTGCCTCGCGCTCCGCCGCCGGCAAGTAGTTGAGGACCTGGGTGCAAAAGTGGCGCGATACGTTGATCATGCGCCCCCACAGCTTGCGACCCTCCCACCAGCGATCGTAGGCCGAGTTGGTCCGAAAGCTGACGAAGATGCCCAACGCCGCGCCCACCACCGCCAGCGGCGCCGTGGGGATCGCCAAGAAGTGCAGCGACGGGAAGTGCCAGATCACCACCGCCGCCAGCCCGCCAAGCGTAAACAGCCCCACCGCCTTCCACTGCCACGCCAGCAAGCGAAAGACCGACCCTCGATTGGACACCATCATGCCGTCATTGCTCCCGAGATCGTGGTGGCTCGTCGTTCAACCCGAAAAGCCGCTCGCAGATCCCATCGTGGACTGCCAGCGGCTTCGATGAGGTCTCGAAAAGAGGTTGATGGACTCGCAAAGGCTGATTGACGGGATCGGCGCGATTGCGCCGGGTCAGCCGGCCTTCTTGGCGGGCGCCTTCGCGTCTGCGGCCGGCGCCTTCGCATCTGCGGCCGGCGCCTTTGCATCTGCGGCCGGCGCTTTTGCATCTGCGGCCGGCGCCTTCGCATCTGCGGCCGGCGCCTTCGCATCGCCACCGTCAGCCGCCGGCGCCTTCGCATCACCACCGTCAGCGGCCGGCGCCTTCGCATCGCCACCGTCAGCCGCCGGCGCCTTCACATCGGCCACCGGGTTGTCGTCGCCGTCGAAGCAGCACATCACCCCGGCATTCGAGCTGGACGTGACCGCCCCGCAGCCCTCGCTGGTGCCGCGCGAGATCATGGTCTTGCCCTTCCACACCCCGTCCTTGCACTTGCCCGAGAGGCAATCGTTGCCGCAGCACACCGGCTCGGCACCCAGGCCCGCCTGGAAGCAAGGCAGCGTCGTCGCGGCCGTGATCTTCGGGCAGGGATCGATCTCCTCGCTGATCGAGTGGCTCACCGCTGCGTTGAAGCGGCCCGGCCCCGCGTTGCTGCAATCCTCCACGCTCGCGCGGTCGGTGATGTCCTTGGCCTTGCCCGCGTTGCCGCACACGTGCCACCCCGGCGCGCACAGATCGGCCGGAACCGCACACTTTTGGCCGTCATCGCCGCAGGCCTTACCGGTCGGCTTGTCACGCAGGCTCTTGGTGCCGTCCCACTCGCCGATGCAACCCGCCACGCGCGGGTGCTTCTTGAGATCGGCAAAGCCCTCCCGCTGACCGTCGGCACACCCGATGAGCTTGGGATCGCCCTTATCACTCTCGACGAACTTGACCCCCTTCATCGAGCCAGGGCGTTCGCCATCGAAGTAATCGCCCTCGTAGGGGCCAGAACCACACGTGCACCCGGCGCTCAGCACAGCCGTGGCCAGGGGTACCGCCGCAAGACAGGACAGAAGGCGCGAAAGACGCGGAAACCCGAACATGCGGCGAAGGATAGGCAAGCTTGGTCCGCATGCCTAGGCCATCCAGGCGGCAAAGGATGCCCCGCCTGTCGGACTCGCGCCAAGCCCGCAACTGATGGTCCAACCCGGACGATCGACATCCTAATCGGCCGAACACCCTTCACGCCCTTGTCGGGCCCGACCGCCGGGGCGAGTCGCCTTTGGCTCGATCATCGATCTCGACCCATCCGGGGCGCCCGTCCCCCGCGCGCTGAGCCATCGCTCACCCGGACTCGATATGGATCTCAGCCCGGATCCTGGCTCGGATCCTGGCCCCGGCTGCGGGCCGAGCTCACGAAGGATCGAGTCTCAATCGTCGTCGTCAGCTTGGGCGGCCAGCTCCGCCTCGAGCTTCTCGATCCGCTCGAGCTCCGGCTTGCTCACGATGTAGGCGACCCCGATGCTCGCAAAGAACAGGGCGATCATCGGCAGCGCCCTCAGCACCTGGCTGACCGGCTCGGGCGGGGTGAGGAACGCCCCAACCACGAAGAACGAAAGCACCATGATCTTCCAGTGCCGCAGCAGGGTCTTGTGGGTGATCACCCCGGCCTTGGCGAGGAAGAACACCCCCAGCGGAAACTGGAACATCAGGCCGAACCCCAGCAGCAGCCGGGTGGTGTACTTGATGTAGTCCGTATACGTGTAGTTGGCGATGATCTTGACCGCATTGCCCCCCATGTCCTTGTTGAGCGGGTAGGTCAGCAAGAACTCGGTGGCCAGCGGCAGCACCAGATAGAAGCAAAAGGCCGCGCCTCCCGCGAACATCACCGCGCTGGTGGCGGAGAACGGAACCACCAGCTTCTTCTCGCGCTTGTACAGGCCCGGCGAGATGAACATCCACAGCTGGTAGAACACCACCGGCGCGGCCAGGAACAGCCCGCCGATGAGCGCGATCCGAATGTCGGTCAGCACGCTCTCGAACGCGGTGAGATTTTGCAGCTGGGGTCCGGTCTCGGGCAGCCGAGAGGACCCGAACTCCGCCATGTCCGACTCCACCACGCTCCACCACGCATTGCGGTAGGGCTGGAGCAGCAGCTGGGTCAGATCGTCGACCAGCGCGTAGCAGACCACGAACCCCAGCGCCAAGCTGCCCGCCGCCCGCATGAGCCGGTTGCGCAGCTCCGCGAGGTGGTCGAAGAACGACATCGGCTTGTCGTCTTCGGGACCTTCGGCCAGCCCATCTTCACCGTTATCTTCGTCCTTGGCCATGATCACGATCGCGAGGCCAACCTAGGCAGCGCCTTGGCTGGCCGAAGAGCCTCCATCCGAACCGTCGGGCTTGGTCGCCGCGGGGCGGGAGTCGGCCGACTTGGGCGCCGACACCGGTGCAGACTTGGACGCGGACACCGGCGCGGGTTTCGAATGAGGGGTCGCGCCACCAGACCCCGACGGCTTGCCAGCCGTCGCCGACGAGCCGGACGCCACCGTTCCAGCGGGCGCGGGGCCCGGGCCTGCGCTGCTCTGGCGACCTTCGCTGCCGCCTCCATTGTCGCCGCCGCCCTCTCCATCGTCGCCGCCGCCCTCGGCCATCGCCTTGGCGGCCGCTTCGCGCTCCTGTCGCTCCCGCTCGCGCGCCACCTTGGTCAGCTTGTTCTGAGCCCTTCGCGCCTCCATGCGCGCCTTCATCAGCTCGCGCCGGGCTGCGCTCTCGGCATCGCGCAGCTCGGCCTTGGTGCCGTTGACCGCGTCCTTGATGTCCTGCATCGCCTCCTCTTGCATGATCGCGTCGCGGAACTCGTCGGCCGTCCGCCGCAGCGAGCCCCACAGCTGGGAGATCCCTTTGATGATCTTCGGCAGCTCGCGGGGCGAGAACAGCAGCAACGCGAGCACCGCGACCACGAGCATCTCGACTGGGCCGATGCCGAACACGCGGACACGATAGCAGCCCCCCGCGAACCGAGCGAGGGCCCCCGGCCTCCCGACCACACCCCGCTGGCCGATCCCGCGCAACGAGCCCGATCCCCGCCTCCGCGCTCCGACGGCGATGTTCTCTCGGTGGCGCTGTCGGTGGCCCCGGCGGGGGCGCGTGCCCTCAGGTCCGGAGGCGATCGCGCTGGCGCCGGGTGTTCGCGGCCAATTCCTCCAGCGCCCCCACGATGGCCCCCGCGCTCTCGGTCTGGCCGCGGTGGGCCTCGTTGAGCTGGTTGACCATCTCGCTGATCGTCTCGATCGCGCGGGTGATCTGGCGACTGCCCCGGGTCTGCTCCTGGGTAGATCGCTCCACGTGCCGGGTGATCGCCTTCATCTTCTCCGCCGAGCGCATGATCTGCTCCGCCCCGCGCGCTTGCTCGGCCGTCGCGGTGGCCACCTGCTGCACCGTCGTCGCCACCACGTTGATCGCGTCGGTCACCTGCTTGGAACCCTTGGTCTGCTCCACCGTCGCCCGGGCGATCTCGCGGACCATCTGCGTCGAGCGGCGAGCCGCGTCGGAGATCCGCTTGAGCGCGTCCTCGGCCTGGTGACTGACCCGTACCCCGTCGTCCACGCTCTTGCTCGAGCGCTGCACCGCCTGCACCGCGTTCTTCGACTCGCGCTGCACCGCCTTGATGATCTCGGCGATCTCCTTGGTGCTGGTGGCCGAGCGCTCGGCCAGATCCTTGATCTCGTCGGCCACCACCGCAAAGCCCTTGCCGTGCTCACCGGCCTGGGCCGCGATGATCGCCGCGTTGAGCGCCAGCAGGTTGGTTTGCTCCGACACGTCGTCGATCACGCTGAGGATCGTGCCGATCTCGTCGATCCGCCCCCCCAGGCGGCTGATCACGGACACCGCGTCGGCCGCGGAGTTCTTGATCATGTTGATCACCTCGATCGTTTGATTGATCGCGTCCACGCCGCCCTCGGCCGCCCACACCACCTCCTCGGAGAGCTGAGCCGTCTCGTTGGCGTTGTTCTCGACCTGCTGGATCGAGATGTCCATCTCGTTCATCGCCGACGAGGTCTCCTCCGCCGTGGTCGACAGCGCCTCGATGTTCTTGGCCACCTCCTTGACCGAGAAGGTCATCTCCTCGATCGACGTCGCCGTCTCCTGCACCGACGCGGCCAGGTTGAACATGCTCTCGGCCACCTCGTCGTTGGCCGCCGCCATCTCCAAGATCGACGAGCTGCTCTCCTCGGCGTTGGACGCCAGCAGCTCCACGTTCTCGCTGATCCCCCGCAGCCCCGTGTTCATCTCGTGCATCGCCGCCAAGATCCCGTCGATCGTGGCCAGCGACTCGCCCAGCTCGGTGACCATGCGCTCGGGCCCGTGCGGCAGCAACGTGTCGGGCGAGTGGTTGTGACTGAGCTCCAGCTCCGCCTCCAGCTCCGCCACGCGGCTCTGCAGCTCCAGCACCATCTCGCTGGACGCCCCCGAGCCTCGGCTCGTCTCCAGCTCTCGGACCGCCTCGCGCGACTCCTCCAGATCTCGTTGGACCTTGGCCAAGGCCTCGCGGGCCAGCTCGACCTCGTGCTCCGCCGCCGCTCGCGACTTTTGGCTGCGCAGTAGCTCGGCTTGCGCCGCCTCTCGCTCCTGTCGGGCACCGGTCAGCCCCTTGTCGAGATCCGCCTCGCGGGCCTCGACGTCCCCGACTCGGCGCTCCGCTCGGGCCTTGTCGTCCAGCGCATCCTTGGCCTTCGACCGCGCCTCGTCTCGCTCCTCCCGGAGCGTCGAGACCTGCTCGAGGGCTCGATCGCGCTCCGCCACCACCCGCTCGTGCTCCTGCGGCGTGATGGTCGACTTGTCCTCCAGCGCCTGCAGCTGGGTCTTCGCCTCGCCCAGCTCGCGCTCGGTGCGACCGACCCGGCCCAGGGCCTGCTGGGCATCCGAGCCCAGCAACCACCCGGTCACCCCGGCCAGCACCGCCGCGACCCCGGCCGCGACCGCACCCGACCCCGTCTGCCACGCCAACCCCGTGACCAGCCCGGCCAGACCGAGCAACGCTGGCGTCAGCACGGGGAATCGAAGGTTTTCACTCGAATCCGCCAAGAGGAGCCGATTCTACGGAACCCGGACCGCACCATCCAGCGAGGCCACCAGATCGCACGCACCCGCCCCTCTATGGAATCCAACGCTAAACACCCGACCAGGGTCGCCGGGTCCGGCTTTCCGGTACACGGCCGCGACTGGGACAGACGAGGCCCATCACGGGCTCATCCTTCGTCGCAGTCGCCTCGCAGTCGCCTCGCAGTCGCCTCGCAGTCGCCCAACGTCGTCTCCCGCGCTCTCGATCAACGTTCGACGCCCACGACGACGCTGCCCAACCACGTTCCGGCCTCGGTCACCGAGCTCAGGCCGGCGGCTCGAAGTCGTCGCACGCGCTGTCGATCATCCCTACCGCCTCCTCGAAGAACGGCGCGTAGTCGTCCGCACAAACCGGCCCCACCGAGCCAAAGCCGAACATCTCGGTGAAGGCCCGTAGCCGCGGCGCCGGCTCGGCCCCCGAGACGTCGCTGGTCGGATCGAGGGGGTTGGCCAACGCGATCCCCGGACAGCTACCGGCGATGTCGCAATCGCCGAGCAGCGAGAGCACCACCACCGCGTCCTCGTCCCCGCCCTTGGCCGCCACCAGCGATGCATGCCAACTCGCCGGATCGCCGACCGAGTTGAGGTCGGAGTCGGCCGGCTCACAGCTACCGTCGAGCGGGGGGTTGAACGAGGTATCGAGCGGGCTGTCCTCCTCGTCGGTAATGATCGTCACCACCAGGATCGCGTCGTCGCGTAGGAAGCCTTCGTTGCACTGGCCCGGCCCCACCAAAGAGCCCACCGCCGCCAATAGTGAGTCCATCGTCTGCTCGTCGCCCGACCCATCGAAACCCCGCGAGCCCATGCACGTGAACGCGCCCACCAGGTCGGCCTGCTCCGAGGTGGCGTAGCGCCGACCCCCCGCGATCATGCAGTCCTGTCCCGTCGACGAGCGCACCTGGCCCGCCCCCAGCGTGCCGTCGCACCCCGCCGCCAGCACCTGCCCCGCGTCGACCACCATCAGGTTGAAGTCGTCGAGCTCCAGGGTGTTCTCGATGGCCGCGATGAACCCGGGGAAGCTCGCCAGCAGGTTGTCCTGCTCGTCCTGCATCGAGCCCGAGCTGTCGATCACGAACACGAAGTCGACCTTCTGACAGCCCAACTCTTCGGAGCCATCGTCGGCCAGCCCCGTACCGTCGGGGTCCGGCAGGTCGAGCTTCTCGATGTCGCCCGCCTCCTCGCTCGGACCGGTCGAGGTCATGGTCATGGGGAGCGGGATCCCCGTGACCTCGTCGCTTCCACTGGGCGAATCCTCGCCCGAGCACGCGGCCAGCCCGACGGCCAACCCCACCACGATCCAGCCCCTGTGGCCCGGCCAACGCAACGAAACCATGCATGCAGCATGACCGATGCCCCCGAGCCAGCGCAACCGGAACAACCGCGTCAACCGGCGCTTCGAATCGCTCGCCCTTCATAGCGAGCGTACGAGGATCGACCGACCCCACCAAAATCACTGCGCCCTATCGTCCGCCAGTGGCAAGGTGTTCGTCACGTACGGGGACCAACCAACTTCGCCAACCGCACTACGCGGGATCCTCCGCCCGTCGTGAGGAATTGGTCACCAAGACCTACCGCTCCACCACCGCGTCCACCATCGCGTCCACCATCGCGTCCACCATCGCGTCCATCATCACTCCTCGCCCCCGACCCATCGCCCACCGCTCAGAAGCGTTCGTGACGAAATCGCAACCCGTGAGCCTCACACACCTTGCCCACGCTCCGAGCCAGACCCGGCGGGCCGCACAGGAACACGTCGGGCTTGGGCAGCCCGGGCACGGCCGAGAACTGGCCAAGCAGCGTATCGAAGTCGGGCCGCCCAAAGCGCGTACGCGCGCGCAGGCCGGTCACTACGTCGCTGAGCGTGTGATCATAGAGCACCGCCCGCGCCAGATCGAGAGTGCCCCCGACCATGTCCGCCCGCGCCCCCGTCAGGTAGATGTGGATGTCGAACAACTCGCTGCCCCCTTCGGCCTCGAGCCGGGACAGCAGATCGGTAAACCACTCGAAGGCGTATTGATCCCGGCTGAGCCACACGAAGTGCACCTTCTCCACCGCATCGGCCGACCCCGCCGCCCGCCGCCGCATGTGAATGCTCTGCAAAAGCGACGCGAAGGGGGTCACCCCGATCCCGGCCCCGATCATCACCGCATGTCGGCACTGCAGCAGCGCCGAGCTGGGCGTCCCGTAGGGCCCGTCGATGCGCACCGGTAGCCCCGCGATCGTCCGCGACGGATAGGGCGGTAGCGCCTTGCGCCGGCGGATCCGCGGCCCGCCCGGCGGCGGCTCCGTGCCCGGCGGGGCCATGTAGTCGTAAAGAGCCGCCGTCCAGTTGCCCAGGCGTCGCACGTGCACCGAGATCTGGTGGGGATCCTCCGGCGCGCTGGTCAGCGTAAAGGGATGCCACTCGTGACGAGCGATCGCGGGGATCCGCAAGAACACGTAGTCACCCGGCTGATAGGCGAAGCTCCGCGGGCGCGCGATGTCGAGGCGAGTGACCCCCGAGGGCAAGATCTCAGCGCCCACCAGCGTGGTTGGCTGACTGCGCGCCACCATTCGCACCAGCCGCTCGATCGCAAAGCCCACCCCCGGCAGCAGCACCCACCCCCAGAACACCGGGCCATGGACCAGCATCAAGCCGAACCATAAAAAGTACAGCCGGTGGGTGTAGTGGAACGCCTCGAAGCTGCCTGACCGACGCACCCGCTCGCGCGAGAACAGCCACATCATCGTCAGCACCCACAGCAGCACCGCGCCGGTGATGTTGGCCGTGCTCTTCCACGCCCCGGGCCCGAGGTTGACGAGGATGTTGAGCCCGTGGGCCGCCGTGTGCACCAGCGCCAGCACGAAGATCGTCTCGCCCACGATGCGATGGATCTCGATGCTCTCGTCCACCGGCAAGAAGCGCCCCAGCGTTCGCCTTCGCACCCAGCTGACCGTGTAGCGCAGCATCGGCACCAAGATGAGCGCGCCATTGAAGTTGAGACACGCCCCGCAGCCTCGGGCGATCTGGACCAGCAGGCCCGCTCCTTGCGTGCGGTAGCGCCAAAACGCCTCGCCGAAGAGCACCGCGTTGATCACCGTATAGACCGCGAGGAACCCGACGAGCAGCGCGGTGTTACGAGCCCACGGAGCCCAGCGCGCCTTCGGGCTCGGCGCCGTTTGGGTCGCACGGGCACGCTTGGTGGGGGTCAGCAGCGCCACCCCATACTGCGCGAGCTCGGCTCGCAGCTCGGGGCGTGAGTCCACCATCGCCACGAACTCATCGAAGGTCATCGCGTTGCTGTCGTCGTGATCACCGGCCAGCCACACCGCGTCGACCAGGCGCTCGACCACCGCATCGGGCAGCTGTACGCGATTCTCCGCCAGGCTGATGTGCAGCAGCCGCTCGAACTCCTCGCGGTCCAGCCGACCGTCACCATCGTGGTCGTGCAGCCGAAACAAGAACCCCAGCTTGGCCTCCACCGGCCCCGCCATGACCGCCTCGGCCGCGGCCGCCAGATCTCGCCCGCCCGCGAAGCCGCAGCGCGAGAAGTCCAGCGCTAAGAGCACCCGCTCGGCCAGGTAGAGGCTACGCAAGCCCAAGACCTCCTGAACGGCCGGGCCATCGATCGGGCCGGTCATCTCTCCGAGGCGATTGACCACCGTGGCGATGGGGATCGCATGGGACGAGCCGGGCTCGTCGCGTTCACGCGCGGCATGGGCCGCCACCTCCTGCTCGGACGCGTTCGGCCCAGACCCACGCTCCTTCTGCGAGCCCGACGCGCTCGATGACGCCACCAGTGTCCGGCCCGACGGCGACGGGCTCGACCCCTGCACCAGCGTCTGCCCCGACGGCGACGGGCTCGACCCCTGCACCAGCGTCTGCCCCGACTGCGACGGGCTCGACCCCTGCACCAGCGTCTGCCCCGACTGCGACGGGCTCGACCCCCGCACCAGCGTCTGCCCTGACTGCGACGGGCTCGACCCCTGCACCAGCGTCTGCCCTGACTGCGACGGGCTCGAAGACCCAGCGGATGGCCGATCAGAGCCTGCTCCCGAGGACGACACGTCTACGCTCCTCAGATCAGCGACAGCTGGGTCGCCTGCCCTTGAACTTCTACGTTGGCCCCCTGCGAGCGCAACCACTGCGCCCCCTGAGCCGTCCACGCCGAGTCGCCCCGCAGCAAGATCCGTGGCCGCGCACACGACTCCCAATACGCCCCCAGGTGCTCGCGGTCGACCCGCCCCGGGCAGCTCACCTCGGTGATCTGCAGTCGCTCGCCCGCGGGGCCCCGCCGAGATCGCCACGCGTCAACTTGCTGTCGCACGGGCTCCGGCGCGCTGACCAGCACGACCGCGGAGATCTCGTGCCGCTGCAAGCCCGCGCCGTCGATGGCGTCGTGGGGCCACAGCAGCACCGGAGCCTCGGGCTCGAGCCCTTCGAGATACGGCGTGAAGCGGGGATGGGCCTGAAAACGGACCTGAGCTCCACACGCAGCCACGATCTGCCGGGCCCCCACCGCGGTATCCACCAACACCAACGTCACCCCTCCGAGCGAAGCCAGGGTGCGCAGCCCCTTGACCCGCAATGTCGGCGGGGGCTCGTCTAGCGCCCACTCGGCCTGCGCCCGAAGCAACAACCAGTCGCACTCCACCGCCGCGGGCACCACCCCCAGCCCCCAGGTATAGAGGCACCGCAGTCCCCCTTGGCGGTGGGCGAGCCGTAACGACGACCCCCCCAGCGGCAGCCCCGACGACACCGCCTCGAGGGTGAGCCGGCCCACCCCGAACTCGCGACCGTGGTCCACCAGCACCGCCCGCGCCAGGCTCGTGCGCTGCGCCGGCGAGAGGTTGGCCAGCGCCATCGCATAGACCAGATCACGGTGGCCGATCCACGGCCCCGGCACCAGCTTTCCCTGCGCGCCCACGTGCGACAAGAAGCACGTGCGATCGACCGCCGGCTCGTCCAGCGACAGGCGCTCCCGCGAGATCATATGCTGCACCTCCTGCAGCTCGGAATCCTTGGGCGCTTCGAGGTCGGCCACGGGATCAGGCCCTCTTGGTGTCGTGCTTGGCCCGAGCCCGGGCCTTCCGAAAGAAGTCGCGGAGCAGCGCCGCCGCCGGCTCGGCGAGCACGCCCGGCACCAGCTCTACTCGATGGTTGAGCCGCGGATCGGTACAGATCTGATAGAGACTTCGCACGGCGCCAGCCTTGGGATCGTCGGCTCCGTAGACCAAGCGCGCAACCCGGGCGTTGACGATCGATCCCGCGCACATAGGGCAGGGCTCGAGAGTCACGTAGAGGGTGGCCCCATCCACCCGCCAGCGCCCCGTGGTGCGGCAGGCATCCCGCAGCGCCACGATTTCGGCGTGGCCCGTGGGATCTGCGTCGACCTCGCGACGGTTCTCGCCCACCCCGACCACGACCCCCTCGCGCACCACGATCGCCCCCACCGGCACGTCACCCCGAGACGCCGCCAACCTGGCCCGCTCCAGAGCATAGCGCATGAAGCGTTCGTCGTCGGTGAGCATGGTGTTGGTCGCAGAGTCACCCAGATCGCGCTTCGCTCACAAGCCCCGGCGCTCGTGCGTCCTTCGTTCACCCTGGCGTCGATCCCCATCGGAAGCCAGCCCCGGCCCGTGAGCCACGTGCCGGTCGAGCTGCCGCCTCAGGTGCTCCTCGGCCGCGGCCACCAGTCGAGGAGACCACACCTGCATCTGCACCGAGAGCCGATGCTCCCCTCCCCCGCCCGCCTCGACCACCACCTGGCCCGAAGGATCGCGATACGGCGAGAGGCCCGCGAGCAACCGCGCACGACGGATCTCCTCGGCGCTCCAGGGATGATCTCGACGCAGCGAGATCTGAAGCGGCACACTGTAGCGCGCCGGGCCGATCGCCACCACCTCGGTGCCGACCAACCGGTTGGGCAGGTAGAGCAGAGATCCATCGGCTTGGTGCAGCTCCACGTGGGTGAAGCTCACCCGCCGGACCACCCCATGATGCTCAGCCATCGCGATCCGATCGCCCTCCCGCAATCGGCCCCGCACCGCCAGCGTCACCCCGGCCGCGAGGTTCTCCAGCTGTCGCCGTAGCACCGCCATCGAGGCCACCGCGAGCAGGGTCAGCACCCCGAGGGTCAACGTTGGAGCGGCTCGCAGCAGGCGCACCGCGATCACCACGAACGCCAGGACCCACGCCCCAAGCGACACGAGATCCCCCGCGATGTTGACCAACCGATGGTGCTCGACGCCCAGGCGAAGCACAAAGCGAGTCACTCGCTGCGCGGCTCGGCTGACCCCCCAGGCCAGCATCAGCACCAGCGGGAAGAACAGCCCCCGCGGGAACGAGAGCCGCGTTCGCAGCGCTCGCAGCTCTCGAGCGGCCGCGGGCTCGGCCGCCCCGGCCGGCGTCCCCGTGCTCGGCTCCTCGAAGATCTCCGCGATCGGATCGGACTGGGCGGTCGCGGCCGGGCTCGGGCGCTCGACCGAAGAACGAGGGGCCGCGGCCGAGCCCGAGGCCGGCACCTCCGCCGATCCTCCCCGGCACGCCGACACCCCGAGCAACACCCCGAGCAATGCCCCGAGCATCAGCGACCCGCGCCGACGGGTCGTCGGCCGACCGGTCACCCGTCCCTCCGGGTCAGCGCCCCGAACTCGACGAGCGCCGCGCAGACCGTGGGCTGCACGATCGGCGCCAGGCGCAAGCCCCCTTGCAACCCCGAGCGGGTCTCGAGGATCCCGGCGGCTCGCAAGAAGGCGACGTGACGGCTCACCTCGGCCCGGGTAAGCGCCAGCGTGCGGGCCAGCGCGTCCAGCTCGACCGTGCCAAAGCGCACCACCTGCAACAGCAGCCCCACCGCATGAGGGTGAAGCTGGTCGAGGAAGCGGCTACGCTGGAGCACGTGGCTGCGCCGCGTGGGCATCACCGCGTCGTCGCTCAGCGACTCCACGTCACGATGCCACGCCCGGAGCGCCGCCCGCAGGTTGCCCCCGCTCGTTCGCAGAAGGTTGCGATAGTAGTCGCGGCGACTCACCGCCGCCCGGCGTCGACTCTGGATCCGTGCCCAGCGACCATGCGGATACTCGATCGACATCCCGCTGACCCGATTGCGAGCCTCCACCACCCGGGCCAGCGCGTCCGCATCCAGGGTGCCCAGGCCGATCACCCGCCCGAAGGCCTGCCGCACCGCCACCGCCGGATCGAACAACGCCAGCGCATCCTCCGAGACGGACACCGCCCAGAACGCCACGTGCCGGGTCCCCACCACCAAGTCGAGGATCGCCGCCAGATCCCGCAGCCCCCTCAGATCGGGCGAGCACCACGCCTCTAGATCGTCCACCACGATCGCGGTGTGCTCGTCGGCCAGGTGTGCCCGCACCTCACCGGTCCGGGGCTCGCACTGCAGCTCGCTGGCCAGGGCGGCCAGCAGCCCGTCGCGGTGGTCGTGCTCGTCTCCCAGCCGTAGCACCCGGGGCGCTCGAAACTCGCTTTGGGCCACGTTGAGCAGCGAGGTCCGTCCCGTGCCGTGCTCTCCGACCACCAGCACGCCCCCCTCCCGCTGCCCCTCGAACGCCGCCTGCTCGGCGGCGAGCAGCTGCTTGAGCTCGGAGCGAGCGGTGGCGAAGAAGCGCCGATCGTGCAGCGGCTCCAGCGAGAACAGGCGCCCGTACATCGGCGGCAGCTCCGTCTGACCGGGCGAGCGCTCCTCGGCGTAGAGCTGCCGCCGCAACCCCGTCGCGTCCAGTCGCGCCCGCCCCGCTCGGCGCTGTAGCTCTGCAGAGAGGTCGCTGGCGGCGAGGCGCTGCCACAGCGCCCGCGCTCGACTGCGCATTCGCCCGAGCCCCGCCGCCAGCCGATCGATCTCACGGGTCAGCACCCGCTGCGCCGAGACAAGCACCGTACGACGCTCGGCCACTTCGACCCGGGCCCGCGCCGCATTGGCGCGCACCGCCGCGAACGCCCGGGCCAGCCCCTCGCTCAGCTGCGCGGGCGTGCCATCGCGGGCATGGACGAGCTTGTCGAGCAGCTCGTCCACGCGCCGCAGCGCCCGAGCCACGCCGTCCAGCACGAGCGCCCGGGGATCTTCTTGCTCCTCCTCACCGCTGCGCGCCAGCTCGATCGCGAAGGTCGCCACGCCCACGTGCTCACGCAGCTGGCTGTTGATCTCGTTGACCAGCGCGTGGGCTTGGCGGACGCTCTCCCCCAGCTGCGACGAGAAGTCCACCAGCAAGCACTCCTCGCAGATCCGACGCAGCGGCACGTGGATGATCTCGGTCTCCAGCGGGCTGCCCGCGAACTGAAGCGGGGTCGTGCCTCCGAGCGCCGCCACGTCGTCGGGCAGATCGCGGACTGTCGTCCTAAGCACTTCCATCAGCTTCGCCTCGACCACTGCCTCGCGCAGCTGCGCCCGTCGTTGCTTGAGAGTCCGATGAGACTCCTGAGAGAACGCTCGCCGACAGCCCGCGGCCGCCTCTTCGAGCGCGGTGGCGTCGAGTACCTCGACCTTCGCGAGATCTTCGCGGATCGCCACCAGGCACTCCCGCGTCCGCTCGACCTCGGGCACCGTGACCTCCAGCATGGCCGTCAAAGGCGCCACGAAGCCCCGATCGACCTGCGCGTCGATGTGGCGCTCGAGCGCCTCCACCTCCACCGTCAGCCGCACCGTGCGACGAGCCGCGGCCAGCTTCGGCGTCCAATGACGCCCTCCCCGCGCGAGCTCCGCGAGACTTCGCGTGACCGAGGGCTCGACTCGGGAGAAGCGCAACCGCCGATCGGGCAGCTTGACGGTCCCCGCTTCCGCGGCCCACGTGGCGAGCTGGACCATGCCCTCGCGGAGCGCCTGCTCGACCACCTCGCGCCACCGTGGGATCCATTGCTGCAACAGCCCCGCCGCCGCCGCCCGAACCTCGGTCACGCTCCGGTTGCCCTCCACCAGCTGACGCAGATCGGCATAGAGCGTCGCCTCGGTGCGCAGCCAGCCCCCCAGCGCCTCTTGCAGCGCCGGCGCGAGCACGGGCTCGACCGCGGTCCGGGCTGCCATGCGCAGCGGCACCCGCCGCCGCCGCTCGCCGCGTGCGACGACCCGAACACCCCGCGCCACCAGCTTGCGAGCGCGCAGCCTCGGGCCGTCACCACGCTGCCCGCGGATCAAGTGCTCTGGCAACGACGCGTAGTACTCGACCGGTAGCGCCCGCATCTCGGCGCGCAGCACCTCGAACAGCTGCGCCGTCCGGGCCGCTCGCTCGCTCGCGTCCGGCTCGGGCGAGGCTTCGGCCCAGCGACGCAGGGCCGACAAGGACAACGGCTGCTCATCTCCCTCGGGGAGCGCCTCCACCAGCGCCTCAGCCTGCGCTCGAGCCCACGCCTCCAGCGCCTCGCCCACGAATACGTCCAGGTGCCCTTGCAGCGCGCGCTCCAGGTCATCGAGCCGCTGGTCGAGCGCCGGCTCACCGGTCGAAGGCCGGGGGTCGGGCTCGGTCCCCGCGTCCGCCCCCGCCGCTCCCTTCGCCGGCACTTGCTCGGAGTCGGGCAGCTCTCCGGTCCGGCGCAGCGCCAAGCGCAGGGTGATCGGACCCACCAGCAGGTTGATCGCCACCACCGCCATCCCCGTGTTCTCGATCGGCGTCGCCAGCTCCGGCAACGATCCCGACGCGATCCCCACCAGCCCCAGCGTCACCCCGGCCTGAGGCAGATACGCCAGCCATGCCGAGCGCTGCACCGCCTCACTCTCGCCGCCGGCGGCCGCTCCAAGGCGGCCGGCCACGTAGAACGCCACCGCGCGGCTCAGGCACAGCGCCAGCGCAAAGGGCAAGATCTGGAGGGTCGCGCTCAGGTTCACGCTAGCCCCTGCGTTGGTGAAGAACACCACGAACACCGGCAGCGCGACGATCTCCAGGGGATGCAGCAGCGTGTGCTCGTAGGGCGTGAAATTGCGGACGATGAAGCCGGCGACGATGAACGTCAGCAGCGGCTGCAGGTGCAGCGCGTCGCTCACCCGGGTGACCACCAGGATCATCGCCGCCACAAACAGCAGCATCTCGGCCCCCACGAAGCGCATGTAAGCCACCAGCAGCAGCGCCAGCCCTAGCCCCAGCAGGACCTCCTCGCCCAGGTGCTTGCCCACCTCCAGCAACAACGCGGGCTCGAGACTCGCGCTGGGGCTGGTCAGGCTCAGGGCTACCGCCATCGCCACCGCCAGGCACACCACCACCACCGCGTCCTTGAGCACCGCCAGCCCCAGCGTCAGATCGCTGAGCTTGCCCTTGGCCCCCGTCTCGCTCAGGACCGCCAGCGCGATCGCCGGCGAGGTCCCCACCGCGAGCGCGGAGAAGATGATGGCCAGCCCCAACGTCGCGTCCAGCGACGGCAGCGGCAGCGGAGCCCACACGCTCTGTAGCAACACGAACGTCCCCCCGACCAGCAGGGGCAAGAGCGCCACCTTGAGGGCCACCGTCGCGGTCAGGCCCTTCCACATGCGGACGATCGCCTTGCCGTCGAGCTCGAGGCCCGCGCTGGTGGCGATGAGCCCCAGGGCCAGATCGTTGAACATGCGCATCTCGCCGACCACCCGCTCGCTCAGGATGTTGCCCAGCGAGGGTCCGAGCGCGATGCCGGCCAGGATGAAGCCGGTGACCTTGGGCAGCGTGAGGCTGGCCCCCAGCTCGGCAAAGGTGAACGCCGCCAGCACCACGAAGCCGATCGCCGCCAGGGTCAGCGGCGTGCTCGTGCCCGCCCGGAGGGTCTCGAGGCCGAGCATCACGGCCAAGAGCACCGCGATCACGAACAGCTGGTTGAGGGCCCGTTTCACGACGAACTCTCCTCGCTCGCACTAGCGGATGGATCGGGCGGGGACTCGTCCTGGCTTTCTTGCTCGTCCTGGCCCTCCTGGGTAACCGCTCCAACCGCGACCTCGGGCGGCGAACCGCCAGCGGCTCCCACGGCCCGATGCCCCTCAGCGGCCAGCGTGTCGTCGGCACCGTCCGGCGGGGCATGATGCACGCTCCCCGAGCTCCCCGCCGCTCGATCATCCTCGCCAACTTCATCCACGGGCACCGTGTAGAGCTCTCCGGCGTCAGCCAGTACCCGCCGCACGGCCCGATGGCTCCATAGGTCGCTCAGCACCAAGCCACCGAGCACCGCGGTGAGCACCACGCCCGCCCGCTGGGGAGCATGCACCGCATAGCTAAGCGCGATGGCGACCGCAAAGCCCCCCTGCCCCACCATCCCCAAGCCCAGCCGCGGCACCCGTGGTTGGTCGGGCCCGCGCTCGCCCTGCACCAGCCCCCCGGTCAACCAGCGAACCGCCAGTCGCACCGTCGCATAGAGCGGAGGCAACAGCCACGCCAGCCCGCGCACCCCCACCCAGGCCGCCCCCGCAAAGACCCGCACCATCACCAGCGAAGGATGTCGTAGCCGAAGCACCGTGCGCTCTACGTGACGCGCGTACATCGGGCTGAGCGAGACGCACGCCCCCGCGATCAAGTTGACCACCAACGGCGTCACGTCCAGCGCGGTCCCGACTCCGCTGGCGAAGGTCACCACGCCGACCGCCGCGATGTAGATCCGCATGGACTCGCGCTCCGAGCCGATGAACTGGATGAACAGCAGACCGCACAGGATCCCAAACCCCGCGATCCCCACCACCCACGCCCAGATCGGAATCTGCAGCTCGGCCGCCGACTCGGATGCCCGTGCCGACGCCATGACCCCCCCGAACACAGCCAGGGCCACCAGCTGGCTCACCAGCCCCTGCTCGGCGAGGGCCTCGTAGGCCGGGCCGCGAGCCCGCAGCACCCGCGCCGAGTCGGAGATCAGCACCGGCGACGAAACCGCGGCACAACACCCGATCGTACCCGCCAGCCGCAGGTTGTCGGACGAGGCCGCCACGCTGAGCAATCGATCTCCCAAGGGCAGCGTCCCGTAGGTCACCGTGTCGGTCCCCTCCCCGATCGCTTCGATGAGGATGAGGCAAGCCGCTCCGGTGACCACGATCACCAGCAGCGCGGAGATCGTCCCGCGGATCACGGTGCGCGGCTGCGTGAGGATCTCCCGCGCTTGCAGCCCCTTGACGAACCCCAGCAGCCCCAATTGCAGCGCGATCAAGGGCGCGAAGGCCTTCAGCGCACCGGCGTCGAGGACCGTGAAGATCGGCCCCAGCAAGATCCCCAGCAAGATGTACTCGACGCCAGAGACCACGAAATAGCGCGCGACATAGCGCGCGAGCACCCGGCTGATCGCAAAGGCGAACACGACCAGCCCGACCAGGAGGATGGTGGTGTTCATCGAAGGATGGAGGCAGCCCTGGGCATGCGCCTGCTAGATCCATACCGCAGATCTCACCGCCGCCGCTCACCGCTAGCGGCCCTGACCAAACAAAAGGGCCCGGAGCGATGCTCCGGGCCCCCTGAGCGCCCGACCGTGCCGGCGCCCGACCTCGACGCTATGCGGCTTCTCTCATCCGGCGACGCATGTGCTCGAGCGCCAGCACCTGCAGCTGGCGAATGCGCTCGCGAGACAGGGAGTACTGCTCTCCGATCTCGGCCAGCGTGCGCGGCTCCTGACCGTCGAGACCGAAGCGCTGCCGCAAGATGTCGCGCTCCATCGGCGCGAGCTCGAGCAGGGCGGCTCGCATCTGTTCCTCGGCTCGCTGCATGTCCAGCCGCTCGCCCGGTGACTGCTCCTCGGGCACCGACAAGAGGTCGGCCACCGACCGCGGGTCGTCGACCGACACCCGCGCGTCGAGGCTGATGGGCTGGTTGGCCAGCGCTCGGGTGGCCGCGACGACCTTCTCGACGCTGGTGCCCACCGCCTCGGCCAGCTCGGCGTCGAGCGGGTTGCGACCCAGCTGCCCTCGCAGCCGCCGTCGCGTCTTGGCGAGCTTCTGCGCCAGCGTGTGTAGGTGCTGCGGGACTCGAACGGTACGCCCCCGGTTGACCATGGCCCGCCGCATGGTGTGCCGGATCCACCAGCTGGCGTAGGTCGAGAACCGAAAGCCCCGGGCGGGCTCGAAGCGATCGACCGCCTTGAGCAGGCCGATGTTGCCCTCCTGGATCAGATCGGTGAGCGACAGCCCCGTACCACGCAGGCGATTGGCCATGCGAACGACCAGCCGCAGGTTGGCCCGAGCGAACTGATTACGAGCCATCCGGAGCGCCACCGCCGAGCTGCGAACACCCGCCAGGTACTGCGCATAGGGACGACTGCCTCGTCGCGGTGGATGCACCGCCAACCGAACACCCTGACGCGAGCCCTGCGACAGCTGCTCGAGATCGGCTGCCACCTGGTCGGCGAGCAAGCACTCCTGATCGCGAGCGGCGAGCTTGGCCGCTAGCTCCCGCACCGCCTGGTCCAACGCATCACGGGTTCCCTTACGGTCTCGCTCTCGCACCGCGACCGCCGCCGCGGACGCGACCGTCGCCGCATCGGCGAGCTCTGGGTCGGTTCCATTCGCCGCGGTTCCATTCGCCGCGGTTCCATTCGCCGCAGTTCCATTCGCCGCGGTTCCATTCGCCGCGGTTCCATTCGCCGTGAGCTCGTCCCGAACGACCGCGGCGATCGCCTCGACGTACGGCGGGTACGCCATCAGCTGACGCCAGTACGCATCACGCAGTTGAACGATCTGTTCCGCCCGCTGGCGCTCTTCGGCGGGCGTCATCAGGGGATGTCGCGAGACATCCCGCATGTAGGCACCAAGCGACAACTCGCCGCCTGGCCCCTCGGCGATACCGCTCGCCTTCGACCGACGACCCGCGGTGGAAACCGGCGAGAGGTCGGTGCGGGTGCGATGTTGGTCGGTGGTCTTGGACGCGGACATGGCTTGCCTCCTAGTCATCAGGGACCTCCGTCCTTGCTCGGACATTTCTCGGTCGCCGTTAACCGCGCGTAAACAACGCGTGGTCGCTCGAGGGAACGAATGAGCCTTCGTACCCAGGAGTACGAAACGAGACCCCCCTTCGGTTTCCTCGGAAGCAGCTCGCATCGACCAAAAGCGATGCGCGATCACGGGTCGAACGGGTAGAAGGGGGGTCGCAGTTCCGGTGAAACTAGTGTAGTCCCGGTAGGTTGCGAGGCAACCCCCACGAGGGAATTCACCGCCCCAATCGCCGTGCACGACCCTCGACGAAGGGATGACGATAGTGGCGGATCCCCACGGCGCAGCCGTCGCGCGCGCCGGTACGGACGACCCCGACGGGTAACCCCTGGTCTGAGTCGCATGTCGACGATGTCAACCCGCGATCACGAAATTCGTCGTTATTGGATCGATTCCCGGATCGGCTCTAGCGGCTCCGGGGTCGATTCCTCGATCGGTCGGGTGTCGTGGAACCGCACGTAGTTGATCCGTAGCCGCCCGTCCTCGGTGTAGTCCACGATGTCGACGAAGCGATGTCCCCATTTGATGTCCTTGGCCTCGTAGATGTGCCGTGCATGCACCGTCTGCGAGAAGGTGCCATCGATCCCGGTCATCGACACGATGAAGCGTACGTGATCTTCGGTCAACGATGGGGGACTGCGGCCGTAAAGCGGACTGTCTTCGTCGATCTCGTGGATGACCGTCCACGTCATCGCGAACATCGGAGTCGTGGAGCGCAACAGCGGAAGATCGACCAGCCTCCGCATTGTCTCGCCCTCGGCGGTCACCTCCGGGACCAGGGTCGCGACCCGCAGCGAGGCCTCGATGAGCTCGTTGCCCCGTGCGTTGCCCACTCGAAAGACGAGCGCGGGCTTACCATTGCGCGGGCTGATGAGCATGTTGTCGGTGAACAGCACCTTGGCCCGAGGCCGCGAGAACTTGGCGAACACCAGGCCGGTGGCGAGCGCGGTGCCCAGCAAGCCCAGCATGGCCTCGAAGGTGACCAGGGTGTGCACCGCCCCACTGGTGGGGGCCAGCGTTCCATAGCCGATCGTGGAGATCGTCTGCACGCTGAACGCAAAGGCATCGCCAAAGCTCCCCGCCTCCGCGTCGCTGATCCCCCGAAACTGCATCATGTACAGGCAGGCGAAGCCGAGGTTGGCCAGCAGGTAGCACCCCCCGAACAACCCGATGAGCAGCCACCACGAGCCACGCATGAGGTGGTAGTAGAGATCGGTCCATAGACTCAAGCGCAGACCGATGCGGATCGCGTTCTGCGGATCCGACGGAAGGCGAGCCGGGGGGGCCATGACCGCAGCTTTGCCCCAAGGCCCCGGCATTCACCAAAAAAATCGACCAATGGGATCCCGTGGAGCTTTGTCGGCGGTCCTGCTAGCGTCGCCGCCCCATGGCTGCGAAGGCGAAGCACGACATCATCCTGTTCGGAGCGACCGGGTTTACCGGCGGTCTGGTCGCCGAGCACCTGGCCCAGACCGTCGAGCCGGGCGGCCTGTCGTGGGCCCTGGCTGGACGAGACCTCCGCAAGCTCCGCACAGCTCGACGCCGCCTGGCGGGCATCAACCCCGCGTGGGCCGATCTGCCGCTCTACCAGGGCCTGAGCCATGATCCCCAGAGCCTGCACGACCTGGCCGCCCGAACCCGGGTGATGCTGACCACCGTGGGCCCCTACGCCACCCGGGGCGAGGGGCTGGTGGCAGCATGCGTGGCCGAGGGCTGCGACTACGTCGATCTGACCGGCGAGCCCCACTTCTGGCAGAGCGTCATCGAGCAACACCACGACCAGGCCGCCGCCAAGGGCCTACGCCTGGTGCCGTGCTGCGGCTTCGACAGCATCCCGCACGACCTGGGGGTGCTGTACACCACAATGCAGCTCGATGGCTCGGGACCGATCGAGATCGACGGCTACGTGGCCGCCAGCGGGGGTTTCTCGGGAGGGACCTGGGCCTCGCTCATCGAAGCGATGGCCCAAGCACGCCGCGCGAGCCCGCGCCGGGGCGCTGCGCGGACCAAGGCCGACGGGGGTCGCTCCTCCGCAGGCCAGCGTCCGCGGATCCACTTCGCCTCCGACGTGGGCCGGTGGGTCGTGCCAATGCCAACGATCGATCCGCTGGTGGTCAAGCGAACAACGGAACTGGTCGGGACCTACGAGCTCCGCTATCGGCACTACCTGTCGACCAAGTCGCTGGGCCAGCTCGCCAGCCTGCTGGGTGGGCTGGGAGCGATCTTCGCCCTGTCGCAGACCCCGGCACGTCACCTGCTGGAGCGTCTGCGCCCCTCGGGCAGCGGGCCCACCGAAGAGCAACGCGCCCAGGGATGGTTCAAGGTGACCTTCGTCGGCCGGCAGGGATCACGATCGGTGACCACCGAGGTTCGCGGCGACGATCCGGGCTATGGGCACACCGCCAAGATGATCGCCGAGGCCGCGCGATGCCTGGCCGAGGATCGCGACCAGCTCCCCGAGCGCTACGGCCTGCTCACGCCTGCGTCGGCGATGGGCGAGCACCTGATCGAGCGACTGCGGGGAACCGGCATGAAGTTCACCACCCGATGAACGATCGCTCGTCGGCGAGCGGCTCACGCGGACTCGTCGCCGAGGGACCGGGCAGCGCCAGGTGCGCGGGTTCTCTCGGGCGCTCGACCATTCCCGCGACCATGCCCGCGACCATGGCACACCGGCGACATCGTGCGCCCAACTCTGCGCCACAATGGGAAATTCGTGGACCCGCCCTCTGATGCTCCCGATCATGGTCGAGGTTCAGGGGACCAAGACGGGGCCGCGACGATGCACCAACGGATGAACAAAGCGGAAAGATCCCACGCGGGGCGTCACGTACAGCCTCGAGCATGGCCTCGAGCATGTACGTTCGCGATCGTGCTGGCCTCGACCGGGTGCGCCGACGACGGCGGATCGGCGACGGGGACCACCAGCACGACCACCGGACCGACCGGATCGTCGGCCGATGGCACCGGCAAGCCCGCACCTCCGCCCGTGCCCACCCTCGTGTCGCCGGCCAACGGAGCGCTCGACGTCTCGGTCGAGACGGAGCTGTGCTGGGGGCCGGTGATCGATCCCAATGGTGATCCGGTACGGTATCGGATCTTCGTCGACGACAACGAGCTGACCGAGGGCAAGCTCGACCAAGAAGGTCACGCCGGGCCGTGCATCGGGCCGCTGAACTTCAACTACGATCAGCAGTACCTGTGGCAGGTCCAGGCCTTCGATCCCGACGATCCCACCAGTGAGTCCGAGCGTAGCGAGCCGTGGTCGTTCCGCACCGAGACGGACGGGCTGTCGGTGAGCGTGTTCGAGGATCCCTTCGACGAAGACCTGGGCTGGGAGCCAGGCGGCGATGCGCTGAGCGGAGCGTGGATGCGGGGCAACCCGGCCCCGACCACGTGGCTGGGCATGGTCGCGCAGCCCGACGACTGCGCCGGCGGGCAATCGTGTGTATTCACCGGTCAGAACGTGCAGGGTGATCCCCAGAACGCAGACGTCCACGGGGGCACCACCACCCTCACCTCCCCCGCGTTCGATCTCAGCCCCTACGAGGCCGCCACGGTCACCCTGAGCCGCTTCGTGTTCAAGTCGGAGTATCCACAGACGGGCACCCTGTTCCGCGTGGAGCTGCTGGTTCCCGACGACGAGCAGCCCGAGGGATTTGAGGTGTTCGTACTCGAGCAGATCGAGCTGCTCTCCGACTCGGTCGAGCCCGTCAACTCGTGGACCCCGCGAGAGTATGCGGCGTGCAACGTGCCCATGGCCGACGGCTCACGCCTGCGGCTGGTGGCCACCGACCTGGGCGAGGGCGTAATGGAGGCCGCGGTGGACTCGGTGGAGGTTCACGGCCAGCTCTCCGGCAGCATGTGCGAAGGCGGGCTGGGCGCAGTGTGTGATCCCAGCGTGGACGACCCCTGCGCGAACGACCTGCTGTGCTGCGCCCAGGGAGTGGTCAACAAGGGCGTCTACCGGTGCTCGGCGCCGGTCCCCTCGATCGCCTATCCCGATCCGGGAGGGCCGATCGGGACCATGAACGGCCCGATGGGCTGCGATGCGCCCGATCTGTTCGTCGAGCCGGAGGGCATGGATCCCTACGAAGAAGAGCGGTTCTTCAGCGAGGGAGATTGCGAGATCTACGAGGGCTGCGTGCCCGAGCCCGGATTTCGTCGGTTGCTGCGCTTCGACACTCGTACCCCCAACGCAGGCTCGCAAGACCTGGTGATGGGCGTACCGAGCAACCACCCCGATCTCTTTCACTACAGCGAGTGCCACGATCACTATCACTTCGACGGCTACGCCTACTACGATCTGCTAGATCTCAACGGGACGGTGGTCGCGACCGGCCACAAACAGGCGTTCTGCCTGCTCGACTGGACGCCGTGGGCATGGAGCGATTTCGGAGGGGACTACACCTGCTCCAACCAGGGGATCAGCCTGGGCTGGGAAGATGTCTACGGCAGCTATCTCGACTGTCAGTATGTCGACATCACCGACGTCCCCCCCGGCGACTACCTGCTGCGCGTCGCGGTCAACCTGCCACTTCCCGGTACCACAGTCGCACCGCTCGTCGAGCGCAATTACGACAACAACGTGCTCGAGGTGCCGGTGACCATCACCGGCATGTGACCCACTCGCCTACTGCCCCGCCTACTGCCCCGCCTACTGCCCCGCCCACCACCAGTCGCATCGGCAGGCTCGAAAACGCCCGACTCTCGGCGTCACCGCCAAGATCATAGCCCGGCTCACCAGCCATTCGGGCTATCGTCGTCGTGATGCGGATTATCGTTCTGTTGCCCGGGCTGAGCTTGCTATGGGCATGCACTCCATCCCCGACCGAGATCACCACCGATTCCTCACCCACCGGGTCGTCCACGGCCGGCACGATGACGTCAGCCGACTCCACGGCCGGGGCTACGATGGCGACCACCGGACCGGTGTGTCCCCCGGTGCCGCCGGATGGCGGGACCTATGAGTCGTGTCCGGGGCTGTGCGGCGGGGGAGGTCAGTGCCTGTACGAGGTGGGGGAATACGCGGTCTGCACCCGCGGCTGCTTCATGGATTGCGACTGCTGGGCGACTCCTGGGGGGGATGCGCCGGCGCGCTGCAATAACACGTTGCTGGAGAACACCAGCCTGTGCGTGCTCGACTGCTCGAGTGGTCAAAGCTGTCCCGGGGACATGTTCTGTGTGACCGATCTAGGCATCTGTGCGCACGAGTACCCGCAGAGCGCCGAGTCCACCGATGGGAGCAGCTCGGGCAGTAGCTCGGGCAGCAGCTCGGGCAGTAGCTCGGGCGACAGCGGCACGACCGACACGGGCAGCGACAGCGGCACGACCGACACGGGCACGAGCACCGGAACGGGCACCACCGATACGGGCACCGGCTCCACCGGTGATATGTCGTCCAGCGGCTCCACCGGCGGGTCGTCCAGCGGCTCCACCGGTGATATGTCGTCCAGCGGCGACATGGGATCCAGTAGCTCGACCGGCGGAGGTTCGTCGTCGTCGACGTGACGCTTGCGCGCTGAGCAACGACGCGCCAGCCTCCCACCATGCGCACCTGGCTGCTGCTTA
The DNA here is from genome assembly GCA_039194325.1 of Myxococcota bacterium. Taxonomy (GTDB): domain Bacteria; phylum Myxococcota_A; class Polyangia; order Nannocystales; family Nannocystaceae; genus Paraliomyxa. The sequence continues at coordinate 49,929 of JBCCWC010000008.1, forward strand.
CGACGATGGCCGCAGCCTGCGGCCAGACACCACCGCTCGCGTCCGAGCGGGGCGATGCATCGGCCACCGAAGCGCAGTCCAGCGCGGCCGCTCGTGCGCCAGCGACCCGCTCCGAGCCCCCCGGCTCGAACACCCCGCTCTCCGCCAGCTCCGAATCCACCGGCTCGAACCCCCCGCTCTCCGCCGGCTCCGAGCCCCCCTCCCGCCCGAGCACCCCGGATCCGCTGGCCGCCGAGCCCTCGAGTTCCACCTCGAGAGGCAGCCCCACGGCGGGCAGCCTGACGGGCGGGCTGGCCCTCCCACTCCGAGCTCCGGGCCTGTTGTTCTTGCCGAGCAAGGATCCCGACTCACGCTACGGCACCGTCGAGTTGGTGCAGGGGCTGGTACGAGCGGCCGCCACCGTCGAGTCGGCTGACCCGGGCGCCCCGGTCACGGTGGGCGATCTGGCGCGGCCGCAGGGGGGCGAGATCTCCGGGCACGCGTCCCACCGCAGCGGCCGTGACGTGGATGTTCTGTTCTACCTTCAGCACGAGGACGGCCGACCGTTCGTGCCCTCCAAGTTCATCCCCCTCGACCCGCAGGGACATGGCACCGACTACGGAGATCTCGCCGACCCGGCCGACGACGTGCCCGTGGTCCTCGACATTGCCCGCACGTGGCAATTGGTGGCCGCGCTACTGGGCGACGAGCCAATGGCGATCCAAAAGATCCTCATCGTGGAGCACCTGCGCACCATGCTGCTCGAGCAAGCCCGCCGCGTCGCGGCGCCCGAGGCGATCGTGCGGCGCTTCTCCGAGGTGACCTGCCAGCCACGCTTCCCCCACGACGACCACATGCACATCCGCGTGTTCTGCAGCGCACAGGACATCGAGGCGGGATGCGAAGACACGCGACCGATCTTCCCGTGGCGACGCAAGGCCCTCGCAGCCGAAGGGGTCACGCCGGTGCTGGCGGGCAAAAAGCCCAAGACACCGTCCAAGACCCCGCGGACGAAGAAACTCAAGACGATCGAGCAAGCCCGCGCCGAGGCCGGGCCCATGCACCAAGACGTGATCGATTTCCTGGATCGCCGACAGACCTGGGCTCGCAAGCCGCATCCGGGACGACGCTGGTGTCGATGAGCCGGCGCTCGATACGAGGACCGAGGCTCATCGGATCGATCGTGGGCCACGAAGACCCCGGGCGCTCGCTCCTCTTGCATCAATCGAGGCGGCCAACCGCTCGCGCGGGCGGCATTTGACGCGGGCGGCGTCTCGACCACTGACTCCAACGAGCCCGAGCTTGGGCAACTCGTATGCACAGTTCGCCCAATCGCGGCGGATCCCACGAACGAGCCGACGCCAACCCCCCGAGCTCGCTACTCAACAGACCTGGCCTGGCTCTTGCTTATACGGACAAACAGCTGAACGGTCGGCCGAGACCGCGAACCCCGACACCATGTCCGTGGCCCTCTCCATTTGAACATGAGGTGCGAAGCGTGAGCAGATCGATAGAATTGGCGATGGCGTGGCGTCCGGCCGAGCAAACCATGGCTCGAGCGCTCGCACACTTTGCGGCCAGGCGGTATCCGCAGGCGATCGGCGCCTTTCGCGCAACACTGAGCCTCGACCCGACGACACCGCAAGCCCGCGTGGGCATGGCCGACGCACTAGCGGCCCTCGGCCGTCACGACGAGGCGGTGGAGGAGCTGGTCCACGCCGCCCAGAGGTCGATGGACGAGGACGAACCCAACGAGGCGATGAGCCTGTACAGCAAAGCGCTCGCCCTCGACCCGAGCCGGATGGATCTACACCTCGACGTGGCACTGGCCGAAGACGCGATGGGACGACACGAGGCGGCGGTGTGTCGAATCGAAGGGCTGGCCGGTCACTATATGAACGATGGCCGCACGGACGAAGCGGCCGATCTGCTGCGGTTCGCGGCAACATGGGGTAAGCCCGAACCCGAGCCACCCAACGAGCCGGCCGCCGCATCACCACACAATCCCGGGCTGGACATGCCACCAGTCCACACAGCACTCATCTCGGGGCACACGGTCATTGCCCGCAACCCCTTGCTGCCACCAACGCCACATCCTCTATCGGTGCCCCGAGCCGCCCCGGTGGCATCGGATGCGGTCCCGGTCCCCGTACGCTCCGATCCCGTGGGTCGCGTGGAGACGATCGCGCCGAGGCCCGAGACGAGCCCCGCACATGACGAACTCGAGATGGAGCACGAAGTCACCGTCGCTCGGTTCGCCTCGATTCCGATCCGACTCGAAGCCAGCCACGAACCGACGCCGACCCCCCGACCCACGTCAATGGCCGTGCGACGCAGCTCGCCTCGATCGACGCTGCGCAACGACGGCGAGCCGCTCACCCGCGTCGTCCCCAATCCCGTGGTCGAGCGCCTACGAGCCCGAGCCGGTCTGAGCCGCGCCGCATGTCCCCACGGAGTTCGGATCCGGCCAACCGCACCGCTCGCGACCCGTCCTGCACGGCGCCCCCGGCTCGACGCCGAGGATGATGCGACCGTGCGCGTCCGTCGGCCCCGTGGCCTGCCCGTCGCCACGCTGTGACTCAAAGGTGCTCCACGCACGATTCGAAGTGAGTCCTCTGTCTAAGGGAAACCTTGGTTTGCACGGCGCCGCAAAGCGCGGCAAAAGACGGCGGTGCCGATCTGGACCTTCGTGCGCCACGGGCAGAGCGTGGCCAACCAGGAAGGGTGGCTCGCCGGACACCAGGACGCGCCCCTGACGGAACAGGGCCGGACCGAGGCCCGGGCGGCGGGTACCCGACTGACGACGCCACTGCCGACCCGAGCATTCTGTTCGGATCTATCCCGGGCTCACGAGACTGCCCGACTAATGCTCGCCGGGCTCGACATCCCCCTGACGATCACACCGAAGCTCCGAGAACGTACCTGTGGCGCCTTAGAACGACGATCGATCGCCGAAGTCGCCGCTCACCCGGAGTACCCGACCCGACTGAGCAGCTGGACCGGCCGCCCACCCGGAGGGGAAAGCCTTCTCGACGTCGCACTCCGTGCAGTGCGCTGGCTGGCGTCGGTGGATGACGACTCGTCAGGGGAAACCTTGGTGGTCGCTCATGGAGCGCTCATCGCCGCCGTCATCGTGGTGCTCGATGGCCGGCCGCGGTCCGATCTGGACCAGTGGCGCCTGGGCAACTGCGCAATGGTGCGGCGAGAGATCGCATCGGGGACCTGGATCCAACGGCTCGATGAACTGCGATGTGAGAGCAGCAACGTGGACAAAAGGGCCAAAGAGTAGTGCACGGAATCGCCCGATGCCCTACATTCCTACCACCCCCATGCAGCACAACCGAAGCAGTCGCCCGAGTCCGCGCGCGCCGTTCCACCTGCTCGGCCGCCCCATACAAAACCCTTGGCGTCGTAACGTCCTCGATGACGACCTCTTGGGCTCCGAGTGGCGCTGGGACTCGGACGATTCCAAAGCAACCCCCACCACCCACTAGTCACCGACCGTCGCTCACTGCCAGCGACCTCGAACCGGCGACGCCGACCCGACCGAGATGGTCGCGGTCGGCGTCTTGCTTTGGGGCGGCAGAGGGCAATGAACTCGCGCAGCACTAAGATTGCCGAGGCTCGATCCCCACCGAACGGACTCGGCAAGACGAACGGGCGAACCCAGTGCTGGCCGGCGAGGTTCTGGTGCTACCCGGCGAGGCGAAGACCTCGGCGATGCGATCCGGTGCGATCGAGTCGACGGCCGAGCCGCCGACCGATCCGATGGACCGCCAGGTCGATGGCATCCCGCACGTGCTCCTCGGTGCCCTCGGCCCGGACGCTCCCCCCGTGGTCGAGGATGACCTCGACTCGGCATTGCTTGTCGACGCCGCCACGGGGACCGTTGAGATCGGCGAGCTTGACGTCGACCCGGCGGATCCTCGAAGCGAAGCGACCCAGGGCGGCATCGAGACGGCGCTCGACGAGGAATGCGAGCGGCTCCGAGAGGGAAAGATTGCGACCACGAACTTCGATCTCCATAGGATTCTCCTTGCGGTGACCAGGCGTTGCAAGCCGAGGTCCAGATTCAGCATGGACCAACATCACCCCGGATCTTTCACTTCCCGAGCCAGATCCGAGCCAGATCCGAGCCAGATCCGAGCCCAACCCATCGATGACGAGCGCCACACCGCGACGTCCGTGCACGGAGGGCTCGAAGGCCATGACAAAGCGGCAATGAGGACCGAGGTGCGCTCGCCTACCCAGCGAGACGGACGCACCACCCGCAGCCTCGGGCGCGCCGGGCACCGGTCGCCCACGAAAGGCTCGACGCTCGTTGCTCGTTGCTCGTTGCTCGAGGCCGAGCGCACCAGCGCCATGGTGCAAGATCGATCATTCCCCGCAAAAACTCCTCATCCCCGGGAATCAATCGGGCGCCAGCTCTCACCAATAGAGTCGTGATTGATGTGACTACCGGGCCGCAACGGTTCGCACGCGCGACGGCCCCGGCGCCCACCATGTCGTGCGAACCGTCGCACAAGTCAGAAGCACGATCGCCGGCCGGGCTCACAGATCGAGGGTCATGCGAACGAGCTCGGGCATGAAGTGACCCCGCAGCTGGATCAGGCTCTCGTGGTGCGGGGGCCGCCGCCAAGGGATCAGCGAGCCATCGGGCGACAGGTGCTCACCGGTCAGCTCGTCGTCGGCGAACTCGTAGTAGCTCACGTCGCCCTTCTGGCCGGTGTAGGCGGCGTCGTCGGCGTCAGCGTTGGTGCCCGTGCTGGTCTCGCGCGGCGCCGGCTCGGCGGTACTAGGGGCAAGGACGAGGGTGGTGCTCAGCAAGAGGGTCAGGGTGCTCATGATGTCGTCTCCTGGCCGTGGCGGCGACGCGCGACGCTTCGTGCCCTCGGCTCACCCAGGTCCTTGGCCGCTCGCGGCGGGTTCCGTGAGCGACGCGATCATTTCGTTGGACCCGAGCGGCGCGCAGCAGATCACAGGCAGTACGCCCGCTCGAGCACGACGAGCACGGAGCCTGCTCGGTCTTGACGCGGTTCTCCACATCGACGCAGAGGTTCGTGTTGCCCGAGGGCCGGATCGTGGCCGACTCGGCGTCGTGGTTGAACAACTTCCACTTTGGGTTGATCCCTCCGTTGCCTCCGGCCGTGCCCTCCGGGGGACACGCGAACGAGCGCGAGACCGGAAATCAAGCGCGTGGCGCTTGATTCCGACCTAGAGATCGAACGCGAGGCGCCACAGATCGGCGATGAAGTCTCGTCGCGGCGTAAGCAACGAAGGATGGTGGACCGGACGCTGCCCCACCACCGCGGTCGACCAGGGCACGGCAAGCGGTGAGCCAAGCTCGGCCTCGGCCTCGACCAACTCGACCGGAGCCACCTCGGGCTCGACCTCGCGCGAGGGCAACGCCGAGATCGACCGCCGCGGGCGCACGGCGGCGACCGGCGCGTCCTCGTCGTCCTCGACGACGAGGACGACCTCCTCGTCGTCCTCGGGCGGCGCGACGGCCCTCGAAGCAACCCGAGGGGTCACCGCCCGCGGCCAGCGATGACTCGTGTCATCCTCGGCCCCGGTCACGGCTACACCATCGACGACCGCCAACGATGCCTCGGCAGGCTCGACCGCGACCAGCGGCACGACCTGAGTGGCCGCCACCACCGCTACGGCACTGACGCTCACGGCGACCGCGGGCTTGCTCAGCCACGCCGGCCAGGCCCACGAAAGCCCAGCGGCGAACACGGGCCGACCCGTGGAGACGTGGTGCCGATCCATGGCAGCCTCGAAGCGCTTGCGTGCAGCGCGAAGCCGGGCATAGACGGTGTTGAGGTTGACGTCGAGCAGCTCGGCGATCTCGGGACCGCGGCGACCCTCGATCTCGGAGAGCACGAATACCGCGCACTTGTCGGCGTCGAGCGAGCCGAGAAAATCGTCGAGGATCGCTCCCGCCTGACGGCGGGCGACCCCCCGCTCGGGCAATCCCGGCCCCTCGGGCGCTGGCAAGGCGGCTTGTAGCCGGTCTCGGCGACGCTGACTGCGGCGGTAGCCCGAAGCCACCCCGCGCGCGATCCCCCACAGCCAGTTCTTGAGGCTGCGATCCCGCTGCCAGTCGTCGATCCGCCGGTGCAGCACGACGAATACGTCTTGTACGGCGTCGTCGAGGCTGCCCGGCGGGACCCCCAACTGGCGCAAAGCCCGTCGCACCATCGCCGCATGCTCCCGATACAACACGACGAACGCGGGTCGAGGAGGGGTGAGGGTGGTCTTGGGCGAGCCGTCCGCCATCGGTAGGTTCCTTGGCCGGGTCGATGGATTTCCGTGAACGCGCGGGGCGATGAATCGACGAACCCCGCCGGGTCTTCCCAGCGGTTCCACCGGCGGTTCCACCGGCGGTCCCACCGGCGGTCCCAGTGGTTAGGACGCGCGCGCGAGGCAGAGGTTCCACGCGCGGGGTCGACCAGGTGTTCCCACGCCTTGCGCAATTTGCGCATTTTCTCGACGCGGTATCGTCGGGCGGCATCGAAACCGACCGAGACGCACCATGGACCGCGAGCCGCTCGTCGATCTTCCCACCCACCGCGTCACCAACCAGCCGCCACCGCTCGTCGACTACGACGTGATGGCCGGAGACGCCGCGCTGCGCGAGGCGGTGGCCCGTGAGGGTGCCGACTGGGCCGAAGAGCTCCTGCATCGCTTTGGCCACGCGGTGGGGAGCCGCAAGTACATCGAGGCGGGATTCCTCGCCAACGAACACCCCCCGCAGCTGCGGACGTTCGACCGCTACGGCCAGCGGGTCGACGAGGTGGACTTCCACCCGGCGTACCACCAGCTGATGGGCCTGGCGATGGAGTACCGCCTGCCGAGCCTGCCGTGGGCCGAGCCGCGCGCGGGGGCGCATGTGACCCACGCGGCGATGGTCTATCTGCTGACGCAGGTCGAGCCCGGGGTGATGTGCCCGCAGGTGATGACCTACGCGGCGGTGCCCGCCCTTCGCCACCAGCCGGAGGTGGCCGAGCAGTGGCTGCCCAAGATCCTCGACGGGCGGTACGACTCGCGCAGCATCCCGGCGACGGACAAGAACGGGGTGACGCTCGGGATGGCGATGACCGAGAAGCAAGGCGGATCGGATGTCCGCGCCAATACGACCCGGGCGACCGCGGTGGGCAAGGGCGGACCCGGCCAGGAGTATCGCCTGCGCGGACACAAGTGGTTTTGCTCGGCGCCGATGTGCGATGCCTTCCTGACGCTGGCCCACACCGCCGAGGGCCTGTCGTGCTTCTTGGTGCCGCGCTGGCGACCGGACGGCACGCGCAACCGATTCTTCATCCAGCGGCTCAAGAACAAGCTGGGCAACCGCTCCAACGCGAGCAGCGAGATCGAGTACGACGACACCTGGGCCACGATGATCGGGCAAGAAGGTCGCGGGGTGCGGACGATCATCGAGATGGTCCACCACACCCGCCTGGACGCCGCGGTGGCCCCCGCGGCGCTGATGCGACAGGCGCTGACCCAGGCGATCCACCATGCGCGACACCGCAAGGCGTTCGGCAAGCTCTTGGTCGAGCAACCACTGATGAGGGCGGTGCTGGCCGATCTGGCCCTGGAGGTGGAGGCGAGCGTGGCCCTGCTGATGCGGGTGGCCCGGAGCTTCGATGAGTCCCAAGACGAGCCCGCCGCGGCCCGGATGTCCCGATTGTCCACCGCGTTCACCAAGTATTGGATCAACAAGCGCGCCCCGGGGCACGTGTACGAGGCGCTGGAGTGCCTGGGCGGGGCGGGCTACATCGAGGAGTCGATGATGCCGCGGCTTTATCGGGAGGCGCCGCTCAACAGCATCTGGGAGGGCTCGGGGAACGTGATCTGCCTGGACGTGCTGCGGGCGATCCGGCGCGATCCGGAGTGTCTACAGGCGCTACTAGACGAGCTGCAGCCGGCCTGCCAAGACGAGCCCCGCGTGGCCGACCTGGTGGCCGATGCGGGGGCGATGCTGTCGGACACGGACCACGTGGAGCTACGCGCCAGGCAGCTGACCCAGAACCTCGCCATGGCGATGCAGGCCGCGCTGCTGATGAAGCATGCACCCACCCCGGTGGCCGATGCGTTCATCGCCGCGCGCCTGGGGGGCGCGGGCGTTCGGGCGTATGGGGCGCTGCCGTCGGGGATCGATCTGGATCTGCTGATCGAGCGAGCGACGCCTAGCACCCCCATTCGTTCGGCCAGGTAGGAAGGCAGGCCAACCGCTAGGCTGGCGACGAGCATTCTGGGTCGACGCGGTGCGGCGCGTATCAAGCCTGGCGGCGGCGCGGCGCGACACCCAACAGCAACAGCCACCAGGCCAGCCCGGTGGTTGGCCGGGGTGCGTGGGCCTGGCTGCGACAGCCACAGCCATCGTCGCCCACCGGGGGAAGCTGGCCGCCACCGCTTTGGTCCGAGCCTGCCTCGCCGGTGGAGCCGCTGGTGCCTTCGAAAGGCGGCAGGGGCTCGCCCGTGCCGGAATCATCCGGCCCGCCGTCGTCGCTGGCCGGCGGTGCCGGCGGAGGTTCGGGCGCATCGAAGAGCATCAGCTGTGGCTCGAAGACCAGCGAGTCGTCGGTCGGAGGCAGGGCAATGGGGATGTCGATCCCGACGATCTCGAACTCCTGCCCCAAGATCGACATGACCAGGTGAGGCCGGACGATGAGCACCGGGGCGGTCTGGAGATTGGTGACCAGCACCCCCTCGACCTCGAGCGCCTCGTCGGTCGTGGCGGGGCTGAGCGGCGACGGCACGCCCTCGGCATCCACGATCGCGCTATCGCCCTCGGTGGTGGCTTCGATCCGCAGGCCCTCGAGGCTGGCGGTGATGTCGGCCGCCACGTCGACGTCGAGGTTGCCGGAGGCGATGACGATGTCCGGCACGATGGGCACGGAGGCTACGGTGAAGCCGTCGGTCTGGTCGTCGATCTCGACGGGGCGGTCGGGATTGCCCGGCAGCAGGTACGGGGTGAACAACGCCTCGGAGATGATGGCGTAGTCCCACGGGCCCAGCAGATCCGACTGCCACTGGAAGCCGGCCACGTCGAAGCGCACGCTGGCCTGGAGCTCCAGGCCCACGTCGATCGCAAAGTGACCGCCCTGGAGATCACCAACGAACTCGATCGCCTCGGCGTTCCAGTCGTAGAGGGCGTCACCGAGCATGTCGATGGAGATCGAGTCGGCCGCGTGCGCATAAAAACGCAGCTGCAAGGGGCCGTTGGCGGGGACCCAGCCAGAGTCGAAGTCGACGTCTTGGAAGCCGACGAGCTGCTGCTCGAGGGAGGGCTCGAAGCGATCGGTGGCGGTCGCTTCGGCGATGCCCCCAAAGGCGAGCCAGCCGAAGGCCGCGAGCGTCGGTGCGGTGAGCATGGCGCGGGAGGCTATCAGGGACGATCGTGCGAGCGGTAGGCCGATGGCGGCTCACCGTGGGCCGCTCTAGTCGGCCGGGAGATCGAGGATGCCGTCGTAGAGAGTGTCGATCGTGAGGCTGATCTCGGGGCTGAGCGCAATCCGGCCGCCCGGCTCGACGACCTCATAACGCCAGGCACCATCCGACTGGCGCTGGAACCACTCGATCCGCGGGGCGGCCTGGGACACGAGGAGGTAGTGGGAGAGCGACGGGATCTGTCGATAGCTGGCCCACTTGTCCCCGCGGTCGTAGGGCTCGGTGCTCCGCGAGAGGACCTCGAAGACGGCCCAGGGATTGGCGAGCACGTCGTGGGTGCCCTCGGCAAGCTCGACTGGGCCATAGACCACGCTGACATCGGGGTAGACGTAGTGCTCGCCGCCGCGGGCAATGATCCGCTGGTCCGAGGTGAGCACGCGGCACGGCCCGCCGCGCAGCTCGGCTCGAAGATCCCCGATGATGGCGGCGCAGAGCGCATTGTGACGCGGGCTGCCGCCCGCCATCGCAAAGACCTCGCCATGGAAGCACTCGTGACGCTCGGACTGGGTGCGCTCCCACGCGAGGTACTCGCTGGCGTTCATCTGGGTCGAGGGCAAGCCCACGAGGATGATGATAGCACCGCGCCAGGCGCCCGGGACGTTCGAGCCGCGCTGGAAATCCTACGGCTCGCTGGCTTCGGCGATGGCCTCGTCGAGCTCGCGCCACAGGTCGTCGACGGGCAGCCGCAGCTCGGGACAGCCGGGCACCGACACCGTACCGTCGGTCGCGTTGACGAGGTGGACGTAGCGGCCTTGGTCGTTCAGCTCGAGGATCTCCACGCTGCGCAGCTGCGGGTCGACGAGCCAGTACCACTTGATGCCAAAGGCAGCGTACTCGGAGAGTTTTTCGATCCGATCTCGGCGAGCATCGCTTGGGGTGGCAGAGACGATCTCGACGGCGATGCTGGGCGGGGTTCGTACGGCGCCACGGGACGGCGGCCGGGGTGAACCCGCGAGAAACACGGAGAGATCAGGGCTGCGACCGGTGTCCTTGGTGAGGACGTACCGAAGGCCCGAGCCGACCACGCGCACACCGTGGGCACGACACCAAACGAGCAACAGCTCCATCAGCCAGGCCAGCGCTACTTCATGTAGGTAGCTGGGCTTCTCTGTCTCTACGAGGGTGCCACGCACCAGCTCTCCTCGATACTCATCAGAGAGCTCCGCCCAATCCTCTACCCGCAAGATAGGCGCAGTGCCCTGCGGTGAAGCGCCTAGTGGCATCAAGACTCAGCATATCACGGCGTCTCTGCCGCATCTTCAGGGTCCTCCGATACTCACTCCTTGGCCAACCACGTGCGAACCGCCTCACCATGACGACGGCTGAAGCGAGCGACATCATAGAGCAGCGTAGACAGGTCGATACGCGGGCGATGATCGTGAGGGCTGAAGGTCAGCCACTCATCAGCCTGAATCACGAGACCCTTGGTCACCCCAAGGAGTCGATCACGAACGTCGGCCGCAACGTCGACCTCCTCTCGCAGCATCGACAGCATGAAGACCAACGTACTCCATCGCGGCGGCTCGCCGTCACCTTCGAGCAACCGCTCGGCAGTGCGGGTCACGAGCCGCCGGTCGTCGGCCTCGCTGCCGAGCATCAGCAGCAGCGTCTCCCACCACGCGGCGTCCTCGTGGCGCATCGCGACCAGCTCGGCCACCGCCTCGATGCCCCCCGCGTGAGTCTCCCGGAGTACGGCCCGACCGGCCAAGTATTCCATGATCGACAGATGCACGAACCCGCAGCGTCCCGGCTGCTGCTCGACGAGCAAGCCGGAGCTCGCCTCTAGCCAGCGGAGCCATCGCTTCGAGCGACCCCGAGCCTCGGTGGGATCGAGCTCGGGGAACCGCCACTGCACCAGTCTGGTCACCACCCGCTCGAGGTCGCCCCGGTTCACTAGGACATCGGCATCACGGATCCCCCCGCGTCCTATCTGCATCTGTAGCGCCAAGAGCTCCAAAAGCACCCGCTGCCGATCGGAGTCGATCTCGTCGAACCTCCGCCCGCGCGCCGCGGGCCAGGTGACCAGCATCAACTCCACGACCAGCTCGTAGAGCCGGGCGCGGCGACCGGGGAGCTCGGCCTGGTGGTGGTGGACCAGGGCGATGAGGGTGGCCAGCAGCGGATTACGGGCGAGCTGCCGAGCGCGAGGCTCGGCCCGCAGGGCCTCGATCAGATCGGCTTGCTTGCGCGCCCGCTCGGTCGGGTCGTGCGGCTCGGCGACCGCGTACCAGCGCTGGATGAACTGCTCCTGGCGCAGATCGTCGAAGGGCTCGAGCACGAAGGTCTCGAACACCTGGCGGTCGAGGGGCGCGTCGCGGTAGCCCACGACCCGGCTGGTGGCGATGATCGGGACCGCGGGATAGCTGGCCGCAAAGCCCTGGATCCGGGCACGTAGCCCCTCGCGCGCGTCGGCGGCGGAGACCTCGTCGAGGCCGTCGAGCAACAGCATGGCGCGACCCTCGTCGCACAGGGCGGCGAGCTGCGCCTCGGTGGCGGGCACCGACAGGACGGTGGCGGCCTGACGGGCGGCCATCGACAACAGACCTTCGGTGGACCCCTCGCGCACCCAGTCGCGAACGGTGAGGAGCAATGGAACCGGACCGTCGGGCTCCTCGGCCGCGCGCAGCGCCAGGTACCGCGCGAGGGTGGACTTGCCGCTGCCCGGATCGCCGAGCACGACGACCCTAGCGGCCGGGCGCTCGGCGCGGCCGGCGGACTGCCAGCGCGGCTGGAGCTGGTCGAGCGCGTGGAGCGTGTCTTGTGTGGGATTGGCTCCACCGGGACTCCACGCTCGTAGCTCCAGCGGAACGTAGATCTCCCCGAGAGAAGCCTGCGGGCGCGGAGCGCTGTCGGGCAAGCCCAAAAAGCCCTGCTGGCCATGCACCCGAGCGACGGCGCGACGGAGCCGGTCGGACAGCGAAGCGGAGACGAGCCGCCCCGAGCTAGAGGAGGCCGCCGAGTTCCCCCGTCGACCCGCGGCCAGCGCCAAACTGACGACCCCATCCTCGCCCTGCCCCCCGTCGAGCCGCCAGCGCCCCCCGGCCCGCTCGTCCCAGGTGAGGAACACGAGCCGCAGCTGCCCGCCTTGCGGATCCCACGACCCCAGCGAGCATGCGTGCGTCCAGCCCGAGCCGGCATACGCAGCGCCCGCCTCGACGGTCACCAGGCCCGTCCCGGGCGCAAACATCTGGCTGGCCTCGGACCGGTGCCGGTGCCCATGCAGCACCAGATCGAAGCTCCGCCGCAACAGGCCGTCGATCCGCTCCTCCTCGGCCTCGTGTAGCCAGCTCAGCGGGTGATGCAGCAGCGCGATCCGTAGCTGCGGCGCAGCTGCATCGAGCTCCTGAGCCAGATCGCGCACCTGCACCTCGCCCAGCACGATCCTCCGGTGCTTGCTGTCGTCGTCGGGTCCGCACATCCACGCCGAGCACATCGAAGCCACGCCCACGCGCACGCCATCGAGCTCGATCACGTCGCTGCGCCAGGGTCGATCGACGGAGACGGCTCGCGCGGGACCCAGCACCCGCTGGGTGTGCTCGCAAAACCCGTGCAATCGCTCGCCGAACCGGCGCATCAGCCGAGGCGTGGTGCACAGCCGCCCAACCTCGGTCCGAAACTCATCGTCGCCCATCGCGAGAACCTGCTTTTGGTAGGGCGCGATGAACTCCAGCTCGCTGCGATCGACGTCGTGGTTGCCCGGGACGAGGAACGCCCGCTCTCGCAGCTCCAGGTCCAGCACCTCCGCGAGCGCGTCGAAGTACCGCTGGGCCTGCTCATACTCCGGCGACGTCCCCCCCCACGCGATGTCGCCGGTGACCATCAGCACCCGGGGCGAGATCCCGACCCGCGGGCTCAGATCCGGCAGATCGCGAAGCAGATCCCGCAAGACGACGTCTCGTTCCCAGTCCTCGCCCCCCGACACGTGGAGATCCGACAGGTGCAGCCACTCGATCATGCGATGGTCTCGCGCTCGGGTTGCGCCCCGGGGATCCGGCGGCGTCTTGGTGGGTGCATGCGTGCCAGCGCCGGACCTAGCGGGCCTGCCCGGGCGACCGAGCGGACGACGATCCCGGCCGCGTCGTCCGCAGTGACGCTGTGATAGTCAACGCATGATACCCGCCCCGCGACCGCCACCGCTCGCCCAACGACCCCTGGTGGCCTCCTGACGCCCGTATACCGGCAAGAACCCGCCGAGCGGCGATCTACGTGCGACGCACCACGACCCAACGGGCGCCCTCGCCAGCGGCCACGTCACGTCTGGTCGAGGCCGCGACGCTCCGGTATGTTTGCTGCCGTTGTCGGATTTCGCCACGACCTTCGCCCGGGCCGAGCGCACGGCGATCATCAGCATCCTCCGCGCCAAGCCGGACGTCTCGCTCGAAGACCTGCGCATGCTGTGCCATCGCGGTCGCTTCGGTCGGATCCTCGGCACGCTCACCCTGCGCGAGTACTGGAGCGGCACGCCCGACGAGACGATCGATCCGGTGACCGGCGCGCCGGACAAGCTCGCCCGACGCCAGCGCTACGACGACGAGGTGCTCGGCACGATGCGCGAGGCCGGCGAGCCCCTGTCGGCCGACGAGATCGCCGAGCGCGTGGGAGGCACCGCCGCCGATGCCCGCGTGGCTCTGCAGCGACTCACCCGAGAGCGCCGGGCCCGGCGCACCCTGGCCGGGCGGGCCAGCAAATACGTCGTCACTTGATCAGGTGGGTCGACAACGCCCATCTGACTCCATTTCACCGAGTTTCCCAGTGTGCTTGGCCTCACCTCATGTGAGGACAGATCTAGTTGTGCCAGTGAATAGAGGAGATCGCGGAGACGCCGCAGGCCCGACGATGGAGTGGTAGCCTGGGCCACCAGGCCGGCTCTATAGCAGATTTCCGGCCTAGAACGCTCATAACTCACCGAATTCGGGTTTGAGACAAAAACGCGACTTTATCCCTGCCAAACCCCGTCCAGATGCTATAGCAGGCGCTTGTGGGCACCGACCGCGGGGCTTTCACCCTCCTGCGGGCCACTATCCTACGCACAGGGACGACCCGATGGCGACCAAGACCGGGATCGACGTCGATAAGCTTCGAAAACAGCTGATTTCCTTCGGGAAGCGCAAGGGCCACATCACCCAGGAGGAGCTTCAAGAGCTACTCCCGCCGGATCTGGTGGACCCTAAAGACATGGCCTCGTGGGAGCAGATGCTGCGCGACGAGGGCGTCGAGCTGCTGACCGCCAACGAAGCGGCCAAACGCGGCGCTGGTGGCGGCGGACCGCGAAAGCCGGCGATGCGCAAGCCGCTCCCCGATCGTCACGAGAGCAAGGACGACGCGGTCACCTCCAACGACCCGATCCGCATGTACCTGCGCAAGATGGGGTCGATCGCCCTGCTCACCCGCGAGGGGGAGATCGAGATCGCCAAGCGGATCGAGGCCGGCGAGCGCTCGGTGCTCGAGCTGGTGCTCAATAGCCCGATCGCGCCCTGGTATGTGCAAGAGCTGCACGACCGGATCAAGCGGGGGCAGGTACGGGTGCGTGACGCCCTGAAGATCGCCTCGGGCAACGAGGAGGTCGACGGGCACGCCGACGACACCCCGGCCAACACCCAGGCGGCCCTCGAGAACATGCAAAAGCAGCTCGAGAAGATCCGACGCCATCAGTCGGCGGTGGCCAAGCTCAAGGCCTCGCTGTCCGAAGAGGACGAGGCCAAGCAAAAGCGGGCCGCCAAGCAGATCGAGAGCCACCGCGAGAACATCGTCGACGCCATCCGCGGCATGAACCTGGCCCGAAAGGCCATCGAGGGGATGGTCCGCGAGCTCACCGACGTCATCGACCGCGTACGCCGGGCCACCAACGAGCTGGAGGCCTGTGAGCGCCGGGCGGGCATCGACCTCGAGCAGTTGCGCGAGCGCTTCATGGGCGTGCGCCTCACCGAGGAAGAGGAGTTCCGGCTGTGTCGACAGCTGGGCCTGTACCCCTCCGAGCTGCACGAGCTGGCCGCCCGCATGAAGCTGGCCAACAAGCGGATCCGGCAGGTCGAGCAGGAGATGGAGATGGAGGGCGACGCGCTGCTGTATCTGCACGCCAGCCTCAACAAGGCCCGCCAAGAGGCCGAGGCCGCCCGCGCAGAGCTGGTCGAGGCCAACCTCCGCCTGGTCGTCTCGATCGCCAAGAAGTACACCAACCGCGGCCTGCAGTTCCTCGATCTTATCCAAGAGGGGAACATCGGCCTGATGAAGGCGGTGGAGAAGTTCGAGTACCAGCGTGGGTACAAGTTCTCGACCTATGCCACCTGGTGGATCCGGCAGGCGATCACCCGCGCCATCGCCGATCAGGCGCGTACGATCCGCGTGCCGGTCCACATGATCGAGAGCATCAACAAGCTGATCCGGGCCAACCGCGCCCTCGTGCAGGAGCTGGGCCGCGAGCCCACCCCCGAGGAGATCGCGGAGAAGATGCAGGTCCCGCTGGAGAAGGTGCGCAAGATCCTCAAGATCGCCAAGGAGCCCCTGTCGCTGGAGACCCCGGTGGGCGACGACGGCGACTCGCACCTGGGCGACTTCATCGAGGACAAGAACGCCGAGAATCCGGCATCGGCGGTGATCAACGGCAACCTCGCCGAGCAAACCCGCCGCGTGCTGGCCACCCTGACCCCGCGCGAGGAGAAGATCGTGCGCATGCGCTTTGGGATCGGCGAAGCGTCCGACCACACCCTCGAGGAGGTTGGTCAGGACTTCTGCGTGACTCGCGAGCGGATCCGCCAGATCGAGGCCAAGGCCCTGGCCAAGCTGCGCCACCCCAGCCGCACCGCCCACCTCAAGGCGTTCGTCGAGAGCTGAAGCCGCCGCCGTCTCCGCGCTGTCGCCCGGGGCGCTCGACCATTGGCGCTCGACCATTGGCGCCCATACGGCGACGCCCCATGACCGACCGTACCCGAGCCCGACCCGGTGGTGACCGGCGCCGGGCTCGGCGCGTTTCGTGACCCGACGCTCCCCGATGTGTATCGTCGCGGCGTGCGGACGGCACAGCAGCTGAGCGAGGCCCTGCGTCGACGACCGGCCGCTCCCGCCACCCGGGGCCGGGTGCGCATGGTGGTGGCCCGGCAAAACGACGGCCAGCACGATGTGCTGGAGCGAGGGCGGATCACGGTGGAGGAGGGTCTGGTGGGGGATCGCTGGGCCCAGGCGCCCTCGCCTGCGCTCGACCGCCAGATCACGCTGATGGAGCACTGGGTGGCCGAGCTGGTGGCCGACGGGCAGCCGGTGGATCGGCCGGGCGACAACCTGCTGGTCGATCTGGATCTGAGCGCACGCGCCGCTCCTGCGGGCACGCGCCTGCGGGCGGGGACTTGCGTGCTCGAGGTGACCGCCAAGCCACATACCGGCTGCAAGAAGTTCCGGGAGCGCTTCGGCCTCGATGCGCTGCGCTGGCTGAGCGTGCCCGAGCACGCGGATCGACGCCTGCGGGGGATCAACTGCCGCGTGGTCGAGTCGGGCGAGGTGGGCCCGGGGGACGAGATCGTCAACCTCGGGCCGGCGACCTAACACGCCGGGTTTGACGTGATGCAATCGACGGTTGCACGCCATGGACTCGACGCGACCCGGCCACGGAACCACGCTGGGGGTCACGTTGCCATGTCGCCCCTGCTGCGCTTGATGCACTCACTCGATCGCTGCGGGCTTGGCCGGCTCGTTGGGCTCGCAGCGCTCGCCCTGCTGGTGGGTGGGCCCGCAATAGCGCAGGCCAACCCGGTCAACGCCGAGAAGCTGCTGACCGATCCCGAGGAGGGAGGGTGGAGCGGCTCGCTGAGCACAAACTTTGCGCTCTCGGTCGGCAACGTCGACCGGCTGAGCCTGGGATTCAGCGGCGGGCTCCAGTACTGGACGCTCTACCCCGAGGGCGTGGGATACCGCGACCGGCCCGCGCCGAGCGGAGCGCGCCGCTTCTTTCGGGATCGCTGGGTGCTGATCACCAACGCCGCCTTCATCCGGGTGGGGGACAACGATGTGGTCAACAATGGCTTTGCCCACACCCGCTATACCCGCATGTGGCGACCGCGGGTGGGCTCGGACTTCTTCGCGCAGTCCCAGTACAACGAGTTCAAGCTGCTGCAGCAGCGCTCGCTGGGCGGGCTGGGGATCCGGGTCGATCCGATCAACCAGCGCGCGGCACAGGTGTGGGCCGGCACGGGGTACATGGCCGAGTACGAGCGCAACAACATCGATCCGGCGATCGATCCTCACCCGGCGCGAGTGGTCAACCACCGCTGGACCAGCTATGCGGTGCTACAGCTGCGCCTTTGGGACTCGGCCTTCGTGGCGCGCAACACCACCTACTTCCAGCCGCGCTTCGACGATTTTGCGGACTTTCGCCTGCTCGAGGCGCTCCAGATGGAGACGCGCGCAGGGGTGGTCGCCCTGGGCGTGGAGGTGGAGCTGCAGTACGACAACGACCCTCCTGTGGTCAGCGGGGTGGTGCCGCTGGATGTGTTCGTGATCAACTACCTGCGGATCGGAGGCGGCTGAGCTATCTATCTATGCCGAGGCCGGCTGGGAATGCGCGACTTCGTCGCGCCCGGCCTCGGTCTTGCGCATGGGGCATCCAGAAAAGAGCAAAAACCGGGGTTTTCTCGGGAGCGCCGCGCAGGGGCTGAGCGCTCGGGCTCAGAGCCCGAAGCGGTTCCTGAGCACCTGCGACAGATCGTGGAACTGCATGGGGCGGTCTTCGTTGGCCTCCAGGGCGATCCCGCGGTCGCCGGTGGGGGTGCACCAGTCGAGGGTGACGAAGACGCGCGACTGGCTGGGGTTGGCGGCCTGCCAGGCCACCTTCGCTCGGGAGGGCCGCGTGCTGACCCCGTCGGCGCTGGGCATGACCGCGTCGTAGCTGGCGATGGCCAGGTCGATCGACATCACGGCCACCTGCGGAATTCCGGTCGCCACCTTGGCCACCGCACCCATCGGCCCCACGAGGCCCATGAAGACCTCCTTGGCATAGAGCTCGCTGGCCTTGGGCGCCTCTTCGTGCACGGTGACCGTTACGTGGCCGCCCGAGCCGGCGACGACCTCGATGTGGGGGCGCTTCTCCAGGTGGCGCCGGATCGCAGCCGGATAGCCGTGAAAGACGAAGGGCTTGCCGGTGGGGGTCAGTGCGATCCGCCCCCGAGGGTAGAGCAATGCGGTGGTGTCGTTGATGAGATAGCCCGCTCCCAGCCAGTCGACCCAGCCCTTTTCGATCGTCGTCATTCCCATGGATTCATTCTCTTCGGCAACTCAAGCTAGCACTGAGAATTGACGCGACCATCGGCCAAGCTGCCGTTTTATCGACCGATCATCTCGGTCGATCGACCGAACGAGGTGGTGCTCGTGCCCCCCATAGACCGACGGGGCCAGCATTGATCCGAGTCAACCCCCTCGGCCGGGCCGCTCGGCCGGGCCTACTCGCCGTTGACGGTGAGCCACAGCCGCTGGCTATGGCCGTGGCGCGGCTCGACCCGGTGCAGCCGAAGCTTGGCCCCCTGCTCGATCTCGTCTTGCAAAGCCCGGATCGCCCCGGGGTCGTCGGAGTCGATGTAGCGATCGCCCCCCCCGGTGGGCCGTCGCCAGCCGGGTCGCAGCGGAGCCGACACGCGCTCGTCGGTCATGTCGATGCGGTAGGTGAAGGTCTCCACGTGGGTGTGGGCCGGAGTGTAGGCGTTGAGCAGGTGCATCTCGCCCAGCGCCAGGTGCAGGTTGATGCTAGTGCTCGACCACTGGGTGGCGCCGTACTGCTTGACGACCCGGGCCATCTTGACCGCGTAGCTCTTGGTGATCGTGCCCAACCCCGAGAGCGGCTCGGTTCGCGCCACGTAATTCGAAGAGCTGAGGTTGTGACCGAACCAAGCCCCTTCTTCGGCGCAGCGAATGGCCACCCACATGGACAAGGGGACGAACACGTCGTTGTAGGTGGGGCCGATCACGTCGTAGGCCCGGCGCAGCTCGTCGCCGAGCAGCGACGCCTTGCGGCCAAAGCCGAACACGATGCCCGGGAACTCCCCGCAATCGAAGAGCACCCAGCGGGGCATCAGCATCTCCTGGCCGCCGAAGGAGAAGGCGTCGAGGTGGTGCAGGCCGTCGATCACCTCGCGGCTGCGCAGGGTGGTGGGGTCGTAAAGCCGCTCTTGCGGCAGCTCGAGCCCGAAGGGGCGCAGGTCGAGCGCCCCGAGGTTGGCCGGGTAGGTGACCAGGTAGGGCTCGCAGGACTCGAGGATCCGCTGGTACTTGGGAGCGAGCTCGTCTTTGCTCAGCTCCACGACGCGCCCCCCATCAGCAGCAACATCAGGGCTTTTTGCGCGTGCAGGCGGTTCTCGGCCTCGTCGAAGACGACCGAGCGCGGGCCGTCCATGACCTCGGCGGTGACCTCGTCCCCGCGGTGGGCGGGCAGGCAGTGCATGAAGATCGCGCCGTCCTTGCCGGTGGCCTTCATGACGTCCTCGGTGATCGTGTAGCCGGCCAGGGTCTTCATCAGGGCCTTGGCCTCCTCCTCCTCGCCCATGCTGACCCAGGTGTCGGTGTAGAGCACGTCGGCGCCCTTGACGGCCTCGAGCAGGTTGGTCTCGACGGCCACCCGGGTACCCGCATCGCTGGCGGCAGCGCGCGCCCGGTCGAGCACGGTGGCATTGGGTCGCAGGGAGTCCGGGCACGCGACCACCACTTCCATGCCGGTGCGCGGGCCCAGCAACATCAGCGAGTGGGCCACGTTGTTGCCGGCCCCCACATAGACGAGCTTCTTGCCCTGGGTGCTACCGAGGTGCTCACGGATCGTCAGCGCGTCGGCCAACGCCTGGCAGGGGTGGTAGAGATCGGTCAGCGCGTTGACCACGGGGATCGAGCCGTGCTCCGCGAGGCCGTCGACTTGGTCTTGCCCGAAGGTACGAATGACGATCGCGTGGACGAAGCGCGAGAGCACCTTGGCGGTGTCGGCCACCGTCTCGCCACGCCCCATCTGCATGCCAGTGCCGCCCGAGGTGCTCAGCACCACCGGCTGCGCTCCCAGCTGGTGCAGGCCCACCTCGAAGGAGATCCGGGTACGGGTGGATTGCTTGGCGAAGATCATCGCCACCGACTTGCCCGCCAGCGCGCTGGCATGGCCACCGGGGTTCGCCTTGACCTCGGCCGCGAGGTCGACGATCCGAGCGGTCTCGGCGGGGGAAAGATCCAGCAGGCTACGTAGGTGTCTGGTCATCGCGATCTACGAAATACCGGATCCTCGCCACCGTGGAGCAACGGATGGGCGTCGGGAAACACACGGGGCGAGCCCGCGCGATGATCGAGCGATGATCGAGCGATGATCGAGTGATGCTCGAACGACGATCGAGTGATGTTCGAGCGATGATCGAGCGATGATCGAGCGCCCCGGTCTAGCCACGGTGCAAAGCGCTCACAACGCGCCTGCCCGGTCCATCTTGGGTCGCGGACAGTGCTGACGCGGCCGTGCCCGGGCAGGATCAGTACCCTGCGGAGGGTGGCACGGGGCGGCCGCTCGGGACTGCACCCGCGGCCGGCGGGTCCGGATCCTCGACCGAGGTGGTCGACTGGGGTGCTGGGGGCTCAGCTGAACCGGAAGGTCGCAGAGCATCCTGCTCGGAGGGCAGAGCCACTGGCCCAGTTGCGCCCGTGGAGGGCCCGACCGATGGAGCGACCGGCGGAGCACTAGGGGCGGAGGGCTCGAGCTCGAGCGGCTCCGGGGTCTCGAACAACGAGAGAACATCAACCTCGGGCAGGGGCCTGGGCTCGATGTGCGGCAGCGCGGCCTGGGCTGGTTCGATCGGCGCCGGGTCGTCGAACATCGGTGCTGGCAGCCGGAGCCGATGCTCGTGCTCGACCGATGCACCGGATGGTCGCTCGAACGGCGCCCGCGTAGGGCTGGATCGAGCAAGTGACCGGCTCGTCCGCGGCGAACGTGCGGTCGTCGGGGCGGGTGTGGCCTGCTCGGGCTTCTCGCTCGTCTCGGGACGGATCGACGGACCGGGCAACGGCGTGTGCTCCGGCAGCACCACCGTGGCCAGCGCCGGGTGCGGCGGGACGACGGGAGCAACCTCGGTCGGGGCGCCGATCGGCGTGGACTCGCGTGGGTCGTCGGCGAACACCTCGACGCCCATCAACGGCTCGGTCGGCTCGTGGGTCGAGGGCTCGGAGCCATCGCCGCGCAGCAGCGTGATCATCCCGGCCAGCGAAAGGGACGAGACCACGATCACCGCCACCAGCAGGCCCGGGCCCCGTGATCGCTGTGGGCCGACCACCGCGGGTCGCTCGGCCCACAGGTCGAGCTCGCGGTCGAGCCCGCGATGCAGGTCGGCCTGCGCGGCTTCGTCGTATGCGCGGGCGTCATCGAGTCGGGTCATGGGCGCTCTCCATGGGCGGGGGCCGAGCGCAGCGGCCGGGCCTCGCTCCCTGGCGAGCTGCCCGATCCGAAGCGTGCACCCTCGTCCCCTGTGTACGATCACCTACGCCATCGACCCAAGAAAGACACCAATGCTCGGGACGTCCGTCCCTCCAGGGTCCCGCTTACGCAAGACCGAGGGCGGGCGCGACACCGTCGCGCTTCCCCTCCCGGCCTCGGCATACATAACAAGACCGAGGCCGGGCGCGACGAAGTCGCGCATTCCCTCCCGGCCTCGGCATACATACTTCAGCCGCCGACGGCGGCGGAGACCTCGACGGCGGCGGAGACCGAGGCGGTCAGGTCGGCGATCGACGAGGTCATGACGTCGGCCGCGATCGGCAGCTCCTGGAGGGCACAGGCGGCCCCGATCGAGGCTCGGATGTTGGCGTCGGCCTCCAGATCGGCGGCCGCGTCGGTCACCGCCGTGCCAGCGGCATCGATGAGTCCCTGGCCAGACTCGAGCAGCAGGTCGCCCTGGGCTCGCGCGGCGAGCAAGGCTGAGAAGTGGCCGCGGAAGCCGTTGATCCAGGCGCGGAACTCGGCCTGCGCGGTGACGTCGCCCTCGAGCTCGGCGCTCCACTCCCAGGTGATCGCTACGGTGGGCGGGGTGCACTCGACGCTGGCAGAGGCCTTGGCCTCGACGCTGGCCTCACACTCGGCGCTGACCGAGGGCGGCTCGGCGCTGCCTTCACAGCCCGCTTCGCACTGGACCGAGCCACCAGCCTCGGCCTCGCAGCGGGCCTGGGCCCCGGCCTCGCAGCCGACCTCGGGATTGCCGGTCACCTCGCAGGAGCCCTCGCACATGCCATCGCACGAGGCGGCCACGTCGAGCTCGCACGAGCCAGTACACATGCCCCCTTCACAGCGACCATTGCAGCTGCCATCGGCGTTTTGCACCGAGCAGGTCCCCGTGCAGCCTCCCTTGCAGGTGCCCTCGCACGCGACCCCGCCTTCGGCAGAGCAGGTGCCCTGGCACATCCCGCTACACTCGACGCTGGGCGCTTGCGCGGTGCAGCGCAGCTCGGCCGAGGCTCCGCAGTCCACGGCCACTCCGGCCTCGACCTCGCACGAGCCTTCACAGGCAAAGCTGACCTCGCCAGGGTCGACCTCGGCGTCGCACTCGGCCGAGGCCGCGGCCATCACCTCGACCGAGGCCTCGCAGCGTGCGGGCTCGGCCTGAACACGGAGGCCTCCGCTCACCGCGCCCGCGATGCGCCCTTCGATCGCGGCCCGAATGTCTGCCCCCGCCGCCCCAGGCTCTAGACCCACGGAGACCGCAATTGCGTCGAGCTCGGCGCGGATCGTGCCCTGGACCTGGCCGACCTTGGCGTTGACGTCGATGACCGCACCAAAGAAGGAGTCGATCGAGGCAATTCCCGAGACGCTGGCGTTGCCCTCGAGCACGCCCCCGGCCTCGCAATTGATGTCGAGACCGCATTGCTCGGCGATCCGGTCGGCGGCCCCGCCTTCCTGGCAGCCCTGGAGGGCTCCGGCTCCCGCTCCGACGAGCAGGCCCAGCCCCAGGGTGGCGGCGGAGATCCGAGGAAAGAACGAAGGGGTACGGGAGGACGATTGCTGGTGCCGCATGGTCGGGCTTCACCGTGGCACGCCAACCACGGAGCAAACCAGGATGAATGTGATCGGTAGATCATGGAGCATGAGATCCGGATCACATGACCGATGAGCTCGACTCGCATCGACGGTTCGCTTCGAACCGATCGCGCGACCGGTTCGTTCTCGCCACGATTTGTTCGATCGTCGTCGATCGGTGCTCGATCATCCCGCGACGACTAGCCGGCCGGACGAGTCCAGGGTAGCGTGACCCTGCGCGATGGCGATCGTGCTCCAGCTCTCCGACCCCCACCTGCTCCAGGATCCCGACGCGCGCCTGCGAGGGGTCCCCACGCGGCAGACCCCTGGGCGATGTGCTGGAGCTGGCCCGCGAGCGCCTGCCCGCGATCGATCGCGTGGTGCTGACCGGTGATCTGGCCCACGACGAGCATCCCACCACCTATGTGGCGCTGCGCTCGTTGCTGGGTCGTGATGGAGACAACGCGCTGGCCCTGCCGGGCAACCATGACGACCGGGCGGCGCTACGCGCCGCGTTCCCTTCGATCCCGGGCGACGGGGCGGCTTCGGTCCGGTTCGTCACGCAGCTCGAAGGTTGGTGCCTGCTCGGGCTCGACTCGCAGATCACCGGCGAGAACACGGGGCGGATCGGTGCGCCTCAGCTCGCCTGGCTCCGCGACATGTTGGCCGCCCACGCGGACCGACCCACCGTGGTGTTCGTCCATCACGCACCGATCGCCACCGGGCATCCCTACATGGACAGCATGGGGTTGCTCGACGCCGAGGCGCTGGCCGAGGTCCTGGCGGAGGCTCCGCAGGTGCGCGCGCTGTGCAACGGACACATCCACCGCGACCTCGAGGGCACGCTGGGCGCGGTACCGGTCTACGGGGCCCCCTCGACCGCGTTCCAGTTCCCGGCATGCCCGGACGAGGGCGACTTCGATCTTCGACCCCCGGGGTGTCGCGTGCTGCACCTTTCGCCCGACGGCCTACGCACGCAGGTGCTGCGACTACCGCTGCTGGAGTACGTGCCCCACCGCAGCTGAGCCCCCAGCGAGCACGAACGAACTGCCGTGCAGACCCCCGGGCATGGAGTACGCCTCGAATGGCAAGTCGTTCGAGCCAACGGCTTCAACCGTTCCGTTCCTTGTCACGAGGTGACGCGCGGATACGAACTCGGCGGGCACCTTCACCCGCAGTTCGCCACGACTAGCGGCGAGGGGCTCGGGTACGATGGACGCCTTATGAGCCGCCGTCCGACGATGCCCGACCCCCGCTCCTGGCTCGGCCGAGCCCTGCTGCTCACCACGCTCGCCCTGCCGCCGCTGGCGTGCCGCGACGAGCCGGACATCCCCGACTGCGAGGAGGACCAGGCGTCCGAGATCTGCGAGGTCTTCCGCCTGGTGAACACCGAGCGAGCCGACGCGGATCTCCCCGCTCAGGCGTGGGATCGGGAGCTGGCCGTAGCCGCGCAGCTCCACGCCGAGGACATGGTCGACAACGACTACTTCGATCACACGTCGCTCGACGGTCGCTCGTTCTCCGATCGAGCGCAGGACGCGGGCTACGAGGGATTTCCCCGCGGGGAGAACATCGCGGCCGGGC
Source organism: Myxococcota bacterium (assembly GCA_039194325.1). Classification (GTDB taxonomy): domain Bacteria; phylum Myxococcota_A; class Polyangia; order Nannocystales; family Nannocystaceae; genus Paraliomyxa. Next base: position 74,950 of record JBCCWC010000008.1, read on the forward strand.
AGCAGACCCCCCAGCAGGTGATGGAGGCCTGGATGGGCTCGACCGGCCACCGCCAGAATATCTTGTCGGATGCCGACGAGATCGGGGTCGGGTTCGCGAACAACCACTGGGTGCAGGTGTTCGGACAGGGAGCCCCCTGACGACACCGACCTCCTGAGACTCCGCGGAGTGCGCATGCCCCCGAGTCCTTGGATCTCGGGCAGTTGGCGGCCACCTCGACCTGCCTCACAAAATTCGATCGCACCTAGATCGGAGCCCCACGCAGCCCGTTGACACCCGGCGTCTCGCCGACCCTCCACCAGCAACGGACCCACGATGACTCGCACCACGATCACCTCGCTTCTCCCGGCCACCGCCCTGTGGCTCACCGCCGCCTCTGCCTGTGATCGAGCCGACGAGGCTCCAGCGGTGGACGCTCCCAAGACGGTAGCCTTCGCCGACCCTTCGGCCGCGACGACCCCCACCGACGATCGGGGCCATCGAGGAGACACCAAGGCGGAGTACAAGCGCAGCCTGAGCCTGGCAGACGAAGAAGAAGCCCCGATGGCCGCGCCCGCCCAGCCCGCTCCTTCGCGCAAGCGAGCCTCTCGGCGCCGCGGCGGCAAGCGTAGCTCGGGTGCCCGCCCAAGGCTCCAGCGCGTGGCGCCCCAGGGGATCGGGACCAAGGGCAAGCCAGGAGCCCTGCCCCCGGCCCCCGAGGCGAGCGCCGAGGCCTACGATCACATCGCCGAGAACGACTTCGTGGCGGTGGCCGACGATCCCCGCTCTACGTTTTCGATCGATGTGGACACCGCCTCGTACAGCAACATGCGGCGCTTCCTCAGCGACGGCACGATGCCCCCGCCCGACTCGGTGCGGATCGAGGAGATGATCAACTACTTCTCGTACGACTACCGCAGCCCGGCCGGCGGCGACCCCTTCTCGATGACGGCCGAGGTCGGCACGTGCCCCTGGAACGAGACCCACCGCCTGGTCCACGTGGGGCTGCAGGGCAAGATCATCGACCAGAGCGAGGTCCCAGCCCGCAACCTGGTGTTCCTGTTCGACGTGTCGGGCTCGATGAACAACGCCGACAAGCTGCCGCTGCTCAAGCGGGCCTTCTCGCTGCTGGCCGACAACCTCCGCCCCAAGGACAAGGTCTCCATCGTGGTCTATGCCGGAGCCTCGGGCGTGGTGCTGCCGCCCACCTCGGGCACCGACAAGGGGGAGATCCTGGCCGCGCTCGACCGGCTCGAGGCCGGAGGCTCCACCAACGGCGGCGCGGGGATCCACTCCGCCTACGCCATGGCTCAAAAGGGCTTCATCCAGGGAGGCATCAACCGGGTGATCCTGGCCACCGACGGCGACTTCAACGTGGGCACCACCTCCGAGGGGGATCTGGTCCGGCTGATCGAGGACAAGCGCAAGTCGGGGGTGTTCTTGTCGGTGCTCGGCTTCGGCAGCGGCAACCTCAAAGACTCCACCATGGAGAAGCTGGCCGACAAGGGCAACGGCAACTATGCCTACATCGACAGCATCGCCGAGGCCCGCAAGGTCTTGGTGGAGGAGGCGGGGGCCACCCTGGTCACCATCGCCAAGGACGTGAAGATCCAGGTGGAGTTCAACCCGGCCGAGGTGGCGAGCTTCCGCCTCGTCGGCTACGAGAACCGCAAGCTCGCCCACTCGGACTTCAACGACGACACCAAGGACGCAGGCGAGATCGGAGCGGGCCACAGCGTGACTGCGCTCTACGAGGTGGTGCCGGTGGGCGCTCCCGGGGCCCCCAAGGTCGACGCGCTCAAGTACCAAGGGCGATCCAAGCTGTCGGCCGCGGCCAGCAGCGGCGAGCTGATGACCGTGAAGATCCGCTACAAGGAACCGGAGGGCAGCACGAGCCGACTGCTGAGCTTCCCGATCGACGATGCGGATCGCTCGCTGGCCGACACCAGCCGCGACTTCCGGTTCTCGGCCGCCGTGGCCGGCTTCGGGATGCTGCTGCGTGGCTCCGCCCACAAGGGGGACGCGACATGGACGAGCATCCGCGCCCTGGCCGAGCAGGCCAAGGGATCGGATCCCCACGGTCGCCGCGACGAGTTGGTCCGCCTGATCGACAAGGCCACGTCGCTCTCGGGCCGCAGCGAGCGCTAGCGCTGAGCGAGGCGCCACACACGAGACTTCATGAGGTCCGGTGCCTGCCTACGGGAGGGCAGGCTGGTCCGAGCGGCCCCACCGAGGGCCGCATCGCTGGCCCCCGCGCGAGAGCGCGGGGGCATTTTTGTCGTAGGGCGCACGCCCTACGGCCAGCGGCGATCGGCCAATAAGCGGCGGATCAAGGACTGGAGCGCGGCGACATCGAGCGACTTGATCCAGATCCGTCGCGGCTCGGTGATCATGATCCCGAGCTGATTACAGACGAGCTCGATGGCCTGCCTCAGGCCCTCTCGTTGGCCCTGTTTGCGGCCCTCCTCGCGGCTGGCGATCTCGGCAAGCTTGGGTTTGTTGGGCCGGCCGAGCCCAGAGGACGAGCCGGAGTCCGGCGGTGCGAGCATTCGATGGCCGCGAGGAGGCTTGGCGTTCACGGTCGCGCAATCATAGCGCATGCTCATCGCCCTCGACGCCGCCGGCCGGGGGGCCCCTTGGTCGGCCGGGCCCGTAGGTGCTCTTCGAGGAAATCGGCGAAGGCCCGGACCTTGAGCGGCAGGTAGCTGCGCGAGGGATAGAGCAACCAGATCGCGGGCTGGAAATCGGTGGCGGTGACCTCGTAGGTGGTCAGCAACTCGACGAGCTCGCCTCGGTCGATCTCCTCGGCCACCGCCCATCGGGGCAGCAGCGCCACACCGAGCCCCTGCACGGCACACCGCTGGATCGCCAACGCATGATTGAGCACGCAGCGCCCCCGCACCTGGACCTCGACGATCTCCTCCCGGCGACGAAACCGCCACTGGGAGCGCAGGCCGCCCATCGAAAAGAGCAGGCACTCGTGTCCCTGCAGATCGACGGGACGCCGCGGGCGACCGTGTCGCTGCAGATAGCGGGGCGCCGCGCACACGGCGAAGTCGAAGCCGTCGAGCCGCCGCGCGACCAGATCGGAGTCGGACAGGCGACCCAGGCGCAGCGCCACGTCGACCCGCTCGGCGACCAGATCGACCATGGCGTCGGTGAGCACCAGCTCTACGTGGAGCTGGGGGTGACGCTCGAGCAGCGCCGGCAAAAGGGGCAGCAGCACGCGCTGGGCGAAGCTCATCGGTGCGGTCGCCCGCAGCGTCCCGCGGGGCGCCTCCCCCACATCGACCGCCTGCTGGTGGGCGCGCGACAGCTCGTCCACCAAGGGCTCGACCCGCTCGTAGTAGAGGCTCCCGGCCTCGGTCGGCGCCAGGCGCCGGGTGGTGCGCTGGAACAGCCGCAGGCCGAGCTCCGCCTCGAGGCCCGCGATCGCCCGCGAGATGGAGGACGGGGCCACGTCGCGGTCGCGGGCCACGGCCGCGAAGCTCCCCCGCCGCATTACGTCGATGAAGGTCCCCAGGGTCTCGATGTCCACGAGAAGCACGATACGTGCGTTTTTCGCACGAATCAATTGCGATTGATGCGGTTTCGACATCAAGCGGAGTCCCTTAGGTTGCTAGAGAGGACGACGCAAAGGACCACAGACCATGCACGAGACCATGCACGAGACCATGCACGAGATCGCAATCATCGGACTGGGAGCGATGGGCTCCCGCATGGCCCAACGACTGCGAGCGGCGGAGCACCCGGTGGTGGTGTGCAGCCGGCGACGCGAGTCGGCCAAGGCGCTCGAGTCGGCGGGGGCCACCTGGGTGCACACACCTCGGGAGGCTGCCCGGCGGGCCTCGATCGTGATCTCGATGGTCACCGACGACGAGGCGTCGCGCGCGGTCTGGCTGGACGAGGCCAACGGGGCGCTGGCCGGCCTGCGCAAGGGGTCGATCGCGGTCGAGTCCAGCACGCTGACCTCGGGCCACGTGCGGACGCTGGCCAACGCGGTGTCCGAGCGGGGCGCGGCCTTCGTGGAGGCGCCAGTGATCGGCTCGCGTCCCCAGGCCGAGGCGGGCCAGCTGATCTACTTGGTGGGCGGCGAGCCCGAGGTCGTCGAGCGCGTCGAGCCGGTGCTGCGGGCGATGGGGGCCACGCTGCACCGCACCGGGCCAGTGGGGAGCGCGATGGCCATCAAGCTGGCGGTCAACACCCTGTTCGCGGCCCAGATCGCGGCGTGGGCAGAGGTCATCGGGGTGCTGGACCGCGCGGGGATCGAGGCGGCGGCGGCGGCCGAGCTGCTGGCCAACACCCCGGTGGCCAGTCCGGCGCTCCGCGGGGCGGCACCCACGATCGTGGCCCGACGCTTCGCGCCGATGTTTCCGATCGATCTAGTCCACAAGGATCTGCGCTACTTCGTGCAAGCCGCCGCCGAGGTCGGCGCCCGGGTGCCCAACACCACCACGCTCCGCGAGTCCTACGCCCAGGCCCAGCGCGAGGGCTACGGGGGCGAGAACATCACGGGCGTCGCTCGAGTGCTCGGCTAGCGGGCGGCAGGCCCGGACCGGCTCATGCATGGTCGCCCATACGGCGAGGGCGCTCTACCAGCGTGATAGTCTGCGGCTCGATGGCCAGGGGGAGCAACGCGACCAAGCGCTATATGCGACCACCGCCTCAGTACGTGCACGGCTGGTTCTCGCCGCTCCGCTCGTGCGAGGTGGTCGCGGGCAAGATCACCAACTTCACCTTCATGGGCCACGAGCTCATCGCCTTCCGCGACCCAGCGGGCCAAGTGGCGGTGCTCGATGCTCAGTGCCCCCACTTCGGCGCCCCCCGTGGGGTGGGCGGCCGCGTGGTGGAGGGGTGCGTACGCTGCCCGTTCCACGGGCTGCACTTCGACCACAACGGGCAGTGCGTCAAGGGGGACTTCGTGGCGAACCCCCGCCACCTGCGGCACGTCAAGTCGACCCCCTGGACAGTGCGCGAGGTGGCATCGTCGATCTTCATCTGGCACGGGCTGGACCGGCAGCGCCCCGACCAACCGCTGCGCTTCGCCGAGCCGGGGTTCTTCGACGGCTGGAGCCCCCCGGTGACCAACGCCGGCCGGCGCCTGGCACCGACCAACATCTTCTTTCCCACCGAGAACATCATCGACATCCAGCACTTCTATGCGGTGCACTTTTGGTCGCTGCTGTCGATCGAGCAGCACCCAGCCGAAGTGGAGGACGGCAGCTTTGTCGCGGTGATGCGCATGCGGTGGACGGCAGGCGCCCAGAGCCCCCACGCGCTCATCCGCCGCCTGGGGCAGATCTACACGAGCGACTTTCACTTCGACATCCGGATCCTGGGGCCGGGCATGGCGCTGTCGATCTCCACGCTGACCCCCGAGCAGGGCAGCCTGGAGCTGATGAACATCATCTTGATCACGCCGGTCAACCCCACCGACTGCCACATTCGGGTGGTGAGCTCGGTCCGGCAGACGGTCGACAAGCCGGTCAATCGCTGGGCTCGACGCATGCTGGGGTTCGGCCTCGAAGAGGTGCTCTCGCGGGTGTTCTTGGCGATCGCGACCAAAGACTTCGACGGCGACGAGATGATCTGGACCCACCGCCGGTTCTTGGCCAACCCCAAGCCGCTCCCCGACGACGGACCGCTCATCGCCTACCGCAAGTGGTGCGAACGCTTCTGGCCGCCCGACTACCTGCCCGATCCGCCGGCGCCGTCGCGTCAGGCGCCGCAGCCCGCGAAGGTCTAGCCGCCCCCAGATAGGGCCACAACGCGGATCTCATTCATCGTCGAGCCAGGGGCTCCAACGGGGCTCAGGGCTGCCAAAGTCCGTGCTCCACACCGCCCTGGATCACGATTGCGAACCAGCCGTGCTTGCCCTGCTGGGTTGGAGGATAGGCGATCGTGGCCCCGCGTTCCTCGGCCGCCTTGGCAGCCGCGTGGATGTCTTCGACCGTCACGTACGCCCGCACCACGGGCTTTTCGTGGTCGGCCAGCGGTGCCCGGATCCCCACGAGGGTACCGTCGGTTTTCTTGGCGACCCGAGCCTGCCCCAGGTCGGGCTCGACTGGCCCAAAGGTCAGCCCATGCATGCGCTCGTACAGGGCGCACGCCGAATCGACGTCTTGTGTCACGATCTCGAGATACCCAACCGTCACTTCGTCCTCCTGCGGTGTGCGGTCGCCCGCTGCTTGCGGTGCGGTCGCGGCTCCGCAGCCCATGGTCGAGCCCAATGCACTCACCAAGACGAACGCGCCAAGCACTGCAACTCGCACCATGGATCGCCGGGCACTTTACTACGTCCGATGCCGACGACAAAAGGCCCGCTTGCACCGTGCTGGTGGAATAACGCGTCCCAGCGGTCAGCGATCGTCGGGGCCCAGACAAGCGCGCTGGCGCCATGCGGGTGCATCGATTTGGAACAGCGGGGCCTGAGGGTCCCGTAAAGCGGACTCCAGGGCGGCTGCCCGGCGCTGGTGCTGGTATCCTTGCGCGAGCACCTCGGGTAGGCACGAGGGGCCTATGGGACGGCCCACCAAGTAGCGTTGGCCGTGGGTGAAGCGCTCGGCGTGCTTCGACCACCAGTCCCGCACTCGCTCGACGTCGGGCCACTCAAGATCTTCGTGTGCTGGCAACTCGACCTCTTCGTCATCGGGATCGTCGGTTGGGCCGGACTCGGCCCCGGCCGGGCTATTGCCCACGAGGCCGTCGCGATCGTGGTCGGCTCCGGTGATCATGCAAAATGCCATGAAGGCGGCTTTGCCCTGTTCGGGATCTTCCATGTCCTGCATGAGCTGCGGGACGGCCCGCGGATCGCCGACTGCCGCCGTGGCGACGTGGCGCGCGGAGGGCTCGGTGAAGCGCTCGACGAGCGCGTGGGGCGGGGGGCCGGAGCGGGGGGCATTCAAGTTCGCCCGGACGGCGAAGTCGACCCACGCGTCCTCGGCCAGCTCGTCGTGCCGCAGCAACAGCTCGAGCAGCCGCCTCTCAGCGCCCGGAAGGCCCAAGAGCACCGCGGCGGCCAGGCTCAGACGCGTGATGACGTCGTTGCGCTCGGCGGTGGCTTGGCACAGGTGGACGACCTGGGGCTTATAGTCATGGCGCCGAAATGCGCCCACCGAGCATAGGGCCGGGCCGAGCAGCAACGGGTCGGACGAGGGAAACACGCGCTGGTACGCGAGCTCGTAGACTCGCCCGTGGCCACTGGCCGCGACCAGCCCCGCGCCGACGAGCGCCGGCTCGTCTCGGCGCAACAGAGCCTCAATAACGGGCTGGATCTGGGTCCACGGTCGCCACGTCGCCATACCGCCGATCCCATCGCGGACCACCTCGGCATCCATCCCGCTCTCGAGTAGCTCCAACGATGCGGCGATCGGGTCGTCGTGTACGAAGCCGAACGAAAAGGCGTCCTCGGCGTACTCGAAGCTCAGCTCATCCCTGGCCAGCGGTAGGGCGGCACAGCCGGCCGCGAGCAGGCCGTCGACGTGCGCGTCGACCCGCTCGTCGAGCTGCTCGAGATCTCCCAGGTCGTAGTTTCGCGACCGCGCGGCCTGGCACCGTCGAGCCCACAGGTATCCCGCCTGCTCGATGTGCTGCGAGACAACCGATGGGATGATCTGTGCCATCAGGCCGCTCCCAGCAACAACCGCTGCAACCTTTCCCAGGCCGGGTAGGGATCGGACTCGCCCGAATCGTAGTCGAGCACTTTGGCCGGCAGCAGCTCCTGAGCGCCGGGCAGGGGGCGGCCGCGGACCTCGCGCTCTACCTCTTTGGCCAAGATGTGATCGAAGTGTTCCTCGCTGAGATAGCGCCGTGCCTGCAGACGCCCGATCCGGCTGGAGTAGTCGTTGCCATAGGTGATGTAGTCCTCGCTCAGCACCACCTCACGCGCCAGCAGCTCCCCCGACACGAGCACGTTCTTTGCCGATAGCCGACCACCGACGCCCACCATGGAGTAGTATGCCCGATCTTCGACAAGGTTGCCCGTGATCTCCAGATCACCCGTAACGACGACGATGGCATTGTCCGGCAGCCGTAGATTTCCAGCGACGCGGACATTACCGGCCAAGTAGCGCACCTCTTCGTCCTCCAGCGGGTCTCCGAACTCGCACGCTCGTTGGGCGGGCCAGGCCCTCGCGACGAGCCAAAGAGCGCCATAGCGATACGCCTCGCTCATACCCTGCAAGGTCTCGCCAAACAGGTCTTCGGGATCTCCCGATGATCCGCCGAGGTAGCCATGCAGCACCTCGATCTCAGCGCCAGAAAAGAGCGGATCGCGCTCGAGCTCTTGGCCCTGGGAGTCCATCACCGCGAGCAGGGCCGACATGTCCAGCGGCTCAGTCATCGTCGACATCTCGCTCCCCTTGGCTCGAGGGGAAGGAGATAACCTCCCAATTCTTGGAGTCGAACCGGTAGACGGTGGGTGTCATGGTCGTGATCCATAGCTCTTGCTCGCTGGCCGACATTTTGTAGTAGGTTCTCGGGCACTCTGCGTCGATCTCGGGCTCGACGGGCATCAGCTGGTCTTGATCGAGACGCCACAGCCCCCCGCTGGAGCACACGTAAAGAGCTCCCGCAAACCATGCCATGGAGTAGAGCAGCTCCTCGGACTGCTCCAGCCCCAGGTATTGCCACCCAGCGCGCCGATTGCCACGAAAGAGGTTGCCGTTGGCGCCGCAGAGGTAGACTTCATCGCGTGAGCGGCACATCACCCGATAGAGCACGGTGTCGGTGGGTGGCTCGAGCAGCGCCCAGCGCCGACCGTCGAAGTGAGCGATGGCCCCGTTCCAGCCAACGCAGTAGACGTCGTCGAAGGCGCTACCGTCGATGTCGCAGAAGCTGCGCTCGACGAGCCCCTCGGGCGAGTCTTGGAAGATCCCTTGGTCGTAGTGCTGCCACCCCTTGTCGGTACGCACAAACACCGAGTGCTGGCCTCCACAGGCGAGCAGGCGCCCTCCCAGGCGGCGCATGGAGTGGACGAAGCCATTGAACGCGATGGGAAGGTCTTCGTCGGCCAGCCCCGAGTCGTCGAAACGCCACGCGGTGCCGTAGCGATCGAGGATCCAGACCGCCCGCTGGGGGTGGGTTTCGAAGCGCAGGCAGTGCGCAATGCCGGGGAGGTCATCGATGATGTACCACTCTCCGTTGTCGTACTTGAGGGCCCGCGTGACCTTCTCGTCAGTCTGATCGAGCACGTAGAAATGGGCGGTCAAGAACGCCACCCCGGGCTCGGCCGCCGCGACCTCGGCGAAGTAGAAGGGGGACTCGAGCGTCTCCATGGGACGGCCTCAGGGGGCGGAGAGCGTCTTGAGCAGCTTGGAGGTGGAGATCGAAGCGTTGTCGATCATCTGCTTGGCCGAGTCGGATACGCGCTTGCCACGGTAGCCGGAGGTCCGCAATGCATCGCTATCCTTCACGCCAACGTCGTCCTGCTTGTAGTAGTTGTCGAGCTGGTGTTCGACGCACTTGCGCTCCTTTTTGGTGAGGGGCTTGCCCCCATTGACCCCCTTGCCAGAGTTGGCCGCGACCTTGCGAGCGTCGGCGTAGGTCATGGTCTTGCCGCGCTTGTGGCATGCTGCCTCGAAGGGATCGAAGACCTCGTGGCAGCTGGCGTGCGTGCCCATGTGCTGGCTACGACCGCTGGCCACGAAGGTGGGGGCCTTGCTGTGGCTGTAGCCCGATTGGTTCTTCATGCAGCGACCCGGGATCGCGTGGTGGCCAGTGTCGGGGCTGCTGACCTTGTTGTAAGGCTTCATGTTCAAGGCCGGATCGACCCCCTTGCAGGGACCATCGGCCGGGTTCCCGCTGGCGTCGAAGTTCATCGTCGACACAAAGGGCCACGGCACGCTGTCGTTGCGCGGGTACGACGCGCCGTTGGTCTGCATGAGATCGAGGTTGCGGCAGACTCCCTTGCCCTCGAACTTGACGTCCATCGACCACAAGGTGAAGTAGGCCTTCCCCTTGGTCTTGCTGTTCATCACCCCGCCGCCCTGGGTTCCCGCCTCGTCCCCCGTGCTGGTGGAGAGATACGAGCTGTCCTCGAGAGCGGCCGGCTTGCCGTCGACCAAGACGTCCTTGCTGCCCTTGGTCAGATCACTGGCCATCGCCGTGTTGGGGTAGGGCACGGGTAGGGGCCCTGCCGGCGGTGGTGGTGGTGTCAGGCACACGTCGGGCATGGACGCGATGGCCTTGCCCGAGCTGGCCTGCGAGCAGATCGACTGCTTGTTGGCGAAGACCGTATCACCCACGATCGACCCTCCCGAAGCGTCGAATCAACGCACACCCTCGTAGGTCGTCGTCCGAGGTGCTCATGAGCATGGCGACAGGGCCCGGGGCATAGCCGTGCCGGTGGGCGCGGTCGACGACCGTGAGCAACGCAGGCACAGAGGCCGCGCCTATCTCGCCGATGCAGTCGGCCAGGTACCACAAGGGAAAGGTGGTCCTCCGCTCACGCACCACACGAGCGATCGCGTACGAGTGCTCGACGAAGAAGTATCGCTCGCCGTTGAGGTCGGTCAGCCGAAGATCGATGTCGGCCATCGCCAGGTTCCGCGACTGCAAGCAGGCCCGGATCGCCGAGGCGAGGCCGGTGCCGACCGAGGGGTCCTCGGCGTCGACCGTACGTGGCTCGCGGGCGCTGGCCAGGCCCTCGACCGTCGAGCCCACCGAGACCCCCGCCGGCGATCGGCGGGTCAGGACGACAGCCGCGGCGGCCTCGCCCGGGATGAACCCATCGGTGTTGTTCTCGGTCTTGAGCCGGCGCTGCTGGTCGAAGTGCTGCAGGGTGGCCATCGACAGGAAGCTGTCGACACCGCAGACGACGCAGGCACGGAGCGAGGGATCCTGGAGGATCTCGCTGGCCGAGATCAACGCCCGAAAGCCAGCCCCTCGACCGCCTCGGATCAACCGGCGCAGTCGGGGATGGAAGCGCACTCCGAGCGCCGCCTCCACGGGGACGAGCAGATTCTCTTCGAAGGCAGCAGGTAGGCCAGGGCGGTCGTGCTCACCGAGCGCGACCACGATGGCGATGTCTTCGATCGGTCGTGAGACGGCCAGTAGCGCCTCGCGGAGGGTGTGTACCAGCATGCGGACGAAGTGTACGGACCCCTCGGGTGCTCGGCCCTGGTCCCATGGGATCGGTGCCCCGGTGATCGGCTCGTCATCCATGTCGCGAAAAGGGACGGGCATCAGGCCGGCAATCCCCGACCGGATGCCTGCACATGCGTTGTCCCGATCGAGACCGACCGCGCACAGCAGACCTGTACTTGCGATGTACACCGAGATCTTACTCCTCGCGACTGTCCTCGGGCGGGAACGTGGAGCGCCAGTCCACGTAGACCTTGCTCTGCGCCACCGCCTTGTGAAACGCCGGCGTGGGGACACCCAGGCGAATACGGTGCGTCTCGACCGACTTCCAGGTGCAGCGCAGGGTGCAGCGATAGGTCGCGATAATCCGGTCCTCGTCGGGCTCGATCACGAGGGTATCGAGCCGGCTCTCGCCGATGGTCTCGCCCCCCCGGTGCTCGACGACCACCGGCAGCTCTAGTCGCGGAATCTCGAAGTCGAAGCGCCCTTTGGGGCTGGCGTTGATGACGACCCCACGCTCTCCGCCACGGGGAAAGTCGATCTGCTGGTCCGGCGGAGCACCCTGATAGTACCGAAGGTCGAAGTCGACGGGAAGCTGAGGGTAGCGGGTTTCCTTCCACAGGTCGTCGTAGGTGCCGGCTAGCGCGAGGCGGGGCTGCCAACCCCGCCCCACGAAGCCATAGCCCACCGGGCTGGGCCTACTCGCCGAAGAGGCGAGCAGGCCATCGAGTCGCTCGAGGTTCGGCACCGGTAGCCCTGCGACCAGGCCGTCGGGCCCTATACCGACCAGGCCACAACCGATGGGATTGCGAGCCTCGTAGGCCTTGCCATCATCGCTCATTCCGCCGAATGCTCGTTCCCAGCGCAGGGGGATGGAGACGAACGGTTTGGGGTCCGAAGGGGAGAAGACACCAAAACCTCGGGCTGCCCAGACTCGATCGCCGGTCACCATTACTGTCTTGTCGATCGAGCCAAAGCGCAGGTGCACGGGAGATGAGGTCACGGGGCGACCCCCGGGGGCATGAGCGTGCCCATTGAGCACTACGTCGCAGCGGGTCTTGGTGAGCGAGAAATCGTGCTCGTAGCGCACCGAGGACGACTCGGGATCGCCCCAGTGTACATCACAGGTGCAAAGCTCCACCTGTTGGCTCGCTCGCTTGGGGCCGTGGCCACTCATGGCGAACGTTCCCTTGGTCACCACGACCACATGCTCGCAAGCCTCGGCGTCCGGTACGATTGTGGCGAGGCTGGGCAGCCCGCAGAAATTGAGGATCTTCACGAGAATGAGCGAAGCTGATGCGAACTCGGGGTGTCGAGCCGGTTTGATGAGTCGACCGCGGGCCGTAGCGGACCCGTCGCTCCCCAGAGCGTGGCGAGGTGGTCAATTGATCTGTACCGAGCCTCCCTTGATGCGGTGGGTGCCCGCGGCTCGGGTCGATATGTAGCGACCGTGGGTGAGTACCTTGCCGGCACGAGTGAGAACCAGCGTTGCCTTGCCGCAGCGCAGCTCGAGACGCTGATTGGCCTGCAGGATCAGGGTGTCTCCGTCGACGAGCACTCGAGCGCGGTCCGGGCTAGCGGCGGGATCGAGGAGTTTCCCGAGGATGATCGGTCGGTCGATGCGCCCTGACTGGAACGTGAGGACGAGTTCGCAGCCGATGTCCGCAGGCGTGAGAGCGATCGTCGTTCGGGCGGGGGTTAGCGTGGTCGCCCCCTCGGGATATTGTACGAGAGGAACCCCATCACCACGGAGTGCCCTGAGCCAGCCAATCTCGGTACTGGCCGCACGGAGCGTCGAATTCGGGAGAATTTCGACCGTCTTACTTGCGGGGTGCGAGACCGACATGAGCTTATCATTGGCTACTGAGTATCGATTGTCAAGGGTGTAATGAAGGGAGGGCTTTCCTGACGTACCGCTAGCGTTATGTTATGGTGGCGCTTCGGATCAGATGCTCGTCTACCGGCTCGATCGAAAAAGCCGAACTCTGGAGACGACGCCATCTCCGGCGCAATTCCTATCATATTGGCCTCAAGCTTTCCTCAATGAGACAGTGAATCCAACGACGACATCAGTGCAATATCGCATCGTCATAATAAGTCATCACTCTTCGCGTAAGTCTCATATGCAATGATCGCCACAACCATGCATACCGCAAGCAACTGCTCATCATAGAATGAGGGGCACAACATGCGCGAACACGCGACTCTCTTAGACCGAGCGCGACACCGACCGAAGATGATGATGAGGACGGTGCTCGCGAGATCGCCAACGACCTCCTTCCCCGGTGCGGACATAGCCCCTCAGACGCTCCCCAGAGACCTCGCGGCGGTTGCGCAAGCGCTGAGCTCGCGATATCGCACCTCATGGGTCAGGCAAAAGCAGGTGGTGGCCCCCTCGTCAACGGGCTGCGACCCCCCCCGCGCACGGGGGCCCTCACGTTCACGCGGGAGCCAAACGCCGTTTTCCCCGTGGCGCCCGGAAGGGCAGGCTCCCTACCATCGCCCTGCTCTTCCCCCAAGAGCGTTCCCCAAACCCAACGACTCCAAGGACCACGCATCATGGCCATCCGACTGGGCGACACCGCCCCCGATTTCACCGCCGAGACCACCGAGGGCACGATCACGTTTCACGAGTACCTCGGCGACTCGTGGGGGATCTTGTTCTCACACCCCAAGGACTTCACCCCCGTGTGCACGACCGAGCTGGGCCAGGTGGCCAAGCTCAAGGACGAGTTCACCAAGCGCAACGTCAAGGTCGTGGGGCTGAGCGTCGACCCGGTGGAGGATCACCGCAAGTGGGCGAGCGATATCGAAGAGACCCAGGGCGCCGCGCTCAACTACCCGCTCATCGGCGATCCAGACCGCAAGATCTCCGACGCCTACGACATGATCCACCCCAACGCGAACAACACGCTGACGGTACGCTCGGTGTTCATCATCGGACCCGACAAGAAGGTCAAGCTCACCCTGACCTATCCGGCGAGCACGGGGCGCAACTTCGACGAGATCCTCCGGGTGGTGGACTCCCTGCAGCTGACGGCCAAGCACAGCGTGGCCACCCCGGTCAACTGGAAGCACGGCGAAGACGTGATCATCGCGCCCAGCGTCTCGGACGAGCAGGCCAAGGAGCGCTTTGCTGGGTACAAGACGATCAAGCCCTACCTGCGCGTGACCAAGCAGCCCGAGTAGGCCCGGGCGATCCCTGACGGCAAAAGCGGCCGCTCCTGTCCGGGAGCGGCCCTTTTCGTTCGAAGCGCCTCGTGCCCGCGGCCTCTGGTCAGAGCACAGTGCAAGGTGTTGATGCTGCTGGGCGGGGTCGGCAGCGTGGTGCTCGGACGGCTATCGGTCGCGACAGCCGTCGCGCATCCCCACCCAGCCTCGGCAAAAATAATCCCCGAATCAGCCGGCCTTCTTGGGAACGGCCACCTCGGCCCACAGCAGCAGGTGGTCGCTGACGTCGCGCTCGGTCCCGCTGTCGACGGGCACGGAGGGCCAGGGGGTCTTGGGCCCGTCCTTCTCGCCGCGCACGATCTTGTCCTCGGCCGCGGCCTCGGCCCCCTTGAGCTCCATGTTGCACACGATGATCCGATCCATGGGATCGCCATCCTGCACGGTGGTGAGCTGCGCGAGGGTCTCGGTGGCGGAGTCGGTGCACCCCTTTTGGCCGGTGAGCACCTGCGCGGCGCTCTCCTCGTAGTCGTCGTCGCCGGGGAGGAACTTGGAGGCAACGGTGCCGGCGATCACGACGGGTCGCTTCTTGAGCTCGCGCTTGGCCATGCGGCGGATCGAGCTGGCCTGGCTGCGGCGCTGCTTGGTCGCGCCCTCGAACTTGCCCTCCTTGAGGTGCACGGCGATGACGGTGATCTCCTGCCCCCCGGGGAGCTCGACCTCGGCGGCCACGTGCAGCGGGACCTTGACGTCGAAGCGGCGCTCGCCGCTGATGGGGAAGCGGGAGAGGATCGCGACCTGCTGGCCGGAGAAACGATCCTCGGAGTCGACCCAGGCGTATTGATAGTCGTAGCCGTTCTTGACGGTGATGCTGCTGGTGATGTCACTGAGCTCGCGCTCGCCGCCCAGCTCGGTGAGGACGACCACGTCGAGGCGCTCGGCGACCAGGATCTCGACGATCCTGTCCCGCTTCCACTCCCAGGTGTCGTCGTCGGTGGCGACGTTGGGCTTGGCCTTGCCGGGACGCTTTTGGGGGATCGCGTCGAAGGCCCAGTCGAGGTTGAAGGTACCGACGGCGAACGCTCCCTCGGGCACCTTGGCCCCGGTGGGGGCCGGCTCGCCGCCGGACTCGGGCTTGGCCTCGCCGCCGGGCTGGGCCTCGCCGCCGGACTCGGGCTTGGCCTCGGACTCGGGCGTGGCCTCGGCCTCGGCCTCGGCCTGCGGGGCGGCCGCGGTCGACGCGGGAGTCTCGGATGGTGGCGCATTCTTGGGGCCACAGGCGAGCAACCCGAGCAACGAGGCCACTCCCACGGCGGCGGACAGGTGGAGGGAGCAACGAGGGTTCGACTTTGGTGGGACGATCATGGCGGTGGAGGACGAACCCGCGGCGCCGCGGGCTCGCTGATCGGGATGATAGGCCATGACCCGGTCGGTGGGGCAAGGGGCGAAAGCCCGCATACATCTCGGACTAGTCCATGCCCTTGAGGATCACATCGAAGCCAAGGACGTAGAGTGCATGCACTCCGACTACGATGTGGGAGACGACAGGACCTATGAGGGATCGCTGCCGCGCATAGAGCATGCCCCACAGTAATCCGCCGGTAAATGCGACGAAGCCGTAGGTGATCGTCAGATGTAGGTGAGTCACCCCGAACAAGGCGTTGGAGACTACAATGGCCCAAAACCATCGTCGTTGCTCCGAGCCGGTGAAGGACTCGTAGAGCGGCCCCTGGACCGCCCCCCGCGAGATGAACTCCTGGATCGGTACGAGCAAGGCATAGACCCCGTAGCCCAGCAGCGGACCCACCGTGAAGGGGCGATCGAGCACGGCAAAGACGGGCTTGCCGGCATGGGCGGGGATGAGCTCGACCGGCGCCCACTTGCCGAGGGTGAGTAGGACCAGCGCGGGCACGGTCCATAGCAGCGCCTGGCGGAAGATCTCGAGCCGCCCCTGTTGCAGCAGGTACATGCGCTCGGTGGTCTCGCCCTGGCGTAGCAGGCACTCGCCGGGCTCGAGCACCACCCGACGGGGCGCGAGCATGCCGATGAGCGTGGTGCGATCTTCGATGGTCATCGGCCGCGCGCCGGGGGATCTCGCCGGCAGCAACCCCCGGAGCAACCCCCGGAGCGACCCCAAAGCGACCCATGACTCGACCGGTCGCGCCCGCGAGTATCACCCGCGGAACGGACCGGTCCCAAGACCCGGAAAGACGACCCGGGATGAATCAGGTAAGGCCGGACAAGCCGCCGCTGCCGCCGTCGGTGTTGCCGAAGGTCTGCTGGTCGCCCAGGCCCATGGCGTGACACAGGGAGACGAGCAGGCGGTTGTGTCGGATGTTGTTATACTGGAGCCAGCGCCCCATGGGGAACGCCCCGGAAGCACCGCCCAGCAGCACGAAGGGCACGGGCCGGTTGCCGTGGCTGTTGCCGCGCGACAGCTCGTTGCCCCACACCAGCAGGGTGTTGTCGAGCACGGAGCCGTCTCCCTCGGGGATCGCGGCCAGGGCGTCCATCAGGTACTTGATCTGCTCGGCGTACCAGACGTTGATCTCGCGGATCCCGTTTTGCATCACGGGGTCGCTGTTGCCGAGGTGGGACAGGTCGTGGTGCGACTGGTTGTGGCCCAGCCAGGTAAAGCGCGTGGTGCTGACGGAGCGCGAGAACTGCAAGCTCGCGACCCGGGTCAGATCGCAACCCAGCGCCATGGCGAGCAGATCCATCTGGCGCCGCCCGACCTCGGGGAAGTTGTCGTTGGCGCCCTCGTCGAAGCCGCCCCCCGGTGCCATCGGCGGCTCGCAGGCGGGGACCACGGCGTTGATCCGCTGCTCTACGGCTCGGATCGACTCGAGGTGGGCGTCGATCTTCACCTTGTCGTCGGCCGAGCCGTGGTTTCCCATGATCTGATCGAGGTCGCCCTTGACCACGTCGATCACGCTCTGGCGCCGCGCCTTGATCTTATTGAGCTCGCCGCTGTCGACGTCGAGATCGGCGAAGAGCCGGTCGAACATAGCGCTCGCGCTGTCCTCGGGCGCGATGGGCTGGTTGGCCCCCGCGTAGCACATGCGCGACCAGATGTTGGCGTTCCTGGTCTGCACGCCGAATTCGAGCGATTTGTAGGCGGTCTCGCCTCCCACCGCGTTGGCGATGTGCTGGTCGACGGAGATCCCTCCGCCCCAGCCGGC
Organism: Myxococcota bacterium; assembly: GCA_039194325.1. Classification (GTDB taxonomy): domain Bacteria; phylum Myxococcota_A; class Polyangia; order Nannocystales; family Nannocystaceae; genus Paraliomyxa. The sequence goes on from JBCCWC010000008.1 coordinate 92,361, forward strand.
CGAGCCACCGTTGCCGCCCCCGAAGTCGTCACCCTCGAGCAGGCGCGAGCCAGTCCACAGGTGGCCCATGCCCTTTTGGTGGCCATCGCCAACGCCGTCGCGCGAGACCTCGAGACCGTCGAGGACGATCATGCGATCTTTGTAGTCCTGGAGCGGCGAGAGGATCGGCCCCAGGGTGAAGTCGCTCTCGGAGCCGGAGGGCACCCAGTCTTCGTGGAGGGTGCCGTTGGCGGAGAACAGCAGCACGATCCGGCGGGGTCCGTCGCCAGGGGCCGCGTCGGTCTCCCGCGACAGCATGGGCAGGAAGGGGGTGAGCACCCCGGCCGCCCCCAGGCCCTGTAAGAAGGTGCGCCGCGAGTTGGCGAAGTTCTTGCGCTTGCGAATGCCCATGACTCTCACTCCCCCTCCTCGATGACGGCCGAGTCCTCGGCCGTGCGGCGGTAACGGAACGCGTCGCTGACCACGATCTCCTTGACGAGCGAGCTTAGTGCGTAATCGGTCTCGGCGAAACGGTCGAGCATCAGCTCGGTCGCGCAGACGTCTTCGTCGCTGTCGAGGCGGCCCAGCGAGTAGCGGAACCATTGACGGGCAACGCAGGACTGGACGTCGGTGGAGGTGGCCAGGCGCTCGGACAGCTCGATGGCCCCGTCGAACTCGCCTTCGATGCCCTCGGCGAACACGATGTTCCCCGAGGCGTCGACCGGCAGGCCCTGGTCCTCGGTGCGGAACCCGCCGATCCCGTCGTAGTGCTCGAAGCCAAAGCCGAGCCCGTCGATCAGCTGGTGGCAGCTGTTGCACTCGGGGTTCTCGGTGTGCTCGGAGAAGCGCTCGCGGGTGGTCGACCCGGGCGTGGGGTCGGGCGGCACGTCGTCCACGTCGGGCGGGGGCGGCGGCAGCGGCTGGCACAGGAAGTTCTCGCGGATGAGCTGGCCGCGGTGCACGGGCGAGCTCTGGTCGGCGTGGCCGTACCAGGCCATCACAGCGGGCTGGGTGAGCAAGCCGGCGCGCTGCTCCTTGGGCAGCGCAAGCGGAGTGCCCGGCGGCTGGTCGGCGGAGCGCTCGACCCCGTAGAGCGCGAGCAAGGCGGGGTCGTCGCTGAGGGTGAAGGCACCGGTCAGCAGGGTGGGCAGGCGGCCGTCTCCGTCGGAGAACACCCAGCGCACGAAGCTGGCGGTGTCCTCCTTCATGGCGCGGGCCAGATCGCTGTCGAAGTCGGGGTAGGCCTCGCCGCTCTTCTCCAGGGTCTCGAGCTCGTCGAGGCCGAGCCACTGCAGGTGGAAGTCGGCGATCGCCTCCTGAGCCCGGGGGTCGGCGAGCATGCGGTCGACCTGAGCCTCGATCCCGGCGGCGGTGTCCAGCTCGCCCGCGGTGGCGGCGGCGAACAGGGCGTCGTCGGGCATGGTGTTCCACAGGAAGTACGAGAGCCGCGAGGCCAGCTCGTGGCCGGTGAGGCGGCGCGGGCCGGCCGCTGCCGACACGCCGTTCTCCACGTGATAGAGGAACCAGGGCGACTGCAGCATGGTCTGCAGCATCACCTGGACGCCCATCGTAAAGCCGTCGGCCGAGGCGGCGCTGGCGTACACGTCCATCAGGCGAGCGACGTCGGCGTCGCTCACGGGGTGCCGGTAGGCGCGGGGCATGAAGTCTCGCAGCCACTGCTCGGCGCAGGCAGCGTCGCCTACCGCGGCGGGATCGCAGGGCAGGTTCTGGTCGAGCGAGGCGGCGTACTCCTCGGCGAGCAGCTCGGCGGCGTCCATGTACTGCTCGACCTGAAGGTCGACGACGGGCGCGACGGCGTTGCTGCGGAAGGGTCCCACCCGCTCGTCGGGCGCGAAGCTGTCGGTCACGTCGGTGTCGATTCCGAGCAGCGCGCCGACCGTGTTGCGATACTGGCTCTGGGTGAGCCGCCGCAGCGCGGTGGCGCCGATCTGCCGGGGAGCGTCGAGGCATTGAGCCGCGACCCCGTCGTCTCCACCGTCTTCACCCGCGTCCCCCGCGTCTCCCGCATCCCCCGCATCGGCCCCCCCGACTCCGGGCCCCCCCTGGCCGTCGAAGTCCTGGAAGCCCGAGTAGCAGCCCGTTAGGGGCAGCCCCAGCGCGGTCGCGAGCGTAATCCGCTCGATGATCCCTGGCATGTGCATCGTCCTCCGCGAAGGGAGTCCGGCGAGGAACGAAGTTGTCCCCCGACGATGGCCCAGTTTTTGCGGTGAACGCCTACAGGGTCGGCGAGCTCACCGAAGCAACCGAAGCCGCAAAACCGAGACGATCGAACGGTGGTCTCGATCACGGTTCCGATCGACTCCCCGGATCCTCATTTGATCGTCGTTCATTCAGCTGGAGATCAGCTGCTGCTCGGTCGCGAGCTTGCGTAGCCGCTCCTTGGCCCGTTCGAATCGCTTGCGTAGAGCGGCCGCCTTGCGCTTGAGCTCGTCGGCGGTGGGCTCCTCGTGCTCGGACATGATCCGCGCGATTTCGTTCCAGGCCAGCTTGCGATCGACCCGCAGGATCAACAGGGTGCGATCGTCGGGCTCGAGCTGCTCGCGCAGCGCGGTGAACTTGTTCTTGGTCTCGGTGCGCAGGTGGACCATGGTGGTGGTGCGCACCTGCTGCGCCATCTGGAAGACCTCGGGCGACTGCGACAGCGCCAGGTTGCGCTCGCGCCGGCGGTGCGGGTCGCGGGAGAGACGGTAAAGCGCGTGCCGAGCGAGGGTGTAGGCCCACGTTCGAAAGCTCGAGTGCCACCGGAAACCGGGCAGCCCCTTCCACAGATCTTCACAGAAGATCGAGAACACCTCGGCCGCGTCGGTCTCGGTGCGACACATGGCCGACAGATAGCCCAGCACCTCCGGGCCATAGCCCTCGAGGGCTGCGGTCGCGGCCGGACCCCAGTGCTCCGCGTCGCAGTGCCCTCGGATCCGTGCCTCGAGGGCGGCGCGCTGCTCCTCCATCCGTGCCCATGTTGCCCCATGGGTGGAAGGTGGTCTACCGCGCCGGGGCGCGTTGTCGGGCGAAAACCCACGTCAAATCATAGCATTGAGAGATTGACTGGCTTCGCTTCGACAAAGGGCGGTAACACGGGGCGGGCCGCGCATCATGCCGAGTACCGCTGAAGTCGTGAAAGTCAAGGATGCGTTCGCGTGGATCGAGACACGCGGGCTGACGATCGCCATCAAGGCGAGCACGCGTGAAGGCAAGCCGATTGAGCTGACGGCCGAGGAGACCCGGCTGCTCGCATCACGCCTGACCAAGCTCGCGGATGTGCTCGACAGCTTGGTCGAGCAAAAGCGCGAGCGCGGCGGCGAAGACACCTGAGCGCCCGGGCGCAGACTCCGCTGCGTCGGGAACCCGGTCCCGCGGTCCCCCGGTCCCGCGGTGGCTCCCCAAGCATGCCGCAACGACCTTCAAGACCCACCACGGGCTGCCCAGAGGTACGCCGCGATGGTCCGCTTCGCGTACCCGCATCACCCGGGTGACACCGATGGAGCGCAGAGCTAAAGTCCGGCGCCGTGAAGACGTCGAGCCTCGCCCTGGTCGCCTCCCTGGTCCTGCCTAGCTGCACCACCACGACCACCGATCCGGCCAAGGTCGAGCAGACCAAGGCCGGGGAGACCAAGGCCGGAGACGCCAAGGCCGGGGACGCCAAGGCCAAAACAGGCGAAAAGCCAGAGAAGACGCGGCGCCCTCGGGGCAAGCAGATCCCCGCGCCCGCGGACGTGGCCAACCCGCCCGCCGACGCCAACAAGACCGAGTCGGGCATCGTGCACAAGACGCTCACTCCCGGTGAGGGCGAGTCTCCCGGCGACGACGACAGCGTCAAGATCCAGCTGACCGCGTGGACCTCCGACGGCGCCACCATCGAGACCACCGACGGCCGCAAGACGCCCAAGCTGGTGCGCATGGGTCGACCCCCGGTCCCGGGCCTGGGCGAGGCGATCAAGCTGATGAAGGTCGGGGAGAAGGCCCGCTTTTGGATCCCCCCAGAGCTGACCTACAAGGGTCGCAAGGGCGCTCCGGAGGGCACGCTGTGCTACGAGATCACCCTCGAGGAGGTCTTGCGGGCCCCGCCGACGCCCGAGGACGTGGCCGCTCCGCCGGCCGACGCGATCAAGACCAAGTCTGGCCTGGCCTACAAGGTCTTGGAGCCGAGCAAGTGCGAGGCGGAGCTTGCGGCGGCGGCCGAGGCCAAGCCCGATCCCGAGGACGTGGCCGAGGCCAAGGCGGCCGAGGCGGCCAAGCCCGAGGCGGCCAAGCCGACCAAGGTCTGCGGAGTCAAGCCGGACCCGTGGGATCGGGTCAGGGTGGATTACACGGGCTGGACGACGGACGGCAAGATGTTCGACTCGTCGGTCACCCGCGGGCGTCCCTCCACCTTCCCGGTCAACCGCGTGGTACCCGGCTGGACCGAGGGCCTGCAACTGATGGTGGTGGGCGACAAGACTCGCCTGTGGGTCCCCGAAGAGCTGGCGTACAAGGGCGCGCCGGGCAAGCCCGCCGGTATGCTCGTCTTCGACGTCGAGCTCCACGAGATCGACGAGCAGCCCGAACCGCCCCCGCCCCCCGAGGTGCCCGAGGACGTGGCCGAGCCTCCGGCCGATGCGACCAAGACCGAGTCCGGCCTGGCGTACAAGGTGATCCAACCCGGCACCGGCAAGGTCAAGCCCACTGAAGACTCGGTGGTCGAGGTGCACTACTCGGGCTGGACGACCGACGGCAAGATGTTCGACTCGTCGGTGACCCGGGGCAAGACGACCTCGTTCCCGCTCAAGCGGGTGATCCCGGGCTGGACCGAGGGCCTGCAATTGATGGTCGAAGGCGAGAAGACCCGCTTTTGGATCCCGGTCGACCTGGCCTACAAGAACCAGCCGGGCAAGCCCGCCGGCATGCTCGTCTTCGACGTCGAGCTCATCAAGATCGATCCGCCCAAGAAGGGGCCGGGGTCGGTCCACGGCCACCCCTAGTCGCCCCAAACCGGATCGCCAGTGCAGGGCGACATCACGTGGCGCGGTGAGTCGGGCCCTCCAGGGGCCAAGGGCACCGCGGGCTCGCGAGCCACGGCACGCGACTCGACCCGCTTTGGCGGTCGCGGCCGAGCCCTTTGCTGTGCCGCCTGCGGGACGGTGATCACCTGGGAGGGGGCGCGGATCGAGGTTGGGGGCGCGCACCGCCACACCTTCGTCAACCCGCACGGGCTGGTGTTCGAGATCGGCTGCTTCCGCCACGCCCCGGGGTGCGCGGGCGAGGGCCCGGCCGAGGCGTTCTTCTCGTGGTTTCCCGGATACGCGTGGCGGGTGGCGGTGTGCCGAGCGTGCCAGGCTCACCTGGGCTGGAGCTATGGCGAGCGTCCCGACTTCCATGGTCTGGTGCTCGACCGTCTGCGCGAGGCTCGAACCGATCCGGCGGATCCCAACTGACCCGACCGGCCCCGGTCGGGATCCTCACGGCCTGGGCGCCCGCGCCCCGTTGGGTGCCCACCAGGGCGCAGAGTATGGTCAGCAACCCGTTGACCGCTGCGCGCATGGGGGGCCCCACCACGCCCAACGAGACTCGTCCTATCGAGCGGATCCTCGGCGTCCACGAGGGTCGACCCGGCCGCACGATCATCGCCCTGGGGGGCGTGCACGGCGATGAGCCGGCGAGCATCCGGGCGGTGCTGGCGGTGCTCGCCGAGCTACGACGCGGCCAGCCGGACATGACGGGGACGCTGGTGGGGGTCACGGGCAATGTGCAGGCGCTCGCGGCCAACCGGCGCTTCATCGATCGCGATCTCAACCGCGGGTGGACGGCGCAGAGCTGTCGCCGGGCCCTGGCCGGGCCCCCCGACGACAACGCCGAGGACACGGAGCAGCGCGAGCTGCTCGAGGTGTTCGGCACCCTGGAGATCGAGTCTCCCTACCCGCTGGTCTTCCTCGATCTGCACAGCACCTCGGGACCCGCCGCTCCCTTCTCGATCATCCCCGACGTCGCGCGCAACCGCGAGCTGGCGCTGCCCCTGCCGATCCCCACCGTGCTGGGGCTGGAGGAGATCATCGACAACCCGATCCTCGGCTACCTGACCGATCGCGGCCACATGGGCACGGCGGTCGAGGGAGGACAGCATAACGACCCGCAGACGCAGGCCCGCCTCGAGGCGGTGATCTGGCTGAGCCTGCTCACCATGGGCTGCTTGCGGCCCCAGCAGCTCCCCGAGCGCGCCCGCTACCACGCGCTGCTGCGGCGGGCCGCGGCGGGGCTGCCGGCCGCGGTTCGGATCCTCCACCGCCATGGCCTGGGCCACAACGAACACTTCGAGATGGAGCCGGGCTTCGACAACTTCCACCGGGTTCGCCGCGGGCAGCGGCTGGCCCGCGACGAGCACGGGGCGATCGAAGCGGCCACCGACGGCTTGGTGATGCTGCCGCGCTACCACAGCCAGGGCAACGACGGGTTCTTCTTGGCCAAGACCGTATCCCGCCGCTGGCTGGCGCTGTCGGCCGTCGCCCGCAAGAGCAGCATGGAGCACCTGCTGCCATTGTGGCCCGGGCTGCACCGCGACGCGGGCAACCCCAACCGCTTGCAGTACGACGGAGGGGACCCCCCCGCGCCGATGCTGCGGATGCTGCGGCTGCTCGGCTTTCACGGGATCCGGTACCAGCCGCCGGGGCTGGAGTTCTTCCGCCGGCGCCCGTAACACCGGCCCAGGCGGCTACTCGACCATCACCGCGCCGATCGAGTCGATCTGCTCGTTGTCCCCCAGATCGGTGGTCCACTGGTCGCCATAGCCGAGCTGGCCGCGGTTGTTGGCGCCCCAGCACTTGACGTCGCTGCCCTCGGTGGTGGCGCAGGTGAACTGCGACCCGGAGGAGACCGTGCGGGGACCCAGAGGGAGGTTGAGATCGACCTGCATGGCGGGGGGCTCGACCAGATCATCGGTGGAGTTGTAGCCCAGCCGGCCGTTGTCGCCCTCACCCCAGCAGAAGATCGGCGTGCCGGTCATGCGCACGCAGGTATGGCTGGCCCCGGTGGCGAGGTGGGAGGGCGCGCCCCCAGCCAGGGTCAGCGGCATCACCAAGACCACGTCTTCGTTGTCACCCACGTCGTCGGTGTTGCCGTAGCCCAGGCGCCCCGAGCCGCCCCCGCCCCAGCACTGCACGTCCCCTCCCACGTAGGCCACGCAGTTGTGATCGTAGCGGGCGGCGATCAGCACCGCCTGCTCCGCCAGTAACACCTCGGTCGAGGCGGAGGGAGGCTCGTCGTCTCCGATGCTCTCGTTGCTCTCGGCCGTCCCGAGCTGCCCGTCGCTGTCTCGCCCCCAGCACAGCACCCCGCCCGTGCCCAAGAGGGCACAGGTGTGATCGCGGCCCGCCGCGATCATCTCCACGTTGTTGCCGACGTCGACCACCGGCATCTCGGCGGGCAGCTCGTCGTCGCCGACCTGGTCGACGCCCGGCAGGCCCAGCTGCCCCTCGTTGTTGCGGCCCCAGCAGCGCACCTCGCCCGTGCCGAGCACGGCACAGGCATGCTCGGCTCCGGCCGCGATCTGGACCGGCGTGCCCCCCAGATCGATCGCGGGGATGTCGGCCGGTTCCTCCTGGCTGCCCAGATCGGCCTGAGAGCCCTGGCCCAGGCGACCATTTTGCCCGTTGCCCCAGCACACCACGTCGTCGGTCACCAGCAGCGCGCAGGTGAAATCACCGCCCAGGGCCAGCTGCTGCACCGGCGCTCCCACGTTGACGAAGTCCATGTCGGCGGGGGTCTCGTTGTCGCCGACGTCCTCTGCCTGCTCGAAGTAGCCCAGGCGCCCCGAGTTGAAATTGCCCCAGCACTTGATCTGCCCCGTGTGGAACAGGGCGCAGGCGTGCTCGTCGCCCACGACCACGTCGACGGCACCGGCCGAGATCGTGCAATCGTTGTCGCAGCCGTCGAAGTCGTCGCCGTTGGCGTCGTCACACTCCTCGTCGCCGTCGATGTCACCGTTGCCACACAGGTTGACCACGCACATGTCCTCGATGCAGGCGAGCCCCTCGTCGCACATGTCCTCTTCGCCGCACACGCAGCCCTCTTCGCCCGGGGTGCAATCGGGACCGGTGCTGCTTCCGTCGACCACGGCCGTGCTGCTTCCGGAGGTCATGCTGCCCGAGGCCACGGGCCCGGTGCTGGTGTCTGCGTTCGTCGGATCGGGGCTGGTGGTGCTGGAGCTGCTGCCGGTACCTTCGGTCTCGGTATCCGTGCCCGGCGTGTCATCCGGACATGCCACCAACGTCAAACAAGCCAACAAGGGAGTCTTCAAATTCCGCATGAACCGGATGGTAACAAAGGGCAGGAACGGTCAGGCCATACGGTAGGGTCGTACGGCAAGGTCGTGATGGCACCTCCTGGGTGCTCCTGTGCCCTACCCTCTCGATCCGACTCCCGGAACCCGTCCTTGGGTCCATCCTCGGGTCCATTGAAGGATCCCCTTTGGGCCAAAAGTCGCCTGGACAGCGGGACAGTAGCTGCTAGCTTTCGCGCCCAGGGCCCGCCATGGCCGAGCACCTCGACATCGACGGGCGGGTGACCATCCCCGCGCACGAGCTTACGTGGACGGCCGCGCGGGCCAGCGGCCCCGGGGGGCAAAACGTCAACAAGGTCGCCACCAAGGTCGATCTTCGGTTCGAGCTGCGCACCACCGAGGCGCTCGCTCCGACGGTCAAGGCTCGACTCCGAGCCCTGCCCGGGGTGCGGATCGACGCCGAGGGCCGGCTGGTGGTGACCTGCCAGGCCAGCCGCTCGCAGGCCGACAATCTCGCGGATGCCCGGGCCAAGCTGTCGGCGCTGGTCCGGCAGGCGCTCGAGCCTCCCAAGCGCCGCCGCCCCACCCGGCCCACCGCGGGCGCCAAGCGACGGCGGCTAGAGGCCAAGCGCCAGCATGCGCAGAAGAAGGGCGGGCGCGCTCGCGTCCGCCAGTCGGACGACTAGCGGTCGATGGCAAGACCGAGGATGCACGAGGTGGGGGCCAATGACGGCGGCGACGCTGCGGATGACAGCGGCAAGACGGTGTCCCTGCCTGCACGCCCCGAGGACGGGGTTGACCAGGCCAAGGACTCGGCCGACCTGACCACGCAAGTCGAGGGCGCGACGAACCAAGCAAACTTGGCCCCCGATGACGCGCACGATGGTGACGCACAGGGTAGTCGGTCCGCGACCAAGCGTGACTACGAGATGGCTGTACTCAAGGCGCGGGTAGCCCAGGCGCTGTTCGAAAGGCCAGTCCGCTCGCCCATGCTCGGTCGCTACGTCGTGCTCGACACGCTGGGCCAGGGTGGCATGGGCACCGTGTTCGAGGCTTTCGACCGCACGCTCGATCGTAAAGTGGCCATCAAGGTGCTGCATGCGGAGCTCGGCCGCGACGACACCGCCCGGCTGCTACGGGAGGCCCAAGCGATGGCCAAGCTGTCGCACCCCAACGTGGTGCCGGTGTTCGAGGTGAACACGGTGGATCGGCAGACCTTCGTGGTGATGGAGCGGGTCCAGGGCCCGACGCTTCGGGCTTGGATGCGCCAAGATCCACGCCCCGACTGGCGGCAATGCATCGAGGTGTTCATCCAGGCCGGTCAGGGCTTGGCGGCGGCCCACGCCGCGGGGTTGGTGCATCGTGACTTCAAGCCGAGCAACGTGCTCCTGGGCGACGAGGGCCGGGCGCGCGTGCTGGACTTCGGACTGGCGCGTCGGATCGAGGTGGAAGCGACGGACAGCGACAGGCTCGGCCACCTGGGGCGCTCGACCGACAACGCGCCATCCCTGGCCAGCATCACGGCCGCAGGTACCCCGAGTGGAGCGACGCGGGCCGAGCAGACTGTTCTCGACCAGACGTTGACGAAGACCGGGATGGTGGTGGGAACACCGGCCTACATGCCACCCGAGGCCATGATGGGGCGCGAAATCGACGCGCGCAGTGACCAGTTCAGCTTTTGTGTGTCGCTTTATGAAGCGGTGTACGGCGAGCGCCCGTTCGCGGGGGATACGCTCAACGAGCTGACAGCCTCGATGATGCGCGAGGGTGTTCGGCCGATCCCCACAGCAAGCCCCGTGCCCGAGCGGCTGCGCACGATCGTGCTGCGGGGCCTGGCGCTCGACCCCGTCAAGCGGTGGCCGTCGATGGAGGCGCTGCTGGACGAGTTGCGCATGCTCGTGGCGCCACACACCCGGCGGTGGATGGTGATGGGGGTGACGACCGGATTGATGGCGCTTGCGGGAGGGCTGGCGTTGGGGCAGTACGCGGAGGTCAAGGATCGCTGCACCGGCGCCCAGGCCCAGATAGACGGGATCTGGGATGACGCTCGTCGTGAACAGGTGCAGGCGGCGCTCCTGGGCACGGAGCGCCCGTTTGCCGCGAGTACCTGGGAGCGCATCGAGCCGAAGCTGGATGCATACGCGGACGCCTGGATCCAAGCTCACACCGCGGCGTGTAGGGCGACCAGCGTGCACAGGGAGCAACCGCAGGAGGTACTCGACCTGGGCATGCACTGCTTGGGTGAGCGCCTCACGGTGTTGCGGGCCACGGTCGATATGCTGGCAGATGCCGACGCCGAGCTGACGACCAAGGCCATCGAGTTGGTCGATGGTTTGCCGCCACTAACCCGCTGCGCCGATCTCGAGTGGCTGCAGCAGCAGAATCAGCGGGTGCCCCCGCCCGAGGACCCTGAGGTGGCCGAGGCGGTGCAGGCCCAGCGTGCATACCTGGCGAACATCACGGTGATGCAGAAGGCGGGCCGGTATGCTGAGGCGCTCGAGGCGGCGCAAGAGGTGGTAAAACAAGCCCAGGAGCTGGGGTACCCGCCGCTTCGAGCCGAGGCACTTCACCGGCGGGGAGAACTACGAACAGAGACTGGAAAGCATGCCGAGGCAGAGGAGGACCTGCGACATGCCTATGCGCTGGCGATCAGTCACCAGCACGATTTGGCTGCCCTCAACGCGGCTTCGGCCTTGACCTACGTGGTGGGCTATCAACTCGTGCGGCATGCCGAGGGCCAGCAATGGGGCGAGATGATGGCCCTGCCCCTGGCCCAGCGCAGCGGCGAGCCGTTGCAAGAAGCGCGAAGCCTGAGCACCCTTGGCATTGTGTTGTTGTCTCGGAAAGACCACCAGAGCGCCCAGCATCACTTTGAGCGAGCGCTGGCGATATATGAGAAGGCGGTGGGTCCCGACCATCCCCATGTGGCCGCAAGCCTGAACAGCCTGGGCGCTGTGTTCAACTCTATGGGAGACTACGAGAACGCCCAACATCACTTTGAGCGAGCGCTGGCGATATGGGAGAAGGCGCGGGGCCCCGACCATCCCCATGTAGCCTACAGCCTGATCGGCTTGGGCGCTGTTTTTAGCTCTAAGGGAGACTACGAGGATGCCCGACATCATTACGAGCGAGCGCTGGCGATATGGGAGAAAGCGCTGGACCCCGACCATCCCAGTGTGGCCACTAGCCTAAACAACCTGGGCGCTACGTTCAGTTCTATGGGAGACTACGAGAACGCCCAACATCATTACGAGCGAGCGCTGGCGATGATGGAGAAGACGCGGGGTCCCGACCATCCCGATGTGGCCACTAGCCTGCACAACCTGGGCGCTATGTTCAGCTCTATGGGAGACTACGAAAATGCCCGGCATCATTATGAGCGAGCATTGACGATACTGGAGAAAGCGCTGGGCCCCGACCATCCCCAAGTCGCTTATTCGCTGGTCGGGATGGCCAAGGTGGCGCTCAAGATGAATAACTCGATGTCCGCTCGGGCACATGCCGAGCGAGCCTTCTCGATCCGCGAAGCGGCTACGGTGGCACCCGAGCTGCTCGCCGAAGCTCGTTTCATACTCGCCCGGGCCCTGTGGAGCGAGCACAGCGAGCGCGCGCGAGCGCGGGAACTGGCCAAGCAGGCGCGGGAAGTGTGGCTCGAGGCTGAGAGCAAAAACTCGACCATAGAAGAATACCTTGCAGCGATCGACGCCTGGCTAGCCACGCACCGCGTCAAGCCCTAGGGTTTCACCAACGCTGTTGTTGGCGATCAGCCCGACTCCGACGTCTTCCGCGCCACCACTCCGCGCGCGAACAGATCCCAGGCCGTCTCGAGGTAGGCATCGGCCACCGCGGAGTCTTCGGCCGCATTGGAGGGATCGGCAAACCACGCCTTCACCAGCCCCAAGAAGGTGATCAGGATGAAGGGCGCGGGCACGTCGCTGCGCAGCACGCCCGCCTCTTGCGCCGCGCGCAGCTGCTCGATGCCGGCATCGCGTAGCTGCTGCACCATCTCGGTGGACTCACGATCCCCTTCGAGGGTGACCCAGGACATCAACCGCACCGTGTCGGGGTTGTCCCGCAAGAATCGAAAGTAGACCCGCATGGACTCGCGCAGCAGGTCGGCGTTGGGGCCTCCCTGAGCGAAGAGCGCGATCTGCTGCTCGTTGTAGCTGGCAAAGCGCCGACGCTTCACCTCACGCCACAGCGCGTCCTTGGATCCAAAGTGGTGGTGGATCAGACTCTTGGTGACCCCCGAGCTCTTGGCGATCTCACTCATCGAGGCGCCGGCGAAGCCATGCGCCAAGAACAGGCGCTCGGCGGCGTCGAGGATCGCCGCCCGTGAGGCATCGGGGTCGTGTTTGCGCGGCACGTGGGGTCCGTAGAGGAGAAACCGTAGGATACAGCCCTTTGGCAGCCAATGGAGCATGGGGGGAGCACGGCGGGAGCACGGCGGGAGCACGGCGGGAGAATCGCGGGAGCATGGGCACTTTCCAGTGGGTTTGACAGTTGACCCATGGTCACTTATTACTCCAACTCGTCGTATCGACGATCGACGTACCGCGACCGAAACCGAGGTTTACGATGGACGGCTCCGCTCCTTCCTCCGTGTTCACGCCCAAGCGGGCGGTCCCCGAGCTGCACGGGGATGCCCTCAATGCTCGCATCGACGAGATCTACGAAGCACAGCGCAAGCACTTCGCCAGCGGTCGCACGCGGCCCTTGTCGGCGCGCGAGGATGCGCTGCGCTCGTTGCTGCACGCCTTCGAGACCAAGGAGAAGCTCATCATCGACGCTCTGCACGCCGATCTGCACAAGAGCACGGCGGAGGCTTACCTCACGGAGGTCGGCTACACGACGGCCGAGATCAAGCACGCGCTGCGCCATTTGGGCCGCTGGATGAAGCCGCAGTCGTGGCTGGCCCCGCTGGGGGTCGCGCCCTCGCGCAGCACGGTGCACTACCAGCCGCTGGGCATGAACCTCATCATCGCGCCCTGGAACTACCCGGTGCAGCTGGCCTTTGCTCCGCTGGTCGGAGCGCTGGCCGCGGGCAACGTGGCGGTGATCAAGCCCTCCGAGATGGCCCCGGCGTCGTCGGCCGCGTGCACCGAGATCGCGCGCGAGGCCTTGGCCGAAGAACACGTGGCCCTGCTCGAGGGCGGCGTGGAGACCTCGCAGGCCCTGCTCGCGCGTCGCTGGGACCACATCTTCTTTACCGGCGGCACCAGCATCGGCCGGATCGTGGCCAAGGCGGGGGCCGAGCACCTGTCGCGCGTGACGCTGGAGCTGGGAGGCAAGAGCCCGACGATCGTCACCGCCTCGGCCGATCTGGACGTGGCCGCGCGCCGGATCGTGTGGGCGAAGTTCATCAACGCCGGGCAGACCTGCGTGGCTCCCGACTACTTGCTGGTCGAGGCCTCGGTGCACGACGGGCTGCTGTCGCGCATGAAGGCGGCGCTTGTCGACTTCTTCGGCAAGGATCCGCAGACCAGCCCCGACCTGGGGCGGATCATCAACGACCACCACTTCCAGCGCCTGGTGCGGCTGCTCGACCCCAACAAGGTCGTGGTGGGCGGGACCCACGTGGAGGCCGAGCGCTACATCGCCCCCACCTTGATGACCGACGTGACCATGGACGACGCGGTCATGGGCGAGGAGATCTTCGGGCCGATCTTGCCGATCATGCGCGTCGACTCGCTCGAGGAGGCGATCGCCACGGTCGAGCAGCGGCCCAACCCGCTGGCGCTCTACCTGTTCACCACTAGCGCGCAGGACGAGCGCACGGTGATCGAGCGGGTCTCCTTCGGGGGTGGCTGCATCAACAGCGCGATCACCCACCTGGCCGACCCACGGCTGCCCTTCGGCGGGATCGGCGAGAGCGGGATCGGGGCCTACCACGGCCGCGACTCCTTCGAGGTCTTCTCGCACCGCAAGGGGATCATGAAGATGGCCAACTTCCTCGATCCCTCGATCAAGTACCCGCCCTACGAGGGGAAGATGGGGATCTTGCGCCGTCTGATCGGCTGACCCGCTAGCTCGTCGCCGCCGCCCACGAGTGTCGCCATGGCCGTCAAGCAACGCGCTCGCAACCACGAGGACAAGATCGCCCGCCGCCAGGCCATCTTGGCCGTGGCCGCTCGCCTGCTCGGCCGCCACCAGTACCACCGGATCACCATGGCCGAGGTGGCCCGACGCTGCGGCCTGGCCAAGGGTACGCTCTACCTCTATTTCCGCAGCAAGGAGGAGCTGTTCCTCGCCGCCCTCGAGGAGCAGCTGGCCGCGTGGCTCGATGCGCTGGCGGTCGAGCTGGCCGCCCTGGAGCCCGGGCCCCCCGGTGCCCCCGAGCGCTTCGCGGCGGTGGTCGCCCACACGCTGGCCGCCCGGGAGACCCTGTCCGATCTGCTGCCGCTGCTGCACACCGTGCTCGAGCAAAACATCGACATCGACACCGCCGCCGCCTTCAAGCAGATGTTGCTGGACAAGGTCGGATCGGGCGGCCTGGCGGTCGAGCGCGCCGTGCCGGGCCTGCCCCCCGGCGACGGCGTCAAGGTGCTGCTGCGCCTGCACGCGCTGCTGGTCGGCCTGCGGCAGATGGCCGACCCCTCTCCGACGGTCGCCGAGGTCCTCACGCGCCCCGAGATGGCCCCCCTACGGATCGAGTTTGAGAGCGAGCTGTCCGCGAGCCTGGCCGCGATGGTCCGGGGAATGCTGCGCATGCACCCCCTGCCCGCTCCCGAGTGAACTGCCGGTGGGGCTCAACCCGTGCACCAATGTCGATGACCGAATCCGGAGACGCGCCACATGTACATGACCATCCGAGATGAGCTCATCGCCCAAGGTCGAGCCGATGGCATGGCCGACGGCAAGGCCGACGGCAGGGCCGAAATGCTGGCCGAAATGCTGGCGAGACTACTCGATACCCGCGGGTTCGCACTCGCCGAGGAGTTCCGCAAGCGAATTGCCAACTGCAAGGACGAGGCTCTGCTTCGTCGATGGTTCGATCGTGCCGTCACCGCCACGACGCTGACCGAGGTTTTCGACGACTGACCCACCCGGCCGTCTTCTCAACGACCCACCGCGCTTTTCGGGCCGCTCGCTTCATCTACTACATCGGGCGGCTCTATGGACGCTGCACCCGCCAGTACGCGCTCCAACGCGCAGATCAGCGCGGTGTTCGCGGCCCTAGCTGGTCGGAGCGGTCCTGCGAGATCCGGTAGCGCTCGAGCACGCGAGCGTGGGCTTGCCGGACGGAGCTCACGTCGAGCACGACCAGGCAACCGCTCGACATCTCCAGGCGTAAGGTGTCCTTGGCGCCCTGCACCCGGTGGACGAAATCCTCCAGATCCCGCGGCTGGTGCCCGTCGACCGTGACCACCGACTCGCAGTAGCGCGCCTCGTAGCCCACGTTGACCTCGTCGGCCAACACCTGGGTCAGGGCCACCACTTCCTGCTGCTGCTCGGTGGGCATGCCAAAGTAGAAGTGATAGAGGAACTCCTTGGGCGCGACGTCCCACCACTTGCTCCAGGTCTGTAGGAAATTGAGGGACAGAGGCTGGAAGACCAGCCCGGCGTAGACGAAGTAGCGAGGGCGCACGTCGTACTGGCTATAGGCCACCAGCGGAGCCGAGGCCTTCAAGGTCAGGTCGACCTCGGTCCGCTGCCCGTCGCGAAGCAGCACCAACGGCAGCCGGTCACCGATGTAGTGATCGCCAAGCACCACCGAGTACCCCGTGCGGTGCTGCCCCAAGTATTGGATCGTGGCGTTGTTGGCGACCGGGTAGCCGTCGATCTGCAAGAGCGCATCACCGGGTCGGACCACGCCGTGGGCCGACCCCCCGTAGGCCACCGAACGAACCATCACGCCGCTATCGCCAGGTCCCATCTTCAGGTACCGACGCAGCGTAGGGTTCTCCAGGGTTTGCCCGCGGATCCCCAGCCCTGGCACCGCCAGCGGTCGTGATTGCTCCACACCGGTCAAGAACCGCCGGATCAGCCGGACCGGGACCATCTCGCCGATGTTCTCCGCCTCGTCGAGGCTCTGGAAGGCGATCCCCACGACTCGATCTTCGAAGAACACCGGGCCTCCGCTGTTGCCGTCGTTGATCGCCGCATCGACGGTGACCGCCAGCAGGCGGCGATCGGAGTGGGAGTAGCGCTGGATCTCGATCCGCGAGACCACGCCCTCGGTCACCGACAGCTCCTCGCCCCCCACGGGGAAACCCACCACGGAGACCTTGTCACCTCGACCGGGCAGCTCGCCCAGCTCGGCGATCTCCACCCCTTCCATGAACGCCGGTTCGTCGACCTCGAGCAGGGCGAGATCGGCGTCGTGACAGACTCCGATCGCACGCGCGGTGAACTTGTCGGGGGAGACCGTCGTCTGCACCCGGATGAAGGTGGCGTTGGCCACCACGTGAGCGCCGGTGAGGATCCGCCGCGGACCGATCACGACCCCCGAGCCCGTCCCGCTGGCAGGCATCGATGCCTGCCACGGGTTGTCGTAGTCGGGCTCTTGGGTCGTGGCGAAGATCCGAACGACGGAGTTTGGCCGCATGTCCGGCCAGGCTAGCTCGCCTGCCGCCCCGGGGCCAAGGGCTCGACCGCCGGTGAGCCGCGCGCCACACCGCTGTCGACATCACCAGCCGTGCGCCTGGACGTGTCGTCGTGGCACTCGGGATGAGTGCCTACCCCGACTCCACGCCCGACTCCACGCCCGACTCCACGTGACGTTCGGCCAGCCATGCCCGAACCTCCGCGAGGCAGATCCCCGTCTCGCCGCAGATCCCTATCGTGGCGAACGCCTCCCGGGCCTGCTCGGCCAACGCGCGGGCTCGCACCCGGTCGCCAGAGTCATCGCCATCACCCCACAGCACACGGGCAAGCACGAAACGAGCCTCGGCCCACGGCACTGACCCGCGGGGCGCCTGCTCAGAAACCGAGACCGCACGCTCGGCATGCTGGCGTGCGAGCTCGAGATCCCCCTCCCACAGCGCAACCATCGCCAGCCCCACCCAGGAGTAGACCGACTCCGGATGATCGGCCCCCAGCGCCTCGTGCTTGATCTGTCGAGCGCGCGTGAAGTAGCCCTTCGCTTCTTCGTACTCTCCCTCGTGAAGGGACAAATTGCCCAGGTTGTCCAAGACCAAGGCCACCTGAGGATGTTCGGCCCCCAGCGACGCCTCCCTCGTGTGCAAGGCTCGCTCGAAGTAGCCCTTGGCCTCCTCGTGCTCGGCCTTGCGCATGTGCATGCTCCCCAGGCCGAGCAAGACCGATACGACCTGGGGATGCTCGGGCCCCAGCGCCTTCTCCCGGGTCGATAGCGCCCTCTCGAGGCACTCCTTGGCCTCCTCGAAGGCTCCCAGGTACATGTGCGCACGCCCCAGGTTGTGCAAGATTAGGGCGACCTGGGGATGCTCGATCCCCAACGTCTTCTCTCGTATCTGCAATGCCCGTTCGAGATAGCCCTTGGCCTCCTCGTACTCCCCTTGGGTCGCATATACGCTGCCCAGGTTACTGAGCCCCATGGCCACCTGGGGATGCTCGGGTCCCAGCACCTCGCCCACGATCCGCAGCGCTCGCTCGAAGCAGCCCTTGGCCTCCTCGTACTCCCCCTGGCGTGTGTGTACATTGCCCAGGTTGATCAGGATCAAGGCCACATTGAAATCATCGGCCCCTGCCGCCTGCTCCATCAGCCGCAGCGCTCGCTCGAAGTAGCCCTTGGCCTCCTCGTACTCCCCTTGTTGACCGCACACACTGCCCAGCCGGTCCAGGCTATGGGCGACCTGGGTCTTGTTGGTGCCAGCGGCGATCCGCTCGGCCAAGGGCACGGCCACCTTGCCCCAAAGCCGCCCTTCGGCGGGCCTGTCTTGCCAGACTCCCACGACAAAGGTCAACGACTGAGCGGCGCGGAGCACCACCTCGTCGTGCCCATGCCGCAGGGCCTGCGCGTGGGCCTGCTCGAGGGCTTGCTCGGCGTCCTCGTACCGGCCATTACGGTTGAGCAGATCTCCATGCCAGTATTGGGCCTCGGCCAGCAGCGGGGGATATCCCAGGGCTCGTGCCTGCTGCACCACAGACTCGACCTGCGCCAGCGCGTCGACGTACTGGCCCGCGATGCTCGCGGCCTCGATGTCCGCGAGCTGCTCGCGCATGGCGTCCACCTGCTGGGCCACCTCGGGGTCCTTGGGCGGAGGCATGCGCTGGTCGTACTGCTCCAGCCAGTCCAGGTCGTCGCAGCGGGTCACCACGGGCAACCCCCCGACGAGCTTCACCGCTCGGTCCACGACCGCGGCGTCGGCCCGCGCCAGCCGATCCACCGCGGCCCGCAACGCGGTGCGGTCCCGACCCAGGCAGGCCATGCGCAGGTGCATGGCTTCGTGGGTCTGCTCCCCTCGCACGCTGGTGGCCTCGCAGACCTCCGCGTGCTTGCGGGTCCAGTCGTCGGCATAGGCATCGAGCTGCAACTCCACCCGATTCCAGGTGTCGGGCGCATGAGGCCGCGCTGTGCCCAGGAGCGCCGCCTTCACCTCTTGCCGGCGGGCATCGCCCCAGATGCCGTCGAGCTCGGCGCGGGATCCTGTGCAGCGCTTGGCCATGTCGGCCTGGTAGGCCAGCGCCGCCCCCAGACCCCCCAGCCCCAGCGTAACCCCCGCCCCCAGCCCCAGCCAACGCCCCCTGCGCGGCGCCACCTGTTGCCGCAGCTGCTCGACCAAAGTCGACATCGACGGCCACCGCTGCTCGGGATCGGCGGCCAACCCCCGCAGCAACACCTTGCGTAGACGGACGGGGACCGCACTGCCCTTGGGTGCTGGCCGAGCCTTCGCACGGAGGATCGAAAACAACAGCGCCGTCAGCGTTCTGCCCGCAAACGGGCGCTCGCCGTAGAGCGCCTCGTAAAGCGCCACGCAGAAGCTGAACTGATCGCTTTGGACGTTGATGTCTTGGCCCCTCAGCTGCTCGGGCGACATATACGAGGGGGTGCCCACCACGACACCGACCTCGGTCAACGACTCGTCCATTGAGTTACGCTCTTTTCGATCCGTACTCGTCAGTGACTGGTCGATGCTCCGCTCGTTGTGGAGCTCGCCCGCCCGCCGTACTAGCCCAAAATCGAGCACCCGGGCCCGCCCTTCGTCGTCGATGATGGCATTGCTGGGCTTGAAATCACGGTGAATGAGTCCACGCTCGTGGGCCGCGGCCAAGCCGGTACCCAGCTGCATGAACACATCGACGCATGCTCGCCAGGTGGGCCGCGGCTGCGTGCTCATCCACTCTGCAAGCGTCTGGCCTTCGACCAACTCCATGGACACGAACGTCCGCCCCCGGGTCTGGCCCACCTCGTACACCTGCACCACGTTGGGGTGGGACAGCTTGGCCATGGCCTGGGCTTCGCGCAGCAAGCGAGCCGTGTGCGTCGGATCGCACTCTTGGTGAAGGACCTTGAGCGCGACCCATCGATCCAGGGAGGGATCGATGGCCTTGAACACCACCCCTCCGCCCCCCTGACCCAGGAGCCCCAAGACCACGTAGCGCTCCACCTCGAATGGGCGCCCCGACGTGCCCAGCCACTCCAGCGGCGACCACTCGTGCTCGGCCGCGCTGGCCCGATCGCCGAGTGCGAGCATCGGCACCTTGGGCACGTCGACCGTGTCTTCGACATCGGGGAGGACCGAGTCCCCGCCTACCGACAGCACCGCGCTGCGATCGGCGCTCTGGACCGATGCGGGCGGGGACGACTTCACCCCATGGAGATCGACCGGCTGCGTCGCCGCAGCGCTCGTGTCGTTGCGTCCCCGGTCACCGCCCCCGGCTTCCGGTCGAGGACCGCGTCCAGATCTCTGCATGTCTCATTCCCGCTCGTCGCTCCACAGGCCCTGTCAATCATACGGTAGCTGCCCAGACGATCGGGAAAAGACCGCCCGCCCTAGCAACCTGCCAAGCGCGAAAACGAGGCCACCGCTGCCAGCGACCCCAAGAGCGCTGAGACCACGCCAGCGGGCGCGGAGTCGGAAGTCCCCCTGCTGGACTAGTCCTGCGTAGTGGTCGAAATCGACGCGGGTGGTCCGCCTGCTGGTTCGTCCGTCGCCGCGTCCGTCGCTGCATCGCCGAGGGCCTCGATGACCGGCTCGACGGCATCGAACGCCGCGCGCAGCGAAGGCAGCAGCGCATCGGTGGCATCTCCGGCGCGAGCGGCCACCTCGATCGCGCTGGCGATCCGGCCCACGCCCGCCGCCCCCACGCTCAGACTCGCGCTCCGCAAAAGGTGAGCGGCACGAGCCCGCCGGCTCGGATCGCTCGCCTGCTCGACGGCCTCGATCTGCGCCGGCGCTTGCCCCAGATAGAGCCGCGTCACCTCCGCCAAGATCCCGGGCTGGCCCTGCTCGAGCGCCCGTAGCTCGTCCACGACCCCCGGATCCAAGACCCCCGACTCCAAGACCCCCGACTCCAAGAGGGTGTCGGCTCCCACCCGTGCCGACTCAGCTCCGCCCACCTCCGACGAGGCCGGCGGCGTCCCCTCGCGCCGACCCGGCGGGTCAGAGCCGGCGCTCGAGCCCGAACCACGCTCGGGCGCGCCGACGGGTGGCCGCACGTGCTCGGCGATCATCGCGAGCATCGACGCCCGACTAAAGGGCTTGCTGAGTAAGCCAGCGATCCCCGACGAGCCCAGCCTCCGCACACGATCCTCGTCGACATAGCCGCTGGAGATCAGCACGGGAACCTCGGGCTGGATCTCGTGCATGATCTCCAGGACCTCCTCGCCCGACATTCGGGGCAGATCGAGATCCAGCATCACGATGCCGATCCGTGCCGCGTGGTCACGAAAGACCTCGAGCCCCTCGAGCCCCTCGGCGGCCACGAGCACCTCGGCCCCTTCGGCTTCCAGCACCCGAGACGTGATCGAACGAACCACCGCGTCGTCGTCCACCATCAGCACCACCATCCCCGGCGGCAGCGAGGCGACCACGGGGTACTCCGGGGACGCTCCCCCTTCGACGCGAATGAAGGGCAGCCGCACCGTCACGCTGGTTCCCTGGCCCGGCTCGCTAGACACCGCCAGCCTGCCGCGATGCTCACGAACCACCCGATCGACGGTCGCGAGCCCGAGCCCCGTCCCGTGACCGCGGGGCTTGGTGGTAAAGAAGGGATCCAGCGCTCGCTCCAGGGTATGCGGATCCATGCCCTCGCCCGTGTCGGTCACCTCGACCACCGCCTTGTCGTCCGAGCGCTGCACCCGGACCACTATTTGCCCGCCCTGGGGCATGGCATCGGCGCCGTTGGACACGAGATTGACGATGACCTGGAACATCTGGGACGACGATCCATAGACACCGACCCCCGCCTCGATCTCGGGCCGAATGACCACGGTCCGCGGCACCATGCGGCACAGCAGCTGCACGGCATCGGTGGCGACCTTCGCCAGGTCGACCTGCTCGTACCGGGTGGTACCACCGCGGGCAAAGCTCATCAGCTGACCGGTCAGCTCCGCGCCGCGACGAGCCGCGTCGTCGAGATCGCGAAGGCACGCCCCCACCCGAGCATCGGCGCCGCACAGATCCCGCAGCAGATCCATCCCCACGGTGAACGCAGCCAGGATGTTATTGAAATCGTGGACGATCCCTCCCGCTAGCTCGCCCAGCATCTGGAGCTTCTGGACCTGCATGACCTGGTCGTCGAGCGGGGTGTCGCGGGTGAACAGCAAGACCGTGCTGGCGCCGATCGTGATCTTGTCGCCAAAGGCGAGGTGGGAGCGCTTGACCGCCACCCCGTTGACGAAGGTCCCGTTGCGACTGCCCAGATCCTCGATGAAGAACCCCGACATGGGGTCGTAGCCGAGCTGAGCGTGCCGACGCGAGGTCCCGTCGTCTTCGACGACTACCTCGCACTGCGCGTCGCGACCGAGGACCGCCCCCGGGTGCACCTGCATCCGCTGGCCCGTGCGAGGCCCGAGCGCGTGGACCAGCTGAGCTCGATCATCGTGGACCGGGCCGGTGCTGGGACCCTTGTCGCGCAGGAGCTTCGTCTCCTTGGTGGGATCCATGTTCATCGGTGCCCCATCCTCTCGTTGAGGCGCGTGATCCGACTGGCCGCCGAGGGATGACCCAGCTTCGCGGCCCGCTGGTACTGAACCATCGCGTCCGCGTAGCGAAAGGTCTTGAGCAGAGCATCGCCCAGGCCGATCCGGAGCTTGGCGTTGTTGGGCGCGCGCCGGATCGCCGCCCGGCGGTGCCGCGCGGCCTCGGTGTAGTGCCCAGCCTCGAAGTGGAGATCGCCCAGACCCACCAGCGCCTCCAAGCTCTGAGGGTCGGCCTTCAGGGCGCGGTTGAACAGCGTCTGCGCCTGACGAGTCCGCCCGGCGCGAGCCTGGGACTTGGCCTGGGCCACCAGCTGTCGGGCGACCTCGGCGTTCGACTGCGCCGGCTCGACCGCCGGGGCGCCGGCCGACTCCCCCGTCTCGCCGCCGTCGCTCGGGGACGACGAGGACCGGGGCTCGCCCGCTGCCCCGGACGACCGCCTGGTGCGGGTCCGCCCCGGCCGCTCGACCAAGCGGGTCAGATCGTCGCGCACGCGGGGCGACCGCTCGGGCTCGGCCGCGAGCTGCTCCAGCGCCTGGTCGCGCTGCTGGTCGTCTTCCATCGCCAGCGCGACCAGGGGCTCGACCGACAAAAGGGTCGCGGCGGTGAACGAGCGCTCGCCCGCCTTGCGACGCAAGTCGTTGATCTGCCCCACCGAGAGCATGGCCCGCTCGCTCGCTCGCTCGCGCGTCGGGTCGAACATCAGGGCCTGGGCGTAGTAGTCCATGGCGAACGCCCGGCCTCCCAGCTCGTCCCAGTATCGGTCGCCCAGCCGAACGAGCGCGTCGGCGAATTCGTGGCGAAGCGTGGCCGCCCGCTCGCTCGCCGCCACGACCTCCGGCTCTAGTGCGTCGAGATCCAGCAGCACGGTGTACGCGGTGTCGGCCTTTGGATCGTCGGCCGGAGGATAGAGGTAGAAGGTCTTGGCCGCCGCCGCGTAGGCCCGCGTGGTGAGCTCTTCGATGCGGCTTTGCTGCTGGGCCGCCATCGACGACCCGTCGTCACGCCACGCGACCATCACCCCGCCCGCGACCACCACTCCCAGGGCCGCGGCCGCCCACCACGCCCGCCGAGGCGAGCGCGGCCCCACTCCCTCGGGCTGCGGCATGTGTGTCTTGAGGTACTCCCGGCGCTCGGGCGCCACCGCCGGCAGCGGAAGGTCGTCCCAGGCCGTCCGCAAGCCCGCCGCGATCTGGGCCTCGCACAGCGCCGCCTCTAGATCCGCCGCGTCCCGGGGGCGCTCCGAAGGCGCCTTGGCCATGCACTGGACCACGAGCGCGTCGAGCTGCGCCGGGATCTCCTGGTTGCTCGTCACGGGCGAGGGGGCCGGTGTGTCGAGGTGGTGCTGCATCACCGCGGACAGATCGCCGCCGAAGGGTGGCTTGCCCACCAACATCTCGTAGGCGACGCAGCCCAGCGAGTAGAAGTCGGTGCGACCGTCGAGGGCCTCGTCCCCCAGCCGCTCGGGCGCGAGGTAGGCCGCCGTCCCCACCACGTCCTCGCGACCTACCTCGCCCAGCGCGCTGGCGATCCCAAAGTCGAGCACCTTGACGAAGTCCGTCCGTCCTTGGCGGGGGCAGAGCATGATGTTCTCGGGCTTGATGTCCAAGTGCACCAGGCCGGCCTCGTGGGCCGCCGCGAGCCCGCGGCAGATCTGGCGCAGGATCCCGATCGCGCGACCGGGCGGCAGCATAGAGCTGGCCCGCAGGGCCTCGCGGAGGGTCTGCCCCTCCAGCATCTCCATGGCCATCGCCACCCGACCGTCCGGGATCCGGAGGAAATCGTAGACCTCCACGATGTTCGGGGCGGCGATCCTCGCGGTGACCCGTGCCTCGTCGCGCAGCTGCTCGATGGCCCCGGCGTCGTCCTCTGAGCCCAGGATCACCTTGAGCGCCACCACCCGATCGATGTCCACGTGCCGGGCTCGATAGACCACCCCCATCCCGCCCTCGGCGATCCACTCCTCGATCCGGTAGGGCGTGCCCGGTACGACCTCACCCTTGGCCAGGCGCACCCGCTCCAGCGGGAGATCCACTGGAGGCGAGTCCGCGGCCGCGACGTCCATGGTCCGGGTCGGTCCAGACATCTAGAACCGCCCCTCCACGCGCACGCCGTGGGGCAAGAGCGCTGCGCGGATCTTGCGATCGTCGTCGGCCCGATACCCCACCACCAACAGGGCCGTAGCGGCCCCGAGCAGCACCCCGCCGGTTACCACCGACGCGATCCCTCCGGCCAGGGTGGAGTGGCGAAAGGGACAATATCCATCATCGTCCACGTTGGGACCGGAGCAACGCGCTCGGACCGGGCGGCCGTCGAGCGCGAGCAGGGTAGCACCCACGGCAACCGCGACCACCCCACCTCCCAGCGCGCCCCACCCCAGCCCCCGATACCGCGAGCGAGGGATCGGCTGGAGCTCGGCATCCACCCGTGTGGTCGTCCCCGCGACCATCAACACCGGCTGCTTGCGACCGATATAGCGGTTTTTCTTGATGCGGAGCTGCCGGCGGCCCGGGGCCACGGGCAGCTCGAGCGGCGTCGTCCCCAGCAGCCGCCGGTCCAGCCGCACCCGCGCGCCCTCGGGCACCGTGGTGACCACCAAGAGCCCCGCCACCGCCGTCTCGTCGATCCGAGCCGCGACCGCCCTTACCATTTCGGCCAGGGTCTGGTTCATCTCGGCGAAGCCGCAGATCTCGCACACGCGATCCGAGCCGGTCATCACCTTCCCCGACTCGCCGTCGACCAGACGCAGCGTGAGCGCATAGTCGGGGTCGGACTTGTTGACCACCAAGGAGACCAGGTAGCGAGCCCCCGACGACTCGGACACCGCACGCCAGCACTCCGGCTCGGCACACGATCGCGCCTCGCGGTTGGCCTTGACGAGTGGATCCGGCCCGATGACGTCGGCGCTCTCGGCCAGCAGGGCGGTCATGGTGGACACCATCGTCTTGCGCTGGGCCCGAGTGAGACGACCTTGCACCTGGACCGGCAAGACACCGATCGTACGCTCGTCGACCGGGGCGGCGGTCGTGAGCATCATTGCCATGGTCGCCGCCAACATCATCGCTACGCCCCCTGGGGACACGAACGCGGACGAGCGGATCGCTCACCCGCCGCTCTTGCTCCCCTCGCTCTTGTCCTCATTCCCGTCCTCGACCCCGTCCTCGTCCCCGTCCTGGCCCTTGCCGGCCACCCCCAGTCGGCGAATGTACGCGCACAGATCCGGGTACTCGTCTTTGGCGATTACGCCGCTCCACGCCGGCATCGGCGTCAGGGGGTCGTCTTCGGCCGGGTCTTCGAGGAATGCGACGAGCTCCGCGTCGGTGCTCAGCCTTGCCGAGGCGCCCCGCAGATCCGCCACCCCGTCGCCGTCGTCGCCGTGGCAGTAGTAGCAGCCGTAGCGCAGGTACAGATGCCGGCCGCCGTCTGCCTTGCGCCCGATCATGCGGTAGGGCGGGCTGGGCTCGACCTCGTTATCCACCGGCGTCAGGGTTTGGAGGTAGGCATAGATCGCCTCCACGTCTCGCCCGTCCAGGCCGGGGAACCGCTGCATGGGCCATCGCAGCACCTTGCCGTCCGGGCCGAAGCCGTCGAGCAGCGCCCGGCGGACCTGCTCGAAGGTCCAGCTCTCGAGGCCCGTGGCGTGAGGCGTGAGGTTGGCGGCGCGGAGCACTACCCCGTTGATGTCGCTGGTCGCCGCGCCGCCCGCCAGGTAGCCGGCGGTGGTCTTGGGGTTCTGACTGTCGAACTCCCCCCACGTCTCGCTGTGGCACGCCGCGCACTGGAGCACGTGGTCGACCAGGTAGGCTCCGCGAGCCTCCAGCGCGTGGGCAGCGGGGGCCTCGATCGGCGCCCGGGGGTAGGGCAGCGGGCCCCACCCCACCAGCGCGCGGTACTTGGCCACCAGCGAGTACTGCGTGGGGGGAGGCTGCTCGGAGCGCGGGGCCACCCAGGGGTCATCCGACTGGAGGAAGGCGAGGATCGCCAGCAGATCCTCGTCGGCCAGCCCCGGCCAGCGAGGCATGACCGGCGGCGGCACTACCTGCCCTGTCTTGGGGTGGATCCCCGTCCGCAGCAGCACCGCCACGTCGGCCGCCGACCACTCTCCGATCCCCGCCTGCGGGTCGCGGGTGATGTTGGGCGCGCTCACCTTGCCCAGGCGGGTGGGCACCTCGTCGAGCACGCGGCCCCGCAGACCTCCGGCCCGGCTGTCGTAGTGGCAACGCCAGCACAGCATGGAGACCAGCCGCTTGCCCCGCGCCACCCGCTGGGGGGTAACCTCCACTGCGACCTCGGGCCGAGGCACGTCATAGACCGGCATGCCCAACAGCGTCAGCGTGCCCGCGCCCACCGCCAGCAGCAGGCCCACCACGCCCAGGCTCCACAGGCCCACCCGCAACAGCCCGATCTTGCGCCTGCTCTTGTGACCGGTCTGGTGACCGGTCTGGTGACCGGTCTGGCGCCCATTCTGGCGATGGTTGCTTCGCCGGGCCATCAATTCACCGTGATCGTCTTGTTGCGGGTGGATCCGCCCCGAACGTAGCGAACCCGAAAAGTTCGGGTGTTCGAGAGCCCCATATAAAGCTGCATGGCCTCGAGATCGTTGGTCAGGTCGCGCCCGTTGATGTGGGTGATCTTGTCTCCGCTGCGAAAGCCCAGCTGCTGGACCGCGCTGCCGGAGCGCACCGTCTTGAGCTTGTAGCCGCTGAATACGTCGTTGCGAATGGCCGGCACCACCCGTGCTTGGGATTCCAGCTTGGCGGGCGACCGCACCAGGCTGTCGAAGTAGACCTTGTCGAGCGTGCAGCTGCTGGCGCTGGCGCAGCGAGCCACCGTGTTGCCCGACGGGCGGGGGGTGCTCGCGCCCCCCCGCGAAGGAGAAGGGCGTCGCCCGCCCGAAGGCGAGGGTCGCTTACCTCCCGACGAGGGCACGACGCCTCCGCCGGCTCCGCTACCGCCGGCTCCGGCTCCACCTCCACCTCCGCGAGGATCGCCTGCCCCTCCGCCGACGCCGAGGGGGTCGTCCGTCATCGCCACCGCATTGGACTCGGGATCGTCGGCACCCGAGGTGGGCTCGTCCGATCCTCTCGCGGATTGTTCGTCTACGAGATCGAGCCAGGCCATGCCGCCCATCAGCCGATAGCTGAGCACGAACGAGACGTCGTCGCGAAAGATCGAGACGGTGACCCGATTGTCCGCCCGGGCCAGCGCCGGCGAGATCCAGCCGGGCTCCGCGGTGGAGATCCCGTTGACCTCCTCGATGACGTCGCCCTCCGCCAGTCCCAGTCGGGCCCAGGGGCTGCCCGTGGGCAGCGGGCCGACCCGGTAGCCAGCGGCGGGTTTGCTCTGGTCGCTGGGATCTCGGTTGCGCCACGCGGTGAAGGGCAAGGGATCGTGACGCAAGTGCTCGACCACCAGCGCGGCCACGTAGGCGTCGACGCGATAGGTGCTGCCGCCCTCGGGAGGCGGGGCGATCGCTCGGTCGATCACCCCGGCCAGCAGTGAGCTTGGCCCCGGAGGTTTGGCGCCTGCGCCGGACGAGCTCGGGTCGGTGGGGCTCGCGCCCGATCGGCTCGCGTCCGCCCCGTTTGCATCCGTGGGGTTCGCATCGGCCGGGCTTGCATCGGCCGGGCTTGCATCGGCCGGGCTCGCGTCCGTCGAGGGATCGTCCTTGCTCAGGGAGTCACAGCCAGAGGTCGTCAGACCCAGGGCGATCCCCATGGCGATCCCCGCGGAGATCGCCGGGATCGGCATCCGTGGGACTCGGACACCCCAAAGCTGCTGGAGGGTGGCGCTCATCGACCGGGGGGCGATGCTATCACCGGGCCGCGGGCGAGTCCTCCGACTCGGTGGCCACCCGCTCGCGAACGCGGGCCCGCCACGCCATGAGCGGCTCGGCCTCGTCTTCGCGGGACGAGGCTCGCAGCACCGCGAGCTGACCGTCGAGGATCTCGACCAGCTCCGGGTGGTCCTTGCCCAGCGCTCGCTGCCGCAGCCCCAGGGCCAGGCCGAAGCTGCGTTCGGCCGCCCCCAGCTGACCACGTGCCAGCTGGACCTCACCCAGCGCCAGGTACCCGTCGGCCAGGCGCGGATGCTCGGCTCCCAGGCACATCTCGAGCAGCGCCAGGCTCTGTCGAGCGTTGCGCTCGGCCTCGGTCAGCTCGGAGCGGGCCGCTTGTAGCCGAGCCATCACCGACAGCAGCCCTGCCATTCGCGGGTGCGTCGGGCCCAGGCCCCGGCTGGCCAGTTCTCGAGCTTCGCGGATGTGTCGGAGCCCCTCGCGGGATCGACCCTGACGCCGCCGCAGCTCGGCCAGGCTCTCATGCAGCGCGCTGGTGATCGCGGCCGTGCCCTCGCCGACCCGCGTCACCTCGTCGAGGGCGCGGCGCCCGATCGCCTCCGCGTCGTCGTAGCGCTGCCGGCAGCGGGCCAGCCAGCTCATGTCCACCAGCAGCGCCGCCCGCTGCACCGACTCGGCTCCCTCGGTCACGCGCTCCTCGGCATCGTCGTAGAGCGATTGCGCCGAGGCGTAGTCGCCCAGCGTTACGGCCACCGCTGCTTGCCCGCGAAGCACCTCGACCCACAGGCCCTCGCTGGGGCCGGGCCCCGGCGTGGTCTCGAGCGCGGCCAGTCGGGTCGCGATCATCCCGGCTCGGTCGAAGCAGCGCCGGGCCTCGTCGTAGTGACCGAACTCGTACACCGTCCAGCCCAGCCCCAGCAGGCTGTACGCCACCGCCCGATCCAGCCCGCCCGAGGTCGCCACGGTCGCGGGCCCCGGCTCGCGATACGGCGAACGCCCCGGGCTCGAACCCCGCCGGGGCCGCTGAGCGCTCTGTAGCGCCATGTCGCGGAACTGCTCGTGCACGGCCAGTGCCTCGCGGAACAGCAGCTCGGCCGCCGCGTACTCGCCCGCGTGGTGCTTGACCCAGGCCAGGTCGTCGAGCAGCGAGCGTACCGTGTTGTCGTCGGCCCCCGGCGCGTCGCCTACCAGGTCGAGCGCCCGCCGGCACAGCCGCTCGGCTCGCGCGTGACGCCCTTGCAGCGAACAGTGATGAGCCACCCGCCGCATCAGCCACGCCACGTGACCCGCCCACGG
Organism: Myxococcota bacterium; assembly: GCA_039194325.1. Taxonomy (GTDB): domain Bacteria; phylum Myxococcota_A; class Polyangia; order Nannocystales; family Nannocystaceae; genus Paraliomyxa. Next base: position 121,768 of record JBCCWC010000008.1, read on the forward strand.
CGTGGGCACGCGATCGTTGAGGCCGCTTAGCAGCTGGTCGAGGTAGCGAGCCGCCCGCGTGTGATCGTGGAGCATCGAGTTGACGGCGGCCAGGCTGTAGTAGTTGACCAGCAGCTCCGGGGCCGCGGGGGGCAGCTCTCGCTCCGCCAGGGCCAGCGAGCGCTCGTAGAGCGTGCGCGCCTCCACGTAGCGCCCGTCGACCAGGCGAGCGTCGCCCTGGTCGCGCAACGTGTTGACCGCCGAGTCCCGCCGGGTCGCTCCCCGCCACGCACAGCCGAGCGTGGTGGTGGCCGCGGTCAGCAGCATCGCCAGGCCCAGCAAGGGCTGGCCCGCCTGTAGGGCCATCATGAACAGCCCCAGCAACATGAGCGTCACCGGGATGCGATACAGCGCCGCCGCTCGTGGCCGTACCGTCACGGGCACGAGGGAGCGCCGCAGCCCGAGGCTCGTGCTCGCATTCCCCACTGTGCCTTCATTTTCGCAGAAACCCCGCCGTAGACAAACGACCAAAACGCGGCGCAGGGGTCGCCCGGGGTCGCCCGGGTGGGATCTTCGTGCGGATGGCGTCAAGGCGGCGGCAGGGCGGCGCGAGGGCAACGGGACGTCGATGCGAGGACGGCGGAGGGCGGGAGCAGACGGCGTCCTGACCGTCCCACCTCGGCCCGGTGCGCGGATCTTGTCCCGGTACGATCTGGGGGTATCGCGGCTCCGCAGAACCCGCTCTTGGTCGGGCCGCGTCGAGCGCTCCAGGGTCGAGCGCTCCAGGGCCGAGCGCTCCAGGTTGGATGCGTGGGTAGGGGCCCGATTGCTACCGTTTGGGGCGCAGTGGCCCGAGCGCTCTCGGTTTTGTACTGGCTGCTCGCAGGGACGATCGCCATCGCGATCTTTCCTCTCGCCCTGTCGGTATGGGCGCTGACGCTGGCCTTCGACCGGCGCCGGGTCGTCCTGCATGCCCTGACCAACCTGTGGGCGTCGCTTTACACCTGGCTCAACCCCGTGTGGCGCGTGCAGGTGCGCGGCCGCGAACACATCGAGCGCGGCCGCCCCTATGTGATGGTGTCCAACCATCGGTCGCTCGTCGATATCTTCGTCCTCCATCGGCTGCTGCGGCACTTCAAGTGGGTGTCGAAGGCGGAGAACTTTCGGATCCCCTGCATCGGCTGGAACATGCGACTCAACGGGTACATCCCGCTGCGACGAGGGGATCGCGACAGCGTGCTCGCGATGTTCGAGCACGCGCGACGCGTGCTCGACCAACGGTCAAGCGTGCTGATGTTCCCCGAAGGGACCCGCTCGCGTACGGGGGCGCTCAAGGAGTTCAAGCCGGGGGCCTTCGAGATCGCCAAGCAGGCCGGGGTGGCGGTGCTGCCGATCGTGGTGGAGGGGACGTTCGAAGCGCTGCGGCCTCGATCGCTTACGATCGCGTCGGCGCGGATGCGGGTGACCGTGCTGCCGGCGGTGCCGCGGGAGCAGGTGGAGGCGCTGTCGGTGGAGGCGCTGAGCGAGCGGGTGCGGGGAAGGATCGCCGAGCAGTTGGGGGAGTCGGGGGAGCTAGGGGAGTCGAGGGAGTCGGGTGAGCGCGAGGGGGAGTCTTCATCTGTCACATAAGTGACGGGTTCATTTTCGTGATCGTCCGACTTATTCGTCTGAGCGGATGAATCGGCATTGCATAATCGACTCGAACGGGACTTATTGATGGTTCTCGTTACTCGATCACCGTTGGCTCCTTATTCGCGATGACGATCTAGGTAATGATGACGGCGCGTGCCATTCGCGTACGATCTCTCGGGAACGCTCCTCGATCGGCGTTATCGGATCATCAAACTGCTCGGCAAGGGCGGCATGGGGCATGTCTACGACGCGGAGCACGTCGGCCTCCAGCAACGCGTGGCGATCAAGGTGTTGCACCCCCGGTTTGCCCACGAGGAGCGGTTTCGGGAGCGCTTCATTCGCGAAGCACGATCGGCGTCGCGGATCCACCACCGCAACGTGGTGCGGATCTCGGACTTCGGCGAGACGCCAGACGGCTCGGTGTACTTCGCGATGGAGTTCCTCAAGGGGCACGACATCGGAGCCGAGCTGAAGAAGTCGGGGGCGATGGCCTGGCCCCGCGCGCGCCATATCCTGCGGCAGATCGTCGGGGCCCTCGAGGCCGCCCACGCCAAGAGCATCATTCACCGCGACATCAAGCCCGCCAACTGCTTTCTCACCGAAGACGAGGAGGAAGGGATCGTCGACTTCGTCAAGGTCCTCGACTTCGGGATCGCCAAGGTCGGCGACGACTCCCACCGCGATGCCCAAGGCAAGGGCCTGACGGGGACCGGCGAGGTCTTCGGGACCGCCACGTATATGTCGCCCGAGCAGGCGTGCGGCAACAAGCTCGACCACCGCTCCGATCTCTACTCGCTCGGCGTCATGGCCTACGAGATGCTGGTGGGGCAAGTGCCGTTTCGCGGGATCAACTCGATCCACGTCATCACCCGACACCTCCAAGACGCCCCCGAGCCGCTGCGCAAGAGCAAGCCGGAGATCCCCGCCGACGTCGAGGCGCTGGTGCTCAAGACGCTCGCCAAGAAACGGGAGGATCGCTTCGCGTCGATGACCGAGCTCGGAAAAGCGCTCGATGCGATCTCCGACGCGAGCAGGGGACCCAAGGCCCGACCGCGGGATCCGAGCCGGAGCACGCTGGTGTGGGAAGGGAACGCGAAGTCGGCGGTCGAGCAGCCGCCGGCGGGACGCGGGGGCAAGGGCGACGCGAAGAGTGCACCGGCGGCCCAAGGAGGCGTGGCGGCAGGCAAGGCCGTCGCGACTTCGGCGGCCCAGACGGAGGTTGTCTCGCCGTCGCTCATGCGAGATCTGCGGGCCGAGTTCGGCAAGCAGCCCAGGGCCAAAGGCGCGGGGGTGCCGGTCGGGCGCTCGCAGTCGCCATCGGAATCGCTGCCGACCGCGCGAAACGAGCGGCCGCCGCGGTCGAGCCTGAAGCCACCGGGGGCGGCTGCGCGGGCACAGGGGGCGCCTGCGCGAGCACCGGGGGCGGTTGGGCGAGCACCGGGGGCAGTTGGGCAGGCACAGGGGGCGCCTGCGCGGGCATCCGGCGCGCCTGCGCGAGCACCGGTCGCGGCCGCGCGAGCACCGGTCGCGGCCGCAAGAAGCCCGGCCGCACCCATAAGAAGAAGCCACGCCGCACCCGTACCGGCCTCGGCCGTACCCGCGGGCGGCCGACCTGGGTCAGTGCCGGCACCGGTCGCACCCGCGGGTGGCCAACCCGGGTCAGTGCCGACCCCTTCGGCGGCAGGACGGCCAGCACCACCACGGGCGATCCGATCGCGAGGTGGCCCCGCCGGGCAAGCTACGCCGATGTCGGCATATGCGGGGGCCGCAACGAGTGGGAACGCGCCGGCTTCGTCGCAACACATGGGGTCAAAGCCTCATATTACGCCAGGGATTTCATCGGAGAGTTCGGGACCTCCGGCAACCGTGAATGTGTCGCGAGCGGGACTGAGGTCGTTGCCCCCAATGGCGGCTTCTTCGAGCTCTGCCCCGGGGTATGGAGCAGCAACATCCTCACAGACCGCAGGGACACCGGCTGGAGCGGTCGTGCCACCGCAAAGTCACCGGATGATGCCGGCGGGCTATCCGGCAGGATCCGCGGATCCCTCTGGGGAGTTGCTACCCGTGGGGGCCGGCTCGTCGCCAAACCACTCTGCACAGAACGTGCCCCCCGCTCAAGGAGCGAATCCACTGCCCGGCCGGGTCGACCCCTCGACGCCTCCGCCCGGCCGGGTCGACCCCTCGACTCCGCCGCCCGGCAGCGCCGATCCCTCGGTGCCGCCCTTCTCGTCGTGGAGCTCGGCAAGCACCGGGCCGTACGCCACGAGACGAGGAGATTCATCGGCGGAGACGAGCCCACATGCGCTGGAACCAGCCGAACCCTCGTCAAGGATCTCTGGGGGGATGTTGCTCGTGGTGGGGGTGTTGGTGCTCTGGGTGGGGGGAGTGTCGGCGGTCGGGACGATGTGGTTCTTGGGGACGCAGACGGAGGGGGGGGAGGGTGTCGCGCGGGAGGATGGCGAAGAAGCGGGTGATGAGGGCAGCCTGGGAGTGAAGAGCGATGCGAGCGTCCGGGATAGCGTCGAGGACGCGGGAGCTTCGGGTGGATCTGCTTCGTCGCCGGCGCCGATCTCCGGCGAGCAGCCCGGTGGTGATCCAGAACAGTCAGATAAGGACGAGCAGATTGCTCAAGGGGACAGCAAGGCGCAGGCGGCTACCAAGCTCGGTGAACAAGCGGAGAGTGACACGCCAAGTTCGCCAGAGCCGGGCAGTGATGATGGCGACCTCGTGATCGAGGACGACCCTGCCGAATCAACCGCAACGTCAGGTAGCAACGAAGAAGAGACCAATCCCAACGCTGCGCCGGCTGACTCTACGCCTCCGGTCAGCGTACCGAGCGATCCTCCGGCAACTTCTTCGCCGAGTCGACCCTTGCATGAGACCACCTCGTGCGCCGAACGGCGGGAAAGCGCACAGACGGCGAGTAAATCGAGGAACTGGAGGCACGTCGTCAAAGCAACCTCCAAGCGCAACTGCTGGCCCTCCGCCGAACAGGAAGAGAGACTCCGCTTGAAGGTATGGGCCTTGCTGGAGCTCGGTGAATTCGCCAAGTGCATCAAGACAGGGCGCAGTGCCAAGAACAAGCAGATCAAGACCATGGTGAAGTCGTGCGAGAAGAAACAGGCGTTATAGTGAGGAGCACACGAGTCCTGCAGAGGTCTAGCGCTTGGGCGCTCGGCGCTTTGATCTCGCTGGCGAGTGCTGAGACTGGAGCAACGAATAGCTCATCAACTGCTCCCCATGACAACGTGGTGAGTCGCAATCGCGTCGCGAACGTAATGGTCAAGGTCGCTCCCTCGGTACCCGAAGCGGACACCATGGTGACCTGGCTCGAGGACCGCGCCCAGGCAGTCCTCAAGGTGCGCGGTGAGGCACTGGAAGACGTGGACCTAATTCGTATCATGGTCGACGGGGGGCCGTTCGACTATCGCGTGACGCTCGCGCTCTTTCGCCGGGAGAAAGCACTGCCTCCACAACAGCAACCGGAACCATTCGATTGCGACTGTAGTACCGAGCAGATGCTAGAGGGTATCGAAGCGCCGATCGGCGCCGCAGCGCAAACCCTAGAGGACTTTGCGGAGCAAGAGCACCGAGAACGAGACGAAGCGCTGGCCACCGCTAAACGACGACGAGCCGAAGAACGCCGACGCCTACAAGTCGAGCAACGAGCAGCCGCACAGCAAGCAGCAGAGCAACAACCGACGCGATACCGGCCAACTCGGCTTGGTAGGACGGGGATCGGATTGCTGGGTGCCGGCGGCATGGCAACGCTGAGCGGGATCATCATGGTGACTCGGCCCGCCAAGCCGCTCCCTGGGTATCAGACTACAGTGCGCAACTGGGCACCTCCTGGGTTCGCGCTGCTCGGGGTCGGCGTGACGGCGATGGTCAGCGGCACCATCACCTTGGTAGCCGACATCGTCCGTTGTCGCCGAGAACCGAAACGCTGCAACGAGATATCGACACATGCCCACGTTTCAGTCTCGTCGAACATGGCGGGTCGGTGACAAATATGACGCATATCGACCACATCATGGACATGCGGACCTCCCGAGCACTCCGCGTACGCGTGATGGGCGGTATAATGTTCGGGCTCATGATTTCCGGCTGCTTACAACCGGACCCAGCTCACTGCATTTTTGGGTATGGCGATCGGTCCTGTGTGAATGAAGATGGCGAGATGTGTGTCTTGGGTACCACACGCCTCGTGCACGAAGGAGTCTCCAAAGGTTGCACAGAAGAACTCGCGGAAGGGTTCGTGCACGTCCCCTATGGTCTGCCAGAGGCTATCCTAGCTCCCGCTTCCCAACCGGAAGCTCCACGAGCAATCCAGGGAATGCTAGCCGAGCGTGGCTATATCGGCACATGCACCTCATCCGAAGAACTCGAATCGTACTTTCGGCCAACCGTGGTGGTGGTGGGGAAGGTCCGACGACACCTTGAAGAACGCGGGCGAGTACGACGTTCGACGCTGGATCTAACTGAATCCCAAAGCGAGATTATCCGCAACTTCGCCGACATCACCGATGACTGGATTCAGACCTGCTCCGGTCGAGACCCGATGAGCGGCGCCAGTGCAGACTCGGACGCTGGTAGTTACTTGGGATCGGCGGACGGCCAATGACCAACGCAATGCCCGCATTTGCCTTTGCCATGCTCTTCCGTAGCTTGACTTCGAGCATCGCCGCTGCTGATCGAACCGAAGCGAGCAGCGCCCTGATGAGCACCGAGCTGGCTCAGTCGAAGCGAGCGTGAAGGTTGCCAGATGTGCCGTGCGTTGGTGACATATTCGAGCAATCGATCTTTGCTTGGTAGGCATGCGCATAGTCTAGTGATCGGCATCGGCGTGCTCGCCGGCGGCCTTGCCTTCCCCTACGCGGCCCACGGAGCAGATCCTGAGCGCGCGGCCAGTGCCAAGGCTCGAGCGAGGACCAACGGAAGAGCACAACCACCGCGACCGTACGCACCGAGCACGACGCAGCCGAGCTTCACACCGGCCGTCATGATCCCCACCGCAGCTTTGGACCCGATCCGTGTCACTGTCGACCCTAGCATCGACAGTGCTGGGCTGTTACCCAGCTGGATCCGGGAGCGGAATCCTGCCGTCGCGGCTAACCTGCAGCGCAATCACGCGGACTCATGGATCTCCGTGGCTCTCTCTGGGTCGACCTATGACTACCGCGTCACGGTGATCGCAATGCACAATGGAGAGGCCGTCGACGCACCGACGGAGCCCGTCACCTGCGAGTGCAACAGTGGAGCTCTCCTCTCGACAATCGACGAAGAGATCGCCCGAGCCGCTGCGCAGCTAGATACGGCCCGCCTCCAGGCGTTGCGCGCCAGACTCACGTCGCCACCTTCGCGAGCTCCACCGCCGAAACGTCGGGATCCACTCGATAAGCTGAGCACCGCCGGCATGATCACGAGTTCGACCGGCGTTGCCCTGCTCGGCGCAGGCGCCGCACTCTCCGTCGTGGGAACGCAGGAGACTCGCGACTATCCGGGCTTCATCAACCGCGATTACCTGCCGCTCGGATATGTCGGGCTCTCGATGGGGATCGCTGCGGTCGCGAGTGGGGTGACCATGTTTGTCGTCCATCGTGTGCACCTACGGCATGCGCGGAGCACGAGAACAACCTCAGTAAAGAAGCGACGATCGACGCCAAAGGTCATCACCACGACTCGGCCCTTGGCACTCGTCATTCGTGCTCCCTGAGGAGCGCTCGCCTTCTGAAAACCATAGGAGCGCATGAACAATGCCCTACGGCAACACTCACCGTCGTGAACTCTGCCTTCGTCCGACCGCTGCATTGTCGTCGCTCATTGCTGCGGCGCTTCTCCTTGCCAACGTGCGCTGCCTAAGCGTCCGCGATGAACACTGCGTGCTCACCGGCGGAGATTTCGCGTGTACATCGACGGAGATCTGCATCGTCCCGGCCGAACCTGTCGGCGCATCTCCCGTGAGCACCGAGAATGGATGCTACGCGTTCAAGAGCACTGAGAACCGCATGGAAATCGGCCTAGACGACGCACCCGCAGGGTATGTTCGGGCCCCGTTCGGTGTGCCCGCTCACTTTGACGCGAAGAGTGGAGAAGGACCATTGGACTCTCTCGAAGAAGTACTCAACGAAGCCCTACACGAACGAGGGCACGATTGCGAACTAGAACTCACAACGAGCCTACGCAAGGATTGGTCGACAGTCTTCAGATGGCTGCGTGAAGAGCGCCTTGGCCGGCAAGGTCGCGTCAGTACACAGGCGCTCGCTCTTAATGAATGGAGGGTAGACGTACTGCACGAGTTCAATGTGATTCTCTTGAAGACTCTGGATCGATGTCATGATCAATACAATTCTGGCGATGAAAATTGAACTCCAGATTGCCATTTGGATCACAGGACTATCCAGGATGTGTCATACTCTTCCATCAATTCAGCGTCTGTAGTATCAAGCATAGCCCCGTTCAGGTCCATGCCATCGCATTTCCTCTCCCAGAGAACTTTGAGGTCACTCACCCCCACCCAATCCGCATAAGCACATCCTTACCGAGGTGGCGAAACCGACACATAGAGGATCCCATTCGTCCACACAGCACTCCGTGACTGCGGAACACACTTCGGCCGTGCAAGAAAAATTATCACAACCCGGCGTGCCATTAGCACTACAGCAATCACCTGAAAAAGCGACACAGGCAGAAGTGTCATAGGTGCAGTCGGCCTGACAGGCCAGATCCCCGCCCAACAACGGATCCAACGTCGTGCAAGTCGCTTCGCTTAGATCTTGTTCATCGCATTCCTCACTTCCTTCAACCACACCGTTTCCGCAAATAGCACATCCCGATGTGTCATATTCCGTACAGTTAACACACTGCAGATCACCGCTATGAAAGCCCAGAGATTCACATGTAGCACCTCCAAACAAGTTACCGTCACACAGTTCTCCTTCTTCCAGCTCAATGCCATCACAGTAGGACGAATCGCAATTCGTCGTATCGACCGCAACACACCCATCGCATGCCAAATTGCCACCAGCGAATCCCAACGTCTCACATGTGACACCATTCACAATAAGATCACCGTCGCACAACTCTCCTACACCCACAGTGCCATCGCCACAGCATCCCGATGTATCCCAGGTACAGTCACTCGCACATGCAAGTCCGTCGCCAGAATAAGTAGAGTCCACAGCAGCGCACGTATGTCCACCAAGATTCAGTCCGTCGCAATCTTCATTCGCACCGACGACCCCGTCTCCGCAACAACCCGATGTGTCATACGTTGAGCAGTCACTCGCACAACTCAAGACACCGCTGGAATGCCCCAGCGCCATACAGTCGATCCCCGCGAGATCACTCCCGTCGCAAACTTCATCGCCCTCGACTATGTCATTGCCGCAGCCAAACGAAATGCAGCCCGATTCGTCGAATGCACAGTCATCACCGCAGGACAGTTCCCCGGCATCGAACCCGCGCGATACACAACTTGCGCCCTTTAGATCTGTACCATCGCAATCCTCCCCCCCATCAATTGACCCATCGCCGCAGAAGATGCCAAGATCCGAGCTATCCGCAGTATCCGCATGAGTGCCTCCAATGGTCACCACCTCACCATCTTCACCGGACTTAGAACTGGACATTTCGTCGCCCACTTGACCGGACTCGGAACCAGACATTTCGTCGCCCAACGAACACTCTGCTCCGACCTCCCATGCTCCCCCTCCTCCACAGGGGCTATAGCAATCGTCCGGCGGTCGTTCTTCGATACAACCGTCGAAGCTGGCGTCGATATCTCGTCGCTCCTTGACCCAAGCGACGCAAGCGTCAGTACCAAGGAGACAGTAGTAGCTCGTCGAACCTCCACGCCGAGATTCGCAAAAAGCGTCCCCATTGATGTTGGAGCAGTAGTCGAGATTTACCGTAGTGAATTGACACCCACATATTGCAATACTGACCGCGAACCCGGCGAGAAACCTCTCAGCAGACATATATTACACTCCTGTCCCAGAGGCCAATATAAGCCCTGTTGACTCTGAGGTCACTCAGCTCCCGCCCAACCCGCACATGCACATCCCTGCAGAATCGGCAAGACCTACACATATAACATCCCATTCATCCACACAGCATTCTGAGCTTCCGGAACACACTTCAGCCGTGCAATCAAGATCATCACAACCCGGCGTATCATTGACACTACAGCAATCACCTGAAAAGCCGACGCAGCCAGAAGTATCATAGGTGCAGTCGGCCTGACAGGCCAGCATTCCACCTAACAACGGCTCCACCGTCGTGCAAGTCGCTTCGTTTAGATCTTGTCCGTCGCACTCCTCAAGGCCCTCGACTACACCGTTTCCACAAATAGCACATCCAGATGTATCATATCCTACACAATCGACACATGCTAGCACGCCACTATGGAAGCCAAGTGAAGAGCACGAAATCCCTCCCAAATCAGCACCATCACACAGTTCACCCCCTTCAATTACATTATTGTCACAGGTAGAAGAATAGCAAGCGGATGTATCCAACATGCAATCAGCAGTGCACCCGAGTGCCCCCCCCATGTAGCCAAATGATCCGCAACTCAGTCCTTCAGGAACAGAACCATCGCACAATTCTCCGATACCAATATTCCCGTCACCGCAGCATCCTGTGGCATCAAACAGACAACCGTCTGTACATCCCAAGCCATCTCCTGAGTAGGCAGGATCCACTCCGGCACATGTTTGCCCGTCGAGATCATCACCATCACAATCTTCCCCGGTTCCAATCTGCCCATCACCGCAACAGCCAGAAGTGTCGTATGCTCCGCACCCCGAATCGGGGTCACAGGCCAACGTACCTCCAAGAGCATGACCTAAGGATTCGCAAGTCACTTCTCCCGTATCATTACCGTCGCAAAGCTCGCCTCCCTCACGTATTCCATCTCCGCAAGATTCAGAGACACATCCCGAAGTATCGTACCCTAGACAATCGGCGGCACAGGCCAAAGTTCCGGCAGCATAATCGAGATCCTCGCAAGTCTGCTCTAGAGGAGCCTCCGCCATAGGATCACAGAGCTCTCCGCTATCAATATCAACAACCCCATCCCCGCATTGACTACACCCGGAAACGTCAAAACCCAAGCAGTCACTCCGGCACTCCAGCGTCCCTCCGGCGAAGCCATAAGCCTGACAGTTTTCACTATCGGGAACATTACCATCACAAGTTTCCCCGATTCCAACATTCCCGTCCCCACAGCACCCCGACGTATCATAGCCGGTGCAAGTAGAGTTGCATGCCAAGGCACCTCCAGTATAGCCGAGCATCCCGCAGTTCATGGACCTCAGATCGAGGCCATCGCATAGCTCTCCTAGCCCAGCAGCATCATCGCCACAGCACCCCGATGTATCCCAAGTGCAATCACTCGAACATCCAAGGCCGTCGCCAGAATATGTCGGGTTCACCTCAACGCACGTACGTCCACCAAGGTTCGACCCGTCGCAGTCTTCATTCGCACCGATGACCCCATCTCCGCAACACCCTGAGGTGTCATATGCGGAACAATCACTGGCACAGCCCAAGACGCCGCCAGAATGGCCTAACGCCTCGCAATTCACTCCGGCGAGATTACCCCCGTCGCAGACTTCTTCGCCCTCGATTACACCGTTGCCGCAACCAAACGAAATACAGCCCGATTCGTCGAACGCACAGTCATCACCGCAGTACAACTCACCGGCATCGAACCCGCGTGACACACAGCTTGCCCCGTTCAGATCTGTGCCATCGCACTCTTCACCTTGATCAAGAACACCGTCTCCGCATAGGATACCGGAGCTCGTCGTTCCGTCCCCAGGACTTCCATCCCCAGAACCTTCCTCACTCGCCGACCCATCCCCCGGACCAGTCTCGCCACTTCCCCCGCTCTCCCATTGGTCACAGACTTCCTCGTTGTCTTGCCCTAATCCCCCTCCGCATGGGCTATAGCAATCTTCCGAAGGACGAAGCGCAACACACCCATCAAATGAGCCATTATTCTTCATCTCCTGCGGAAGCGACTCTATGCACACATCCGTTCCCAACATGCAGTATGGTCGGCTATCATCGCGATAGCGCGCCTCACAAAACACGTTCCCATTGATATTGGAACAATAGTTGATATCGACGCGCTCAATGGGACACCCCTGCCCCAGGGCAACGAATGTGAGACCAAAGAATACCTTCGTAAGCATTGGCATTCGAGTAGCGCCTGCATTCTTCGACGGATATATTCTCTTCGACATCTCTAGAACCTCCCACTCACGCTCAGCACCACACTGCCATCACGATTGAACGACGGGGTCACCATATTAGCAGCACGGCGTCTGCTCCGTCTCTTGTCGCTCCCTGTCAGCAGGAACGCAACGCCCGCCACAAACAGGCCTGCGCCTGCCCCGGCAATAATCACACCTGGCGGCCGAAAGGCACGACCGTGCTCGAGAAGACTAGCTCTTTCCTCCAGCACCTCGTCCACCGCGATGAACGTCACCCCGGTTGCGATCCCGCTCATCCCCAGAACGATCGCCACCGCCCCAACCACCGAAGCCGCCTGAGGCCGCTTCTTCACCGGCGTATCATCCACACTCGTCTTCACCGGCGGCGGTTTGGGCTTCACGCGCGGCGCCACGATCGGCTCTAGCTCCGGCTCGATCTGCAGCAGGACCGACGCCTTCTCCAGCTCCACGCTCAGCTTCTCGAGCAGCTCTTCGTTCGAGCACTCACAGGTCCACTCGGACGGCTCCGGCATCTCCTCGTCTTCGGGATAGGCGGTAATCCGGATCGAGTAGTCATAGAGCTCCCCGCTAACGTCGACGCGAAGCTTCCCTCGGCGCGGATACTCAGAAGGAGACTCGGCAAGAGTGTCCTGCGTGCCCGTCTCGATCCACTCGGTGAGCTCATCGGCCTTGACGATCCCAGAAGCGACATGCACCTCGACCTCGACCTGGTCATCCAACGCCGCCCCTTCGAGTCCAGCTCCAGACGTCTCATCGGCCTCAGCTCCAGACGTCTCGCTGGCCTCAGCTCCAGACCCAGGCTCCTCATCGGGCTCGACCACCAACTCCGTGTCAGCCCCAGCCCCTACCGCCTCGTCCATCTCCGCCAGCCGATGCACCACCCCCGCCCTAACAACCGGAGCAGCCCCCCCCACCGCCAATGCAACCCCCACGGCACAAACGCGCCGCGCCGCGCACCCGACCCAAGCAGTATTCTGCATCCCTCTTAACCTCCTGTCAGTCAGTCAGCCCAGCCTCTTTTGGCACCAACGAACCCGAGGTGCGATCTCCCGATCGGAGCTGTTGCCCCCCTCTTTGGTGCACTTCTCAAAGTTCCCGAGCTCGGCGTATGCCTCGACCCGTAAGCGACGACGCTCGATCTTGTACGGCCCGAACCAGCAGGGTCGTTTCGAGGTCATCTTGAGCACTTCCTTCCAGTTGCGGCGGGTCTTGGCGGTCGTCGCCTTCGCCCGCATCACCTCACATTCAACCTTGTCGATCTTCGGGCGACGCTTGGCGGCGGACTCCGGTTTCTCCAACTCGCTCGGATCTCGACCTTGCGCCCCACCGATCGGTGCGACCGCGGGCTGCCTCGCCTTGCCACCACCGCCCTTCGAATCAGCATCGTTCGAGGCGAGCCTTTCACCGCGAGGAGCCCCTGGCTCACCGGCTGACTCTTCGTTCACGCCCGCCGCGCCAGGCGTTGCCCCATCGCCGAGGCTACGCTCAAGATCGGTCCTAGGTGCCACCACGATCGGCTCGCGCATCTCACTCGACTCGCCCGGATCCTCTGGCTCCACGCGCCCCAACAACCACCAGACGACCGCTCCGATGAGCGGGATCAACAGCAACAGCACCATCCATCCCCGACGAGGCTTGAAGTCGTCGTCCAGGTCTTCGTCGTTCACGGAGGGCGTCACGACCCCCAACGTCGGCCCCGGTGGAGGTACCGGCATGGGCGCAACGCCCGACCCACCGATCTCCGCCGAAGGATCCCTAAAGCTCGGTCCGAGCGAGCTCGCGGCCGCGCCTGCGGTGGCGGCTGCACCGGCCGCCGCGCTCGGCATCGCCGCATGGGCCCCGGACGCGAGCACATTCGATGCTTGTGCCTGCCCACCGACGGCCCCGTCGCCGGACTCACGCCAAGCCGCCGCAGGGTGTGACGTCGACCCGCCCGATTCACCTCTAGAGTCGCGAGGCACGACGGCACCGGACTCCGCCTCCACCCCGCCCGCAGTGCCCAAGCCTGCCGCTCGAGCTTCGCCCGATGCCACCGGCACCGCAGCGACCTGAGTTCCACCGGTAGCCCGAGCCCCACCCGGCGTCACCGCACCCGCAGCAGCCTGAGCCCCACCCGGCGTCACCGCACCCGCCGCCTGCGCTCCACCAACACTCGGCGTTCCAACACTCGGCGCTCCAACACTCGGCGCTCCAACACTCGGCGTTCCAACCCCCGCTGCTCCGCCAACCCCTGCCGCTCCGCCAACCCCCGGCGTCACCGCCCCCGCCGCCTGAGCTCCGCCCAGCGCCCCCGCCGACGCTGTCGCCCCCGCGATCACCACACTCGGCCCTCTGGGCGCACCCGGCTCCCCCCCGGGCCCCGCCACATTCGCCGCCGGTACTTCCGCGCTATCGGCCCGCTGGATCGTCCCCGAGACGGTCAGCACTTCCTCGTGCGTCATCGCGACCTCGGTCCCCCCCGTGCGTGCCACCGCCTCTTCGAGCCCGTCGACCTCCGACTGCGGCGTCACCAGCGTCCCGCTCGGCGTCCGAATGGGCACATTGTCCGAGCTCTGCCCCAGCTCCCCGCGCTCGATCCTCTGGAGGGTCTTGTTCAACCTCGCCACGACCACCGCCGCCGACACGGGCCGCTGCCTCACGTCGGTGCTCATGCACGACCGCACCAACCTCGTCAGCTCACTGGGCACTCCTCGCCGTAGTGACTCCACCGTCGGCAGCGTCTCGGGCGTCCACCCATCGGGCGGCACGCAGTTCCCGGTCAGCGCCTCATAGAGCACCACCCCCAGCGCATACAGATCGATCCTCGGATCCGGCGCCGCCCCAGCCACTTGCTCGGGCGGCATATAGGCCGAGGTCCCCATGATCTCCTCCTGCCCGGCTCCTTCGTCTGCCCCCGCCCCCGCCCCGTTCCGCAGATCCGCGACGATCCCAAAGTCGACCAGCTTGACGCTCTTGATCTCGTCGTCGGCCACGCCGATCATCACGTTGGCGGGCTTGAGATCCCGATGGACGAGCTGCTGCTTATGCACCGTGGATAGCCCGTTGGCGATATCCCGACCAACCCGGCACACCTGCGCGACCGACAACCGCTGATCCTGGTTGCGCTGAAAGTCCAGCAGCTCGTCGAGATCCTCGCCCTCGACCCACTCCATCACGAAGTACCGGCGACCGTCGGCGAGCACGTCGGCCTCGTACAGCTCGATGACGTTCTCCCCGCCCGAGACCCGCCGCATGGCCTCCGCCTCCTGATCGAAGCGCGCGCAGATCTCGGGCCGATGCACCGTAGACGGCAGCTGCAGCTTGAGCGCCACGCGGGTCCCGTCCGACGCTCGATCGGCGCGATAGATCGCCGCCATCCCTCCGTCGCGGACCCAGCCGTAGACGACGTAGTCACTCACCGCAAAGCCCTTGGGCAAGCGGGCGGGAAGCATGTTGGCGCCGGTGATATCTGAAGCGGATTGCATGCTGTCGCTCCTGGGCTATCGCTCGACCAGACCCCTGGCCTTGGAGAGGAAGTACGTGACCTCACCCCCTGGCCGCAGGTTGACCGAGCCAACCTGTTTCCACGCAGAGCTGGTATTGGGTCGCCACGAGACCTTCTTACGGCCCGCGCTCAGCTTCTTCCTGGCCTTGTTCGACTTGGGAACCGTGATCACGGTCGAGCCGATCCGCACCTGCGAACCATTCATCCCAGGAAACGCATTGACGTACACCGTGGCCTTGGGCGCCGCTGCCTTGGGCGCCGCCGCCTTGGTGGGCTTGGCCTTCGGTGGGCTTGGCTCGGGCTCCTCGACCGCGGGCTGCTCCTGCGCGCCGTCCCCCGCCGCGGCATCGGCAGTCTGCGCCGCCGCGTCGGGGCTCACGGCCGCCTCATCTTCACCCCCGGCCCCGGCCTCCGACCCCGCCTCGACCTCGGCTGGCTGCTCTGCGCCCGCTTGGTCCTCAGCGTTCTGCGGTTCGGCTTCGGCCTCTGGCTCCTGCGCGCCGCCCGGCTCGTCGCCCGGCTCCCCGTCCTCACCGGCCCCGCCCTGTTGCGCGTCAGCAACCGCGGCCGCGCTCGACTCCTCCGGCTCGTCGCCCTCGCCCGGCTCGGACGCCGCCGGCGCTTCACCCCCCTCATCGACGGCCGCCGCGACCTCGGCCTCCGCCTGATCCCCTCCTTTATGACGATTGAACAGCCACCAGGTCAGCGTCGTCGACATCACGGCCACCATCAGCAGCCCCATCACCACCCCGGCAACGGCCACCCCCTTGGAGACCCCGGGCTTGGCCACCGGCCGCGGCTGGATGTCCCGAGTGGTATCCGACCCCTCGGGCAGCATCCCTTGGGGAACGATCTCTTGATCGGTCCCCGTCCCCGCGCGCAGCTCGGCAAACATCGTGGCGTCGACGACCTCGGTCGCATTGGGTCTGACCGCCGAGTCCGAGATCTCGGATCTCGACAAGATCTCCGTCGGCGGCGTGCGAGGCGGTGCACCGTTCGCCGGAGCCGGAGCCGGAGCCGGAGCCGGAACCGGTACCGAACCGGGCATCGCCCCCGGCATCGAACCGGGCGCCACCCCCGGTGCCGGAGCACCCACGGGCATCGCCACCGCGTTCACCCCCGGGCTCACGGCCTGGGCCGACCCATGCACCGCGATCTGGCTCGACGCCTGCGCCGCCACATACCCCGGTACCGCGCTCGGCGTTGGCACGGCGCCATGCATCGGCACGGGGCTGACCGGCTGCGACACCGCGGGCGACACCGGCTGCGGCGACGCCGGCATCACCGCCGCCCTCGCGGCCTCGGCCCCTGCGGCATGCGACGGACTTCCCGCGCCCACCACCCGCTTGCTCGCAGCAATCGGCAGCGACTGGGGCTCGACGAACTCGGTCTGCCCCGAGATCACCGGAGCCTCCCCCGGCTGCCGAGAGGGCGTCTTGATCCCCGCCCCTGCTTTCGCAGCCGCCGGCCGTGGCGGTGGCGGTGGCGGCGGGCCCGGCTTGCGACCCGCTCCGCCGGACACGTTGACCTTTGGCTTGGCCAGCCCCTTGTTGCCCTTGAACTGCGTGGTCCGCCGCTCGGCCATGGGCACCTGCGAGGATCGGCCGGGCCCCGCCCGCGGTCGCACCACGCCGGTGAGACTCCCGCAGAGCTTGGTGAGATCGGTCCGCGCATCACCATGCCCGGGAAAGCGCTTGAGCCACTCGATCGCATCCTCGGCGCTCTGGACTCGATCGGCCGGATCGGGCTGCAACAATTGCAAGCGCAGCTCGTCGAGCTCGGGCGGGGCGGGGCGGGTCAGCGGGGGGATCACCCCCGACAGCACCGCGGTGAACATCTCTTGCCCGTCCTCGTACTCGCCGCGGAACTTCTTGCCGTCGAGCAGCTCGTGCAACAGCGCCCCCACGGCGTAGAGATCCACGGTGGGCGAGCGCGTCTTGCCAGACAGCTGCTCCGGCGACATGTACCGGACCTTGCCCTTGACGTGGATCCCCGAGCTCTCCTCCATCGCGTGGTAGGCCACGCCGAAGTCGGTGAGCTTGACCTCGCCGTGGTTGCTGATCAGCACGTTCTGCGGCGAGACGTCTCGGTGCACCACGCCCATCGGGCTGCCGTCGAACGAGGTGATGCTGTGGGCGTAGCTCAACGCATAGAGCAGCTGACCCATGATGTACGAGGTCACCCGAAACCGGCGGTCGTCGTCGTCGAGCAGGGCGAGCACGGCCCCGAGCTTGAGCAGGTTGAGCCCGTCGACCCACTCCATGATGAGGTAGCTGCGACCATCGTCTTCACCCTCGTCGAACACCTGCACGATGTTGGCGTGGCTGAGCACGGCGGCGAGCTCGGCCTCGGCTCGAAACATTCGGGTGTAGCGCTCGTCGCCTACGTAGTGATCGGCGATGAGCTTGATCGCGACGAACTTGGAGCCTTTGGCTCCCAGGGCCCGGCGAGCGACCCAGACCTCGGCCATACCACCACGACCGATCCGTCGGATGAGCTCGTAGCCTCCGATGACCACACCGGCCTCGGCTCGCTTGGGGATGTACGGGGCGTTCACGACGAGGCTCAACTTATCAGAGCCCCCTGCCAACAACCGGCTCAATACGAAGAATCGAATCAGCAGATCAGCAAATGACCCAAAGAGTCCGCATACACGAATGTGCATCTACTGATGCCCATATGGCCTACACAGGACATTCGATGACTCAGTGAATCACTGATCACCCAATATGACTCGAACGAGCCATTTCTACAGACTCACAACGACCCATGAGCGCCAAATGACCCCTACGATCCACATACGATCCACATACGATCCACATACGATCCGCGAACGCTCGAACCCCACCCAAACCCACCCCACCCAAACAACCCCCAAAACCCCCCCAACACAAGGGTAGCGGGCGCCCGCC
>JBCCWC010000009.1:0-135320 GCA_039194325.1 Myxococcota bacterium
GCTGTTGCTCGACCTTCTGCGACATCACCCAGCCCAACACCTGCCCGGGCGCGGCCATGGGCGAGATCTGCGAGCCCTGGTTCGTCCCCGACGAGGCTCCCGCTGGCCTGGAGAACATAGGGATCTGTGCCCTGCCAAGCTGATCGCGCCGCAACCATGCCGGCTCGTCACGACCCGTTCCCAAACGTGGGGATCTGCGCCCGTCCGAACTGACGATGATGCTACGACGACACTGGCTGGCGGGCGCGGCCGCAGCGACCACCCTGGGCGTGCTGAGCAGATCGCGACCAGCCGAAGCGCAGTGGGGCGCGTGGCCCTCGTCCCTGGCGAGCCTGCGCCTGCCGGCGGCCCGACGCGCGCACCGGATCCTCGAGGTGTTCTTTTATGGCGGCCTTTGCCCGTGGGACACGTTCTACTGCGTACCGCAGTGGGGCGCGGGTGAAAGCCGCTTCCTTCACGCCTTGGACGTCGCCGGCGCGTTCGAGGCTTGCGGAGGCAGCGGCTACCTGGCCCGTCCCTTCGCCGAGGACGCGGCGGGCACCCTGGTGCACCTGGGGCCGTGGACTCACCCGCTGTGGTCGCGACCCGATCTGTTGGCCCGCATGCGGGTCGTCGTGACCCGTCACGACCAGTTGCCCCACGAGACCGCGATCCCGCTGGCGCTCACCGGGGCCCGGCTGGGCAGCCCCCAGTTGGCGGGCACGGGAAGCGCGGTCCAGCGGCACTTCGCCGCGGCGGCCGAGCGAGCGGCGCCCTATGCCTACGTGATCCACCCCGGCGCGGAGTGGAGCGGCCAGAACCTCAGCGCCAGCACGGCCACCGGGCGGCACCCGGCGCAGGCCCGGCCGTGGGATCTGGCGATCGACGACGGGGCTCGGCTCGCCGAGTTGCTGGCCCGCCCGACCACCGCGGGTCGTCGTGAGGCCCACGACGCGCTGCTTCGGCTCTACACCGAGCGCTACACCGAGCGACTGCGGGGGCAACAGACCGGCACCCTGGCCCGCTCACCCGCGCTCGACACCTGGCGGTCCATGCTGGCCGCCCAGCGGCACAGCCCGGCGATGGCCTCGATGGTCGGCCCCGAGCTGTTCGCGTTGCCCCTGGCCCGCGAGTGCGGACACTCGCGGATCTCGGTGCCCCAGACCACCGCCCGATTGGCCACGCACCTGTTGAGAGCCGAGCAGGACGCCCGCTATGTCCTGTGGGTCGACAGCGGGCTTTCTCCCAGCCCCGACGGCGGGCACGACAGCCACCGCGAGCACCTCGCGCACGCCTCGGTGAATTACGTGCACACGCTGCGCACGCTCGCCGAGCGGATCAACGCGCCGGGCGAGCATGCGCCAGACAAGCTCGATCTCGACGACACGCTCGTGGTGATCACCACCGAGTTCGGGCGGGCGCCCCACCGGCAAGACGAGGACGGAGGTCTCAACCACTGGCCCCAGGGCTATGTGAGCGTGCTGATGGGTGGGCCCGTCGACGAAGGGGGCGCGGGGATCTTCGGATCGATCGACTCACAGACCGCTCAAGCTCGGTCGTTCATCACCCCGGCCGAGCTGCGGGCGGGCTTACTCGACGCCCTGGGGATCTATCCCTTCGACGCCGCGGCCTTTGGCCTGGGCGACTTGCAGGGCGGGCCCGCCGACGACGCCACCGCGATCGCCGGGCTTCGCCGCGCTGTCTTGGGAGTGGAGGCATGAGGGCTCTGGCCCTGGCTTTGGCTCTGGTCTCGGGCGGCGGGTGTGCCGACGACGATCTGCACCCAGCGCCCTGGCCCGACGACCCACCGCTCGACACCCCGGTCGCCGCCTCCGCGCTGACCTGCCGGGCCGATGCCCGAAGCTTCGTGCAGCGCGCCATGCCGCTATTGCACGGCCGCCGCCCGCTGGGCTCGGCCGAGGTCCGCCTACTCGCGGCGATGGTCGACGATCTGGAGGCCCGCGGTCGCGACGGGCGGCGGCAGATCGCCCGGGGCTTGGCCGAGGGCGAGGACTACCGCCGCCGCTGGGGCTCGGAGCTGCTCGATCTGCTGCGAACCCGGCGGGCCGGACATCGCGTGCTGACCCGCTGCTACGGGCAGGCCGGCCCCGCCGCGAAGAGCGAGGCCCTGGCCCACTTCGTGCGCGACCACCCGCCCACCGAGCCCTTTGCGGGCGGCTCATGGACCATGCGCGATCTGGTGGAGAGTAGCCTGCGGGCCGACGATCTGCGCCCGATCCTGCGCGCCGATCTGCTCGTTCGCATGACCGCGCCGATCGACGACGACAACACCGCCCCCGACGACCTGGAGCGCTCGCGTCGCATCAACTTCGGGCGCTCGTTCGAGGCGGCCTACCTCGGTCGGCGCTTCGAATGCCTGGGTTGCCACCGTGATGATGCCTCGGTCACCGACCATGACGACCCCGCCCTCGATCGATTCTGGCCGGCAGCGACCGGGATAGAGCGAGCCGTGTATCCGGCCGACGAGGAATCGATGCACGCGGTCTTTCGTTGGGAAGGCTTTGCCGACGGCGAGCTCGCCCCGTGGGGCTCAGAGGGCTGCGGGACGTTCTCGCTGGATCGCGCCACCGATCCCCTGCCCACCACGGCGGCCTTGGGGGGACCCCTTCCGCCGGGCGCCACTGCGCTCGATCTACAGGCGCGACTCGATGAAGGCCTCGAACAACTGGCCGCCGAGGGTTGGTCGCCCCGCCCCCCCGACGGGGCCCGAGCCCTGGCACAGCTGGTCGTGCTGCACTTGGTCGACGGCGTGTGGGCCAGCGCCGTGGGCCATCGCCTCACCCTCGACCACGGGACCCCGCGCAACGCGGCCCAGTCCGAGCGCCTGCGGACGCTGGCGATCACCCTGGTGCGCTCGCACTACTCCCTGCGCGCGCTGCTGGTGGAGATCGCCACCGACCCCTACGTCGACCAGGCCGTGCCGGCCCACTGCGAATTGGACGGCCCCGAGCCCCTCCCCGCGGTGTTCGATCCCTTCGCCACCCTGCAGATCGGCCCCGGCACCAACGGGGTGGGGCACGCAGTGCATCGGCACGATCCCTTCGCCCTACTCGACCACGCGCACCGCCTGCTGGGGCGCGCCTTGCCGGGTCTGCTGCTGGGGCAAGACGGGTTCGACCCCGTGACCGCCGGTGCCCTGGGGGCCTATCTTCGCGAGTCCGAGCCCGGTCACGAAGGGCTCGATCTGTTCGGCCTGCTCCGCTGGGAGGAGCACCTGGCGGCCTTGCCCGACGCCGCTCCGGCTGCACCCGACGCCATGGCGCTCACCCTCGACGACCTGGTGACCGCGGCGGGCGAGGATCCGTCCCTCTCGGTGGGGGATCTGATGATCGCGATCAAGGATCGGATCCTCGCCGATCCTACGATCGATGCCGACGAACGCGCCTTGATCCAGGCGTTGATCGAGCACCCCTGGGATCGCCCTGCGCACGAGCTGGCTGCGGGCCCGCGACGAGCGGCCGCCCTCGCCTACGCCCGGCTGCTCATGGCGACCCCGCAGTTCTTGCTCGCGGGCCTGGAGCAGGCCTCCGCAGGCGCACCACCCCGCCTGCGGCTGCCCCCTCTCGACCCTGCCACCCTATGCGAGACCTGGGGCCCACGATTGCTACCAGACGAGCCATGGATCTGTAGCGACCGCGGCCTGGTCTTGCCCTGAAGCGCCGTCGGCTTGTCAGGCGGCTATTGGAACCGAACAAGCCCGGCCCCGATAGCCGATACATCGTCGATGCTCAGGCCGCCGCCGCCGCCGCCGCCGCTCACGGGGTGATGTCGGACCACGCCGGATCGTCGTCGAGCATCGCGAGGACCCAGCTCCACGCGCTCGTGCCTCCGGCCAAGGTGTCATGCATCTCGGTCGCCATGGTGTGCCCACTGCCGCTCTTGTAGAAGACGCGAGCATTGGACGTTGGCACGAAGCTCTCGACCCGCATCGTCTCCAAGCCCAAGGCCATGGTCGAACCATCGATACCGTGATAGTCGGAGATCACCCCGTCTTCGGTATAGCTGAGCAGAGCAAAGCGCGCCTGCGGATGGGCGTCGAAGTGGGTGGTGAGATAGGCGGACAGATCCGTCTCGCAGCCCTGACATCCCGCGGGCGCCGTGGCGGTCAGGCCCCACGCCGTGATCCACGTGGTCATGAGCTCCGCCGGAGCATGGGGCAGCGGCAGCGGAGGGCCACCATCGTTGATCATGTCGACACGGGCATTCGAGAAGGTGTCGGCGACCAGCCCGTAGTTGAACGAGGCGCCGTAGCCCCCTGCGCTGCTCCCAGTTAAGACGACGCGCTCGGTCCCGGACTCGGTCTCGGTCCCGGACTCGGTCTCGGTCCCGGACTCGGTCTCGGTCTCGGTCTCAGGCTCAGCCCCGGACTCGGACCCGGACCCAACAAGGTTCGGCGCGATCTGGTCGAGCATCGCCTGGACGTTCGCTCGCCCGACGTGACGCGTCGTACGCCCGTCGTAGTCGGCCACCACCGTGCCTGCATGCAGATCACCGGTGCAGTAGGGCACGAAGACAAACGTCCAGTCGCGCGCCGGATTGTCGGAGGCGTCACGGTCGAACAACTCGAACCCATCCAGTTCCGAGCTCATGTCCCCGAAGTCTGCGACACTGAACCCTTCGGCGATGAAGCTCGCGCGCTCCTGCTCGTAGCAAGACTGATGGTCCCAGCAAGCACCGCCGCCCGCCATGTAGATCACGAGGTTGTTGGAGGTACCGCGGCTCAGACCAATACCCGTGGGCTGGCCGTCGGCGCACTCCATCCCCTCGATCGGAAACCACGCCCATTCGCGCTCGGGGGCTTGGTCGAAGGACGTGATGGTGGCGGGCTCTTGATCGCCACAGCAGACGGTGGCAATCGCAATACCTCCGAGCAGCAAAGCGGTCAGGCCGATGGACGCGAGCCGTCGGACGGTCATGTAGTGGGGCAGCACGTTGGCGGAGATCGGATCGTACATGGGGGGCTTGTCTTCCGATTTGGTTGAGGTTCTTGGCGTAAGGAAAATCGCCAAAGTATCGTGCCCCTCCCCCTAGCGAAGACCGATCCGGCGGAGGCACAGCGCTCCGAAATCAATATTTTCAGATACTTGCGAGTTCGAAGGTCCTCCTCCACCCCCTGGCCGCAGCACTGTGCAACGTGGCGCGGCACAACGCTCGCGGCAGCGCTGCCTCGCCGCGGGCCGGGACCGAGGGTACTCCGATCCGAGGATCGCGTCGACGACCCTCGACCAGGGCATCCACGCGGCGTACGTGTCGAGCCAGGAAGCGATCGAAGCAAGCCACCAACCACAAACATGCCAATTTGGGTCCGCCCGTCTTGCTTAGTGGAGACTACGCTCAACCATCGATCTCCACCCCTTCTCGAACGAACGGCGGCATGCACTCTACCGACGACAGACCGCGGTAGTTCACCTCGACCCGCCCCTGATGGATCTCCACCTCGACGGTGGAGAACTCAGCCTCCACACCCCAGCGACGATGCAAGACCGGCATGAAGATCGACGCATCCCGCTCGGACAGCGTGATCGTGCCCGCCGATGGAGGAATAACCCCCGGTTCGAGCGTGATGCAGCCGCTCAGCTCCGCGAGACCCGACAGCGGGATCCCAACACCGAATATGGCCAACAGGTGCACCCAGTCGACTTCGCTCAGGCGGCCCGGCCGCTCGGCAAGCCCGTGGGCCTCGATGAACGAGGCTAGCCGATTCGGGCGCATCGGATGACCACAGTGCACGTCACGGTCGGTCACATAGCAACCGACGCTACGAACCTCGATGGTGCACAAACTCGTGCTGGGGATCGCGCGGTAGTAGTGCGCGCCCGGGAGCTCCACCGGTGGCTCGACGAGTTGGACGGACCCAGGCCACCCGACCTCCTCGAAGATCCGCTCGGCGGTGGGACCTCGGTGGAGCGGAACATCGAGGACGGGCCGCGGCTCCAACGGGCAGTGACGGCGGGCCTCGGCCGACTCGAGCGACGCACGAGTCCTGAGGTTCCGAGCCGCCAGCGCCGCATTGGCCTCCTCGGTCACGATGGGCGGGCGCGCGGGGAACGGCTCGTCGGGCTCGGCGGGCAGGTCCAGAGCCACGGGCTCGGTGACGCAGCCGCCGAGCCAGACCACGAGCCAGACCACGAGCCCGGCGCCCCCTCGCCTCAATGAACCTGTTGCGGGTTCCATGACCACAGCTCCGTATGACGTACCTCGTTTGGCCCGACGCGTACCCGCACCAGGCGAGCGAGGTCGGTTCGAGGGTTGACCTGCTCGACGAACTCCAGGTGCCACGACTCCCCGTTCTGAACCCAAGCCGGCGCAGCGATCGACGCGACGACCGAGGCGGGCGCCGGAGTACAGCGCTCCGCCTGAGCGGAGCTCTCGTAGAGCTGAACCGCGTGGTCGAGCATCGCGAACACCCGGGCGGTGTCCACGGCAGGGCGACCTTCATCAACCCGAGCGACGACTAGCCGCCGGTAGCCGACCTGGCGATCGCAGACCACCGCGCCGAGCAGGGGATCGACCTGGACATAGCACCAGCGCAGTCGCCCCCCGGCGTTGGCCACGTAGAACGCATGGCCCGGCGCCGGCCCCGGAGACTCGGCGCGCTGGATCCACCGGAGCCGGGGACGAGCGAGATCCCACGTGGCCATGGCATGAGCGATCGAATCGAAGATCTCCCCCTCGTGGATCCGTGCCCCCTGGGCCACCGGGTCGAGCCACTGGCACCCTTGATCGGTCGACGAGCGAGGCGCCGGCAGCAGGGGTCGCGCATCCAGAGCACTCCCCTCGTCGACAGAGATCACGCCCCGTTCGTCGAGCTCATCGAGATCGTCCATCTCGTCCCCCCGGTCCATCCCACCCCGCCCGTCGCCGATCGACGGTGAGGCCGTGCAGGCGACCAGCAGCACGCCCAGAGCGGATGACGCGACCACCCGGTGCTTCACCCCATCCATGACGTCGACTCAGGATGAGTGTTCCCCCCCGACCCAAAAAACGACACGCGCTCGGATCGCCCGTTCGACCCAGCGGCGCCTCTGCCCTCACGCGTGAACAGGATCACACCTCCGGTCGACTCGATCGCCGAGCCATCCCACCCCCGAACACCGTGAGTTGACGCCCCGATAGGGCGCTGTTAGCGTGCGTCGCCTTTGATGAGCGGCACCTCGCACCCCCGTGGCCGTCGTACCGCCTGGTCACGCGCCTTGCCCCTGGGCGTGCTGCTGGGCGCCAGTCTGCTAGCCACCACGGCCACCGCCCAACCGGGCCTGGGTGGTCCTGGAGCAGGCGGCGCTCCCGGCGCGCCGCCCGGCGGACCGGGCCAGCGCCAGGAAAAGAAGGAAGGCCCCGCCGAGGAGGCCCCCAAGGACAAGCAGGCCCTGCGCCCGATCGAAGCGGTGCCCGCCCAGCCCGCCCGCCGTCGCCGGGTGCAGCTGTTCGAACTCCACGGCTACATGCGCATGCGCGGCGACTACTTCCATCGCCTCAACCTGGGCCTGTCCGACCTCGACACCAACGCCGAGCCTCTGCCCAACAAGTACTTCCGGCCCCCGGTCGAGAGCGGAGAGTACCGCGAGGAAGCGGGCCGCACGGTGTTCGTCAACAACGACGCCGACTGCTTCACCCGCCTGACCGACAACGGCGTCTCGCTCACCCGCGCCAACACCCGCTGCCGCCGCCGCAACGGCCTACCCAGCGCCAACCTTCGGCTACGGCTCGAGCCCATCCTCCACATCACCGACACGATCAGCGTGCACAGCCAGGTGGATCTGCTCGACAACGTGGTCCTGGGCAGCACGCCGGATACCTACCGCTTCGACAACCCCAACGCCGCGATCGATCTGTTCACCCGCGGCCAGGTGCCGCCCCAGGCGGGCATCAACGATCTGGACGACAGCATCGTGGTCAAGCGAGCGTGGGGCCACATGCGCTTTGGCTTCGGCCTCGACGTGCAGTTCGGGCGCATGCCCTGGAGCTGGGGCATGGGCATGGTGGCCAACCACGGCAACGGCTATGCCCGGGGCGAAGAGGCCGACATCATCCGGCACCTCGATCGCGACTACGGCGACTCGGTCGACTCGGTGCGCCTGGCCTTCGACCTGGGCAAGGACCGCCGCCGCACCCACACCCTGGCCGTTTCATGGGACTGGGCGGCCAGCGGGCCCACCACCGCGCAGGTGCTCGGCCCCGAGTACGGCAACGCACGCCTGGTGGGTCAGACGATCTCGGCGGAGAAGTTCGACAACGTCTACCAGTGGAGCCTCTCGGTCGAGCGCCGCGACAGCCAAGACATGCTGCGCCGCAAGCTCTCGCTGGGCTCGCCGGTGGTCAACTACGGCTTGATGACCTGGCTGCGCTACCAAGACGTCGACCAGGTGGAGGGCTCGCGAGAGGCGGCCGCCTTGGGGCTGCTGCCCGACTCGCCCTACAACGAGCTGCTGGTCGCCCGGCGAGCCTTTGTGGCCACCCCCGACCTGTGGATGCGAGTCAACTGGCGAACCCTGCGGGTCGAGCTGGAGGCCGCGGGCAACTTCGGCACCTTCAGCGCCCTCAACGACGGGATCACCGAAGACGACATGGACAGCTCCGGCTTCTTCGAGTCGGTGACCTCCGAGGACCTCGAGCGCAAGGTGCTGGCCAACTTCGGCTACGCCCTCGAGTTCAAGTATGGCTTCTTCAAGGATCGCTTCCACATCGGCTTCGACCAGGGCTTCGCCACCGGCGACGTGACCGTCTCGCCCTACGCCCCCGACGTGGGCACCGCGGTGGGCCTGCGCGACGACAACAACCTGGTGAGCAACTTCCGCTTCAACCCGGCGTACAACGTCGACATGCTGCTGTTCCGCGAGATCCTGGGCACGGTCTCCAACGCGGCATACTTCAAGCCCTGGGCCGCGTTCTACTTCTTCGACCACTTCAGCGCGCGGGTCGACGTGGAGTACGCGATGGCGGCCAACCGCCGCAGCACGCTCGGCAACCGCTACAGCTACGGCATCGAGCTCGACGGCGCCGTGCGCTACCACGACCGACGCGAGCCGATCTTCTTCCAGGCACAGTACGGGGTGGCCTTCCCGCTCGGGGCGTTCAACCGTGTAGCCGACACCGGCCAAGCCGAGGACGCCCGGGCGGTGCAGAGCGTGCAGGGACAGCTGGGGATCCGGTTCTGAGCCGGGCACCCACCGGGCGCCCAAACGAAACGCTCCGCCCCGAGGCGAGGAGGCTTGCGAAACAAGCCCCCCGCCGAGGACAAGGGCTAGCCGCCCGTGATGCTCGAAGAGAGTCGAGCACGCGGCGCTTGATCAACTTGATCAACTTGATCAAGGCCTAGAGCGGCGGGATATCGGGGCCGTCGTCGCCCGGACCGGGGAATCCACAGCCTCCGGGAGGGGGAGGGCCACAGATTACGGTCTTACCCGTGAGGTTCAAGAGCTTGTTGTTGCCGCCCGCAACGAAGCCCCCACCCGCGTCGAGATCGATGGCGTGAATGTAGACCGTCTCGGGGCAGCCGGTCTTCAAGGCCGCCGGCGTCGCGATGTTGAACCCGTGGTTCTTGTCGGCAAAGGGCAGGTCTCCCCGGTAGAGGTCTGCCCAGGCATGGGTCACGATCTGCCCGGCCGGGAAGGGAGCGTCCTTGTAGACGTGAACCTGGGTGGCGGCGGTCGTGTCGCCATCCTTCGCCCAGCCCGCAATCGTCGAGCAGTTGGCCACGTCGTGGGTGCCGACCGGATCGAAGTAGTCGTTGCCGGCCCGGAACTCGAGGTCTTCGTCGTCGGCCTCGTCGGCCGCCAGATCTTCTTCGTACTCTTCCTCGGTATCACAACCAGCGACCGCGAAGAAGACCAGCGCGGAACAGAGCGTACCCCGGAGGACTTGAAGCTTTTGGGTATCCATCATCATTCCTTTGTAATAGCCACCTAATGTGGCGACGCTGAGACTTTAGCATTATCTGACGATCAGACCACCGATTAAACAGCAAGCTCTCAATTCAATGCAGCAATTCAACGTAACCCTCGCACAGCTCATAAATAGACTCTTGCGAAGATAATTACGCAACTTCGACGAAGCCGACAGTTCGACCTCGACGGACCGGCAAAGACTTGAGCCGCATACTCCGGGGAAGATATCGCTCATCCGAACAAATTGACGAGATCGAGTGCATGCGCCATTTCCATATGGCGCATACACTCGATCTCGCACGCGGTGTTCTTCTGCCGACTTGCTGATCTGCTAGCCTGCAGATCTTCTGACTGACTGGATCGACGGATCGACGGATCGACGGATCGGCTCCACGCCGGACCCCGAGGATCTACCCCGCCGCCGCTCGCCCCACGACGACCCATGCTCCCCGGGTCACCGTGAGATCAGGCTATGCTCGACCGCGCTCGCTCGTCGTTTCGACCCCATTCCCCGAAAAGACACCATTCGAGCTGCTAGCCGTCGCCAGGCAAGTGCCTGACCCGTGTCCCCCGGCTTCTCCCACCTCGAATGCAACGAGGGTCAGCATGCAAGGCCCGGCTACATCTCGCCAGTGGTCGTTCGACCCTACGCTCCCGCGCCACGGGTCCACCTGCGGTCGAACGACCCTACGCCCTATACCCTATGCCCTACAGTAATGTATCGCCCCACAAGCCGCGATCGCGCCACCCCGCCGAGTTTTGCGGACCGATGAGCGCGATTCGAACCGCTAGCCCGACGTCTCGCTCGAGCTCCCCTGGAGCTGCCCCTGGAGTTGCTCAATGATCGCATCGATCCTCTGCACGCGTCGACGATCGGCCCGAGCCCATGTCGGCAGCAGGTCGCGGGCGGTCTGCGCGAGAGCGAGCGCATCGTCCTGGCGACCCCGGCGTAGCTCGATCCCCGCGAGCACCGAAGCGAGCTGACTCTCGAGATCCCGATCGTTCGTCGACGACCGGAGCGGTCGGAGGAGACCAGCGGCTTGTTCGTCCCGACCCAGGCTCACGAGCGCTCTGGCCATCCCGAGCTGGATGTGCGGGCGTCGCGACCAGGCCGCTGGCAAACCTTCCGCCATCACCAGCGCTCGGCGGTAGGATCCGAGGGCAGCCTCGTGCTCCCCGACCCGCCGCAGGGTCGACCCCAAAAGGGCATGGATCGACACCAGATCCGTGACCGACGCCGAGCCCGACTCGGCATCCACCAACATCCGCCGAGCCAGCGCCAGCGCCCGCTTTGGCTGTCCGCCGCGGCTCAGCGCTTTGATCAGGTTGTTGCGCGCGGTCAGGAGCTCATGGTGAGCCGGACCATGGATAGACTCGAGGATCGACACCGCCGGCTCCAGGTACTCCCGTGCACGCTTCACTTCGCCGCGCGCCAGGTCGAATTTCCCGAGGTTGTTCAGCACGCGTCCCACTCGAGGGTGGCGAGGGCCCAGCGAGCTCTCGAGGATCTGTAGACCAGCTTCCAGGTGCTCGTGCGCACGCACCGGCTCGTCGATCATCGCCAGGGCCACGCCGTAGTTGTTGTGTGCGACCGCCAGCCACGGGTGGTACGGCCCGAGCAAGGATCGGCGGATCTCCAGCGCTTCCTCGAACAAGCCACGGGCCGACCCTGGCCGACCGGTGTGCAACAACGCCTGCCCCAGACCCTCGAGTGAATCGGCCAAGGAGAGCGAAGGCCGCTCGCTACGACGACGGATGGCGAGAGCCTGGCGGTGGAGCTCGACCCAAGCCTCGCGGTCTCCGGCCGTGTTCGCGCGCTCCGCCCGCGCATAGAGCAGATGCGCCTCCGATTCCCCGTATGGAGGCAAGCGTGCGGAGCTCGCCAGGGCGGTGCGCTCCCACTTGTGCGCCAGGTCGATGTCGGCCAGTTCGCGAGTCGCCACCCGCAAAAGCTCGGCCGCGGCCTCGCTGGCGAGGTCATCATCCCCGACCGTCACCGCGCCGTAGTAGGCCCGCTCCAGCGCCTGGAACGCCAACTCGGGGTGGGCGAGCTCGAGCTCGGCGCGGCCCTCCAGCAGTCGAGCACGCGCGACGAGCCCGGGCGCCGCCGCGGCCTCACCCGCGCTCGCGATGTGCTGCGCGACGTCCAACGACACCTCGAACGCGCCGACGACCCCGTGCGCCTGGGCCCGCGCGAGCTCCGACTCGAGCTCGGCCCAGGCCGGATCATCCCAGCGCCCCAGCGGCTCGGGACGATGCCAGCACCGCTCCGGCGAGGGCAGCAGCTCGGCGGCCGCAGCGGCGTAGCCCACGGTCTCCCGCTCGACCTGGCCCAGCACCGTGGTCAACGCGTCCGCTCGCAGCCGAGCCCGATGCAGGCACCGCTCGACCGACTCCAAGGCCGATCGCTGCGGGATCGGGCTGTGGGCCATGCGCTCGCACACCAGCGCACGGTTGTGGCTCCACTCGCGAGCATAGACCGACAGCAGCTGATCGACCCGCTCCTCGGTCGACTCGGCGAAAGGGGTCCCCGTCGCTCGCAGCGCCTCGCGGACTCGCTCGGCATCCTGTCGAGACCAGATCGTGGGCTCCGGCTGGCACGGCTCGGGATGCGACGACCCGAGCGTCAACGAGGCTCCACCGAGCACGAGTGCCGCGGCGCTGACCGCAATCCACCGTCGGTGGCCTCCTCCTTCGATCGCCGCGACGAGATCGTACATCGAGGGGAATCGGTCGACAGGACGAGCCGACAGCCCCCGCGCGACCGCTCGACTCACGCGCCGAGGCACGAGCCCGGGCTCGAACGCCCGCACCCGACCCTCTTTCTTGGCGGCGTGCTTGTCGTCGACCGACTCCCCCGGAAAGGGATCGGCCCCATGCAGCGCGTAGTAGAGCTCGACGCACAACGCGAACTGATCGGCCGTATGGTCCACCGCCTCGCCGGCATGTTGTTCGGGCGCCATGGTCCGGGGGGTTCCCGCCAGCGCCCGTCTGGGCACCACGCCCCGCGGAGACGCCAGCCCGAAATCCGTCACGAGCACTCGCCCGTCCCCACCGACGAGCACGTTGTCGAGCTTGAAGTCACGGTGGACGATCCCGCGGCCGTGGGCATGGGCCAGCCCCCGGGCGGCCTGCATCAGCATGGCCACGATCCGGGCGGGTGTCGGGCGGCTGCGCTCCAGCCAGCGCCGCATCGAGCCACCGTGGACCAGTTCCATCACCACGAACGAGCGGCCGCGATCCACTCCCACGTCGTAGACGGTGACAATGTTGGGGTGGCTCAGCTCCGCGATGGCCCGCGCCTCGTGAGCGATCGCCTCGGGATCGTGCGCCCCCTTCCACAGCACCTTCAGGGCGACCGGGCGCTCCAGCGCGTCGTCATAGGCCGCATAGACCACCCCGCCCCCTCCCATGCCCACCTGAGAGCCGACGATGTAGCGTCCCAGGCGCTCGCCAAGGCGGATCTCTGTGCCGCTCGCCGGGCGCTCGGGTCCGAGCAGCGGGTCCTCGGTCGTCCGTTGCTCCGAGCATGGAGAGCGCGTCGACCCCCACGTGCTCCACGAGCGTTCAGGCGTCCACATCGTCATGGAGCCCCTGCTCCACCAACCACCGGGTCAGCTCGGTACGAGAGCCGATCCCCAACGCGCGATAGATCCGCTCAAGGTGACTGGCGACCGCGCGCGACGTGACCTCCAGAGTACGAGCCACCTCGGCGTTCTTCGCCCCAGCGGCGACCAGTCGCGCCACCTCCAGCTGACGCGGAGTCAGCGTGGGCTCGATCTCGTTCGACGGCATCGATCGCCGTCGCGACAGCAGCAGGGTCACGTGCGCGCCGAGCTGGATCCGATCGTCTTCTCGCAGAAGCGCCATGTCGACCCGGCTCCGATTGACGAAGGTGCCGTTGGTCGAGCCGAGATCGACGATGTTGACGACGGTGGTCGGTCCATCGTCGACCAAGACGACCTTGGCATGCTGGCGCGAGATCCCGTGCGCGACGATCTTGATGTCGGCGGCCTTGCTCTTGCCGATCACCAGGGTTCGCTTGTCGAGGGCAAATCGCCGCCCCGGCGTCGGACCACGAATGAGCTCGAGCTCCATAGCTCCGCTCGCTCGCGAGAAGGCCACGGGCTCGTGCGTCGTCGCCTCCAAGCCAAAGCGCTCCTTGTCCGTCGGCATGTCGATGAACGCACGTTTGTTGTGGTCCGGCGACCCTACCAATTCAAATGCTCGCCGTTCTCCCCTCGACTCCCGGGCAGCAGGCCGATTGGCCGGGGCTGGTGGGCCTGGTCGATTAACGAAGTGATATCATCCACTTCATCAACGAGCCCGATCATCGGGGTTTACGGATGTCGCCCCCCCCACGGGACCGGCACGCCGTGAAGACCATCGACCCCTGGGAGGCAGGCGCAGCTGGCTCCACTTTGATCGGCCTCGATCGAATTCGCGACTGGACCCTCGCGCGGAATCCTCACCGAGGCCCTCACTATGGAGCCTTCACAGCTGGGGTAACGGACCCTGGCACTGCGCAGGGTCACCCAACGACTCGAGCGAGGCCCCCATCGCCTGGGCCGCGGACACGTACAGATCGCTGATGCCGTGCTCCGACGCCAGATCGCCCACCTTGGGGACCGCGTCACCCTCCGATACACGTCGACGATCGCCCGACACGACCTTGGTGCGGGGAAGCTCGATGGCGCGCCCCGTCGACCAAGCCACGCCCGCGCTACCGATCGTCACCACGAACGCCTCGAACGATCCATTGTGGTGCGGCCCCCCGGAGTAGGTCGGTGGGGTCGCGACCCGTTCCAGACCCGATCTTCTTCCGAGCTTCGCCCCGAACACTGGGGCCGGTGGCGTGATACCGTCTTCTGGTCGAGGTCGTCGACCGAGATCGAGCCCATGCACACAGGTCGTCCATCGCGCTCGGTCACCAACCCGCGGGCCGCCGCGGCGGCCGCGACGACCTTCGGGCGGCTCTATGCCGTGCGAGGTGACTATCAGCGCCCGGATACGACCAAGACCCTACGCCAGGGCCTGGCGGAGTATTACCAGGTCAACCCTGGGCTGAGCGATCCTGGGTCGATGGGCGACGACTTCAGCGCCCACTACTTCCGTTGCCACGACACGACCCACGTGATCTTCGGTACGCACACCGGCCCCCTCGACGAAGGCGTGAACGATCTATTCACGATGTTTGGCGTCGACGTGTCCTATGTGGGCTACGTCAAGGGCTTCTTCAGGACGAGCCCGGCTCAGGCCATCACCAAGGAGTACGGAGCACTTCCAACGGCAACAATCGCGGGCTCGATAGCCGGGACTCTGCGGTTGCTGCCAAGGATCTGGCGCACGTGTCGAACCATGCGCCACAAATGGCCATGGGCTCCTCCATCGGATGTACTCGACCGGCCCATCATCGAGCTCCGGGAGGAATACGGCATCGAGGTCTGGCGCCCAGAGGTCGTGCTCGGGCTTCGACGCGACCGCTGAACGGGGAAACCACCAACGCAGCCACCCTCTACGCCCTCTCAGGCCAACAGCTCGACCGCCGCTACCGAGGCCGATAGGCGCGGAACTCACCGGCAACGTGCATCAGCCCCAGCATGTACAACATCCCGTCGTAGTAGCGATAGAAACCCGTCGGCACGGCGGTGTCCCACAGTTCCTCGACGAACGCGTAGTCTCCCGGGTCCGTCGCCGCGAGCGTGGCCGCCGCGTTCATCGCCACCAGCCCCGGCGAGTGATCGCCAGACAGCTCCATGCCATCGAGGGTGAAATGGTTGCCATAGCCTGGCCCCTGCGCGGTGAAGAACGCGTGGAGCAGATCGGTGAGCTCCTGCTGCCTCGGATCGGCCTCGTACCACGACCAATCGAACGCCCAGTTCATCGAGGTGCGCCACGCATCAAAGCGGAAATTCGCGGTCCCCGCGTCCCACGAGGCGCCCTTGGGGGTCCCGTCGAAGTTCGCATAGTCCGGTGACAGCGCCGTCATGTCGTTCGTCGTAGCCACGAAGAAATCACGGCTTACCGTGGCGGCATCGCGCCAAAACTGAGCGTCGGCTGGCGGCCCCCACTCCGCCCATAGCTCGTAGAACGCCGGCAGGTGATAGGACGGATCGGTGTGATCCCCATTGGAGGGGAAATTGTAGACATTGGGCGTGAAGCGGACCTGCTTGTGCTCCACGTTGAACAACGAGGTGCCATTGTCGATGTCGGCGCGGTTCTTCATCGCGTCGAGCAGATCGTCGGCGTGGGCGCGATAGTCATACACCCCCGCCCCACTGCCCCAGCGAGCATCCGCGAAGTACAGCGCCATCGCGAAGTACTCCTCGCCGTCCGGCGCCGGCATGGGATCGAGGTGCACCCCATCGTACGAGACCGACCAACTAAAATAACGATAAGCCGGGTGCGAGGGATCGTCGTGACGCATGTAGGTGTAGGACCAGTTCCACAGCGCGTCGAAGTCTTCGGGGCGGTCGTGCTGAACGGCGATCATCATGCCGTAGCTCATCCCCTCGGAGCGCACGTCCATGCTGGCGATGTCGCGGATCTGGGCCAGCGGCCCGCTCTCGTTGGCGCCCATCTCGACCATCACCGCCTGCTCGCTCGGCTCCCCGTGGAACAGCTGCTCGTACGCGGCGTCGACCTTCGCGGTGATCTCCGCCTCGTCGTACCCGGCCTCGGCAAACAGGTTGCGATAGACCCCGGTGACCACGGCTCCCCCCTCGGTAGGCTCGTCGGGGCCGGAGGTCTCGTCCGATGACGTCCCCGGATCGGAACCCGAGTCATCGGCCGGATCCGAGCTCGTAGTCATAGAGGCCGTCGCGCTCACAGTCGGTGCGTTGGCCGTGTTGCCGGAGCTCCCACCCGATCCGCCGGCGGATGCGCCACCGCCCGAGCCCTCGTCGCCGCTGGGCAGACCCGCCGAGCCGTCGCTCGTATCGACGACCCCCGCCCCGTCGCATGCGAACAAGACCAGGGTCGAGAAACAACTGGTGAGGGACCAAAGGGTGGATGAACGGAACGATGATCGAAGAAACATGATCTCTACTGCCACAGTGGAACGAGAATCGGTTCTCGGGTCGAAGGGACGAAGGGTCGAAGGGACGAAGGGGCGAAGCCGAGCCAGCGGAACGTGATCAAGCGACACGAACCGCATCAGTCTCGACATGGAATCAGTTCCACACGTCGCCACTTTGTCTCGAACTCTATCGTCGAATTCGAAAGAACTCGCGCCATGAACGAAATGGTCCGATCGGATCGTTCCATGCCGGAGTCGATCGTTCACCGTCCACGCCTGCGAAGACCCGCAATGTGCCACCTCGAACCCTTCAGATGACCGACGAATGGACAGCCAGCAGTCTCTTTGGGGAACACGAGGAACGAGAAGGTTTTGCGCGTGCGTCCTCGATCGTCGAACACCGTCCGTGAACGCACTCGAATGACGACGCCGGCCGTGGCACTCGAAGACTGGTCATTCGACCGATGATTCCGGAATCGATCTCATGGCCAGTTTTGAGACTGGTATCGAGACCGGTCTCGATACCAGTCTCGATACCGGTCTCGATACCGGTCTAGAGGCGGCTGCCCTCGTGGATCGCCACCGCGTCGAGCGCCTCGACCTCGACCAGCGCGCGACCGTCCTCCTCGACGACCACGATCTTGCCATCACACCCCAGGCCGTCCCCGAGCACGCCCCCGCCGATCACGTCGCAATAGCTCCCCGGGGCCATGCCCGTGTCCAACCAGTTCGAGGTCGTCTGATCCCCATGGCGGTTGATCGTCACGAACCCGCGGCCGTCACGACCAAAGGCGATCTGCTGGTCGCCGTTGTCCCACCAGTGGGTGACCGGAGTCCCATCGGTGCGGTTGCGGAACTCCACCATGGCCAGGATCGCGGGCCAGCGATGCTCGCAGATCCAGCCGCCGACGCACGCTCCCGAGCCATCGTCTACGGTGAGCACCCGGCCCGACCCGTCGACGGGCGGGCCCTGGTCCCCGTGCTCGAAGGCGTAGCTCGACATCACCTTGGGGTAGCCGTAGGGCCACGCGAGCATGAAGACGTTGGCCAACCGATAGATCTCGGGCCGCTGGTGAGACAGGTGCCCCGCCGCGCCGCCGTGCCCCCGCTGGCTGTCGTGATTGTCGACGAAGACGACGGCCTGCTCGGACGGCATCAGCCCCCACGCAGAGCCAAAGTCGTCGAGCCAGGCGAGCTGCCCCCCGCTGAAGACCTCGTCGATCATGCGGCTATACCCCATCTCGGTGACGTCGCCGAGGCCCGCATACATCTGGGTCGAGATCACACCGTCGGCGATGACCTCCTGGAATACATAGGACGACTCGGGGAGCGGCTCCAGGATCGCCGACAGCTCTTGCGCCGCGATGTGCTTGGCCGCGTCGATCCGAAAGCCCGCAACCCCCATCTCGCTCAGACCGGCCAGGTATCCGATGAGCTGTCCCTGGACGTACCCGGATCCGGTGTCGAGATCGGGAAGGCCCACCAGCTCACAGTTTTGGATCTCCCACTGCGAGCTCCAGTCGATCCCGTGGCGACAGTCATGAAAGTCTTGATCGCCGTAGAGGCCCGGGTACTCGTAGGACGAGTAGACCGTGCCGTTCCACCCTGGCTCCCCGTTACCCACGGCCATGTGGTTGATGACCGCGTCCACGTAGACCCCCACGCCCGCATCGGCACAGCGCTGCACCATCTGTTCGAACTGGTCGGCGGTCCCGCTGCGGCTCTCGAGCTCGTAGCTGACCGGCTGGTAGCGCACCCACCACGGATGGTCGGAGAGCATCTTGTGCTCGCTGGGCGGTGAGACCTGGACGGCAGCAAAACCCGCCGGGCCCAGCACCTGCTCGCACTCGCGGGCGATGTCGTCCCAGCTCCACTCGAATAGGTGCACGAACGTTGTTCGCGGTCCGTCATACCCGGGCTCGTCCGGATCGCCGGGTCCATCGCCATCATCGTCGTCGCCCCCCGGCTCGCCGTCGCCGTCGTCCTGGCCCGGCTCCTCGTCGGGGTCATCCGGGTCGTCAGGACGCTCGTCCTCCGCGCTGGGATCGGGACGCTCCGGCTGGGGCTCATCGACCCCAACCTGCACATCATCGGCGTTGCTGCCACCATTGCACCCTGGCAGCAGCGCCGCACTCCACAGCACAAGAACGCCGCAGAGAGCCGATTCAAAGGGCCAACGAAGGGACGAGTCGGGACAGAGGGGATTTGCCATGGTGAGATGACTCAGCGTGCGGCTCAAAGCCCCCAACGGTCAATCCGGCTGGCGTACCACAAATACAGTTGGTGGTCGGTTGCTGCATGAGCGTCGGTCCTGCTCGCGTCACTGAGGCATTGAAACCATGGTGGCGAGCCCGGCCGAAGACACGAAGCGAGGGGCGGCTCGTCGCGCCCCCGTCACAATCCCGTCACTCTGTTCGAACGACCGACGATCGGAATCGCTGGAATTCCAAGGGCTTGTCCATGAGTCGATCCCATGAGGACTCAGAGCCTTCGAAAACGAAGAAGCCAACCTTTGTTGGGCATTGGCCCATGCGTGTGTGAATTATCGCGATAAGCGACGGACCGTGCCGATGCGTCGTTACGAGTGAGCCCACGGACACGCAAATGTCATTCGACCGACTTCACGGGTCCGACTTCACGGGTCCGACTTCACGGGTCCGACTTCACGGGTCCGACTTCACGGGTCCGACTTCACTGGCAGGCGTCGTCAATCCCGTCGTTGTCCTCGTCGACCTGGCAAGAATCCGGGACCCCGTCGGGGACACCCGAGCCCCATCCGATCAAGTCGGTAAAATCCTCGCATCGATCGAACAAGCCGTTGCCGTCGCAATCTTCATCGATCGGCGCCACGGAGTGATAGACCTCAGCGTTGGTCTTGTCGGAATCCTGCTGAAAATCGCCGCCGATCCCATCCGAGGTCGCCAACCAGTAGCACTCGTCGACTCCCATCAGCTCCGCCGGCATGTCGAGGCTGGTGACCAGTAAGCGCCCACCGAGCTCTAGGTCGACATCGACCCCCGGGATCACGTGCGAATTGAACTCACCGTCACCGAGCCGGACCACTGGGTTTTGGTTGGTGTCGAGGTCGACCCGAACATGGAAATCCCCCCCGAACCCTGCGACCTGCTGAGTACCGGTCGACGCATCTGTATCGATATCGAAGTGCCAGTAGAACTCGAAGATCGCGTTCGCGTCGGAGAAATCGAGGGGCTCGTAGAATTCCAGCCCAACGATGAGCTCCCCGTCCCGATTCTCGACGAACGCAAAGCGGATGTCGCCGTTGAGATCAGACGCGTCAACGTCGTCACTGTCGGAGGCATACCCCCACAAGGTACAGGTACCCTCCCCCGCCTTGGGATCGCAGGTATCGCGCACCCCGTTGCCATTGCAATCGTCGCCATTCCCCTGGGGCTCACAGCTGTCCTCACCCGTGGTATCGCCCGAGTCGGCGCCGTCGACCGGCTCGACGCAAACGTCGCCGCTGCCGCTGGTCTTGCAGTCCAGCTCGCCCGCACAGGTTCCCTGATCGCACGAGCAATTGAGCGTACCAGGCGTGCATCCCTGCGGCATGCAGAACCCTCCGCCGCAGACCAGCCCGGCGTCACAGGCCCCGCCCGCCGTGCAGGGACACCCCGGGGCTCCCGGCAGGCAGTCGGGCGCCGGTTCGCCGCTCTCGTCGCCGGCCTCGCTCGTACCATCGCTGGGATCCGCTCCGGTCTCCCCGTCGGCCAAGCTCGGCCCCATAGGCGGCTCCGGGTCGGGATCGAAGCAGGCCCCCTGCGACAAGACCAACATCCATGTCAACGACGAGCCAAGGCGATGCCGAGACGAACGCTCCATGATCCGATGATGAAGTCCGAACCTGGACGACGCCATCGGCACGATGACCGAAATGTAGGAGATTCTCGCTTCGGTCGATGAACCGAGGAACGGATCCTTCCGCGTGCCCCCTGTAATCGACGTGGGGCGGGCAAAACAACGATCATCCCAGACGCGTCAGCCCGGCGAACAAGCCGAGCTCGAGCGCGTCGGGAACACCGTGAGTCTGCATCGTGACGGTGACCGTCACCGTAGCCCCGACCACGAGCGCAACCCCGACCGCGAGCATAGCCCGGCCGTGACCGTAACCACGACCACGACCACGACCACGACCACGACCGGTCTCTAGAGCGGCGCCAACGGCCCGCAATCGCCTTCGTCACCGAACCCCGGGATCTCCACCCCCATCAGGTTCGCGTACGACGTGAGCAGCTTGTCGTTGTGCTGCCGCTCGGGCAGTTCGATGAACCGCCCCGTCTGCAGGGCCCCCTGCGCGTTGCCAAAGAGCACCGCCGGGATCCGCTCCATTTGGTGGTGTCGCCCGAAGTTGCTGACCGCGAGCACCAGCGTATTGTCGAGCATGGTGCCGTCCCCCTCGGGAGTCTGCCGGAGCCGCTCGATGAACTTGCGCAGCTCGTTCCAGTCCCACCGCGCCATCGTGATGTAATCGTCGCGCCGGCTACCCGCCTGGTGGTGAACCTCGTCGTGGCCCGAGTCGTTGACCCCGGTGACCCCCGCCCACTCGTACCTCCAGTGGTACCCGGAGTACCCCCAGAGCATGCTGACCACTCCCGCCCGCTCACAGGCGAGGGTGGCATACGCCAGATCGAAGTGCGCCTGGGCCCGAGTCACGATCGCATTGTCGCTGTCGGGCATCGGGGGTACGTCGCAGCTCACTCCCGACTCGGCCGCCTCGAGATCCAGAGCCACCGCCTGCTCGGCGCGGCGGATCGCGTCCTCGTGAATGTCGAGCTTGAGCTTCTCCGCGCCAGAGAGCTCGGTGCGGAAGCGGGCGAGCTCGCCGGTGAGATCGTCGAGTAGCGACTGCTTGAGCCGCAGGCGCCGCTTTAGCGCCGCCACCTGGGCCGGGTCGTTGCTGGGATCGAAGTCGGCGAACACCTTGTTCCAGGCGTCGACCGGGTTGACCAGGGGCGGCTTGAACACGTTGGACTCGACCGCGAAGGGCCGATGGCGCATGTGGGCGTTGTGGCTCTGGTTGACCTGGAGCTCCAGCGAGGGCACGCCCAGCTCGTTGGCGATCAGCTGATCGATCGAGATCCCACCGGGCAACCCGTCCTCGGAATCGGGGGCCGCCAGCACATCGCGAGCGGTGAGAACCTTGCCCATCGTGCGGATGTGGTTGTTGCCCTTGGGGTTGAGGCCCGAGTTACGAATATCGATCCCATCGACGACCACCATGTCCTCGCGCAACGACTCGAAGTCCGCGAGGATCGGAGACAGCGTGAAGTCCTGCTCTCCCCCGGTAGGGAAGAAGGCATCTGCCGAGGGGTAGCCACAGCTATTGACCCAGATGAAGGCCCGCTTCCCCGAGGCGCTCGCCCCCTCGGCCCGGCGCATGGACAGCACAGGGGTCAGCAAGGCAGCCGCCTTCAGCGAGCCAAAGAGGAATTCCCGGCGTCTCATACTAGCGTCCCTCCCGAATGTAGAGCTCGGGCGCAGTGAGGATGTCCTCAAACAGCTGAAGCAAGTCGCGGTCGTTACCCACGAACACGGGAGTGATCTGCTCGGCCATAAAATCCACCAACTCGCCCCCCGCCTGCCCGCTGGCGTACTGGGCCACGTTGGTGGTGACGCAGCGGGCGACCTGATCGCTGCCGGCCAGATCCGGCACCAGCTCCATGATCCCCCCGTACGAACGCGCGGTGCCGTCCAGGAGCAGCCCCTCGACCGCCGCGTCGATCGGCCGATCCCCGAACTGGATCTGATACTGGCCCAGGGCGTCGAAGTTGCCCCACAGGTACCCGTAGGGCATGAACTGCTGGTGGCAATCGACGCACAGCTGGTCCTGATTCATGATGAGCTCGAGCTGCTCGCGCGTGGTGAGCTCGTCGAAGTTGGGCACCTCGTCCAGCACCTCGGCCGCGGCCGACTGCACGTCGATCCCCGAGGGTAGCCCGATCTCCCCGCACAACAGCTGGCTTTGGATCAGCAGCCCCCGGCGGATCGGCTTGTCGCGGTGGATCTCGGCGCTCGACGAGTGCACGGCCATCACGCTGGCCAGGGTCAGCACCCCACCCCGCTGCTGGGCGTCGAGGGTCAGCGGCTCGAGCGCGTCGCTTTGCGAGCTGCCCCCGTAGAGCGGAGCGGTATGCTGGTTGACCCAGGTGACGTTGCGGGTCAGCAGATCGTCGAGGGTACCGGCGTCGTCAAGCACCACGTGATCGATGAAGGCGTTGAACTCGTCGCGGAGGGTCTGAGCCTGCTCGGCGGAGACAAACTTGGCATAGTCCTCGGGCGCCCGCGCCATGGCCTCGAGCTCGCTGACCCGAAGCCACTGTTCGAAGAACTTGACCAGCTGAGCACGACCAGCGTCGGTGTCCATCAGGCGGCGCACGTGCTCCCGGATCCGGGGAAGATCGAGGCGATCTGCCTCGGCATCCGCGAGCAGGGGCTCGTCGGGCATGCTGCCCACCAGTGTGTAGGAGACCAGCGACGCCCGCTCGTAGGGATCGAGCAGGGCCAGCGAAGGATCGTCGGCGAGGTTCTGACCGACCTCGGTGCGATACAAGAACCGAGGCGACATCAGCAAACGGGTGACCAGCAGCTCCATGACCTGGTCGGGCTCGTCCGTCTTGGGGGTCGCGTCCGCCACGAAGTCGAGCAATTGCTGTCGCGTCTGGGGATCCACCGGGCGACGGAACGCCCGACGCCCCAATCCATCGACGATCGTCTCGACGCAGGCTGCCCCGGTGGCGCTGCCCGGCTCGAAGCAATCGAACGCGCCGGCCAGTTCGGTGGCTACATACTGCTCAGCAACCCGCTGCGCTTCAGTATAGAGGATGCTGAACAGGCTCTCGCCCAGCTGCCCCTCGCCGCTATTGTCGTAACCCGAGCCTACCTCGCCGTACTGAAGCTCGGAGCTGACCTCGACACCCAGCAGATCCCGGATGGTGTTCTTGTACTCGTCGGCGCTGAGCAAGCGGATCTGGCCCGCCTCCGGCACGTAGGACTCCGAGACGTCGATACCGTCCGGATCCGAGGGCCCATCATCAGCACCGGAGGGATCATCCCCGCCCGGACCACCGCCCTCCGCCTCGGGGTCGAACGCAGAGACCCCGGAGTAGCACGCGCCCAGCAGGGCAAGGATCGCCGAACAGGACGAGGCCCGAAGCAGCCGCGGTCGTAGCGCACAAAGCGCCAGACGTGCCGGACGTGCCGTTGGCATGGGGTGATCAATCATTTCAGCCCTCGGCGCCCGCGCGCCGTATCCGGTAGTTCCACGAGCGAGGGACTTGTCCACGGCCAAATACCGGAAAGATCAGCGGTATTGGTTACACCAGCAACGTGGCATCGAGCGACCGAGCCCCCTCGTCCCCTAGCGAATCCAGCAAAATCCGACGATCGACCCGTACAGCGCCACAGCCGCAGGTGGGCTGGCAGACCACGTGGACTGGATGAGCCGGGTCGGTAACGTGCGGGTGGGGATGCAACGATCAGAGTACCGACGATGCTTTCGGCATCCGCGCCCGTTTCGCTCGTCCCTCCAAGGGACGTCATCACCGCCGCCCCTTTGCCGCTGGCGTGGGCCGTGGTGGCACGAGCGATCCGTCACCGGCCGCCACAGGGGCAGTGGCGGGTGCTGGTGGGCGTAGATCCGGATTCGACGCTGGCCGAACCGTACCTGCGGGTGCGCGCGCGGGTGGTCGGACGGACCGGCGAGACCGACGGTGATCCCCGATTTCACGTCCGCCTGCCCCTGGACACCCACGGTCTGCCGACGCCCCACCGAGCCGACGACGCCGACCTGGTGATGCTCGCCCGTGTCGACGTAGAGGTGATCGAGCCCACACTCAGGGCGGTCGCGAACGCCCTGAGCGCCTCCGGGATCGCGGTCCTCGGGGTGCCATCGTCGGAGCAACGGCTGAGCGCTCTGGTCGCGGCCACCGGGCTCGAGCTTCGTGAACGCGCTCGGGTTGGCACCGCCGAGGGATCGTTTGATCTATTGGTGGTCGCCGACCGCCGCGAAGCGGTACCGCTGCCGCTTCGCGGCTTGCGGCTCGACCGCTCCGCGTGTGTCGACCGGGAGATGATCCGAGACGCCCTGGCGCATGGACCTTGGTCGGGTCCGGATCCTTCACGCCCGGCCGGATCGACCACGGCGTTGCTGGCGGCGCTACGCCAACAGCTCGAGAGGGGCGAGCCCGACGTCGAGCGATTGCCATGGCCCCGGGACAATTTCAAACCGGTGACCAACACCACCGCGGGATGTGACGTTCTCGCCGTAATGCCACACCCCGACGACGAGTCCGTCTATGCCGGCGGCACGCTCGCCGGGCTGACGGCGGCCGGGCAGCGCGTACACCTGGTCGTGGCCACCGACGGAGCGGGCGGCCGCGGCGGCGGTGCGCTCGGTCGACGTCGCGCCCGCGAGGTAATCACCGCCGCCAAGATCCTGGGCGTGCAGTCCCTGCGCTGCCTGGCCTGGGAGGATTTTGGCAAGTACCGCGATGCCGCGCGCACACTCCCCGTCAGTGCCGGCGACGCGATCCGAGCGTGGGGCCTGCACCGGGCCCTGAGTGATCTGGTCGCCGAGATCCGACGGGCGCGACCCGAGTGCCTGCTGAGCCTCGGTCCGCGGGTCGACCCCAACCTCTCCTTGCACGGGCACCACCTGGGCTTGGGGGTGCTGTCGACGATCGCCTTCGTAGCCGCGGCCGATCCCGGCTTTGCCCCCGAGCTGGGACCGGCCTGGTCATGCGCCGAGCACCGGGTGCTCGCGCCGCTGGCCCACGCTCGCGGGGGCGAGGTCTTCGAGGTGAACCGTACGCTCAAGCGACGAGCCCTCGCGGCTCATACCTCGCAGGCCTACTCCACCGAGGGATTGCTGCGAGATCTGGGCGACGAGGATCGGGCTGCGGTCGAGGTCACCCGTAAGATCCAGAGCCGACGGCCTCGACCGTGGATCTTGGCCCGAAGCACGCCGTCCCCGGCTCCCACGATCGACTGGAACGCCGAGGCCCGCCGGGTTCGTGCCGCGCCCCGCCCTCGCGCTGCGGTCGTCGAGGCCCTCCGGCGCCAGGCTGAGCAGCTCGGGGTCGACGGAGCGACCGAACGCTCGCTGGCCACGCTGGCCCGTGAGGACGGGGTGGCCGTGGTCACCGGACAGCAGGTCGGCCTGCTGGGCGGGCCGGTCTACACGCTCGCCAAGGCGCTGGAGGCCGTCGCGCTCGCCCGTCGCCTCCAGCGAGCGGGGATCCCCGCCGCCCCCGTGTTTTGGCTGGCGAGCCAGGACCACGATCTGGCCGAAGTCCAGCGAGTACCGCGGCTCGGTGCTCCGCCCCTTGACCTGGGGCTCGAGCCCGATGGGCGACCGGTCGGTGAGCGTCGGCTCGGGCCCGCCATCGAGGGACTGCTCGACCGCTGGGCCGCGGAGCTGGACTCAGAGCTGGACCGGCCAGCGCTCGCAGAGCTCGTTGCGCTGCTGCGACGGACTCACCGGCCCGCGCACGACTTTGCCCAGGCGTTCACCGAGCTACTGCGAGCGCTCACCCGC
Organism: Myxococcota bacterium; assembly: GCA_039194325.1. Classification (GTDB taxonomy): domain Bacteria; phylum Myxococcota_A; class Polyangia; order Nannocystales; family Nannocystaceae; genus Paraliomyxa. Next base: position 26,456 of record JBCCWC010000009.1, read on the forward strand.
GGCACGGGACTGCTGGTGCTCGACCCGACCGATCCCGCGCTCGCGCGACTGGCCCACCCCCTGCTCACGCGAGCCCTGGCCGAGGCATCCGCCGTCGAGGACGCGCTGGCGCACGCCCGCCGGCGCCTGGGGGGCCGCGAGGTCATTGCGACCCACCCCGGTCGTACCCAGGTGTTCGCGGTTGACGACCGCGGGGTGCGCAAGCGGATCGTTCATGCTCCCGGTCGTCCTGTGGATCTCCGGGTGTTCGACGTCCTCGATGAGTATCCCGAGCGAGCCTCACCGGCCGCGCTGCTGCGCCCGCTGGTGCAGGATGCCTTGTTGCCGACCATCGCCTACGTGGCGGGCCCCACCGAGCAGCGCTACCTCGCGCAGCTCGACGAGCTCTACCGCTGGGCTGAGCTTCCGTCCCCGCGGATCGTGCGTCGGCCGTCGTTGCACCTGCACACCGCCCGCGACATCGAGCCGCTGGTCGAGGCCGGAGGGCTCGCGCGTCTACAGCAATCGGAGCGACCGCACGCCCTCATCGGCCGGGACGGCCTGGGGCCGGCGGCCTCGCGGTGGCTTGAGGAGCTCGACGCCCTCATCGAGCGGCTCGACGCCGTCCGACGGCGACCGTCCGGTACGTTCCACCCGCGATTGCGCACCACCGAGCTCGCCGAGCGCCGCGCGAGGCTCGACGAGCTCGCCCGGCGGGCACTACCCACCCTCGGCCGGGTCCAGCGCCACTGGTCCACCATCTATCAAGATCTACGACTTCGATTCGAGCTCACCCGGTTGTGTCCCACCGCTCACGCGATTACTCGACTGCGCCACGAGCTCGTTCGTCTGCGCCGCTCCTTGCTCCGCGACGGTCGTCGTGCGCGCCCTCGGGCGCTCGCCGCCTGGCGGCGTGTGGGTTCCGAGCCCGCTGCGGCCGAGCGGCGCATGACAGTCGCCGAGTGGATCGCCCGCGGGGGCCTCGATCTCGTGCCGATCGTGCTACGCCGACTCGAGGCCGAGCCATGCGCTGAGGTCACACTCTACGTGGGAGATCTTTGATGAGCATCCCGAGCGCCCTGTCGCTAGCTCCTGCCCCTCGCCCCGTGTCTGTGGATCGTGCCTTGCGGGTTGGCGTGCTCGCCTTGGGAGGGCTGGGCGGAAGCAGCCGGGTCGCCTACGACCTCGCCTGCGGCCTGGCCACCGAGGGCCACCAAGTCTGCATGCTCAGCAGCCCGGATCCTTGGTGGCGGCTCGAATCGCGGTCGGGGGTCACCGTGGTACCGGTACCCGTTCCCCGGGCGCCCGAGCCCGCCCGCGCCCGCTGGGTCGATCCCCTGGCCGCCGCGCTGGCACGGACCGTTCAAACCCACGATCTCCAGGTACTCAGCGTACACTATGGCGTGGGTCTCGCCGCCGCCGCCGTCCATGCCCGACATCGGCTGAGGGATCAGGGTCGGGCGCTTCGGATCTGCACGACCCTGCATGGCACCGACGTCACCCACTGGGGGGATGCCCCGCGCCAGGGCCCTGCGCTGGCCGAGGCGCTGCGCGCTTGTGATGCGGTCACCGCCGTCTCCGACTGGCTCGCCGGTCGTGCTCACCGGCTCTTGGCTCTTCCCGTGCGCCCCCAGGTCATCGCCAACGGCGTCGACACCGATCTGTTCCGCCCCGCCGCGCTCCGAGAGGTCTCCTCTCGCCCGGTGCTCTGTCACGCCTCCAACTTCCGCGCCGTCAAGCGACCCCTCGACGCGATCGACGTGCTCGGGGCCTTGCGCGGGCGTGGCCTCGATGCCGATCTGGTGATGGTGGGCGACGGTCCCTTGCGCCCCGACGCCGAGGCACACGCGGCGTCCCGAGGCTTGGACAAGCACGTCCGATTCCTGCCGCCGGCTCCTCCCGCCCGTCTGGCCGCGCTGCTGCGCACCGTCGATCTCTCCCTGGTCACCAGCGCCTCCGAGTCCTTTGGGCTGTTCGCGCTCGAGTCCATGGCGACTGGCGTCCCCGTGCTCGGCACCCGCTGCGGTGGTCTAGAGGAGGTCTTTGCCGCCGACGCCAGCGGCGAGCTCGGCACCACTTTGTTGGCCGACGTCGGCGACGTTGAGGGCCTCGCCCTTCGGGCCGCGAGGGTCCTGTCCGACGCTCACACCCTCGTACGTCTGCGCCGCCGCGCGCTGACCGTTGGTCGCACCGCGTTCCCTCGCCGGCAGCACCTGCGGCGCTTCGCCGCCGTACTCGACCGTATCGCTCCTGGGGATCACCCATGAGCGAACACGCTCTTCCATCGTCCTCCTCATCATCATCGCCTCGACGCGAGAACGCCATCCTCTTCGCCCTGTGGCTGATGGTGTTCGCCTCCGCCGGCCAGGTGATGATCGTGGCCCCGATCCTGCCACGGATCGGCGAGCAGCTCGCGATCCCCCCCGCCCTGCACGGCACCCTGATCACCGGTTTTTCGCTGGCCCTGTCGATCTTCGCGGTGCTGATCGGCCCGATCTCCGATCGCTTCGGTCGTCGTCCGGTATTGCTGGCCGGCACGAGCGCGATGACCATCGCCCTGCTCTTGCACCCGTTGGCCTACGACTACACCAGCATGCTCACCGTGCGGATCGTGGCCGGTGCAAGCGCTGGCTTGCTCACCGGCTCGGCCATCTCCTACGTGGGTGACTACTTCCCGTACCATCGCCGCGGCTGGGCCAGCGGCTGGGTGATGAGCGGCTTTGCCGTGGGGCAGGTCCTCGGAGTCCCGTTTGGCACCGTGCTCGCCGATCGTTTCGGGTTCGAGGCCGCGTTCTTACTCTTTGCCGTGGTGATGGCCGCGGCCTTCGTGCTGATCCTCGTGGTCGTCCCTCAGCCCGCTGTGCCCCGCAGCGAGCGGCTCTCGATCGGTTCCGCCCTCGCCTCCTACGCGGCGCTGCTACGTCGCGGTCCGGTCATCGGGGCGTCGTTGGCCTACGCGACCATGTTCTTCTCGATCTGGGCGTTCACCGTCTACTTCCCCACTTGGGCCGAGCACTCCTTGGGTATGGACGCCGACGGCATCGCCTTGCTCTTCGTGGTGGGCGGGATAGGCAGCGTCCTCGCCAGCCCGCGTGCCGGCAAGCTCTCCGACCGCTTTGGCCGCAAGCCGCTCATCATCGCCTCCTGCATCGGCACAGCCGTCACCATGCTCCTGTTCACCTACGTCGTGCATAGTCCATGGGCGGCCTACGGGTTCTTCTTTTTCACCATGGTGCTCATTGCCATGCGCCTGCCTCCCTTTCAGGCCCTCTTGACCGCCTTGGTCGACGATCGTCAGCGTGGCTCGCTGATGAGCCTGGTCGTTTCGATCGGCAACCTCGGCGGGGGCCTAGGTGCCGCCATAGCCGGCTTCATCTACGCCGACAGCGGTTTCTTCGGCTGCACCATCGTGGCCGCGGTCTCGATCCTCGTCACGGCCCTCTTGGCCGTGACCCACATCCCCGAGCCTGCCCACACCGCGCCCGCCTAATCCCCCCCCGACTCCCCGCTCCCCGCCTCTCCGCTTCTTAGGCGAACATCCGCCATTGGACCCATCCATCTCAAGCCACAAAGGTCGGGCGATTCTCTCCCGAAGCGTTCGTTCTATGGAGCGGGCACGATGCTCGATCCCAGCTGCGCCGCGCGAGGCGTCGATGGTCCAGCCCGCGCGAGTTTGTAGCGCCCCGCCGTCCGTCGAGGTCCTCGGGCCCTTGCGGGGTCCTCCCCGTCCAAGGCGCGCCCAACTGTCTGAGCACGGGCGGGACCATCGACGCCTCGTATAGGCGCCCCCGCCGTCCGCTCCCTCTTTGCCCCACGCAGCACGATGCTATCAATGCCCGCTCCTCTCGATGCCCAAATCCAAATCCAAGTCCAAGCCCAAGCCCCAATGGGTCTGCTCCGCCTGCGGCAGCACCTTCGCCAAATGGTTCGGCCAGTGCCCCGATTGCCGCGAGTGGAACACCCTCGAAGAACGCCTCCCCTCCATTGCCGCCGAGGGCCGCGTCGTCCTCGGCCCTCACCGGGCCGCCCCGATCCCGGTAACCCGCGCCGACGAGATCGATGAGGGCCCCCGTCGCAGCAGCGGGATCGGCGAGGTCGACCGTGTCCTCGGTGGCGGCCTGGTCCCCGGCAGCGTCGTCCTGGTCGGGGGCCCCCCGGGGATCGGCAAGTCCACCTTGCTGCTCCAGGTCAGCGCAGCCCTGGCCACTCATGTGGGCCCGGTGCTCTACGCCAGCGGTGAGGAGTCGATCCCTCAGGTGGCTGGCCGCGCCGCCCGGCTCCGCGCCACCCACGAGCGCCTGCTCTTGCTCGCCGAGACCAGCGTAGAGGCCGTGCTCGACGCGGCCCGCGGCCATGCACCTGCTCCCGCCGCGCTGGTCGTCGACTCGATCCAAACCATTTATAGTGGGACCCACGACGGCCTCCCCGGCAACATCACCCAGATCCGGGCCGTGTGTGCCCAGCTCATCAGCTACGCCAAGACCGAGGGGATCCCGGTGATCGTCGTCGGCCACGTCACCAAAGACGGGCAGATCGCCGGTCCCAAGCTGCTCGAACACATGGTCGACGCGGTCCTCGCCTTCGAGGGCGACGAGGACCGGGCCACGCGACTTTTGCGGGCCACCAAGAACCGGTTTGGGAGCACGGCCGAGCTGGGTGTCTTCGAGATGACCACCCGGGGTTTGCGTCCGATCGACAACCCCTCGGAGGCGTTGCTGGCGGAGCGCCCGGCGACGGCCCCCGGTTCGTGCGTCACCGCGAGCTTGGAGGGGTCACGTCCGCTGTTGCTCGAGGTGCAGGCACTGCTGGCGCCCAGCGGCGGCGGCAGCCCGCGGCGCAATTGTGTAGGCGTGGATCCCTCGCGCCTGGCCATGCTCATGGCGGTGCTCGACCGCCACGGGGATCTATTCGTGCTCGACCAAGACGTATTCGTCAACGTGGCCGGCGGCATGCGTCTGTTCGAGCCGGCGTCTGATCTGGCGGTGCTGATGGCGGTGGCCAGCAGCCACATGCGGCGGCCGATCCCGCCCGAGCTGGTGGCGGTGGGTGAGATCGGTCTGACCGGTGAGCTGCGCCAGGCCGCCCGCCTCGAGTTGCGGTTGGGCGAGGCGGCGCGGCTGGGATTCACCCGCGCTCTGGTGGCGCGTCGCCGGAGCCGCCGCGCGATGGTCGTGCCGCAGGGGCTGCAGTTGGTCGAGGTGACGAATGTTCGCGAGGCGCTCGAGGTGGGATTGGGGCGCTGAAGCCCTGCGCCATTGCGCATGAAGCTCTGGAGGAGCTCCCTATCCTTTGATGGTCTCGACCAGAGCTCCGCGGCAGCCCTGGAGCCCTTCTATTATCCCAAGTATAGCCAAACCGAACCCCTGAGATCTCTTATTGTCCCAAATATAGCTAAATAGAAGCCTCAAAGCTTCCCATTGTCCCAAATATAGCCAAACCGAAGCCTTCGGGCCCTTCTATTGTCCCAAATGAAGCTCTCGTACCGCTCCGAGCTCTGCACGTCTGCCTCACTCGAGGTTCTGTGAGGCCCTCGACCTCCTCGTTCTCGTTCGATGAGCTCCCGCGGAGGTCCTACGCACCTCCCCATGCGAGCCCGAGCCTTCGTTTCGCATCGGAACGAACGCCCACCCCGTACACCGACCCCGGCGGTTTGGGCCAGGGCACTGCATCGACGGCGAGCCGGCGGCGGCGGTTTGACCCGGGCACTGCCCAACGGTGAGCCGCCGGCGGCCGCTCAGGCCCGGGCTCGAGCCCGACGGCCGCCCACCGGGTTCTTCGACTTGGCCTTGGGTTCGGGCTTGGGCACCGAGTTGGGTACCTTGGCCTGAGCATCCTCGGCCCCTTCGTTGGCCGCGGGGCTACCCAGCCCATGTTTTTGGAGGATCTCGGCCTCGATCCGCGCCGCGATCTCGGGGTGCTCCCGCAAGAACGCCTTGGCGTTCTCCCGGCCCTGCCCGACACGCTCGCCCCGATACGACAGCCAGGCGCCCGCCTTGTCGACCACCTTTTGATCGACCCCCATGTCCAGCAGCATCCCTTCACGGCTGACCCCCTCGCCGTAGGTGATGTCGAACTCCACCTCGCGGAAGGGCGGCGCCAGCTTGTTCTTGACCACCTTGACTCGGGTGCGGTTGCCCACGACCGCATCGGTGGTCTTGATCGCCCCGATCCGCCGGATGTCGAGTCGCATGGACGCGTAGAACTTGAGCGCGTTGCCTCCGGTGGTGGTCTCCGGGCTACCGAACATCACCCCGATCTTCATGCGCAGCTGGTTGATGAAGATCACGATCGTACGGCTGCGAGAGATCGACCCGGTGAGCTTGCGCAGGGCCTGGCTCATCAGTCGCGCCTGCAGGCCCACGTGGGAGTCACCCATCTCGCCCTCGAGCTCGGCCTTGGGGGTCAACGCGGCGACCGAGTCGACCACCACGATGTCGACGGCCCCCGATCGCACCAGCATGTCGCAGATCTCCAGGGCCTGCTCGCCAAAGTCCGGCTGGGAGACCAGCAGATCATCGGTGCGCACGCCGATCTTACGCGCGTAGCTGACGTCGAGGGCGTGCTCGGCATCGATGAACGCACACACGCCCCCGAGCTTTTGGGCCTCGGCCACCGCGTGCAGGGCCAGCGTGGTCTTGCCCGAGGATTCCGGGCCATAGATCTCTACGATCCTCCCCCGGGGCAAGCCGCCGACCCCCAAGGCGATGTCCAGGCCCAGGCAGCCGGTGGGGATCGTCTTGACCTCGCCCAGCGGCAACTTGCCCGAGGAGTCCAGACGCATGATGGATCCCTTGCCGAACTGCTTCTCGATGGTGGCGAGCGCCAGATCGATGGCAGCGTCGCGCTGTGCCTGAGGGTCTTTTTCTTTCGATGCAGCCATGACGATCGTGCTTTCGGGTCGAGTCGACCGGGCTCGGCCGAGAAAGGCCGAGGGCAGGAGGTTGATGGGAACAAAGGGGGCAAATGCGACGCTAGACGTCGCGGTCGGTGATGGAGGCCGCCCCGCGAACGACCAGTCGATCCCACAGGAGCTTGAGCGCCCACTGACACGAAGCGCGCTGGATCACGGCCCGGTTGCCTCGTAGCTGGAGCCTCTTGTGAATGGTCTCGAAGCCGTCGACGATGGCGACGTGCACGGTACCCACGGGTTTTTCGGCCGTGCCCCCACCGGGACCGGCGAGGCCGGTGATCCCAACGGCGAGATCGGATCCCAGGCGATCTCGGGCCCCGCGAGCCATGGCCCGGGCGACGGGCTCGGAGACCGCCCCGTACGTGACCAGCAGCTCGGAGGGCACGCCCAGAAGCTGAGCCTTGATCTGATTATCGTAGGAGATGATCCCCCCGCGGAAGGCCGCGGATGACCCGGGCACGCTGGTGATCATGGCGCCCAGCCCCCCGCCGGTGCACGATTCGGCGGTGGCCAGGCGAACGCCAGACACGAGGCACGACGCGACCACCCGCTCGACCAGTCCACTCTCGCCGATCCCGTAGATCCCAGGGGAGAGGGCATCGACCAGCTCCTGGTCGAGGGAAGCGAGCTCTTCGGGGGTGGCATACACCCCGCCCCGCCCTCGGCCGGCCTCGAGGATCACCGAAACCTGGGGCATCGAGGCCCGATAGTGCACGATCATGGCGGCCAAGCCCGGCGAGCGCTCTCGCGCCGCCTCGATAATGGGCGCGATGCGGGTGGCCACCGAAGACTCACCGTGACCAAGGATCCGGTAGATCCGACGGGGCACCGGGTGGAGATCGAACCGCTTGCGCAGCCGCGGCACGACCTGTTCGTCGAGCATCTTGTCGAGCTCGCGGGGCACCCCGGGCATCGCGAAGACCTGGCACCTGCGGGCCCCCGGTAGCTCACAACAAAGGCCTTCGGCGGTGCCGACCGGGTTGGCGAGGATGTCCGCCCCCTCGGGGAAATCGGCCTGCTTGAGGTTGTTGTCGGTCATGGGGCGCCCGAACGCCGCGAATTTCTCCTCGAGCCGCCGCTGCGCTCCTGGGTCACGCCGGATCTGCTTTCGGGCCGCGTCGGCGACCGCGGCCGCGGTGAGGTCGTCGGTGGTGGGCCCCAGCCCTCCCGAGACAAGGCACACATCGGCCTGCGCCGCCGCCTTTCGCAGCACGCCGGCAATCTCGTGCAGACGATCGCGCACCGTCAGGGCCCGACGGACGTCCAGGCCCAGGGAGCGAGCGCGTGCCGCCATGCGGGCCTTGTTGCTGTCGACGATGTCGCCCGCGAGCAGCTCGTCGCCCACGGTGACGATGTGGACCACGGGAACCGTAGTCGACGCGTTCTTGTCGATTTCGTTCACGGGGGTGAGCGGACCAACCGTGGTGCATTACTGAGCAAATGTCAAGTTCGCGCATCGTGCCTCTACACCCGTTTTCCGGGCGGTCTGCGGGCGACCTTGGACGGGCCAAGCGCGTCGGATACGATGATTCCCGACGTGCGAATCCGGTACGCGGCCAAGACCGACGTCGGCATGAAGAGGACTCACAACGAGGACTACTTCGCGCTGATCGAGGACGAGCAGCTCTTCCTGGTCGCGGATGGGATGGGCGGCCACGCTTCGGGCGAGGTCGCGTCCAAGCTGGCGGCCGACGTGATCGGCGAGTTCTATCGCCACAGCAAGGATCAGGACGCGACCTGGCCTTACCGCTACGACCACTCCTTGTCGTACGTGGAGAACCGGATGGTGGCCTCCATTCGGCTGGCCAACAAACGGATCCACGAGTCGGCCGCCAAGAACCCGCAGCTGCGGGGCATGGGCACGACCATCGTCACCTTCATCGTCAAGGGCGACCAGGGCTTCGTGGCGCACGTGGGCGACTCGCGGTGCTACCGGGTACGTAACGGCAGCATCAAGCCGATGACCCGCGATCACTCGCTGCTCGAGGACTACAAGGAAGCGCGCCCCGACATGACGGAGGAAGAGGAGCGCAACTTCCCCCACAAGAACGTGATCACGCGAGCCCTGGGCATGCGAGACCACGTGATGGTCGACATCACCAAGGTCGACCTGCAAAACGGAGATCGCTACGTGCTGTGCTCCGACGGGCTGTGCGGCATGCTCAGCGACGAGGAGATCCACGACATCATCCGCAAGAGCGCCGACCTCGAAGACGCCGTCTCCACGCTGATCGACCGCGCCAACGAGGCGGGCGGCACCGACAACATCACGGCGATGGTCGTCGAGTGCAATTTCTGAGCTCCCGACCCAGCCCGCCCGACCCAGCCCGCACGACCCAGCCCGCACGACCCGGCCCGCCGAGCATCTCCCAGAGGCCGTGACCTCTCAGGCTTCCGGATCGCTCCACCCGTAGGGAAGGAAGCCGTCGCTGAGCAGCTCGTCACGGGTCGCCTCGGGGTTCTCCTCCGCGAGCTCCCACTCGTCGTGGATGTTGACCAGATCCGAAGGACCGACCACCTCCCCCGAAAGCGGCGGCACATCGATGCGCTCCCACGCCACGCTCACCTCGTAGGTGACGCGGCCGTGGAAGAGCCGGGAGGTGAGCGAGTCGTCGTCATCCTCCTCGCCGCGAAACTGGTGCCCCTGCACTTTGCGGTGCTCGTCGAAGGTGATCTCGGGGTAGCCCTCGGTCCGGATGGTCAGGTAGGGGTGGAGATCGATCGACCGGGTTTGGTCGCCATGCTGGTACACGTCGAGATCCAGCGCCGCTCCGTACCAGCACAGCAAGTAGATGTTGGTCGAATCCAAGAGCTCGGCGTCCAGATCGCGCCGGATCTCGGCCAGCTCCCGGCGAACGTAGTGGGTATCCTTGTGGGCTCCCCCGCCACCTACGCCGAACTCCAGATGGTAGAAGCTCGTCCTCATGCCGAGGGGTCGGGCCGAGCCCCCCACCAAGCCCCCCTCAGCGCCCTCGGGCCGCGCCGACTCCGGCGGAGCCGAACTCGACGCGAACGAGCTCGACCCCGAGCCCATCGACTCCTCGCCGAGGATCCGCGCCACGAGCCGGGCCTTTTGCCTACCGGTGTCGTCGAGCCCGTGTGCACGGCAGATCGCCTTGAGCTCGTCGCGGCCCGAACGCCCGAGGATCTCCTGCACCTTCGCTTGGCGAGCTCGTACCAGGGCATCGACGAGCGCCTGCTTGCGCGCTCGTCCGACACCACCGATCTCGAAGTCGCGACACAGCTGGCGTAGGCGTCCAACGGTCAACCCTTGCAGGATCGAGCGCTTGCTCGGCTTGGGCATGGAGGTCCGACCCGATGGTACCGCGCCCGGCTCGGCGATCGCTGACTTCGACCCTATGCGCGGTCCGGCCCGTGGGCATGTCGTGCGCCATCCCGTGCGCTCCTCGTGCACCACTCCGTGGCGGGGCCGCACTGCGGGCGGGGGCGCTCGTCTCGTGCTCTGGCGCACCCCCGGGGTGCGCATACGAACGGCGGAGTACCGGATTCGCCCGTGAGCCCACCGAGCGAGCCACGCTCCCCCACGGATCCCGAGGCGTTCTTCGGTTGGCACGAGAGTTGATACAGAAGCGCCCAAGCGAAGCGGGTGTCCCTCCCGCTTCGGCCTTACTGCAACCTGTAGGAACAATCATGCTCAAGATCGCATCCATCGCTCTGGCCACCCTATTCTCGACCGGCCTGTCGCTGAACGTCGAGGAGATCCAACCGAGTGATCCAACCCAAGAGGACCTGACCTCGGAAGATCCGAGCGAGCCCGTGCCCGCCTCGCTCAACTCGTGCATCCAGGAGTGCTACGACGACTGGGACGACTGCGAGGCGAGCTGTACGACCCCGATGTGCTACTTCCAGTGCGAGCTCGCCGCGCAGGAGTGCTACAACAACTGCTACATCTCGAACTAGTCGGACCCACGGTATCCGCATCGTCCTAGCGCGCTCGCGCGGGGGCACCGGGGTGAGCGAGTTGGCTCCCAAGAAACTCCGGTTTTCTTCCCTGCTGGGTGCCGCTTGGGCGAGCCCAAGGCCGGGCGCGACAGCCGTCACGCATTTCGAGCCGGCCTCGGCATGGATGCCTCAGTCCTCGGCGTCGGTGGCCTCGGTGCCATCCGACTCCCCCGACGCCGAGAGTCCCAGGTGCCGCATGCGACGGTGCAGGGCATAGCGGGAGATCCCGAGCAACGCCGCCGCGCGAACCTGCTTGCCCTCGGCGCGCGCGAGCGCCTCCTGGATCGCGCGACGCTCGAGCACCGCAAGTTCGAGCGTTCCCTCGGGCTCGGGCTCGGGCTCGGGCCCGAGACCGCCGGGCCCGGGCGCACCCGATTCAGACGGACCCTGCTCCGCTGTGCCGGGTGCCAGCCGGTCGACTCGCTCCTCTGCCTCGTCATCCACCGTAGGTACGCTCTGCACCAGCGCCCGATCGATCGACTGACCGCGTGGGCACAGAAACACGAGCTGCCGGACCAGGTGGTCGAGCTCGCGCACGTTGCCGGGCCATGAGCGCTCACACAGCAGATGCAACGCCGGGATGGTGATCCCCCGCACGAACGCTCCCGAATCTCGGCACGCCTGCCGAACGAAGTGCTCGACCAGCGCCGGGATGTCCTCGCGACGCTCGCGAAGCGGCGGCAAGGTCAGCACCGCCCCCGCGAGGCGGTAGTAAAGATCGCGGCGAAAACCACCGTCGCGGATCCGCCGACCCAGCGCGCGGTTGGTCGCCGACACCAGCCATACGTCGACCGGCTGATCCTCGCCCCCGACCGGCCGCACGGTGCCCCCTTCGAGCGCCCGCAAGAGCTTGGCCTGGAGCCCAGGAGGCATGTCCCCGATCTCGTCGAGAAACAGGGTGCCTCCGCTGGCCCGCTGGAACTGACCTCGCCGTGGCTTGACCCCGGTCGCCGCCCCCGTGGCCACGCCGAACAGCTCGGCCTCCAGCATCTCGGTCGGGATCGCGGCGCAGTTGACCGCGACCAACGGCGCCCCACGACGCGGTGACGCGTGATGCAGCAGCCGAGCCACGGTGTCCTTGCCCGTACCGGTCTCGCCAAGCACGAGCACCGGCAGCTCACTAGGCGCCAACCGCCGCACTCGATCGTACAGCGCCGTCATCACGGTGGAGCGGCCCGGTACGTAGCCGGCAGGGAAACCAGGCTCGGCTGGCTCGACGGGACTCAACGCGGGGCCCAAAGCCCGCAGACCGTGGAGCCGCACCAACATCCGAACGAGGGCCTGGCGAAGCGCTCCCGCCCCTCGCCCTCCCCACAAGACCACCGCTCGCGAGGGTACGCCTCGATCCACCGCGATCGTCACCCCTACGTCGGTCTCCGAGCGTCCCACCCACAGTCCGGTTCCATCCGACTCTACCGCGGCGAGTACCTCTTGCCATGCCGGGTCACGCCATAGTCGATCGATCTCACCAGCTGCGGCTCGCACCACGGGCACCCCGTCGCCCTCCGGGCCGAACTCGATCACCGCGGCCGCCTTCGCGGCGACGACCTCGACGACCGGAATCAGGGAGCAGCCTCGGCCCGTATGGAGCCGCTCTATCACGCGATCGAACGCCGCGAGACCACCCAGCTCCGCTGATCCGAACGACGACCCGAGCGACGACCCGAGCGACGACCCGAGCGCTTGCCCGAGCGACGGCCGCCATCCCGCAGTGTCGTCCACCTCTGCCGCCAACGCCCCCACGCTGCTCCCCGGCGTGCTCAGCCGGATCGCGAGCTCGCCGTCGTCCGGTGCGATCGCCTCGACTCGGAGGGCCACCGACCCGAAGCGAAGCTCGTCACCGACAGCCACCGAGGCACTCCGTACCGGCTGATCATTGAGATACGTGCCGTTCTTGCTGGCCAGATCCTCCACGGTCATCCGCCCCGGCTCCACGACGAGCAGCGCATGATGGCGGGAGACCGACGAGCCGACCAACACGACGGTGTTCGAGCGCGCCGTGCCGACCCGGTTGACCCCCTGATGCAGCCGATAGCGCACGCCTGTGCCGGCCTGGTACAGCGCCAGGCCGCTCATGGTGGCGCCTCAGAGCGCCCGCGAGGCGAAGACGTCCGTGCGATCGCCTCGAACAAGAGCCCCTCGATCGGGTGCCCCTGACCCAGGGTAGTGACAACGATGACGCGCGCCTGCTCGTACTCGACGCGCGCCTGCTCGGGCTGCCCCGTCTGCTCGAGGACCTGGCCGATCCGATAGCGAGCCTTGGCGACGAGCGGATAGCGCTCCCCGTAAGCCTGCTGGTACCGATCGATCGCGCGCCGGTAGTGCGTCACCGCCGACGCGGGATCGCCCCGATGCTGGAACAAGATCCCGGTATTGTGCTCGAGCGTTGCCGCGAGCGCCGGCACACCACCCAGCCGCTCGAGGGTGGCTCGGGCCATCGCGGCCCACTCGAGCCCACGCTCGTACTTGCGGCGCACCGTCTCGACCTCGACCAGGGCGGACCACACCCGCGCCAGCAGATAGTCGTCTCGACCGCTCTGCGCGACGACGGCCGCCTCGAACAGCGACGTGCGGGCCTGGTCGTGACGACCCAGCATGCGCTGCCCCTCACCCAAGCCGAGCAGCGCCTCGGCGGTCAACGGCGCATAGGCCAGCGCACGAGCGCGAGCCACCGCCGGCTCGAATACCGATACCGCCTCGTCGAACCGGCCCGCAGTCAGCAGGTTGCGGCCCTGCACCAGGACGATCCGCTCGCGTTCCACAGACTCACGGGCCTGCGGTGGCGGAGGGACCACCGCACGCAGCCCCGCCGCATCTGCACACTCAGCCAGATCCGGCAAAAAGTAGGTGATCATCGCGGCGCGCTCCAGACCGACCTTGCCAGGGATCGCCAGCAGCTCGGTGGTCGCGGCCACCCGCTGCAAGCGGCGGTCGAGGCACGAGAGGCGCAGATCCATCAGCGCCTCCGACTGCTCGCTGCGCACGCGGGTCGCCGCGCAGGCATCCTGGTAGGCGTCGCGCCAGGTCGCCACGTAGTCGTCGATCCGCCGCTTCACCTGCCACCAGGTGGCAATGGCGTGTGGGGTGCCGGCCACGGTCAAGGCGGCGAAGATCTGCTCCTTGCGCGACTCGTCCCAAACCTCGGCGACCTTGTCGCCCCCTCCACTACAGATCTCGGGCGCGGCCACGATCGATCGCACCTGGACCTTCACCACCGATGGTGTCGAGCCGAGCGCGAGCCAGGCCCCGCCAACGACGACCGCCGCCCCCACGCCGGCCGATCCCCACCGGCGCCACCGCGGCCTGGCGCGAGCCTCGAGCACGGAGACCAGCGCGTCCATCGACGGGTACCGACGCGCCGGGTCGGCGCTCATCCCCCGCAGCAACACCCGCCGGATCCGATCGGGGAGCCTGCGGGCGGCTGCGGTCAGGGTCACCTGGCCCGCCTCGATCCGCGCCAGCACGGCGCCTCGGTCGTCGGCGCCGAACGGCATCCCACCGCAGAGCCCGCGATACACGGAGGCGCAAAAGCTGAACTGATCCACGGCCACTCCGATCGCCTCGCCGCGCAGCTGCTCGGGGGCCATGAACCCGAGCGTCCCCGCGAGCCGTCGCGGGCTCGCCCCGTCGTCACCCACGCCGCAAGCCCGCTCCGCCTCCGCCTGCGACGGGCCCGGCTTCGAAACGAGGCCGAAATCGATCACCCGCACCCGCCCCTGCGGACCCACGATCGCATTGCTGGGCTTGAAATCCCCGTGGATCAGGCCGTTGCGGTGCGCCGCGGCGATCCCCCGCCCTGCCTGAACGAACAGCGACAACACCTGCGGCCAGCGACGCTTTCGCTGTGCGAGCCACTCGCGCAGATCGACGCCCTCGACCATCTCCATGGCCATGAACACCTGGCCGTCGACAACCCCGACGTCGTGGATCGCGACCACGTTGGGATGCGACAGGCGGGCCAGCGCACGGGCCTCGCTGACCAGCCCTTCCCGGTACGCTTCACCGCGACGGTCCGGGCGCAACACCTTCACGGCCACCTGACGATCGAGGGCCGGATCGTAGGCCGCGTAGACAACCCCGAAGCCGCCGCTCCCCAGGCAACGCAGCACGGTGTAGCGATCGAGGCTGGCGCCACGCTCGATCCAAGGCGCGTCACCGTCACTCGCGCTCGGCTCGGCACAGCGTCCGCTCCATGTCTGGGTCGCGCTAGCGAGCTGGGCCACGATTCACTCGTCAATCTCGCTCGTCGACTCGGTCGACCACCGGATACCGAGCCGACCCGCTCGATCACCGTGGATGATCCACCGAGTGACCCATAGCATCGATCCGATCCGACCGGAAGCCGAGTGTGACCCACGGCCACTTCGTCCCGCGTCGATGCCCGCGGGTGCACCCGACCCGAGCGTTCGTGCGCGCGGCCTGTCGACGACGCGTCCCCCGTATCGACGAAGACGTCGATGAAACCGCCGGCCACCCCGCGCGTGTCGAAATCGTGGATCCGACCGCTGTCCATCTTCGTGTCGGCTCGCGCTCGTCACCGCGCGAGGCTTCGCCATGCGATGCCTCGCGTTTGCCTGGTATGGTCTCGGGGTGCGCCCCCTGACACTTGGCCCCTCGGCGACCGGCGGCGTATGACCACGACAAAGGACGACACGCGGCTGGTCGAGGCGGCGATGCGCCACGCGCCCGGATCTCGCCGACGCCTCGCCCGGCGACTGCTCGATGTGATCCTCCCGGAGGTCTCCGCGTGCCTTCGGCGCCAGGCATGGGCCGTGGGCCGTGACCCCCGCCAGGACGTCCGGGATCTATCCCAGGACGTCTTGATCACGCTGCTCGAACACGACGCTCGAGAGCTGCGACGCTGGGATCCCGAGCGCGGACGTAACCTCGACAACTTCGTACGCCTCGTCGCACGCCGCCGAGTGGCCCGGATCCTCGACCAGCGCCGGGGCAACCCCTGGGCCGACGTGCCGATCGATCCCCAGGACATCGAAGACGACCCCCTGGCCGATGAACGGGCGGTCAACCTCGCCCGCCAGCTCGAGCAACGCAACGAGCTCGGGGCCGTGCTCGACGCGCTCTATGCACGGATGGGAGAACGGGACCTTCGGCTGTTCGACCTGCTCTTCGTCCAGGAATGTGAGCCTCAGGAGGTGGCCTCGAGCCTCGGAATGACCCGACAAGCGGTCAACGCATGGAGCTATCGCACCCGCAAGCTAGCCCGACGATTAATTACGAAGACCGGCGATCTTCGTGCGTCGTCCAAGAGCACCTCACCGTCAAGAGAACATCGCAAGCATGGATGAGCTTCTGGATACGCTCGGGCGCCATCAACGAAACGCGCTCGCCGAGACCCCGGGCCCGCCGGGCACCGACGCGCTCGACGCCGCCTCGCGGGAGGCCATGCTCGACGCCGTGCTCGCCCACCTCGACCCACAGGACGAGTCCGAGCCCCCGCGGCACGAAAGTCCGATCCCGACGCCACCCGCCGACCCCACGCCACACGTGGCCTCAGTAGTCACACTCGATCCACGCACTCCCGCGTCGCACGGATCAGCCAACGCCCCGCCGACGTCCGCAGACCCCTCGAGCCCGGGGCGCCGCGCGGTCCGGTGGCTCGCCCCCCTCGCCGCCGCCGCCATGCTCCTGGTCTGGTGGCGAGTCCGCCCCAACGACGCCCCGTCGCTCGACCCGCTACCCGACTATGCGCTCACCCTCCGACATGGAGGACTCACCACGACCCGCTCGAGCGCGTCGAGCGATCGACTCCCCACGTTCCATCCTAAAAGCCCGGTCGACTGGGTGCTCACGCCGAGCTGGTCGGTTACGGACTCGCTGGCAATGGCGATCCAGGCCACCTCCCCGACGCAGACCACCGTGTTCGTGGACCGCGTCGATGTGCAGATCTCCGCCGATGGCGCGATCCGGCTCCGTGGTCGCCTCGACCAGTTCATCACCCTCGCACCGGGCCCGTGGACCCTGACCCTGTTCATCGCCTCCCCCGATCAGCTCCCGGCCGGCCCGCAGCAGGCCAAGGATCCTTCGACCTGGCGCACGGTAACGCTCGAGCTGATGATCACTGCCGCTCCGTGAGGCGAAGACGGTGGATCGCACTGGCCCTGCTGCTACTCGCCCGGCCCGAGCCCGTGGCCGAGAAACCACGTTCGGCAACCCCGGTCGTGGAACGCCCAACGATCGAGCTGGCGGGATGCCTCCACGTCGACCCCGACATGGGTACCTGTCATCGACGCGCGGACCAGACAACACCGCTTTGGATCTGGATCGATGTCGATGCCCAGACGCCCCTACGGATCTGGGCGGACGATGAGCCCTGGCCCCTACTCGAGCGCGTCACCGTCGATGGCGGACAACGACTACGGCTGTCGCTGCCCGCGACCGTCGCTCGCCTCCGGATCGAAGCGCAAGCGCCACGCTGGCGCGAGCCCTTCGAGCTGCTCCTCGTCGCCGAGCATGAGCCCGGCACGGTCGCGACGGCCCGGCAGCTGCCCGAGTCGGCCGCGGTCGAGTCGCTCGTGGCTGCGCTCGACGGCCGGCAGGGAGCCGAGCGCCTCGCGATCCTGCACGCGCTGCACAAACAGGCGGGCAACGAGGCGCGGCTGGCCCACGCGGAGGCCGCCGCCGAGCTCGCCGAGGCCCTCGGACGACCCCGCGAGTTCGTGGAGAGTGCCACCACCGCCCTATACCTGCACGCGATCGACCGCAACGACCTGGTGGCCGCGCGACGCTGGATCGACAGGCTGGCGCAGGCACAAGAGGATCCCACCGCCCGGGTCCTGATCCATTATTACCGCGGGGTGCTGGCCACCCGAACCGGGGATCTGGGCTCCGCGATCCAAGCCTTCGACGACGCCGGCCGACTCGCCGAGCGGCTGGGTATGACCGCCCACTGGCTCGGCGCCCGTCAGATGCACGCGACCCTACTGGCCGAGATCGGTCGCGGCCGCGAGGCCCTCAAGAGCGCCCGGCAGGCTCTCGCCGGCGCGCGCGACCCGGCCCTGCCCTGCTCCGAGCGCCAACACGCCTTGGGCAACGTCGCGTGGGCCCAGCTGATGCTCGCGCAAGCGGGGCTCGATCACGATCCGCCCCGGCCGCTGATGCGCGAGCAGCTGGCGCTGCTCGAGCCCGGCGCGGAGTGTCCCGATCCCGCGGACGAAGCGTGGGTGCGGATCAACCTCGCCCTCGCCGCGCTCGTGGATGCGGAGCCCGAGGAGGCCTGGGCGTGGCTGGAGCAGGGGCAGCTGCAGCCAGTGCCGAGCTGGCTGCGCGGGTGGTTCTCCGAGATCCGCGCCCAGATCGGACTCGAGACCGGGCGCATGGAACTGCTGCCGCCGCTGGTCCGTACCGAGCGCTCCGACGCCGAGCTGAGCCTGCGCTGGGCCGCCGCGATCCGCACCGCACGAACCTTCGAACGCTTCGGGCTCGTGGACGCAGCGGTAGACGCCTACCTCGACGCCGAACGGATCCTCGACCAAGAGAGCTCGACACTCGGCGTCGACGTAGGGGGACAAGAGCTGTTCCTGGCCGGGCGACAGGCCAGCGCACAGGGCCTGGTCACCCTGCTGGTCGAGCAAGGACGCCGAGCCGAGGCCCTGTGCCGCGCTCGCCTCGCTCACGGCCGCGAGCTGCGGTCGATCGATCAGACCGCCCGGTTAGCGGGCCTCTCCCCCCACCACCGCCAGCGTCGCCGTGCATTGCTCGAGCAGTTCGTGACCCTGCGCGACCAGCTCGAGGACGAGCGCCGCGGCGACTGGGCGCTGTCGGCCCCCAAGCGCGAGCGCCGGGTCGAGCGACGTCGGCTCCGTATGCGTGAGGCCGCCGCGCTGCTCGACGAGGCCGTGCGCCTGCTCGGGGCCGAGCCCACCGCCCACGACTGCGCCGCGCTGACCCCTCCCGCGCCCGGAGAGCTCTTGCTGTTGCCCTTCGACGGATCCAGCCAGTCCTGGCTGCTCCTCGCCGACACCGAGGGGGTCGTCGTCGAGCCGTTTTCCTCCGGTGGGCTCGCCGACGCTCTGGCCCGACAGACGAGCCGGGTCACCCGCGCCGAACGCCTGCGCGTGCTCCCCAGCGCTCACTCCTCGCTCCACGCCCTGCCCTTCGAGCAGGGCGTGCTGCTCGACGTGGCCCCCGTGGTCTACTCGCTCGACCTGCCCGCACGCCCCCCCAAAGCCGGTGCGGAGCCGGTCGCGGTGGTCGTGGCCGATCCCTCCGAGAACCTGTCGGAGGCCCGGGCCGAGGCCGCCGTCGTCGCCCGGCGCCTGAGCACGCAGGGCTGGGCCGTCGGCCACTACGAGGGACGTACGGCTACGCGCGCCCGAGTCACCGCCGCGATGACCGACGCCGCGCTGTTTCACTATGCCGGCCACGGGATCCACCGCGGCCCGAGCGGCTGGGACGGCGCGCTCTTGCTCGGTGACGGCGACAGCCTCGGCGTCATCGACATCCTTGCCCTGCCCCGGGTGCCGGCTGAGGTGGTGCTCTGCGGCTGCGAGACCGCCTCGGTCAGCGCGCGCACCCGTGCCGGCGGGATGAACCTCAGCCGCGCGTTCGTGCTCTCCGGCGCCCGGTGGGTGATCGCCGCCGAAGGGGTGGTCGACGACGCTCTGGCCCGGGAGGTCGGGCAAGCCCTCTATGCCGAGCTGCCCGCCGGTCGCGCCTCGATCGACGGCGCATCTGCACTACGACGGATCCTCTTGCCGCTCGCCGGCCAAGACCCCACCGGCGGCTGGGCGCGTTTTCATGTGGTCGTGCCCTGAGCAGACCCGAGCAGCCGCAGCGTCATCGAAGGCTCGACCGACGACAACAAATGAAGTGCAGGCCGCCATGCGCTCGTCCACGACCCCCAAGACTGCCCTGTCCACCCTCGTGCTGCTCGCTTCGTTGGGCTGCGCACTAAAGACCGAGCAGGGACCCGAGCTCGAACCCGAGCCTCGCTCGAACCAGGCGGACCAAGACACACACGACATACTCCAGGCCGCGACATGCACCCCAGATCATAGGATCGCGTTCGTGCCCGGCCTGGGCGGCGGACCCTGCCCCGCCGCGACCTACTGGATCCCCAGCACGCTGTTTTTGGGGTCGATGGCCGCGCTCGGCAATTACTGCCTCTATGACTACGACCACCTGGGAGCCCCCCCGTTCTCACCGGCGCTCAGCCCCCTGAGCATCGACGCGATCACCACCGATCACGCGGCCGATTGCAACGTGGTGCTGACGCAAGACGACGGCTCCTCGCCGGGCAGCGCCCCCTTGGCCTACGAGCCGATGCTCCGCGACGCACTGCACGACGCGCTCAACCGCCTCGATGCCGACGAACTCGACCTCTTGCACTCCGAGTCGGGACGCTCCGCGGTCCAGATCGCCATCGTCGACACGATCCCCACGGAGATCCCTGATCCGCCCTACTCGCGGCACGGCGAGGACATGGCCTCCTTCGCCGAGGACATCGCCTGCCCCGCCGGGGACGGGGCCACCTGTGCGGTCGACGTTCGGTACGCATTGGGGCTGCCCCTACGTGACGACGGCGAGATCGACTTCGTCAACGGCGGCGTCCGGGGTGCGCACCGTCACCTCGCCCAAGCGATCTACGACGCCGTAAAGGCCGCGCCCGCCAACACCAAGCGCATCATCAACCTCAGCGTGGGCTGGGACACCTCGATCTACGGCGGTCCGGGGCACGGCGAACCCACCAACATCAGAGCCGTCCGAGCCGCGCTCGAGCACGCCTACTGCCACGGCGCGATCATCATCGCCGCCGCCGGCAATTCCACGCCGAGCTGCACCACGGGACCGCTGTCCCCGGGGGCCTTCGAGCAATGGCCAGCCCCCGACGCCGCCCGCTGCGCGGAGCTGGGGGCACCGAGTCTCATGGCCCCGGCGAGCTACCGACCGCTGGTCTATGCGGTGGGTGGGGTGGACTTCGGCGACACCACGCCGCCCTCCATGGATCGAGGTGGCATGCCGCGGCTGGCCGCCACCGCCAAGCATGCCGTGCCCGGGACCTTGCGGCTCCCCGTCACGGGGACGTCGGTCTCGGCGGCCGTGACCTCGGGGACGGCCGCGCTGCTGTGGTCGTTCTTTCCCGGGATGAGCTCCACCCAGATCATGCAGACGATCTATGACGGGGCGACGACCCTGGAATCGAGCGCCGACTTCACGGGGCCTGGGGATGACATGAGCACGACCGTGCGGCGCCTGAACATCTGCTCGGCCTTTGCGCTGGCTCAGACGAAACACACCGGGGCCCTCACCACTCCCTTGACCTGCCCGACCCCGTCGCCCGAGACACTGCTCGATTTCTCCTTCGGCTACGAGACTGCCGACGATCCGACCTCCATGACCTTCG
Source organism: Myxococcota bacterium (assembly GCA_039194325.1). Lineage (GTDB taxonomy): Bacteria > Myxococcota_A > Polyangia > Nannocystales > Nannocystaceae > Paraliomyxa. The sequence continues at coordinate 47,671 of JBCCWC010000009.1, forward strand.
CGTCGACCGTAGAGACTCCGTGTGAGGTCAGCTGTATCGAAGGCTTCGAACAGCCGGCCGATGGCTTCATGGGTCCGACGTGCCCCGATCCAGAGCCGATCGTCGATCGCTACTTTCGGCCGCAGCCCAGCAAGCCCCCGTGCCCTCGGTGCGTCATCGCCACCAATGACGGCGCCGCCGCCGAAGCCCCCCAGCTGAGCATCTACGCCGCACTCCACGAGGACTACGAGGGCTACGCCGTAGAAGGCGTCAACGTCACGCTCTACGAAGGCGACACGCCGACTCGTCTACGCCTGGGCGCGATCTCGTTGTCGACCGACTCGACCACCCGGATCGATCTGGGGATCTCACCGACCGAGCTGGACATCAGGGCGGCGGAGATCGAGCTCTTGCTGTCGAAGGCCGGGGAACCGGGAGAGTCGGGCACGTCGGAGCGACGCTCGAACGATCTGCTGCTGGATCTACCGTAGAATCGCGAAGAGCGCGTAGACCGCTCGGCCCACGCGCTCTTCGCTTGCCTCGGGATGGACCAGACGCCCGCTACACGAGTGAGACCGCGGGCCGGGGAGCCTCGGCGCCGTCGAGGGGGTGGAAGCCCGGGCGCAGGTAGGCCAAACCGTGGCGAACGAAGCGACCACAGAAATTCTCGTCGACGAACAGAAACCGGAACGCGATGACGTAGGTGGATAGCCGCAGTGGGCCCCCCCGCTGAACCGAGAGCCAAGCGGTGAGCGACAGCAAGCTGGTGGTGTACACGACCATCGCGAGCGCTCCGGTGAGGACACGGGCCATGTAGCCAACGCCCATGAACGCGGCGACGTCGTGGAGCACCGCGCGGTGCTCGATCACCTCGACGAAGTGCCGCCGTAGCATGCCGGCCACCGGGGGCTCGACGCCCTCCAGACGCTCGGGATCGCTGAGCACGATCTGCGCCATCATCACCTTGAAGTGCTCGACGCCCACCAGACCGAGCAACATCCACCGCAGCTTCAGCAGTCGCGTGAAGATCCAATCGTGGAGCAGCCGCAGCATCGTTTGCACGAGCCGCACCCGAAGACCCCGTGCCTCGAGCGCCGGGCGCACCGTGTCGCGCGCGACCTCATGATCGACCTCCCGAGCCACCCACCCGCTCAGTCGCTCCGACACGTCTCCTCGGGTCACCAGTCGATAGCGACGAGCGATGCGCATGAATCGGCTCTCGTCCGACAACAGCAGCGCATAAGCTCGGTAGAGATCGGCCCGAAGGTCATCCGAGGATCGGGCTACTGACTCATTCGTGGTTCTCATGAGTGGTTTTCGAGGCTCCGAGCGTAGGAGTATCGATGAAGGCAGATCTTATTCAGCCCGATGACCGATTAACCGCACGACCCGAACCCCAATGGTTTCAGACACTTCCCAACGAGAGCGAGCACCCTTCGATGCTCACTCCCGACCGCCACCCCAGCGATGAACCCGAGCGGTGTGTGCCTAATGTACACCGCGGAACAACAACGGTTACATGCCCGTTCGTCCGCCGCTCAACGAGCGCAGGCGCTCACGCCTCGGACCGCATCACGCTTGCCGCCGCCACCGCCGGCCATCATGCCCGCGCCACGAGACCTCCTGCCTGCCCACAAAACCTCCGGCCTCACGAGCGGACGAGCCTACGGGATCTCGCTCGCGAGGACTCACTAAGCGGGGGAGATTGCGATGGGCGCACTCGTGGGCCGAGCGACAGGATGAAAACCAGGGCGCAGATAGCCCAACCCGTAGCGGACGAGATGAATCAAGAATTTCTCGTCGATGAACAGGAACCGGAACGCCTGCACGTAGGTCGGAGGCCAAAACATGCGACCCTGCTGGAACGACAGCCATCCGGTCAGCAAAGAGAGGCTCGCGGTATAGGCGAACATCGCGATCCATCCCGTGAGCACACGCGCCACGTAGCCAAAGCCCACGAAGATCGCGACGTCGTGCACCACGCCACGATGCTCGACAACCTCGACGAAGTGCCTTTGCAGCAGGCCACCCATTGACCGGTCGGTACTCTCTAGATAACGCGGATCCTCCAGGGCCATCTCCGCCATCATGACCTTGAAGTGCTCGATCCCCATCAGGCCCAACAGCTTCCAACGCAGCGGAAGCAAACGCATGAACACCCAATCATTGAGTCGCTGCAGCACCGTCCGCGCGAGCCGAAATCGAAGCCTTCGATTCTCAAGTACTGGGTGCACCGTTTTACGCGCGATCCCGGGATCGACCTCTCGAGCCACCCACTGACCAAGCCGCTCGCGCAAGTCCCCGCGTGCGAGCAAGAAGTACCTGCGGGCAATGCGCATACACCAGTTCTCGCCCGACAAGAGCAGCGCATACGCGCCGTAGAGATCCGCCCGAAAATCATCGGCGGGCAGTTCGTTCTGTTCGTTTCCGTGTTCCATAGCGTGTCCAGGGACCCCTTAGGGATGGCCCAAAACGGGCTTAGCTTCCGCGAAAAATTTTCTTAAACATAAAAATCTCCAATAAATAATTTCTGCTAGATGCACGCGTTCGCGTTCTAGCGGAGCGTTCGTTATTGAATCCGCTTGTCTCTAAGTATTACCCTGACATACAGATCGTCAAATCAACTATATTTCGTTGACATCAAAATCAACGCAATTTCACTGAAATTGCCTTTCAATATCACTTTGCTCTGCGATTCGGTCCTAATGCGTGCGCTCACTAACAGGTAGCGGCTTTTGCGCAAATCGAGACTCCGCCCAAGGCGGCTCATTGCGCAGACGCCGCTTCTACTCGTCGGAACATCAGCCAGTGGAGCTTTGGCGCAATCTCGGCGTCGTAGAGCACGTAGGGTGCACGCCCTGCCTTGATCTCCTGCAACAGCAGCCAGTCGGCAAAGAACCCAGCCTTGGTCTCGGCCAGAGTGCGCCACGGCACATCGCGAACCATGGTGGTCACGATGAGATCGGGAGCCTGCTCCAGGACCCACTCGGTGGCGTAACGCTCATGGCCCAGCCAATGGCGACGCATGAGCTCTGCCGGCACGCGTCCGCCGAACCGCGCCACCTCACGACTGGTGATCCCGACCAGGTCGAGGGTGCGCAGACCAGAACGATGCGCCATGGCTCCCACGGGGACGGTCGCGATCGTCTGGCCGGCATGGTGCTCGGCCAACCACTCGCCGACCGCAGCCCAGCGCGTGACGTTGGCAAAGCCATGACCGGGGGCGAGCTCGTGACGCCGCTGAGCCCGCCCCGCCGCCAGGGCCGCCGGCAGCAGGATCGCGACCGTGCGTAGCCAGGCACGGCGCTCGATCCGAGCGGCCAACGAGCACAGGCCACACCCCGCCAGCGCCACCAACATGGGGACCAGGGGAAAGGCCAGGCGGCTGTAGACGAAGTGGTCGCCGCCGGTGCGCAAGAAGTACAGGCACCAAAGCAGCGCCCCACCCAGCAGGTAGGCGTGCTCGCGACGGTGGGACCGACCGAGCAGCGCCAAGGGAGCAAGCACGGCAAAGGGAAAGTCGTCGACGACCTGCAGCAGGTAGGCCGCGCCGAGCCGGGCATGCACAACAGTTCCGCCGGCCTTGGCCCAGTAGGTGTTGGGCAACAGCTCCCCGAAGACCGCGTAGCGAGCAATGCTGACGAGCCCTAGCGCTCCCACCACCCCCAGCACCGCCCAACGCCGGCGCACCCAGGGCAAAAGCGGCAGCAGCAGCACGAACACGCCGTGCTCTGGCCGCACGAGCACCCCCACCACGGCCCAGGTGCAGGTCCACGCCATGTCGCGACGCAGCACGGCCCGGGCCTGCGCCACCACGATCGCGGCTGCGAGGCCCGTCTCGAGACCGCTGACCGCGTTGAGCAGCACGTAGTCGTCCAGGCTCAGCACCAGTGCGATCGCGGCGGCGGCCGCCAGCCCGGGGCTCCGGGCGATCCCCAGACGCCACCCGCCGCGCCCCAGCGGGACCCGGATCGAAAGCCCGAGCGCCACCCCCAAGCACACGGGGCCCAGGACCTGCGACCAGGCCTCCACGTCGCCGCTCAGCTGGGCCCCGAGCCATAAGAGCGCGAGATACAAAGGAGAGGTGAAGCCCTCGACGGGAGGATCGCCACAGTTGAAGGTGGGGCCGCAGCCCGCCTGAAGGTTGTCGGCGTAGCGAAAGTAAATGTACGCGTCGTCGTAGATCGAAAACGAGTGCTCGACGACGAAGTGGACCAGCATGCCCACACAGGCCACGACCAGGGCCCAGCCGGCGACCGCACGCCAGTCTCGTGACGATGGAGACGAGCCCGATTCCATACCGTCTTTAGCCGTCCTGGCCCAGCGGCACGTCGGCCGCCGAGTAGAGATCGTACTCGAGCAGCTCCCACACCACCAACCGAGCGCGGGAGAGATCGGCGTGCCGCTGGATCCGCTCGACGAGCGTCTTGGCCCGCGTGAGCGAATTGCCGTCGCGGATCGCCTTGGCCACCGGGCACCCCAACGCATTGGCCAGCCACTCGGGCGCCCCCCACTTGCCGTAGCTGGTGGTCACGACCACAATAGGCGCCTGCCGAGGCTCCCACGCCCCCCGCCGGGTCAGCCGAGCCCGCGGGTAGGTCCGGGTCCAGCGACCCTCCAACGTTCCGGCGGCAGGCAGCCCCAGCTTGCGGACCAGCGACGTGGCCTCCGCTTGTTCGGCCCATGCGACCTCGAAGGGCTCGAAATCCGGCTTGGCCCCCGGCTCGAATCCCGGCTCGGCACAGGCGGCCGGCACGTGACCGCCGGTCCGCAGCGCCCGGGCCAGCGCCATCGCCCCGGCCTGGGCCCCGTGGGAGGTCCAGTGATGGTCGGCGCGGTAGAACGGATCGATCCCGTCTCGACGCAGCTCGGTGAGCGCGGGCTCCAGCTCGATCACCGTCAGCCCCTCCGCCCGCATCGCGGCAGCCAGGCGCGGCAGGTAGGCACGCTTGGGCTGCGGGAGCACTCCCCCCCGATAGGCGTGCTCGGGGTGGAGCCGCGCCCGGTCGGGCACCAGGGCGATCACCACCCGCGGACCGTGGGCCTCGACCTCGTCGACCGCCGCCCGGACCATGGCGGGCACCATGCCGACCAGCGCGTCGTAGCGACGGGGCGACAGCGGGGCCGTTCGGCTGGTCGCGAAGATCCAGCCCTCGTCGTCGACCCGGGCCGCGGGCGGGGTGCGCCCCAGGGCCCGGTACCACGCCGCGTTGTAGTGCGGCGCGACCCAGCGCGACAATAGCGAGCCACCCACGAGGGTCTGCTCGATCTTCTGCGCCGCGGCACCGTCGAGCCACTCGCGAGGCTCGATCCGCGCCACCTCGGTCGCCCGACGCATACCCGGCAGCACCACGCCGGTGTCCCACGCCAGCACGTCGAGCACCAGCGGGGTGGCGAGCATGGCGAAAAAGCCCGCCGCGATCGCAGAGTCGAAACGGCTCACGGCAACCGGGCCCTCGACCGATCGTACGGATGCAGCGCCGAGCGCATCAGAACCGTCATTCGAATCGCCATCAGAAACGCCATCAGAAACGCCATCAGAAACGCCATCAGAAACGCCATCAGAAACGCCATCAGAAACGCCATCAGAAACGAAAGTAGAGGAAGGGATTGTACTCCTGACTCATCAACTCCACCGTCGACCACGCAAAGAGCGCAAACGCCCAGGCGTAGGTCCGCGGCCGCGCCCCGGCGACCAGAGCGCTCGACTCCGTGCCCCCGTAGGTCACCAGCACGCATGCCCCGAGCACCCCGTAGGTCACCGGCTGGACAAGGGGGTAGGCCCAGGTGCTCGGATCGAGGGTTCGCGGATCGAGCAGCACGCCGAGGTAGAGTCCCACGTCACCCAGGGTTTCGCAGCGAAACAGCAACCACCCGATCATCACCAGGATCATCGTGCAGCCCACGCGCACCGGCGCGGGCCAGCGGGCGTAGAGCGGCTGCCGCCCCCGCACGCGCTCGACGATGAGCAGCGCGCCGTGATAGGCCCCCCACGCCACAAAGGTCCAGCTCGCCCCGTGCCAAAGACCGCACAGCACCATGGCCAGCGCCAGGTTGCGGTAGGTCTTGGCCCGACCGCCGCGGTTGCCCCCCAGCGGGATGTACAGATAGTCGCGGATCCAGGTGGTCAGCGTGATGTGCCAGCGTCGCCAGAAGGTGGTGATGCTCTGGGCCCGATAGGGCGCGTCGAAGTTGCGCGGAAAGTGAAACCCGAACATGTTGCCCAGGCCGATCGCCATGTCGGAGTACCCGGAGAAATCGAAGTAGATCTGGAAGGTGTAGGCGAGCAGGCCGATCCAGGCCGCCCCGAAGTCGGCCGGCCCGGGGTCGAAGACCGCGTCGGCCGTAAGGCCGCAGTTGTTGGCCAGCAAGACCTTCTTGGACAGGCCGATCATGAACAGCAGCGCCCCGCGGGCAAAGAGCGCCGAATCACGGGAGCGCTCGGCCAGCTGCGCAGCCACGGTGCGATAGCGGACGATCGGCCCCGCCACCAGCTGGGGAAACATGGCCACGTAGGTGGAGAAGGTCAGCAGGCGCCGGGCCGGCTCGACCTCTCCTCGATACACGTCGATCGAGTACGACATGGTCTGGAAGGTGAAGAACGAGATCCCCACCGGCAGCACCACCTCGGCCCACGGGATCGCCGAGCCCCCCAGCCCCACCATGATCGCGTTGAGGTTGTCGATCCCCCAGTTGGCATACTTGAAGTAGGCCAACAGCGAGAGGTTGACCGTGATCGACACGGCCAGCAGGCCCCGCCGCACCCGAGGACGCCGGGAGGCATGGATCCCGCGCCCACAGCCGTAGTCGACCAACGACGACAGCACCAGCAGCAGCACGAAATCGGCGCGCCACCACGCGTAGAACACATAGCTGGCCAGCAGCAGGACGGGGTTGCGCAGCGATCGGGGCGCCAGGTGGTGAGCCAGCAGCACCACCGGCAGGAACAGGAATAGGAAGGTGTAGGAGGTGAACAGCATCCCCGGGTCGCGCCCGCGGGGCTCAGCCGTCCGCCTCGAATTCCACCCGTGCCTCGTCGTCCCGGGCGATGAGCGCCTGGTACTTGGCCTCCACCAGGTGGCGCTTGATCTTGAGGGTCGGCGTCAGCAGGCCGTTGCCTGGGGTCCACGGCTGGTCGATCACGATGATCCGATCGAGGCGCTCGTGCGACTCGAGCCCTTCGTTGACCTGCATCATCAGCGCGGCCAGGGCCTGCCCCACGGCGGCCTGGTCGAGCCCGTGCCCCTCGACCACCTGCACCAGCGCGACCGGCTGCTTGCGTCCTATACCCACCACGCACACCTGCTCGACCAGCCCCCCTTGCGCAAGCTGGCTCTCGATCGGCACGGGGGCCACGTACTTGCCCTTGGCCGTCTTGAAGATCTCTTTGACCCGGCCGGTGATCTTGATGTAGCCGTCGGCGTCGATCTCGGCCCGGTCGCCGGTACGGAAGAAGCCGTCCTCGGTGAACGACGCGGCCGTCTTCTCGGGTTCTTTGTAGTATTCGCGCATCATGGTCGGCGACTTGATGAGCAGCTCGCCCTCGTCGCTGGTCACGAGCTCGGTGTCTGGGTAAGCCTTGCCGATCGTGCCGATCCGGATCTCCTGGCCGGGGAGGGTCTGGCTGCCGAACGCGAAGGTCTCGGTCATTCCCCACCCCTCGCAGATCGGCAGCCCCACCGATTGCCACCACTCGAGCAAGGCCGGGGCCATCGGCGCGGCGCCGCTGCCGTTCCACGTGGAGGCGTCCAGGCCCAGCCCCTGGGCTATCTTGTGGCGCACCGCCTCGGCCATCTGCGGGTTCGCGAGCGCCTGGTCCAGCTGAGCCTGCGGCATCATCTGCAGCACGCCCAGCTGAAACCGCTTCCATAGCCGCGGCACCGAGCCGAACAGCGTGGGGCGGACGCTCTTGAGATCGTCGAAGAACGTGGCCAGCGACTCGGAGAACGAGACCTGTAGGGCGTGGTAGAGGCTGGGCGCCTCCACGTAGGCCCGCTCGGTGCAGTGGGCCAGCGGCAGGTACGACAAGATCCGGGTCTGCTCGTCGCAGCCCAGCAGCGGGGCCAGGTGCGTGCCGGCGTAGGCAAAGGAGCGGTAGGTATGCACGGCGCCCTTGGGGTTGCCGGTGCTGCCCGACGTGTAGAGGATCGTCATCACGTCGTCGAGCGAAGGATCCGCCGGGTCGCCCGTCGGCGCGTGGGCGCCGAGCAGCTCCGCCCATGCGTGCTCGGTGGGCGCGGTGGGGTACGGAAAGCCGATGCTCACGCACCCCGAGGGGATCGCGGGCCCGAGGTCTTCGGTCTGGTCGAGCTTGCCGACGAACAGGGCCCGGGCCTCCGAGTGCTCCAGCACATAACGAAGCGTCTGCGCGTTGGCGGTGCTGTAGATCGGCACGCTGACGAACCCGCCGAGCATCACCGCGAGATCGGCGATGATCCACTCCGCACAATTCTTCGAGAAGATCCCAACGCGATCGCCCGGCCGAAGCCCAAACCCGCGCAGGGCCGCGGTCAGGCGGCGGGCCTGCTCGCCGACCTCCCGCCACGAAAACTCCCGCCACTGCCGATCCACCGGCTGGCGCAGGTAGATCCGCTCGGGCGCGTGCTGCTCCCAGTGCCGGAGCTTCTGTAGCGGGGTCTGCAGGCTCGATTCACTCACGGGCATCCTCCGGTTCGGGGCCCAAAGAGTATCCCCCCTCGGGCACGGGCGGTACCAAAAGGCTGGGCCGAGCCGGGCCGGGCCGAGCGAGCGCGCGTGGCCGAAGACCATGTCGGCCACAAGGCTGCAATTGCTGACCAACAAGCCCTTCTTGGACCGATCGGTCGTAATGTTCGGCGCGTTCAGCCCTCGTCTGCCAGCAAACCGTAGCTCCACGCGCTGCGTCCCGAGCCATCCAAGACGCATAGAGCGAGCGCCGACAGCCCCTTGGGTCGCGGAGGGAAGACGGCGTCCTACGGAGTGCGGGTGTTCGTAACGCGATGCTCGCGAACGAGGGATTCGAGGAGTTCGCGGGCGCGGCCGGTGCTCGGAACACGGGTCCAACCACAGCGCTCGTCCTTGGGGTACTGGTCCCAGTAGGCACGGAGGACTGCGGGGGCGGTGGCGAGGGAAGCGAGGGTCGCCGGGAGGTCATCGGTCTCGACGGTGGTAGAGGTGTGCTCGTCGTCCCATGATTCGTCGGTATCGGCGTAGCAAGTCTCGAACGTAAGCTGTAGTCGAAGGCGAAGCTTGAACGAGTCATCGTAATAGGGCGTACAGATGGTGATCGTTGGGCTCTCGTCTTCGATATCCGCGGCGAGCTCCCGATCTTGGAGTTGCCGCTTCGCGAGATCACCGTGGACTACGAGATACTCACGCGCTTCGGATTCGTCGATGATATCGAAAGCCTGCCCACTCTCGAGATCCACCACCATGAAATCGGCGGCATGCCATCCGTGTGCGCCGCCCGAGTATCCGCCAGCGTGGGCCCAAGACAGAAACATACTGCTCAATGTGCCGATGGGCTCGACGGCGTGCTCGAGAGAGTCGACCCATTGGTCGGACTGAAAATCTTCGATCACCCCGAGCGGGAGGGTAGCGCCGTTTTCCAAATTGATGAGCCGCGCACTCTGTACAGGCAATAACTCCACGGTGCTCTCGTCAAATGGCTGATCACCCTCGAAACCGAAGTTTACAGCATCACCAAAAGGCACGAGTACCGAGCATGCGTCCCAGCGCCAAAGGTAACGCTCGCTCCCGAGCACCATCCCGGGGATGTCCGCGACGATGAGGCCCGGTTCCTTGGTCGACAACCAGAGGGTTCGAGCCTTGCCACGGCTGTCCCGGCGCCACAGCAGGACCTCCTCGTCGGGAGGGCCCGCAGGCACTGGAACCCATGGCGCGGTGCGACGGGCGAAACCGCGGAGCACCTGGTCGTGAAGGACGTCGAAGTGGAGCTGCACACCCGAAGAACCCGGGTCGCTGACGAACTCCAGCAGGGCCTCGACGAGCCGCTCAGGCTCCTCGAAGACGTGATGGAGCGCGCGGACCGCTCGCTGACGAACGTCGGGCCCCTCGTAGAGAACATGGACCTCGAACCGGCCGAGGAGCTGAAACACGTGTTCCAGTTGGGCCGAGCCCGCTGCGTGAGCGATTGGCCAGCTCGGCCCAGCGCGGTGATACGGGGCCAAGGAAGGGTTGTGGGGATACTGTCGGGCTGCCGCTTCGAGGATGGGTCGCACGCCTCCTGGAAGCAAACCATTGCGAGCCTCGCGGAAGACCTTACTCCAAAATAGGACCGGTGTCGTAAAGGACGGCAGCCTTGAGCCCGGAAAACCCAAACTCTCCACTAGATGCACGGCAGGATCGTACTGATTGAAGATCTCGACGATCTCCTCGAGAGCACGCTCTTCCGCCCCCCATTTTGCCGTGCTCGATGCTTTGTCGTCGAGCCTCGATGGCGCATCGGTGGACCCATCGAGCTCGGTATTGGTGAGGATCGCGCAGAGCGCAGCAAGGCACTCGTATTCTTTGCGATCGGGAGCGAAGCGCGGGAGCTTGCCCCTGGCGATACGAGATGCCTTGGCCAGACCATTGACGAGCATGAGATCCAGATCCGCCGATCGGATCTGGGTGTGGTCGACCGCCAGGATCGCGTGATGGATGTCCGGGCTGGTATGTAGGCTCTGGAGCAGCGGGGACAGATCTGTGCGAGACAGCGGGGAGTCGATATGGTCGATATGCCACCCGACGAGGCCGCCCTCAGTAGACACGACCACATTGCGCCATAGGGGCAGGGAGCGACGCTGATACGCTATCCAGCGAGGTGGAGAGGGCTTGACGATGCGGTCGACAATGAACTCGGCGAGCTGCCACGTGCGTACGAGATGCTGATAGGCGCTGGGACTCATGAACGGGGCCCGGTAGAGGACCCCGAGAGTATCCCCCGAAAGCCGCGGGCGGTACCGAGGATCCACGCCAGGCCGGGCGAGCGCTCGCGGCCCCCCCCAGCTCCGGCCCCTCCGGCCCTCCCAGTCCCGGGTCTCTCGGCCTTCCCGACCCGTTACACCACGCCGACCAGCCTGCCGCTGCCGTGCTGCGGGTCGCCGAACTGCTCGATATGCAGCCCCATCGCCTGGCCGACCGACCCAGCGTCCCTACACATTCGGCGCATGCTCCAGCCTGGAGCACCCCGCCATTTTCGACCGCGTCGCAATCAATGAGCACCACCGACGGACATCTTTGACGAACGAAGAGGTCGAGATGCCCCGAGTCACTCCATCCCCCACGATACTCCCAACGCTCTTGCTGCTGGCGGTGAGCTGCAGCAATGAAATCGACGCTGAAATCCACGACGACGACCCCTCCGGCTCCGGTGGGGCCACGAACACCGAAGAGCTCGACAACGCTCACCAAACCGCTCCAGGTCGTGATGGCCAGGGCATCACCGGCGGCCCCGCGCCTGCGTTCGCCTGTGCGCCGCCCCTGCCACCGAACATCGCGGCGGACTGGGAGGCCCTGACCGCCGGCGTCACCTCGATCGATCTGGGCGGCGGGGCTCCCTCGGCGCTGCTGGTCCACGGCCCGCAGGCGTTCCGGGTGATCAACGATGCCGACGGCGACGTGGTCGTCGCCGCGGCCCGCCGCGGGCTGGGGCGAGTGGTCGTGTGGGGCCACGAAAACCAGCTCACTTCCCAGATCGACGCGGCCGATGCCGGAGCGCTCGCGGTCAACGCAGCGCGGTGGGCCGGCGACGACCACTGCCCGGTGGTCGGCGTCGCCCCCCAGCTCGCTGCGCTCGCCGACTTCCTGACCGCCCAGGGGTTCACCGTGATCACCACCGGTCCCGAGGAGCTCGACCAGGTCGACGTGTTCGCCGCCTATATGTCCTTCGACTACGACCAAGAGCAGCGCGCCGCGATCACGGCGTTCGTCGACGCTGGCGGCGGCCTGCTGCTGGGCGGCCAGGCGTGGTGGTGGGGCACCAGCCACCCCGACGTGCTGACCGACTACCCCGGTAACCGGTTGCTGGAGGGCACCGGAATCACGGTGACCGAGGACCCCTGGGCCATCGATGGCCCGGTCGTCTCGACCCCGGCGGACGCGCCCACGCTCGTCCCCAACGCGACCCATGGGCTCGATGCCCTGCGCCGCCACTGGCTCGGCGAGATCACGGCGAGCCCCGCACAGCTCGACCTCGCGTTTGCGATGAACCAGGCCACTGCGCAGCTACTCCCGGTGCCGGCTTTCGGCGCGTACTACTGTCAGGCGGGTCTGTACACCGACGCGTTGGGAGCCAGCGTGGTACCCACCGAGGCCAACCCGATCGCCCCGGACCAGCAGCCCTTCGAGGCCCTGGCCCTGACGATCGACATCAAGCGAAGCGCCGAAGGCGAGCCGGCGCAGGTCACCGCTCACCCCGCGGCCAGCGACTTCCCCGGCGACGTGGGTGCGAGCTCGCAGGCGATCAGCCGAGTCCTGACCATCGATGGCGATCACGCCGGCCGTGACCCCCGGTACACCTACGCGGCGCCCCAGCGAGCGGCCTGGCGGAGCACCGGCCTCTACGCCCCTGCGGGGGCCCCCATCGAGGTGACCGTCCCCTCCGCGCTGGTCGACGCGGGGCTGGTCGTGCAGATCGGCAGCCACACCGACACGCTGTGGCACCGCGACCAGTGGGAACGAGTCCCCGCGATCGTGCGGCGCGATCCGATCGTCACCGAGGTCACCACCAGCGCCAGCGCCTTTGGAGGTCTGGTGTACGTGCTCGTGCCCGTCGGCGCCACGCTGGGCGCAATCGAGATCGAGGTCAGCGGCGCCCACCTAGCGCCGCACTACGTGCACGGCCAGACGACGTCGGCGCAGTGGGTGGACGAGCTACGAGATCTACCCGCCCCCTGGGCCGAGCTCGAATCCGACGCATTCGTGATCACCGTGCCCGCCGCGGCGATCCGAGATCTCGACGACCCCGTGCAGCTGATGGACCTGTGGGGCGAGATCCTGGATGCTCAGGCCACGCTCGCCGCGATCCCCCACGATCGCCCCCGGGCCGAGCGCTTCGTGCTCGACCGGCAGATCAGCAACGGGTGGATGCACGCCGGCTACCCGATGATGGGGCACATCGCGTCGACCCCCGGCCTCATCGACCGCGCACACATCGAGACCCACGGCTCGTGGGGACCGTTCCACGAGCTGGGCCACGGCCACCAGTGGCGCGAGCTGGGGCTGCCCGGCGTCGTCGAAGCGACCGTCAACCTGTGGTCGGTCCATACCTCGGAGACGGTGCTGGGCCTCGGTCGCGCCCAGGCCCACCCCGCGCTGACCCCCGCCGCCCGAGCGCAGCGGATCGCGGACTACCTCGCCGGCGGCGCCGACTTCTGGAACGACTGGAGCGTCTGGACCGCGCTCGAGACCTACCTACAGCTCCAGGAGGCCTTCGGCTGGCAGCCCTTCATCGATCTGCACGCCGACTACCTCGCCATACCGCTGGGACCTCAGTGGTCCGATCAGCAGAAGATCGACGAGTTCGCGCTGACCTTCGGGGCGCAGGTCGACCGGGACCTGGGGCCTTTCTTGTTGGCATGGGGGCTGCCGCTGTCGCCAACGGTGGTCGACCAACTCGCGCAGCGGCCGGCGTGGGCCGAAAATCCGATGCAGTAGAGCATCCGATGCAGTAGAGCATCCGATGCAGTAGAGCATCGTCGGCCGTATTGCCCTCCCCCCGGCCATTCAAGACGCCGAGAACGCGGGCCGGGCCTGCCCCTCGCCGGCCGGCAACGACCCGGTCCCTTCGTCGTCAGCTCCGACGGTCGCAGGGCCTCGGCCAGCGCTGCGACGAGCGCTCCTCTGCCGCAGCACGTCGATGGGCCACAGCGCCCGACGGGCCGCGGTCGTGTTGTGCTCGGGATCTCGGTCGGCGAACGCAAGCACCTGGAGTGCATAGCGACTGATCGCCCGGGTCAGCGCTCGCAGGGGACCATCGAGCGGAACCGGCGGGACCACCTCGCTCGGCGATGTGACCCCGAGCACCACGCCATAAGCCTGGTGAGCCGCCAGCAGCTCATGGATGAAGTCTTCACCCACCAGGCGGTCGAGATCCTCGCGAAGGCCCTCTTGCTCGATCTGCTCCACCCGCCGACTGCTCTCGACGTACTGCTCGATATAGGGGAGCTTGAGGAAGTCCAGTCCGGTGGGAAACAAAAGAGCGTGGAGCCCGGTGGCCCGCTGACGATCGGGATCGTCGGAATCGAAGATCGCATAGCGATCGAGGCTGCCCGAGACCGCCGACCACGCACGATCGAGACGATGATCGTACGGACGGGCATCCTCGAGCGGACGCGCGTACACCCGAGACATCCACCGGGCCTCGAGCTCGTCCCGCGAGCGCCCGAGCGTCAAGGCCGCCTCGTCCACGGCCGGTCCGGCGTCCTCGGGCACGACGGTCAGGAGCATCTTCGCCAGGCCCAGCGCCGAACGAACGCCAACGCGGGGAGCATGGAGATAACGGGAAGGATCGATGAGTGGAGTTGCCATCACTCGGAGGTAAGGTCGCCGCCTCCGAGTCCTGACGAGCTTTTTCTAAAAAGATCGCAAACAGGCCCGAGAACGCCGTACAAAAGGAACCCCGCGGAAATCCAGAAATTCCCGAGCGGGCATAAACGCGCTCGCCCACGCACGGGGCTCGCTCCGTGCCGCCTGGGGTCCGGCCTTGAGCCCGCCCCCGCACGGCCCCGGCGCTCCCGAACCGCTCGGATCTCGTCGATGCAATGATCGACCGGCGCTGGGTCCCCGAAGATCTCGCCGAAGTCAATGGTTGCGCGCTTTCGAATATCCTCGGACATCGCGAACGCAATGGTCGAGCGAGGGCTCGATGTCCGGGGACATCCCGCAGCGTCAACCGATGGCGCGTGGCGATGTCCTCGAACATCACCGATGCAATGATCGAGCGCCGTCGGATCCCGCAGGACATCGGCGCGCACGTCGACCCCACGAGTCCGACCCGTGGAGCGAAACTCCCCACCGACGACCCGATTCGCGAACATTTGCCCCACGACTTATCGTGTTTCGCGTTTTCCCCCAACGCCCCCGAGTCGTCCGTCATCACGCTCGACCACGGATCGCGGGCTCGCGGTCGCAGCCGCTCCCCTCGTCACAGCTCTCGTGACAGCGACCCGCGACAACGAGGTGAAGCAATGACCGTTTTGCTCCTCGACCGCGTGTGATCGAACCGCCGATGATCGCTTGCGTAGCCTCGAAACCTGTGATGCCGTAGCCAATGTGTCCGAGGTTCCCTACGATGAGATCCTCGCGCTGAGCCCGTCGGTCGTCTACGTGACAACGGCCGACTGCTTGGCGACCCCCCGGTTCGTCTCGACCAACATCGAGCGGCTCCTCGATCACCCCTCGCACGAATTCACCAACGGAACAACGTACCTGTGGGATCTCGTGCACGAGGAGGACCGGGAGATCGTCCTCGTACACCTTCGTGCTCCCCGGTCGAGCGAGCCGGTCGACCTGCCCGACTATCGCCTGCGCTCCGGCCTGCGATCTGGCCTTCGATCCGGCCTTCGATCCGGCGAGTCCCTCGAGGTCTGGGTCAGCCACCGGCTCGTCGCGCACGGCCCGGACACCACCCTGCATTTTTTCGAGGACATCAGCGATCGCAAGCGGATCGAGAACGACCTGGCGTTCCACAAGGAGCGACTGGAGCTGGTGCTCGAGGGCACCCGGCTGGGGATGTGGGACTGGAACCCGCAGACCAACGACGTGGTCTTCAACGAGCGATGGGCCACGATGCTGGGCCACGAGCTCTCGGAGATCGAGCAGGAACTTTCGTCGTGGGAGTCTCGCGTGCACCCGGACGACCTGGCCGCGTGCTACGCCGACATCACCGCCCACATCGAAGGGCGGACGGCCTTCTACGAGAACATCCACCGCATGCGGCACAAGGACGGCAGCTGGCGGCACATCCTCGATCGGGGCAAGATCGTCGAGTACGACCGGAGCGGCAAGCCGCTTCGCTTTACCGGGACCCACACCGACATCACCCGGCAAAAGCGGGCCGAGTTCGATGCCACGGCCGCCGATCGGGCCAAGAGCTACTTCCTGGCCAACATGAGCCACGAGCTGCGAGGGCCGCTCAACGGGATCCTGGGCCTCAACACCTTGCTGTCACAGTCGCTGTCGGATCCCGAGCGGCTCGAGTACGTGCAGGCGGTGCGAGAGTGCGGCCAGAGCTTGCTGGTCATCATCAACGACATCCTCGACTTCTCGAAGATCGAGGCCGGCAAGCTCGAGCTCGACCCGCAGCCCTTCGACCTCCACCAGATGATCGCCAGCGTGCTGCTGCTGTGCCGGGAGCGGGCGCTGTCCAAGAAGCTGCGGCTCGACAGCACGATCGATCCTGCGGTGCCCCAGTTCATCCGCTCGGACTCGACCCGCCTACGACAGATCTTGATGAACCTGCTGACCAACGCGCTCAAGTTCACCGCGAAGGGCGAGATCTCGCTATCGGTGGGGCTACGCGCCGAGTCGGAGGCGGGGTGCGAGCTGGAGTTCTCCGTGCGTGACACGGGGATCGGGCTGACCCCGCAGGAGCAGCGCTGGATCTTCGAGCGCTTCATGCAAGGGGAGCGCGACGCTCGCCGTCACGGGGGCACCGGCCTGGGGCTGTCGATCTCCCGGCTGCTGGCGCAGATGCTGGGCGGGCAGCTGGAGGTAGACAGCCAAAAGGGTCGAGGCTCGTGCTTCTCGTTCACGATCGAGACCGAGCGCACCCCGCCCCCGTCCCTGCCCGCACCGTCGGCTCGGCCCACCCTCAGCGGGCTGCGGATCCTGGCGGCGGAGGACAACCGGATCAACCAGATGGTGCTCAGCAAGGTCCTCGAGCGCATGGGGGCGCACTGCACCATGGTCGACAACGGCCAGCTCGCGCTCGATGCCGCCCGCGGGCAGGCCTTCGATCTCATCATCATGGATCTCAACATGCCCGAGATCGACGGCCTGGAGGCCGCCGGAATGCTCAAGCGTGAGCACGGGCCGCAGTGCCCGCCCATCGTGGGGCTGTCGGCGGATGCCTTCGCGGAGACCCGGAAGATGTGCTTGGAGGCGGGCATGGACGGCTTTGTCACCAAGCCCTTCGACCACGACCTGCTCGTGGATACGCTGGCTCGGATCGCGAGCTAGCGGGGATGAGCTCGCAGGCCACCCAGGCCCCCAGAGACGAATCCAGGAAAGCGGTTCGCTTCGTACCAGCTGCGCTGCGTCGCGGCTGTGCTTAGGTTGATCACACTATCATACGCTACGACCGAAGAGTCATCGACTATGGAGTCTCATGACTGGGGAATGGGGTACACAGTGATGTCCACCAGCAAGCACAAGCACGTGATCGTCGACCCCACCGTGCAAGAAGCAGAAGACGAATTCCAACGCATGATGGAGTGGTTCCGAGGAATGACCCGCGAGGAACACATCCGCTTCGGCATCGAACGCGGGGTGCGGAACCCAGACGGAACACCGAAGCTCCCCGAGGGCGACCCTTGCGTCACCCGGGTGTGATCCCCCGTGTGCTCACCAGTCACGGTGGCCAACCACCACCGCCCCTCAAAACCGCCACACGACCCGAGCGCTCGCCCCTCGCGGTCCCCCACCGAGCCCCACCGCCACCTTTGTTCGTCGCGCTCGCGTACCCACCAAGGCATAGCGAACCACGCCCCCGACGACGAGCGCCGAGCCCACGGCCATGGTGGCGATCCCCGCCACGTTGAGCCGCACGGCGCGACGCGATCGATCGTCGAAGGATTGCAGGCTCATGGCTTCCTGCGACGCCCGCTCGTCGGCCCGGCTCTGCACATAGAGCCCAACCCCCACCCCCAGCGCCGCCACGCCGCCGACCACCAGCACCCCCCCCCAGGGATCGGTATGCCAGGGCGGGGGGGGAGGCGGCGGCTCCACGACCGACTCGCTCGTACCCGAGCCCTCGCTCGGCTCGCCAGACGAGTCGGTCGCCGACGAGTCGCCGTCGCGGTCGACGGGCGGCAGCCCCAGCATCGCGCGGCACCGATCCTCCCCCCGCCGAGCATCGGCCGCATCGGCGGGCTGCACGTCCTGCTCGAGGAACTCGCGGTAGAGCACCGCCGCACGCTCGCAGTTGCCCCGACGCTCCTCGATCCTCGCCCGTGCGTAGGTGAACACCGCGAGGGGCCGCACACGCTCGGCCTTGTCGAGCACCTTGAGGGCCTTGTCGATCCGACCGGCCACCTCGTGGGCCGCGGCTTCGTTGATCACCTTCCGCGCGTAGTCGTAGTCCTTGTCAGCGACGGGAGCCTTGTCAGCGACGGGGGCCTTGTCAGCGACGGGAGCCTCGTCGGCAACGGGCTCCTCGTCGGCGACGGGCTCCTCGTCGGCGACGGGAGCCTCGTTGGCGCCCCGCAGATCGGCGTGCACCGGCCCCGGAACGAGAACGACCGCCACCAAGCCCCACGACGGCAAGAGCACGGGGATCCAGCTGCGCAACGCATTCATTGCTCACGCCAAGTCGGCGGCAACAGAGCATCGGGATCACCGGCGGGCGGAGACGCTGGACGCCCCTTGGGCCGTCGACGAGAGCGCGGCCGTCGCTTCGATCGGGTGCCTGCGGCCGGACCCGCCTCCTGCGGATCACTGGCCGCCTCCTCGGCCTCCTCGGCCTCCTCGAACTGCTCGGACTCCTCGATGATCCGTTCCACCGGCTCGGAACCCTCCGCAGACGACCCCGCCGAGGGATCGGACACTTGCACCGGCTCAGACGAAGCCGCGGGCACCGACGAGTCGGGCGTCACCGCCTCCGCGGCCGGAGACTCGCTGGATCGCGCCATGCCGATCACGAACCCCGCCCCGCCGATGAACAGCCCCAGACCAGCCATGGCCGCCCAGCGCAACCAAGAGCCCGCCGCCTTCGGAGGCTCGGCTCCCGCGGTGATCGTCGCCAGGTCCACCCGGGGCACCGGCTCGGATCCAAACCGCTCGCGGAGCACCGCCTCCCGCGCCTCCGCACTCAGGTCGAGCCGGGCCCCCGCGACGTAGCGCGCCAGCTCGTCGGCCAGCACCGCGGCGCTGGAGTGGCGCTCGGCCGGATCGACCTGCAGAGCCCGGGCGATCACCGCCTCGAGCGCGACCGGGTAACCCTCGACCAGTCGCCCCGGCCGCACGTAGTCCCCATCGACGACCTTGCCGATCACCGCGTAGTCGTTCTCGGCATAGAAGGCCCGACGCCCAACGGTCAGCTCATAGAGGAGGATCCCCAGCCCAAAGACGTCGCTGCGCCGATCGACCCGATCCCCGCGACACTGCTCGGGCGACATGTAGCCGACCTTGCCCTTGAGGGTGCCCGCCCGGGTAAGCTGGGTCTGCTCGGTGACCCGGGCGATCCCGAAGTCGAGCAGCTTGACCTGCCCATCGAAGGTGATCATGACGTTGGAGGGCGAGACATCTCGGTGCACCACCTCGACCGCGTTGCCGTCGGTGTCTCGGTGCTCGTGGGCGGCGTGCAGACCGGCCGCGATCTCCATGACGGTGCTCACCGAGAAGGCCAGCGGTAGCGGCCCCGCATCACGCATGCTGCGCTGAATGGCGCGCAGCGTCCGCCCGTGCAGGTACTCCATGG
The DNA here is from genome assembly GCA_039194325.1 of Myxococcota bacterium. Lineage (GTDB taxonomy): Bacteria > Myxococcota_A > Polyangia > Nannocystales > Nannocystaceae > Paraliomyxa. The sequence continues at coordinate 67,271 of JBCCWC010000009.1, forward strand.
CCAAGTAATGGCCGCCCTCGCCAACCCCGAAGTCGACGACCCGCACAATGTTGGGATGGTCGAGGTCGGCGATGATCCGCACCTCGTCGAGAAACATGCGCACGAACTCGGGATCCCACCCCAGGTGGGGCAGCAGCCGCTTGACGGCGACCAGCTCGGGAGCACCCTTGGGCCGAGCCCGAGCGGCGAGGTAGAGCTCCGCCATGCCCCCGGCCGCCAAGGGGCGCACCGCGACGAATTCTCCAAAACGGGTCCCTGCGGGCAGACCCGGGGAGCTCACGACCGCCGCCTCCACGGACGATCATCGTACCGCAAGCGTTGTCGAGCCGTCGCGTGGGGGCCCAAGGTCCAGCCAGACCGCGGGTCATACCGGGCACCGAACCGCGCCGCTCAGGCCTTGCGGCGAGCCACCAATCGCGGCAATCGGGGCCGGATCGCGGCCATTGTGGCCGGATCGGCGAGGGAGCGAACCCACCCATCGAGATCCTGGAGCACAGCGTCACTTGCGCGGCCGCGGCGAGCAACGCGACGGATCCGGTCGCCAAGCGCCTGACGAGCCCGCGCAAGACGAGTTGTGATCGTACTGGTGGCCACCTCGAGTACGTCGGCAATCTCCCGGGCCAACATACCATCCCAGTAATGCAACACGATGACGGTCTGGATCTCCTCGGGGAGGGTGGACATGGCGGTGAGCAGGATCTGGTGCTCCTCGCGGCGGGCCACCAGCACGCTGAGCGAGGTGCCCGGAGTGGGCTCGGGCTCGTCGAGGCTGGCAAATCGATCACCCCGGCGCTGGTCATCGAGATAGCGAAAGAGCTGGCGCCGGGCGATGCCGAACAGGTAGGCGCGAAAGGTCGCGTCGCCGCGAAAGCGCTCTTGCCCCTCCACACAGGCCAAGAAGGTGCGCTGGGTCAGATCCTCGGCGACCCGGGTGCGCACCTCGAAGAAGCGAAGAACGGCGCCATAGTGGCGCCGCACCAGGAGATCCGCGGCGCTCTGGTCGCCCTGCCGCCAACGGTGCAACAGATCGAAGTCGTCAGGCCCAGCGCTCACCAGGGCCACTATAGTCGATCGATCGAATCTCGATCGAGCCGAGCTCGAGTGACCGCAAAGCCCGAGTGCTCATGGCCGCTCGCGCCTACCGGCGACCCGATCCCAGCACGGGATCCGAGGACTACATCGGCACCCCGAGCCCCAGCTCGTCCGCCAAGACGTCCCGCAGCCGCGCCAGGGCCTGCTCGATCTGCTGGATCGAATCGGCAACGACCGGGGGTTCCTCGGCAGTCAGCGCGAGCAGCTGGTTGGCCCCCACCGTGCCGCTCATCCCCTTCAGAGCGTGGGCGTACTCACCGAGCGCGTCCATGTCGTCCGCATCGATAGCCTCCTTCATCTGCCCGATGAGCTCGACCGTGCGCTCGATGTACATCTCGAGGATCGACCGCAGCGCCTCGTCGTCGGGATCGTAGTTCTCCCGCAGCCACTCCATGTCGATCGGCGCGGCCACATCGACGGCCGCCGGGGTGGTCGGCTCGTGATCGCGGGCCACGACGACCCCCTCCCCCGGCTCGGACACGGGAAGACCCGCGAGCACGCCGGTCAGCTCGTCGAGGCGATACGGCTTGCTGATGTACGCGTCCATGCCCGCCTCGATGCACTGCTCTCGATCGCGGGTGGTGGCGTTGGCGGTCACCGCGACGATGATCGGCTGGATCACGCTGGGATCGGCCCGGATCCGACGGGTCGCCGCGAGCCCATCGAGCTCGGGCATGTGCACGTCCATCAGCACGACGTCGTACGACTGCTGGCGAACCGCGGCGATGGCCTCCAACCCCGAGGATACGACGTCGGCGCGAAGACCCAGGCGCTCGAGCGACAGCTGAGCCACCCGCTGGTTGACCAGGTTGTCCTCGGCCAACAAGACCCGAAGGCCCGGCGGGATCTCCGGGATCTCGGAGGCCGACACGGCGACCGGCACGGCGGGCTCCGGCTCGGCCCCCGGCTCGGTCGACAGGGCCACCAGCGCCCGATAAAGACGAGCCGGGGCGACCGGCTTGGTCAGCGGGGTGATCGACGCACCGCGCAGCAAGGGCTGCCCCAGCGCGGTCAAGACCACGATCGGTAGCGTTACGTGTGGAGGGTGACGACGCACCGACTCGACGAAGGTCGAGCCCAACATGTCGGGCAGCACGGCCTCGGTGATCACACAGCAACAGCGATTGCCCGGCGCGCTGAGCCACCGCAGCGCCGCCTCCCCCGAGTCGACCCGCTGCGTCCGCATGCCCCACGATCGCAGGTGTAGCCGCGTCAGCTTGCGACTGGTCCCCGGCTCACCAACCAGCAGCACCAGCTCACCGACCAGCTCGGGGATCTCCCCGCCCAGGTAGCGAGGACGCGGACGCTCGACCCGGGCCCCCCGGATCGTGAAGGAGAAGGTCGAGCCCACCCCCGGCTCGCTCTGCACGGTCAGCGCACCACCCATGGCTTCGACCAGACGCTTGCAGATCGTCAGGCCGAGGCCGGTGCCCCCGAAGCGCCGCGCGGTCGAGGCGTCTTCTTGGGAGAAGGGATCGAACAAAGAAGAGAGCGCCTCGGGCTTGATGCCGATCCCGGTGTCGCGCACCGAGCACCGCAGCTCGACCAGCTGAGGCGCGACCGGATCGGGCTCGGCGGTGACCGACACGACGATCTCCCCCCTGGGCGTGAACTTGACCGCGTTGCCGATCAGGTTGACGAAGATCTGCTGGAGCCGGGTGGCGTCGCCGTGGATCGCCACGGGGACCTGCTGATCCACCTGATAGACGAGCTCGATCCCCTTGGCGGCCGCCGAGCTGGCGAGCACCTCGACCGCCCGAGCCACGCACTCGCGCACGTCGAGCGGGGCGCGCTCGATCTGCAGCTCGCCGGCCTCGATCTTGGAGAAATCGAGGATGTCGTCGAGCAGCCCCAACAGCACCTCACCGCTGGCCCGCACGGCCTCGGCGTAGCCGCGCTGCCGCGGGTCGAGCTCGGTCCCGAGCAACAGCCCCGTCATGCCGATCACCGCGTTCATCGGGGTGCGGATCTCGTGGCTCATGCTGGCCAAGAACTCGCTCTTGGCGGCGTTGGCCTGGTCGGCCCGGGCGCGCGCGGCCTCGGCCTCGTCGCGCGCGGTGGCCAGCAACGCGTTGGCCTCGATGAGCTCGGCGGTCCGCTTGGCCACGCGCACCTCGAGATCGTCGCGCGCGGCCTCGAGCGCGGCGTTGGTGCGCCGCAGCGTCTCGGTCTGGCGCCAACGCGCGATCGCCAGCGCGAGGTGGGCCGCAAAGAGCCGCGCGAGCTCGACGTCGGCCTCTTCATAGCCCCCCTCCCGGGTGGTGCAGAACGCCAGCACCCCGAGCTTGAGGCCATAGGCGTTCAGCGGAAAGACGAGCAGTCCGGTGACCGAGCCGTGTACGAGCCCCGGATCGGCGATCGACTCGGGCCCCGGCACCTCCGCTCCCTCACACCACCGGTGGTGCTCGCCGGCCATGACCCCACAAAATACCTGATCCTCGATCGGCAACCGCTGAAGACGGCACCGGGGCACGTCGGGCCGAGTCTCCAGCAGCGTGTCGAGATCGAACACCCGACCGCCCGCGGTCGCCAGCGCGATCGTGCAGCGCTCGAAGTCGAGGGCCCCCTTGATCTTCTCGACCGCCTGATCGAGGAATGACCCGAGCTCGGTCGTCCCCGAAATCAGCAGGACCACCTGCGACAGCATCGAGTAGCGCGTCGCCTGCTGGTACCAGCGGTTCGAATCACTGCTCATCCGGTGGATCCACCCGGTGCGAGCGCCCAACCCCCACGCCCACACGACCGGCCGAGGCGCAGCGCTCTGCGCTAGCATTCTTGCACGAGTCGAGTCTCCATCGACGATGATCTCCGCCCCCCGCCCGTGACGATGCCCCGATCTCATGCGAGAGCGCCGCGAGCCGGCCGCATCGAGGACCGCGAGCAACAACCGCAGATGCCGACGGCGGGCTGCTAGGGGAACACCGGACACAGCACGGTACGGTCGCGCGGCCACGTTTTCGCGCCCCAGCGGATGACGAGCCCGGAGCACGAGCCCGGAGCACGAGCCCGGAGCACGAGCCCGGAGCACGAGCCCGGAGCACGAGCCGGGCAACGCCCCGGATGACGTTTGGTCAGGCTCAACCCAGTCCGCAGCCCGGCCCCGGATCATTTTCGCAGGTCACCTCGACCACCCCGAACTCCGTGCCGGGTGCCTGTAGGTACCGAACCTCCACGGCCTGGTCGTTGGCGGCGCACGTGGGGTGAACCGCCTCATCGACCACCGCATAGGCGCACAGCGACTCGCCGGCGGGCAGGGCCCACTGCTCGCCCTCCCGCACGCAGGTGGGCACCGACAGCCGCTCGGAGCCCACCGTTCGCTGGATCACGCAGTGCGAGGGTCGACCATCGACCACCAGGTCGTCTCCGACCGCTCCCGCGTCGATGCAGGTAGGACGCGAGAGCTGCTCGATGAGTCGATCGGCGATCGCCTCGAGGGCAGGCCGGTAGTCACCATCGCAGATCGAGAACACGTTGGAGCCGGGCGCGTCGGCGAAGGTCTCGGCCACGGCCAAAAGACGCACAGGCGGCACGGCCTCGCCCTTGTCGCTGCTACAGCCCGCCCCCACGCCGAAGTTGGCGAGGAAGTTGGGATCGGTCCCGGGCTGGTAGTCGATAGGCTCGCCGGTGTAGCCGGGGGGAACGCCGGCGATGACCGACAGCAAGACCTGCTGGTCGTCGGTCCCGAGGACCTCGCGCTTGCGGGCGTCGAGCTGCTGGAGCCGATCGATGTAGCGCGACAGCGGGTGGAGTACGGCCCCCTCGGGGTCGGTGGCTTGACCCTGCAAGTCGATGTCGGCCGGCTCGCAGTCGATCCGCCCGTCGGGCCGCGACTGGCAGGCGACGCCGGCGTTCCAGCACACGGCGCTGGAGGCCTGCTGGGCGCTGGCGTCGGGCCACAGGGCCTTGGAACCATCCGGATCGAAGGCGTCCTCGCCGTCGAGGGTGGCCGAGCAATCGGCCTCGTCGGTGATGATCACGACCTGCAACAGGGCATCGTCCCGCAAGAAGCCCGCATCGGGCTCGGTATCGACGCCGCTGCGCTCGAAGGCCTCGAGCATCGCCTCGAGGGGCGACTCGTAGGAGCAGCCCGCGATCCCCTGGGGACCCCAGCAGGCCAGGGCCTGCGCGGTGCTGACCCCCTGTGGGACGTTGGTCCCGCCGCGATTGCGCTCGAGCCAGGGGCGAGGCGCGAGCGGACCTCCCTCCTCGAGCGCCGTGGGTAGCGGGGCAAGATCGGCCAGCGACTCGGGGCACGACTGCAGGCAGGCTTCTTCGCTCCGATCGACGCCGTTGAACACGAAGTCCTCCAGGTGGGATCGACAGCTACGCAGCGCGAGCGCCCCGAGCTCGCCGTCACCAAGCACACAGTGGGGGTTGGCACTCTCGGTGGTGGTGATCCCGATCCGATAGTCGGCGTCGACCTCGAGCTGCTCGAGCTGCGCGACCAAGACGCCGAAGTTCTCGGCCAGCGCGGCCTGCTCCTCGCCCATGGAGCCGGAGTTGTCGATGACGAAGAGGATGTCGACCTTGCGCCGAGACTCCAAGGAGACCTCGGTGGTGGTCTCGGAGGAGTGCTGGTAGCACACGGGCTTGATGGGGTGAGCGTTACAGCCCGCAAGCGGCCAGAGCGTCATGAGGGCCAGGGCGGTCGATAGTCGGCGATGCTGCATGTCTGATGTGCTTCGTTGTGTGACAGTGAGTCGGCGATCCCCATCTCGCTCCATCTTCGACGACGAACACGGTCACGGTTTCAATTGTGAAACCGATGAGCCGGACCGAAGTTTCCGCGAGTCGTTGATCGAATGATCTTTGACCCAACTGCCGGGACGACCGCCGGGGTCTCCCCGATGATCCACAAGTCACCCCTGGTGATCGCACGGGACCCAGTGGCAGATCGGGTCCGGTTCGATCGGATCGCTCGGGAACCAATGCCCGCTGCGCACGTGTACCCGAGCGCGAACGCGTGGGTAGGTCGATGTCACCGTCCGCCGCGCGCGCCCCTAGCCAGAAGGACGGCTGATCCCGAACTTACGCATGCGAGCCCGCAGCGTGCTCGGGTTGAGCCCGAGCTGCGAGGCGGCGCCCTCGGGGCCCTCGATCGTCCACCCGCTCCGCTCCAGCACCTGGGTGATCGTTACCCGCTCGTGCTCCTGTAGCGTCATCGACTCGGTCACGGCGGCACTCGGGGTCATCGATCCCCCCGTGCCCAGGTCGGGGAACTCAAGGCCGCGCCCCCTCCCGAGGATCGCCGCTCGCTCGAGCACGTTGGCCAGCTCCCGCACGTTCCCGGGCCAATCGTAGGCCCGCAGCTGGGCCAGGGCCCCCGGGCTGAGATCGGCCAGCTCGCTGCCGTGGCGGCGCAGGAAGTGCTGGGCCAGCGGGGCGATGTCGTCGGGTCGCTCCCGCAGCGGCGGCACGTCGATCGGGAAGACGTGCAGGCGGTAGTAGAGATCAGATCGAAACTCCCCCCGCGAGACGGCCTGGGCCAGATCGCAGTTGGTCGCGGCGACGATCCGAGCGTCGGAGCGTACCGACGTGCCCGAGCCGACCCGCTCGAACCGCCCCTCTTGGAGCGCGCGCAGCAGCTTGGCCTGAGCGCTGGGATCGAGCTGGTCGACCTCGTCCAACAGCAGCGTTCCTCGATCGGCCAGCTCGAAGCGACCGACCCGATCCTGATCGGCCCCGGTGAACGCTCCCCGCACGTGGCCGAACAGCTCGCTCTCGAACATGGACGGCGGGACGGCGGCGCAGTTGATCGTCACCAGGGGCCCGCCGCGGTTGGGCCGCTGTTCGTGGAGCGCCCGGGCGACGACCTCCTTGCCCACGCCGGTCTCCCCGGTGATGAGGACGGTGGCGTCGGAGGCGGCGACCTTGCGCACGGCCCGAGCAACCCCGGCCAGGCCCGGGCAGCGCTCCAGCAGGGTGAGCGCCGGAGGCTCCGGCTGCACCTCGCGGTGGAGCGCGTCGCGGTCGCGTCCGAGGCGGAGCTCGAGCCGGTGGCGCGCGATCGCATTGGCGAGCAACTGCACCTGCAGGCGCAACGCGGCGGTGAGACTGGAGTCGGTGACGCTGGGGGTTCGCACCGCGGTGGCCGACAGCGCTCCGAGCACCTGCCCCCCCACGACCAGGGGTATGACCAGATCGAAGACCTCGCGGGCGCGCTGCAAGGTGGCGCGAACGGCCGAGGCATCCGGGCTGGGATCGGAGACCACGGACGCCGACGCCTCGGCGCCGGACTGGCGAACCTCGGCGTAGCGGGGGTGCTCCGACAGGGGGACGTGCTGGAATTGATCCGCGAGCCCCACCAGCCCCGGGCGTACCCACTCGTAGACCATGGTCAGCGTGTCATCGGGAGCAAAGAGCACGACCCCGACGTGCTCGGCCCGGGTAAAGCGACCCAGCGAGCCGAGGGCTCGGGTGGCCCACGCCGCGAACACCTCGGGATCGCTGGCCGAGAAGTCGGCCGACAGCGAGGTCAGCTCTTGCTGGAATTCGAGCCGCTCCGAGAGCTCGCGCTCGGCGAGCCACTTGCCGGTGAAGTCGTGCACCGTGCCCACCAAGCGCTCGACCGAGCCATCGTCACGCAGCACCGGCGACAGGGTGACGTTGACCCAGCGTCGCTTGACCCCGGGACGATCGACGTGGTCTTGGTAGGCCACCGGCGCTCGGGTCCGCACGCAGGCGTCGAAGTTTGGCTGGATATGTCGGGCCCACTCGGGGTCGAGCTCGCCGACCGTCTTGCCGACGATCTGGGCGTTGGTCGCCCCCGTTCCCCGCTCCATACGCTCGTTGAAGGCGGCGAAGCGGCAATCGCCCTGCCGATCGACGTCCACCACGAACATCGCGGTCCCGATGTTGCCGAGCAGGTCGCGTAGCTGTGGGGACAAGCTCGCCACACGCCCAGTATACGCGGAGCACCGCGAGCCACGCCCGGCCGCCGACGAACGGAGCGTCGAACGTCGGGCCACCGAGCCACCGGTGGGGCGTCACTCGGGTCGAGCGATCCCGAGTTTCTGCATGCGTGATCGAAGCGTGCTGGGGCTAACGCCCAGCAGCCGCGCGGCTCCCGACTCCCCCTCGATCACGCCATGGGTGCGACCGAGGGTGGTGGTGATCAGCTCCGCCTGGGCCTCGGCCAGCGTGGCGACCCGCGAGACCGGGGTGAGCAGGGCCGCCAGATCACCCCGGCTTACCGTGGGGCCCTCGGCCAGGATCACGGCCCGCTCGAGGAGGTTGGCCAGCTCGCGGACGTTCCCGGGCCAGTCGTGCTGCCGCAGAAACTGGACCGCGTCGGGGGTCAGCGACCGAGGCTGGGCCCGGCTGTGGCGTCGCATGAAGTGCTCGGCCAAGGCGGGGATGTCCTGCCTACGCTCGCGCAGCGGGGGCAAGGCGATCGGGAACACGTTGAGTCGATAGAAGAGATCGGCCCGAAAGCGCCCCGCCTTCACCTCGGCCGTCAGATCCCGGTTGGTGGCCGCTATTACCCGAACGTCGACGTGAGTGGTGGTGTTGGAGCCCACCCGCTCGAAGCACTGGGACTGGAGCACGCGCAGCAGCTTGGCCTGCACCGACAGATCGAGCTCACCGACCTCGTCCAGGAACAGGGTGCCGCCGTCGGCGAGCTCGAAGCGACCCGGCTGCGCCCGCACGGCCCCGGTGAACGCCCCTTTGACGTGCCCGAACAGCTCGCTCTCGACCAGGCCGGCCGAGATCGCGGCACAGTTGACGGTGACGAGCACGGCGTCGGCCCGATGGCTTAGATCGTGGATCGCCCGGGCGACCAGCTCCTTGCCCGTGCCCGTCTCCCCGGTGAGCAGCACGGTGGTGGTGCCCGGGGCGACGGTGCGCACCGCCTCGAGCACCGCCTTCATGCCGGTGTCATGCCCAACGATCCGCGAGGCATCCCAGCGACGGTCGAGCTCGTCGCGCAAGTAGTCACGATCGCGCCGCAGTTGGCGCTCGAGGGTGGCGCGCGCGATCGCGTCGGCCAGCAGCTGGGCCACCAGCCGAAAGCGCCCCACCGTCCGCTCGGTCCACTCGGTCGCGGTCCGCACGGTGTTGTTGGACAGCGCCCCCAACAGCTCCCCGGCCGAGACCAGGGGGAGGATCAGGCTCGACCTGGTGCCGGTCCGCGCAAACTCGTCTTGCTCTTGCCGCGAGGGGACGCTGCGGGGCTCGTGGTTGAGCATGACCTGCCGAGCTTCGATCATCTTGCGATACCAAGGGAAGCGATCGACGGGGCAGTGCTGGTACCACGCCCGCACAGAGGTGACCCCCTCGGCGACCCACTCGTGGGTGCAGCTAAAGTGCTCGTGATCGTCGTCGTACTCGAACACCTGGAGTCGATCGGATCCGCTGAATCGGCCCAGCTCGCCCATCACCCGCGCCAACACGGCCTCGAGGTTGTCGACCCCGGCGCTGACCAGATCGGCGGCGAGCCGGGCCACGAGGTGCTCGAAACGCAAGCGCTCGGCGAGGGCCTCCTCGGCCTTGCGCTGCTCGGTGCACTCGATGGCGGTGCCGAGCAGACGCCAGACTCGGCCGGAGTCGTCGAGAATGGGCACCAGCGTGTGGTTAGACCACCGTCGACCTTGCTGCTGCTCGATATAGTCGCGAAAGGTGATCGCGGTGCGCTCGGCGACGCAGCGGCGGTAATTGGCGACGATCCGATCCGCCCACGCCTCAGCAAAGAGATCGTGAGGGAGCTTTCCCACGACTTGCTCGGTGGTCATGCCCACGTCGCGCTCTTGGGTATCGTTGAACGCGAAATAGCGAAATAGACCGTCGCGACCGACATCCACGACATAGACCGCCGCACCGATCGTATCGATGAATGCACGGAAGTGGTCGCGATCGTGGGTGGTCAGCATGGGCGGCGCTCGAGCGAATGCCGCGAGTATAGACCCGAGCCCGTGGAGCCCGTGGAGCCCGTGGATCGACTCATCGAGCTCCTCGCGCCTGCGGTCCCCGCGATTGCCGCGACTTGGTAGACGGCCACGGCTTTCCCAACGGCGGGGCGAACTCGGTCGACGCGATGCTGCCGAGGAGATCGGGCCGGGACTCCGGAGCCGTCAGCGCTCGGCAAGCCGCTCGGGCTCGTCGGTCAGCAACCGAAGCGTGCGCGACAACTCGGCCGCCGCGTCGAGCACGAGCCAGATCTTGCCGAGCGCCTGCTCGGAGAACGCGGCGAGTCGCTCGGAGGGCACGATCCGTGCGAGGAGCGCGCCCCCCTCGTCGCCTACGGCCCGACTCACCGTCGGGCCCGGGCGCCGCGAGATCACCAGCTGGATGATCGACAGCGCATCGAGGGCCGCATCGCTGGATCGCACGCTGAGCCGAGTCTGGACGAAGTCGGCCAGGCGCCGCAGCTCGTCGCGTAGCGCCGCCTCGGCTGCCCGGGTGGTGCTCGCCTCGATGGCCCGCACGACGGCCTGGCCCAGCTCGGCGTCGTGGACGTCGGCGGGCAGCACGAGGACCCGCTCGTCGCCCTCGAGCCCCTGCAGCACGTATTCGGGGCGCAGCTGAGGGTCGCGCAGGATGATGATCTCCAGGTTGGGATCGGTGTGACGCAGCATCTTGGCGAGCGCGATGCCCGAGATGTGCGGGTCGCCGGTCTCTTGGACGACGGCCACGCGGAACGGCTCTTGGATCCTTTGCTGGGCCGCGACCCGACGGGTGACCAGCGGCAACGCCACGGTGCGGACTTCGAGCCACTGTCGTGGGTGACGAGCCTCGGCTTCTCGCTTGATGGTCTGAGCAAGGCGCTGCGCACCGCGGGAGTCGACGACCAGGACGAGGGAGTGATCGGGGATCATGGACATGGGAGTGAAACCTCGGAGTGGGGGACGGTCGGATGGAGGACAGTTGGATGGAGGAGTGAAGTGAGTGAAGTGAGTGAAGTGAGTGAAGTAACGGAGGGAGAGAGGACACCCGGGCGTGGCTGCGAACCTCTAGCTCGCCCGTGGCGGGCTCGACTCGGTCGGAGCGAGCAGGGAGCGCACCTCCTTGAGCTGCCGCTGGATCACCTGCGTGAGGCACGAGATCGCGACGAAGCGGCTCCCTTCGATCACCCGAACGAGCTCGCGGGTGGCTCCGTCACGGCGAACCGGAGAGTCGACAATCGCCGTCTCGAGTGTGGTGAGCACTTCGGATGCTGCCGCGATCGCGTCGAGGGCCAGCATCCGTTCATCGGCGGAGGTAATGCACAAAGGCGCGGTGTCTTGGTCGGTGACGTATTCGTTGTGCGACATGGAGGCGCTCCTCGACCCAACCTATGAGCAACGGCCGTGCCATGAAAAAGTCGTTTGTCATCGTGCGATGCTCGTCGACGACTCCGTCAAATCCCGTGGCCCCCACGAAAAACCGCGGTCCTACCCAAGGGCCCACCGATCGCCACAAACATCCACCCGCCTTGGGCCCACACCACGACGAGGACAATTGACCCGCCGTTCGAGCTCCCTAGGCGAGGCGAGTGGCAAAACTCCCCACGTTACCGGATCGAGGGACTACGCGGCGTGAGAAAGCCCGATCCACGCATGCACGTGGATCCACGTGCATCCACGTACATCCACGTCAAACCCGACTCTGGACTCAGCGAGCCCGGGGATCGGGGATCGCCACCGGACAGGGCGCGACCAGCCACGGGACACCGACCATATCGAGCTCGAGCTCCATCCCTCGAATCGAAGAATAGCTCAGGCCCACCTGGACGGTGCCCCGAAGGATGACGCCTCCCCGCCCGGGCAGGTTACGGGGGCGAAAGTTCTTGGCCGCTTCGTCGGCCGCCGCCCGGCGTAGCGCCCGTTCGGCCTTGCGCCGCGCCGAGCCCGAAGCGGTGGCCACCAGCCAGGCCTGCGCCAAGAGCCGCACCTCGACGGCCTTGCCGTCACGCGCCAGCCGCTGAAGCTCCGCCCGGTCGTCCCGGGCCGGGCCCGAGTCGCCAGGCGCCAAGGCCAGACGCACGGCCCGGGCATTGAGCCGCGGTAGGTCTTGGGCCTCCGGCTTGGCGCTCTTTTCGGCCTGGGTCCACAGGGCCAGGGCCTGCTCGGATCGCCCCTGCTCGGCCACGACCACCGCGAGGTTGTTGAGCAGCAGGGCGTCCGCCTCGGCGCCGGGCTGCCCCAATAGCGCCCGATAGCGCCGCTCGAGCTCGGCCCACGACGACTGACCCCGACCCAAGCGCCGGGCGATCACGTGGCCGTCGATCACCGCCCGCCGCAAGGCTCGCGGCCGCTGCTCCCCGTCGATGGCGTCGAGCAAGCGCAGCATGTCGGGCACCCGCTCGGCGGCATCCCAGGCCGCGACCAGGTCGAGGGCAGCCAGGGCCCGCCGACTCGCCAGGGCCTCGGCGTGCTCGGCGGGAGGCTCCACGTCGAGCACGGCCAGGGCCGCGCGACGATCCTCGGAGAACTCGGCCGCGGCTAGCATCAGCGTGTAGGCGTGGAGGCTGCCCGGCACCTCGCCAGCGAGCGCCCGGGTCCGGGCCAGCAAGGTGCGGGTCATCGCCCGCAGGGCCTCGGTCCCCTCGGCCTGGCTCTTGGGCCAAGCCTCCATCCCCAGGTCGTAGGCAAAGCGCAGCACTCGGCCCTCGTCGGCTCCGAGCTGCTCGAGCGCCTCGATGTCGGCCCGTATCTGGATGAGCGGGGATCGCAGTGCGTCGAAGATCTCCGCGGGCTTGCGATCGGCCAGCTGCGGCAGCATGTAGTAGATCAGCATGGTCGCCCGCACGCCGATCGTCAGCTCGTACCAGTCGCGGTCGAGGTGATCCCGCGGCGCGGCGCGATCGACGAGCTCTGCGGCGGCCATGAAATCCAGCCCATCGGACAGCACCACCTTGGCCAACCCGACCACGGGGCGAGCGTCGTCGGGGTGGTGGCGCATCAGCTGCTCGAACAACGCCCGAGCCTCGCCGAAACGCTGCAGATCAGCCAGCGCCCGGCCCCGCTCCAGTCGGTCGTCGAGGCCCGCCGCGTCCCGCAGCTCGACCGCGCGCCGGGCGCTGCTGGCCATCGTTCGGGCGCGATGCAGCCGCTTGGTGAGCGCTTCGTCGGCGCCAGCATCGGCAGTGGAGTCGGCGACGGGCTCGGCCCCAGGCTCGGCAATGCCCGCGAGGGCCTCAGCCCGCGCGAGCGCCTCCCGACCACACGACACGTCGAGGGCGCGATGGCACACCACGGCTAGATCTAGCCAGTGCGCCGCGGTCGCGGTGGTTCCTCGCATGGACAGTGAGCGCTGGAGCACGCCGACCGCGAGCGCCTCGTCCTGATCGATGATCTTCGATCCGAGCCGCCCGAGGATCTGCGGCACGTCGGGGTGGTCGGGCTGGGTGCGCAGCAGCGCCGCGACGGTGCGCCGGTGCAGCGGGCCCGCGCCCTGCAGAGCGCCGCGCACTAGCTGGGCCAGATGCCCGATCATCTCGGAATCCTGGGCCTGACCATCCTTGGTGAGGGTGGCCGCGAACGCGGCGAGCATCTGACCGAACACGTTGCGGTCGCGGGCCAGCACCGGCATGTCCATCAGCCGGTAGACCTTCTCCAGCACCAGCAAGACTTCGACCGGAGCCTGCTCCACGGTACCGCCCGCCCGCTCGGCCAGCGCCAACGCCCGGGCCAACGCGACCACACCGGGTAACCCTGCATCACCCCCGCCGGCCCGGCTGAGCCCCTCGAAGCGCTCGAGCTCAGCCCGTGACGCCGCCAGCAAGGTCGAGGCATCGCCCGACATGTCCGCCACCCCGAGCGCATCGGCGAGCCATGGGGGCAGCTCGACGGTCAGCGCCGGGCGGGGGCCCGGATCGATCGCCTCGGCGATCTGCGCCACGCTGGGCCCCGACCCTTCGGCGGGCGCCGTCGCGGTCGCCTCGGGCGGCCGAGGAGGCGGCGGGGCCTCGCGCCCGGATCGCGAGCACGCCGCGATGGCCAAGCCAAGCCCCAGCTGCCCCAGCACCCTCGACTTCAGCGACCGGGCGTGTCGCATCGGCTACTTCCGAAGGCGCACATGGAAGTGGTTGATGTGACCTTTCCAGTGGCGAATGATCCCGTGCGCACGCCGACGCCCACGCGGGTACTGGAAGATCTCGTCGAGGAACTCCTCGCTGGCCCCGCGCTTGTCGCGGGCGTACTCGTACAGCAGCTTCTGCAGCTTGTAGTCCACGAACACATAGACAACCTGCTCGGTGTCGATGAACGACATGATGAGCCGCCAGGTACGGGCCACGTCGAGGTTCTTGGCGTTGGCCGCCCTAAAGCGGGTCTGCTTGGAGTCCTCGCCCGTCAGCACGTAGCCGATATCCACATCACGGCCATGCTGATGAGACTTGTGGGGCTTGAAGGGGCCCCCGCCGCGCTTGGAGATGTCGCCGATGTTGACCTTGGGCCCCCCCGGCATGCGCGTTTTGTAGGCCGCGACGGCGGTCTGGATCGTCCGGATCGTCTGCGAGGTCCCCCAGGCGCCGGCCTCCCACTTGATGTGGTAGTGCCGCCCGGGAGGCAGCAACACGCCCGCCCGCAGCACGCCCTTGTCGCGATCGACCCCCCCGAAGCCGGGCATGATCCCTCCGTCGACCCAGATCCGGAGGCTCTGCCCCACGCGCAGCGCGCTGGGATCCTCGAGCTTGCCCCGCTGGAACCGCTCGAGCTCGCGCCGGGTGAGATGGTAACGCTGGGCGATCTCACCGAAGCTATCGCCGGCCTTGACCGTGTACGTGATCTCGTCGCGTTGCCGTGGCGCGATCTCGGGGCACACGCGTACCGTCTGCCCCACACTGAGCAAGTTGGGGTTCTTGCGGATCCGGGAGTTCCAACGCATCAGATCGCCCCGCCGCACGCCATAGCGACCTGCGATCGATCCGAGGTTCTCCCCGGGCACCACCGTGTGCTCGTAAAGCGGGGTGCGATGCCCACAGAGCTTGGAGGTCGAGGCTCGGCGCTGGTCGACACAGATCTGGAGCGTCTGGCCCACCCGCAGCATGTGGGGCGGCTCGGCCACGCTCTTGTTGCGACGGAAGATCTCCTTGTCGGAGACGGCGTACTTGCTGGTGAGCTTGCTGAGTGTGTCGCCCTTTTGCACCTCGTGCTCGACGATCACCCCGCCCGAGCCGCAGGACCGGGCCCGCTTCTTCTTGGGAATCGACTCCTTCTTCTTGGAGCGGTCGACGCTCGCCTTGGCCTCCTTGGCCTCCTTGGCCTTTTGCTTGGCGAGCGCCTTGGCAGCGCAGACGTCGAGTTGCTGGCCGATGCGCAACAGGTCGGGGTTCTTCTTCAGCGCCGGGTTGCTATCGATCAGATCACGCTGGGACACCCCGTGCCGGTTGGCGATGTGTCCAAGGGTCTGCCCGGCAGCCACGGTGTGCGTGCAGTCTTTGCCCTTGGCCCAGCCATCGGTCGGCCAGGCCCCGAGGGTCAGGCCGACGATGAGTGCGAGTCCGAGACCAGCGCGCCGCATGATGCGCCCAGGCTTCGCACACTCCGGCGCCGGCATCCATGAGGGATCGCCATGATCCCGCAAGTGCCCGCCAACGCAGACGGATCGGCGGTCGAGCCGCGCGCTTGGTACTAGGACGCTCACGGCCGCTTCGAACGCGCGGGCGACCGCCGGGCTTCCCACCGATCGCCCTACGCACAAAACCAGCGCTCGACCTGCTCGGGGTTGGGCTCGGGGTCGTGCGCGGGCTCGATCGATTTCAGAACGGGTGGGATCCGGTGAAAGGATCCCGTCCGACCTCGGGCAAACGCCCCGACGGGTTTGGGTGTAGGGCGTTGTTGGGCAGAGCGCTCACCCGAGGTCGGTATGGACCGAGAAACCTCACCTGGGTTTGGGCGTGTTGATGAGGATCCCCGGCTGGGAAGTCGTTGTGGTGGGGGTTCGGGGCGCGCCGCCCCTCTCATCCAATACGACACCAGCGCTGGTGTGGTTTTCCGGCCCCGACGATCGAGTTTTTTCCAGTCCGGGGATCCTTCAGTCCCAGACCACACGGGCCAAGAACGCGATCGACGCAAGCAGCGAGCGCACCGAGGGGTGCCGGTCTCGCCGCCGCACGGCCAGCCCCTGCACCACGCTGGCGTGCACCCAGCGTGGCACCCGAGTGCCCTCGGGCCGCGGAGCCACCCGGCCGGCCAGGACCTCTTCGGCGATGGCCGAGGCGGTGGCCCCGACAAAGGGTCGGTAGCCGTAAAGGCCCTCGAACAAGGACACGCTAAAGGCGAATTGGTCGGTCCGGGCGTCGGCGGCGTGGCCGAGGAACAGCTCGGGCGCCATATAAGCGGGCGTCCCCACCACCACCCCCGCGTGGGTGAGCTCGGCCGGTAGGGTCGCGCCCGGGTCGGGGCCCATCGTGGTCAGGCCCATCGTGGTCAGGCCCGCGGTGCCATCGATCGTCCGCTCGGGGCTGCCCTGCGTGGTCAGCACGTCGGACGGAGACCGCGACGGGTCGCTCTGTTGAGTCTGGATGACCCCGGTGGTCTCCAGCCCGGTAATGCGGGACAGAGGCGACCGGGAGTGCTTGCCCTGCTCGTCGACCGTGTCGTCCAAGTCGCCCAAGAAGGTCGGCCGATGGTACGGATTGCTTCCCGAGGTGGCCTCGACGTCCGAGGTGTCGCCGTCGGGGGGCGGCAAGATCGGAGCCCCGCTCGAGGCCAGCCCAAAGTCGACCACACGGGCTCGACCATCGCGACCCACCAGCACATTGGCCGGCTTGAAATCGCGATGGACCATCCCCACGTCGTGCGCGGCGGCCAGGCCCAGCCCTGCCTGGAAGTACATGCTGAGCACCTCGCGCCAGGGCCGGATCGTCTTTTTGAGCCACTCGCGGAGCGACTGCCCGTCAACGAGCTCCATCGCGATGTACACCCCGCCCTCGTGCTCGCCCACATCGAACACGGTGGCCACGTTGGGGTGGGACAGCCGGGCCATCGCCTGGGCCTCCTCGCGCAGCTTCTCGCCGGCCCGGGCCGGGTTCGAGCCCAGCCGGTCGGGGCGCAGCAGCTTGACCGCCACCCGCCGCCCCAGCTCGGGATCGTGGGCGGCGAACACCATCCCCATACCGCCCTCGCCGAGCTGCTCTTCCACGCGATAGCGACCGATCTGGGCGGGGGGCATGGGCAACAGACATGCTAGCTCGGATCCCCGACCGGAGAAATAGTGGGCGCGTGAGCGGGTCACAGATGACCAGACCGAGCATCCCGGCCGCTCACGCCCCAGACGACCGAGCGCTACGACTCCGCAGGCGGCGGATAGACCCCGCCAGTGGCGTTCTCGACCGCCGCGGCGAGAAAAGCGAGCGAGCGCTCGAGGGTGGCGAAGCATGGGACGTCCGCACCACGAAGCACCTCGAGATCGATCATCCGGGTCATTGGCAGCTGGTCGATCGTAGGCTTGTACCGCCGGCTCCCCACGAAGTTACGGCTCAGCCACTCTTTGACGCCCCGACGAGCTTCCCAGTTGCCCTCGTAGCGAACGCCGGCCTTCAACCCGGGCCGCTGTTGTCCGCTGCGGTCGATGATGGGGCGCCCGGCCATCTGCGAAACGCAGGGGAGGAAGAGCACTTCGTACTCCCGGTGGAGGAGCACCAAGGCCGAGGGGAACGGGAGCGCCAACGCGCGTAGCCACGATGCCGCCTCGGGCGCGGCTTGCTTGGGGCACGCATCATCCTCGTCGCGTAGCACGAGCAACGCGCCGGCATCGGGCATCGATCGCACATACTTGGCCCCGCTCTCGATCCCCTTGCGCAGGTGCAGGTTCTTCCACCGGATCGGCTTGCCCCACGGCAGCCAGTGACCGGTCGCTTGCCAAGCGCGATTGATGAGATTTCCGGCGGCTTCCACCTCGCCGTGCCCCTCCACGAGCATGTATCCCTTGGCCATCGCGGGGCTTAGGAGATACCGGTTCGATGGCTCTGGGATGCCGCGGTGATTTCGCCGGTCTCTTGCTCGAGGCCCGGACCTCGGAGCAGATCCCCCAGGCTCGATAATCGACCCCGCACGGCTTGCTGTTGATGGGAGGCTATCGGACGCACCGTGGTGACCCCATCTCGCCGCTCGACAACCCTCACGTCGCCTGCCTCCACATGGTCCAACATCTCCGGGCTATGCGTCGTGATGATGACCTGACTTCTCTCGGTTGCCTGGTGGAGGAAATCATAGAGCAGGGGAATGGCCCCGGGATGCACGGTAAGCTCGGGCTCCTCGATGCCGATGACAGGCACGGGCGGTTCTTGGAGCAGCGCCGAGATGATGCCCGCGACACGTAGTGTGCCGTCCGATTCCTGCTGAGCCCCGAACCACTTGGGCTTTTCGCTGGCCCGGTGCTCGAACATCACCACCAGGTAGCCCGCGGTCGGCTCGACCTTGATATCGACGGTATCACCGGTCAGCTTGTCCAGAGCCGCGACCAGCTCACTCTTCCAGGTATCGACGGGCTGATCCTTGAGAATGGAGACCCAGTTCTCCCCGTGGCGCTCCATCGGCCGACGTGGGCTGTATTTTTGGGGGACCCGCAGCGTATCGGGGAAGATCGAATAGACCGACATTGCCCGGAGTGCATGCACCAATGGCGAGAATCGCTCATCTCCCCCCACCAGCTGCAACGCCAGCGCCCGACGGCTCAGGGGAGGCCGTAGATCCGACGGTCCCTTGGTCCATTGCCCGTCGTTCACTCGAAACTCGACCCTGGTCCCGTCGGAACGGGTCAACCGCACGTGCTCGGACGCGACATGGTACGCCTCCACGTCGGTCCCGGTGAGAACGAAGCCATAGTGGCCATCGACCCCGTCGCCGAGCACGAGATCCACCTCGACCCGAAGATCGAAGGGCGGCCCCCCGCTCCACCGACGTACGGCCTCGATCCCATTACGATACGCCACCGCATCCGGAAGCCCCACGTGCATGGCATCCGAGACGAATCGGATCACATCGACCAGATTGCTCTTGCCCGAGCCATTGAGCCCAGCCAGAGCCGTGAAGCGACCGAAGTCGACGCAGACGTCCTCGCCGAGGCTGCGATAGTTCGAGACCCTGAGCGACTTGAGCATGACGCGGTCCGATCGACCCTACCGCGGTCCCGACGCGCTCGCCAGCGGGTAGACTGCGCCCGATGGCGAAGGCTCCTCGCTCGCTGGTGCTCGGCACCGCCGGTCACATCGACCATGGCAAGACTACCCTGGTCCGAGCGCTGACCGGCGTCGACACCGACCGGCTGCCCGAGGAAAAGAAGCGGGGGATCACCATCGAGCTGGGGTTTGCCGCCTGGGAGATGACGCCCGAGCTGCGCGCCAGCATCGTGGACATGCCGGGTCACGAGGGGTTCGTACGCACCATGGTCGCAGGCGCCGGGGGGATCGACCTGGTGATCCTGGTGGTGTCGGCCGAGGACGGGGTGATGCCCCAGACCCGCGAGCACCTCAACGTCTGTCGCCTGCTGGGCATCGAGCACGGGGTGGTGGCGCTGACCAAGGTCGACCGCCTCGAGGGCGACGAAGAAGCGAGCGAGCTGGCGGTGGAGGACGTCCGCGCCGCGCTCGAGGGCAGCGTGTTCGAGACGTCGAAGATCGTCCCATGCAGCGGGCAGACCGGCGAGGGGCTCGACACGCTGCGCAAGGAGCTGGTGCGACTGGCGGGCAAGCTGCCCCGCCGCGACAGCCAGGGCCCGGTGATCCTGCCGATCGATCGCGTGTTCACGATCAAGGGCCACGGCACGGTCGTCACCGGGACGTTACTGTCGGGCGTGGTCGACCTGGGGACCGACCAGCACCTGCGGCTGGTCCCCGCAGGCACGGGCCGTGAGACGCGAGAGGTCCGCAGCCGCGGGGCCCAAGTGCGCAGCGCCGACGAGCAGCGCGTGCTGGCAGGCAACCGGCTGGCGATCAACCTCGCCGGGATCGAGGTGGCCGAGATCCACCGCGGCGACGTGCTGACCCGGGGCCCCACGGTGGCCGCGACCACGGCGGTGCACGCGATGCTCCAGCACCTGCCGGGCCGCGATCCACCCTGGGCTCACGGGACCAGCGTGCAGCTATGCGCGGGCACGGCCCATACCCCGGCGCGACTCGATCCGCTGTGGCACGCGCCGCATCCCGATGGCGAGACGATCCCCGACGGTGAGATCACGATCCCTCCGGGGCACGAGGGGCTGGTGCGGATCCGGCTGGAGCAGCCCCTACCCCTGTGGCGAGACGAACGGCTGGTGATCCGGGGGTTCTCGTCGTCGACCGCGGTCGGAGCCCACGACGACCAAGGCTTGACCCTGGGAGGCGGCGTGGTGGTCGACCCCGAGCCCTCCACGGGCCGCGGACAGCGAGCGCGGTGGATCGCGGTAGGCCGAGCGCTGGCCGACCCCGAGCTCGCCACGCGGGTCCGGGTGCTGGTGCACGACGCCGGGGTCCAAGGCACCGATCGCACCACAATAGAGCGCCGGGCGGGGCTGCGCGACGCTCGGGAGCTGTTGCGCTCGATGAGCGAGGGCAAGCACGCGACGCTGGTGCCCCTGGGTCACGATCGCTATGTCCACACCGAAGCGGCGCGCCCCCTGGTCGAGCGAGTGATCGCAGGCGTCGATCGCTTCCACGCCCAAAACCCCATGCAGCCGGGGATCGGGCGGGCCTCGGCCGAGGGCCTGCTCGGCTCCCGGGTCGCCCCCGCGGTGGCCGGGTGGGCCGTGGACCAGGCGGTGGCCCGTGGGGCCCTGCGGGCGGTGGACGACCAGGGCACGCTGGCGCGGCCCGGCAAGGGCGTCCCCACCGAGGGGGCCCTCCCCGAACACATGCAGCGGGTGCTCGATCGCTACGAAGAGGCCGGGCTGACCGCGCCCAACCTCAAGGACGTGCAAGCCGCCTGCGGCCTGTCGAGTCGGCAGATCCTCGAGATCGTGGGGGTGCTCCAGCGCACCGGGCGGCTGGTCAAGCTCACCCAGGAGATCTCGCTGTCCAAAGCGAGCCACGAGGCGCTGGTGGACAAGGTGCGCGGCCACCTGCACGAGCACGGCACGATCGACGTACAGGCGCTCAAGGCGATGACCGGGCTGAGCCGCAAGTATGCGGTGCCATTCTTGGAGCTGCTCGATCAGCTCGGGGTGACGCGACGTGAAGGAGACACGCGGCGGCCGGGACCACGGCTGGACCGGTGAGGCTGTTGTCTATGCCGAGGCCGGCTCGGGATGCGCGACTTCGTCGCGCCCGGCCTCGGTCTTGCCCATCCACGGTAGCGGCGGTGGCGGGGCCGGCGATGTTGCTGACCGCCTCGGGGTGTCCGGGCACCGCACCGCACGCGGAGCCCGTCCGGCAGGCCAAGCCCGCGCCGCCGCCCAAGGTCGGGGGGATCCGCCGGGTACGTGCCGAAGGAGGCACGACCCTGGTCGAGCTGATGGACTTCGAGGCGCCAGCGTGACTGACCCGACCTCAGTGCGCGGCTCGGTCCACGGGCTCGGCACAGATCCCCAAGCTGGCATAATCCGCGGGAATCGGCGGCCGGTCGAACACCGCAACGCACACGTGATCGGGCCGCTGCATCGCGGCACACTGCGCATCAGCGTCGGGCTCGCTCGTGTCGCACCACCGCGTGCAGCAGCTCGGGGAGCCGCAGCCGCCGTAGGTCGCCGCCGAGATGCACAGCGCGGTCCCGGGGCAGGGCTCGTCGTCGTCGCCGCACTGGATCGTCGGCGAGAGCACCCGCCCTCCCTGGTCGGGGATGCAAAACGCCGCCCGGCTCGCGGCGAAGTAGCGACAAGCAGCCGCGCCAGCGCAGGGTCGGGACGCGAGCGGATCGCAAGGAGGGAGACACAGCGCCAGCGCCCCCGCGCCATCGATCATGCACTCGGTGCCCGCGGGGCACACCGGCGAGTCGCCCGGCAGCCCGCAGAACGGAACGCAGGTGCCCTGCAGGGTGACCGGATCGGCGTCCCAGCACATCGAGCCGATCGGGCAGTCATCGAGCCCCGACACCACGCTGTCGATGAGGGTACAGATCTGCCCCACGCCCACCGGATCGGGTGAGACCTCGATGCACCGGGTACCGTTCCAGGCGTCACCGCCGTCCTCCGCCCAGGCCACGCACCGAAAGCCGTCCACGCAGCTCTGCTCCCGCACGTCACAAAGGGCACATTGAGGCGAGACGCCTGGCACCGCCTGAGCACACGCCAGGTCCAGGGGACCCACAAAGCCGACCTCGGAGCCGTCGTCGCCCGGACCCTCCTGGCCGAAGGTCGGCCCCGGCGGCTCCCCGACCGTGGTCCCCAAGCTGGGCCCGGTGGTCGGACCCGTGCTCGAGCCCGCCGCACTGGTCGCACCCACCGATCCCTCGCCTGCAGGCGATGCGGGAGGAACGCACGCACCGAGCGCCAGGAGCACGCCGGACCACCGCCGTGCGGCGCGGCGCCCGGTTGGCCGCCGCCGGATCTGCGCCCGTACCCGCCACCAGATCCACCCCCGCACCTGCCCTCGCACGACCCGAGCGTAGAACCGGGGAAAAATCGCGATCAACCCGCGCGCGAGGAACGGCCAGGGCAACGAGGTACGGGTATGCTGGGGGTCGTGAAGGGACGCGTGACGGGGCTTTGGGGACTGGCGCTGGTGCTGGCGTGCGACCGCCCCGCCCCCGCCACCGAGCCGGTCGACCGCGTGCTCGCTCTCGAGGTCGACGCCAGCACGGTGGAGCCGCGGCTGGCCGACGTGGGTGTGCTCTCGGTGGAGGTCTATGGCCTGCGTCAGACCACCTCGCTATGCACGCTGGCTCGTCGCTGCCTCTATCCGCTCGATCTCGGTCAGCCGCAGACCGGCGATCAGCTCCAGGCCGCGCTCCGCGAGGTGCAGCCCCTGGTCGAGGTCGACGCCAGCGACGCTCACCAGATCGCGGTCGTGGGCCGAAGCGGCGGCCTATGCGACGAGCAGGGCCCCTTCGTCATGTGCGGCTTCGCCGACCTGGGCACGGCCCGCGACGACGCACTGACCGTCTCGCTGACCGAAGCGCAGTGCCCAACAACCCTGCCCGAGTTCTGCCCGGGCTGACGACGCCAGACCATGGACTCCAGTCGAGGTCACCTGCCCCCCACCCCGCAACCTGCCGAAATCGCACGGCAGCATGTCGGTATGCGATGTGCACATACCTGGGTGGGGGCCACGACAATGCGCTACACCCGAGATACGCAACACTCGCGGAACGGAACGAGAGCAGCGGTGATGGCGGCGGCGATGCTGAGCGCCGGCCTGGCCACGGCCTGTGACTCGGGCTCATCGGAGGAACCCTCCGATCCCGCAATGATGGACGACGAGCAGCTGCGCGAGCTGGACCTGCGCGCGGCCAGACACGGCGTGGCCTCGCTCGATGGCAACCCGGCCTTCGTCCACGTGGGCAACCTGTTCGCCTATACGCCCCCGCTGGTCGGCGAGATCGATCCCACCGATGCCGATGCGATCCGACGCCAAGCAGTCGCCGTCGCCCATACCCGCCTGGCGATCACCTTCGCCGTGATCGGGTGCACGGCCGACCTGCAGACCGACGAGGACACCACGATCACGGTCGACCTCCAGGGCTGCCGCCTGGCGCTGTGGGAGCTCGACGCGGACGTACGCGCGGTTGCCCGGGTCGAGATGAGCCCGTGCGAGGCCGGCGAGTGTGCGGAGCGCGTCGTGTGGGAGATGGACGTCGGCGAGCTCAAGTCGGGGCTCATCGGCTTTCCCAAGAGCGGGTACGTGGGCGGGATCGACATCGGCGCGCCGATCGATCCCGAGGAGCGCATGTCGTGGGCCACCCAGCCCGGGTTCGCGATCGAGACCGACGACGGCCTTCGCTTCGACACACTCTCCACCGCCGACTGGCTCGTCTACGGCGAGGACAACTGCGTCGAGCTGAACATGGGCGCCCGGCTCTCGCTCGAAGAGCGGGAGGATGAGCTCGACGAGCTGCTCGGCGACATCGTGATCTCCGCCCGAGGGATCGAGCGCTGCCCGGGTGAGTGCGCCACCGCAGGCGACGTGCAGCTGTCGTCCGGGGCGGGCCATGTGCTCCGCTGGACCCACAACGGCGACGAGACGCTGACGATCGAAGCGCCGGGCGGGCGGCAGCTCGAGCTCACCCCACCGTGCGCCGAGCAACAGCGCTCGATCCGAGATCGATGAGACCAGCCGCAGTGGCGGCTCCGGCAGGCGGAGCTACTTGGCCACCACGATAAGCTGGCCCGGCACCGGCTCGGCCGCCGCAGGGGACGGTCGCAGACCCACGCCCAAGCCGATCGCTGCCCCCGCCACGACCACCGAGCCCACGATCGTCCAAAACCACCAGGTGCGCAGCACCGGCTTGCGGGCTCGGGTACCGGACGAGGAGGGATCACCCGCCGGTCCGTCGACCACCGGACGCGGCGCGACCAGCCGGCCCTCGTCATCGAGCAGCCCGAGCGCAGTGATCAACGCCACCGAGAGCTCGGGACGCCGCACCGCCGAGCCGATCCCGTCACGCCCCCATGGGCGCACCACGAAGCCGTCGGCGCCGCGGTCGACCACCAGCACCGCCGCAGCCCCCTGGGCATGGGCCACGGCCCACACCGCCGCGCGTGCCGAGGGCGAGCCGGAGGGCTGCGGATCCGCCTCGCTGCTGGCCGCCAGCCGCTCTATGGGATCGTCCTGTGGCGGCAACGCGGTGAGGGTGACCCGCAGGGCCCCCTGCTGGCGAAGATCGACCACCTTCGCCCAGGTCGCGTATCCGGGCGCGCTGACCCGCACCATGTGCAGACCGGGCCGAAGGTCGATCGGGCCCTCCTCGCGCACCCGGCAGTCGATCTCCACCCGAGCATCGGCCGGTTGGATCTGCAGCGAGACCGGCCGGGGCATGCGATCGCTCCTATGCTGCACGGCGGCGAGGAAGGCCGCGGTCACGTCGGGCCCGTAGAGCTCGGCCAGGGGACGCCGCGGCGGGTCGAGGGCGAGGGCGAGCTCGTAGCGAGCCTCGGAGCGCACCTGGTCGGCCGCCCGCTCCTCCGCCCGCTCGGCCCCCCGGTCCTCGTTCCCCCCCTCGGCCCGGCCCCGCAACCCCAGGGCCAGGCCCAGGCGAAACTGGAGCTCCCACAGCCCATCGCAGCGACCGGGCCGGGCCAGCGCGACCGCGTCGGCCTGGGCGCCCTGCAGCGTGTCGATCATCTCCGTCAAACGCAACGACAGGTAGTGATCCTGAGCCATGGCCAGCGCCCCCTCGACACCGAGGCGGCGTTCCTCGTCACGCGCGACCCTGCGCTCTCGGTGCTGGTCGAGCGTTTCGCGCAGTGGCGCGCGCGAGATTACCGACACCCCCTGGGCCCGTAGGGCCTCTTCGGCCTCGACTACCGAAGCATCCGAAGCATCCGGAGCACCCGGAGCATCCGGAGCACCCGGCCACACCATGACCGGAGGATGCGCCCATACCGGCCAGGCGAACAGGACTAGGCACAGCGCCGTCACCATCGCGATCGGTCGCGTACCCGGCATCGATCGCCGCGGACGGTACCATGGCGATGATGAGCGTCGCCAGACGACTGGGGCGTTACCAGATCGGAGAGCGGATCGGAACCGGCGGTGTGGCCGACGTCTACCGCGCGCAGGTCGAGGGCGCCGCCGGCTTTGCCAAGACGCTCGTGGTCAAGTGCCTGCGCCCGCACGTCGCCGACGAACCCGAGCTGGTGGACGCCCTGGCCCGCGAAGCCAAGCTCGCCCAGCGCCTGCACCACGGAAACATCGTGCAGGTCTTCGACTACGGCGTGGAGGACGGGCGCCCGTATGTAGTCATGGAGTATGTCGACGGCTGCTCGCTGCACGAGCTGCTGCGCGACCTCTTGCGCCACCACGAGTGCATGGGGCTCGAAGAGGCCCTGTTCGTGGCCGAGGAGATCGCCGCGGCCCTCCGCTACATGCACGCAGCGACCGACGACGAGGGCACCCCCCTGCGGCTGGTCCATCGCGACGTGAAACCCCGCAACGTGCTGGTCTCCCGGGAAGGCGTGGTCAAGCTGACCGACTTCGGCATCGCCAAGGTCGCCGGCGATCGGGACGACACCCTCCCGGGCGTAATCAAGGGCACCCCCGCCTACCTGGCGCCCGAGCAAGCCCTCGGTCGCGGGGTCGATGCCCGTACCGACGTGTTCGCCCTCGGCCTGGTCCTACGCGACCTGCTGGGTGAGGGATTGAGCGCGAATCCCTGCCCCGATCCCCGGTTGGACGACGAGCTACGAGCGATCTACGAGCGCGCCACCGCCGATGACCCGGCGACGCGCTACGAAGACGTCCCCGCCCTGCTCCGCGCGCTACAGCGCTGGCGAGCAAGCCACGAGGTAGAGGCGCACCCCGGACATCTGGCCGCATGGGTCCGCCGCGCCCGTCGACAAGCCCCGATCGCCCGACCCGTGTCGCTCGACGCGGCGCTGCTGGGAGACGAGGGCTCCGGCTCGCTCGACGACACGCTGGACGAGCCCGAGCCCCATACCCGGGCCAGCGCGACCCCAGCTCCCGCGACCGCGCACGGGCTCCGTCGGGGTTTGCTGGTCGCCGTGGCCGTCTTCGCGCTGGGCGGGGTGGCCTGGGCCACGATGCGCGGTGGATCGCCCGAGGCTCGACCGCCCCGCCCCTCCGACTCGGCCGCCGAGCCCGACCGCACGACGCCAGCATCCCCACCCAAGACCGACACCGCCGGACCTGTGGGTCTGGCCCCGCCGCCCCGCGCCACGCCAACTCCCTCCGCACCGGCGGCTCCATCCCCCTCCGCGGCTTCGTCCGATGCCTCCCCTGCCTCCCCGGGCTCTTCCCGCGCCGCGTCGGCTCCCGACACACCCACCACCTCCAGCTCCTCCCCAAAACGAGCCGCCACCGACGAGCCCCAGCAACGTCCTCGCCCCACGGGCCGTACCGGGCGGCTGATCGTCAGCCTGCTGCCCTGGGCCGAGGTCACCGTGGACGGACGCGCGCTGGGACGGGTCCCGATCGACGTGGAGCTCTCCGCCGGTCGTCACCGCGTACGCCTGCACAATCCTCAGCTGGGTGAGGTCGTCAAGACGATCAAGCTGCGAGCCGGCCAGACCTACACGCTCAACAAATGGTAGACCCGTGCCTGCCAGATCTCCGATGAGCGTTACCGCCGTCCATACCATCCAGCTGTCCTCGGGTGACGGGATCACCGGCCTGCGTCGTCGTCGCCTCCGGCTCGAGGTGGTGCGCGGCCCCGACAAGAAGAAGAAGGTCGACCTCGACATCGACCGGATCGTGGTGGGCACCCACGAGCAGTGCGACCTGTGCCTGAGCGATCCCACCGTCTCGCGCCAGCACTTCGAGATCGAGCTATGCCCCGAGGGCTACGCCATTCGCGATCTCGAATCGCTCAACGGGATCCACATGGACGGGATGCGGATCCGCGAGGTGGTCGTGACCCGAGGCCTGACCCTGAGCCTGGGCGAGACCCGGATCAAGGTGCTCCCGCTGGACGACACGGTCGATCTCCCCCTGCCCCAGCAGACCCGCTGCGGTCCGCTGCTGGGGCGCAGCCCCGCCATGCGCCGCGTGTTCGAGCTGATCCGCAAGGTCGGCCCCACCGAGGCCACCGTGCTGCTCACCGGCGAGTCGGGCACCGGCAAGGAGGTGGCCGCCCGAGCCGTGCACGAGCACAGCCGCCGCGCCGAAGGCCCCTTCGTCGTGGTCGATTGCGCCGCCCTGCCCCCGACCCTCATCGAGAGCGAGCTCTACGGTCACGAGCGAGGGGCCTTCACCGGGGCCGACCGCTCGCGGGTCGGCGCGTTCGAAGCTGCGGCAGGAGGCACCCTGTTCCTCGACGAGATCGGCGAGCTCCCGCTCGACCTGCAGACCCGCCTGCTCGGGGTGATCGAGCGCCGCCAGGTCCAGCCGCTGGGCAGCACCAAGGTGCGCAAGATCGACGTGCGCCTCGTCGCCGCCACCAACCGCGACCTGCGACGCGAGGTCAACCGCGAGACCTTCCGGGCCGACCTCTACTTTCGCCTGGCGGTGGTCAACATCCACATGCCCCCCCTGCGCGAGCGGCCCGAGGACATTCCGCTCTACGTGGAGAGCTTCTTGGCCGACCAGGCCGCGGCCGGCTTCGCCTTCACGATCGACCCGGCCACGATCCAAAAGCTGACCCAGCGCCCCTGGCAAGGCAACGTCCGAGAGCTACGCAACGTGCTGGAGCGAGCCGCAGCCCTCGGCGAGGTGGAGCCGCCCCCTCCCCACCCCAGCCTACCGCCCGTCATCGCGCCCGAGCCCGGAGAGCCCGAGCCCGAGAGTGAGTCGATCGCGCTGGACGCCAGCGTGGATCCCTCGGTCCCGTTCAAGACGGGCAAGGCCCTGCTGGTGGGCCGCTACGAGCAGATCTACGTAGATGCCTTGATGAAGAAGCACGCGGGCAACATCACCCGGGCCGCGCGAGCGGCGGAGATCGATCGCGTCTACCTGCTACGTTTGCTCGACAAGTTCGGCATGCGACCCACCAAGCGGAAGAAATAGCGCGCTCGCTCCCTCCGCCGGCTGGTATCGTGAACGCATGAGCCCGGCCCCGAGCGTCATCATCGCCCTGGCGGCCCTGGTGAGCGCCCCGGCAACCCCGTCGACCTCCCCCAGCTTCTCCCCCGGCTTCTCCCCGGGGATCGGCTACACCGTCTCATTGCGACAGCGACAAGCCGACGACGTGACGACACCGACGACCGCCGAGCCCACGGCGAAAGCCCGTTCGCTCCCCCCGATCCTGCCGCCACCACCGCCCAGCGATCTGGCGCGGGTCCAGAACTCGCCCCGGGCCCAGGGGATCCTCGCCGCCGCCGCCATCGCGGCCCAGGTGGCCATGCTCGTGGCCGGGGTCGCCTCGGTGCGACAGCAAAACGCCGAGATCCGCCGACAGCGGCGCGGGCGTCCCCCGCCGTACCGCCCGTACCGCTGAGCGATCGGCCCCACGCACGACGGCCTGCTACGATTCTATTGTGGATCCATGTGGCTCCCTGCCCCGTCGGGCCACCGATGTGCTCCACGCCGACGAGATCCGGGCCCTGACTCGTCCCAGCGATCTCGCCGGCGCGCTCGTCGTGCTCGGCACCTGGGCTGGCATAGCGGCGACCTTTGCCCTGGTGGCCCTATGGCCCCATCCGCTGACGATCCTCGTCGCGCTCGTCATCCTCGGGGGTCGTCACATGGCCCTCGCGGTGCTGATGCACGAGACGGCCCACCGCTCCCTGTTCGCCTCGCGGCGCCTGGGCGAGTGGGTGGGCCGCTGGCTCTGCGCCGCGCCCGGAGGCAACGATCTGGTGCGCTATCGGGTCCACCACCTGGCACACCACGCCCACACGGGCACCGAGCGAGATCCCGACATCGCGCTGACCCGCCCCTTTCCGATCACCGGCCGCTCCCTGGCTCGCAAGCTGCTGCGGGATCTATCCGGCCTGACCGGGCTACGCCGGGTCGTCGGGATCCTGCTGATGGACATCGGCGTGCTCGGATACACCGCATCGAGCGACCCTCGGCCCGTCCCCCGCGAGCAACGCAGCGCTCGCTCCATGCTGCAAGGCTTGCTCACTCGCACCGGCCCCACCCTGGTGGCCAATGCGGTGCTGCTGGCGGTACTCACGGCCGTCGGTCACCCGGCGCTCTATCTTTTGTGGGTCGTCTCGTACCTCACCACCTACAGCGTATTCTTGCGGATCCGCTCGATTGCCGAGCATGCGTGCACCCAGGGCGGGCCCAACCCGTTCCTCAACACGCGTACGATCCTCGCCGGCACGCTGGCCCGGCTGACGGTAGCCCCGGTCCGCGTCAACTACCACCTCGAACACCACCTGCTGATGACCGTGCCCTACCACCGGCTGCCACAGCTGCACGCCCGGCTGCGCGAGCGCGGGGTCTTCGAGCACGCCGCGCTCGCGCCCAGCTATCGGGCGGTGCTGACCCGGGCGACCTCGCGGGGCTGAGCGAGTGATGCCGACGCGAGTCGCCCTTCAGGCGGCCCGGCGGGGCACCGGACACTCGTAGCCCGCGGGCTCGAGCCACGAGGGTCGCGCCACGCCGGCGAGATCGAGCCGCTGCAGCGCCCGTTGCAGCCCGCAGGAAAGCTCGTCGAACGACGACAGGCGGATCCACGGCCGGATGCTGCACAGGATGAAGGCGACCAGGCCCAGCACGAACGATCCGCGGGCCACCACCATCACCGAGTCGAGCTGCTCACGGAGCACCGCCTCGCGCCGGTCGGCCTCCTCGACGAAACGGCGACGCAGGTCCGGACCGACCATGCCCCGAGCGCCTCGCAGATCGGTGATGGAAACCACCGCCACGCCCTCCCGAGCCGCCCGGTCGAACATACGATCGTGCCAGCGGTAGTAGGCATCGATGCCCTCGCCGGTGACCGTGCCGACCCAGGTCGCGATCACCACCGGGAAGTGACGCTCGTCGAACACCAGCTCCCCTTCGACCCGTTCCACTTGGTTGACATCCCCCTCGACCCGTTCCACCTGGTTTAGCGTAGAACGCAAGCCGAGCCCACGCGACGCCCATCTCGGGCCGTGACACATCGCGGCACCATAGGTCGTTCGTGCCGGAGACCATGAGCACTTCGTGCCGAACCGACCCGTTCGACCACTACGCCGGACCAGCACCGGATCCATTCGAGACAACTGTTCGACAAATGGACGGTCAGCGAGACACCGACCACGGTCGGATCAAAGATCGGGGTCCTCCACCACAATGACGTCCGGCAGCTCTCCCGGGGGCCCCTCGACTCCGGGATCCACCCAGCCCAGGCCCAGCTGCCCGTGCTCGTTGAGTCCCCAGCAGCGCAGCGCCCCGTCGCC
This sequence comes from Myxococcota bacterium, assembly GCA_039194325.1. Lineage (GTDB taxonomy): Bacteria > Myxococcota_A > Polyangia > Nannocystales > Nannocystaceae > Paraliomyxa. The sequence continues at coordinate 98,144 of JBCCWC010000009.1, forward strand.
TCGCAACGCACAGGTGTGCTCGGCCAGCGCATTGGTGAAGATCGCCTCCACCCCACTGAGCTCTACCGCCGCCACCTCTACCGGGGTCTCGTCGTCCCCCACCGACTCTACCGATCCCAAGCCGAGCTGTCCGCTCGCTCCCTCACCCCAGCACCGCACAGTGCCCTCGTCGAGCAACGCACAAGTATGTCGTAGCCCCGCCACCACCGAGACCGCGGCCCCGCCTAGCGCCACATCCCCGACCATCGCCGGCGTCTCGTCATCTCCTATCACCAGCGTGTGCCCGTAGCCCAGCTGCCCGTACTCGTTGTCTCCCCAGCAGCGAACCTGACCGTCCAAGAGCAACGCACAGGTGTGATCTCCACCCGCCACCACCGCGGTGGCCACCCCACCCAGCGGCACATCGCCAACGCTCGCCGGCGTCGACCCCGGCAGGGCTGCAACCCCGTAGCCCAGCTGCCCCCGATCACCCAGCCCCCAGCAGCGGATCGCGCCCGTCTGCCGGCGTGCACAGGCGTGAGCCACCCCGGCCGTGATCTCCACCACCGGTCCGCCGAGGCTCACGTCCTCGGGTCCGTGGACCCCCGGGCCCGCATCGCGACCGAGCTGACCCGCATCCCCTCGCCCCCAGCACTGCACCCGCCCGTCATCCAGCCGAGCACACGCAAACTCTTCGCCGGCCACCACCTGCTGCGACGGCCCGGCCAGGGGCACCACCGTCGACACGGATGCGTCGCTCGGGGTCTCGTCATCCCCTACCGTCTCGGGGTGCCCCAGGCCCAGCTCCTGGCCACTGTTGACCCCGAACGCCCGCACGCGACCATCGGCCAGCAGCGCAAAGGTCTGCGCACCGTTGGTCACCACCTCCGTCGCCGGAAACCCCAGCGACACGAAGTCTGCCGCCGCAGCCCAGACCTCGTCCGAGGCCTCGCCCGTGCCGCGACCCAGCCGCCCCTCGTCTCCCCGGCCCCAGCACTTGGCCTGACCGGCAACGAGGGTGGCACACGTGGTGCCCTCACCCAGCGACACGGCGATCGTCGCGTGAGACTCCGCCGATCGCATCGCGATCGACTCCTCGCGCGGGACGGGCTCGCGATGGGGGTCACAGGCACTGAGCCCGATCCCCGCGAGGATCGCCAGGCACGCCCTCCCTCCGCGGAATCGTCGACGAGCACGACGAGCCGGGCGGACGAGGGCACAGGGGGTCGAGTATGGGGGCTGCATCATCACGGATCCTTTCGAGTCGAGAGCGCGTGACCCCACCGATCGCCAGACGATCGCCAGACGATCGCCAGACGATCGCCAGACGATCGCCAAACGATCGCCAGACGATCGATGGATCCCACGGAGTGGGTCACTCATCGGTCGAAGCGGGGCCACGCCCGACCCACGGTCCGGCGACGACCCCCAAGCTCGCGTTCCATTACGCGTCGCTTGTCAGGGGGGTGCGCGTTGGCCCGTTGCTGATCACAGGATCGGCGATTTTTTCGTGAGCAAGTCAGCGACGCCCATCGAGCCGAGCCCGGATCTCGTCACGCAGCTGCTCGGCGGCGCGGTCGGGCTGCCGTCCGAGTCGATCCAGCGCCTGCTGAGCCAGCGCCCGCGCCGCGGTGCGCTCACCGGGCCGACGCCACTGCAACCGAGCCAGCGCCCACTCCGTGCGTGCGCGATCGATCGCACGAACCTCGACCTCGCGCTGGATCCGTAGCGCCTGCTCCAGCCGCTGCCTCCCGAGCTCGACCTCCCCGAGCTCGACCTCCGTACGCCCGAGCGCCCAAAGAGCCCGCGCCACCCGAGGGTGGGCCCCCCGGGGCTCGGCCACCCGGGGCCCGGCCACCTCGGGCTCAGACGGTCGGGCCGGCTCGGCCGGGTACGCACGCTCGAAGATCTCCAGCGCCCGGCCCTGTCGCTCCCGGGCCTGCTCCAGCCGCCCCTGCTGAAAGTCGAGCAGCCCCCACGCCGCCAGCGTCTTGCCCACGCCGACGTGCTCGGCACCTCCGTAGCGCTCGTATGCCGCCAGAGCCCGCTTCAAGTGCGCTTCGGATTCCCTACCGCGCTCCAACACCTGCAGCACCTTGCCGAGGTTGAGCTCCACGCGCGCCACCTTGGGATGGTGGGGCTCGTAGACCTCAGCATACCGGGTCAACGCGCGCTCGTAGTAGCGCACGGCGTCCTCGGACCGCCCTTGCCCCCGCGCCGCCACGCCCAAGTTGGCCAGCGCATCGGCCACCAGGTCGTGCTCGGCCGAGTGTACCCGCTCCCAGATCGACAGCGCGCGCTCGAGCTCCACCACCGCCTCGTCGGGCCGTTCTTGGTAGAGCAGCACGGCCCCCAGGTTGCCGTGCACGTGCGCGAGCACCGGGTGCCCCGGGGGCAAGCACACGCCCCCCAGCGTTAGCGCGGCGCGCAGCTCGGACTCGGCCTCCGCGTGCTGACCCCGAGCCATGAGCACCGCGGCCAGGTTGGCCAATCGGGGCACCATCGCCGGATGCTCGGGACCCAGCTCACGACCAACCAGCGCCACCGCGTCCCGGGCCAGGCGCTCGGCCTCCGCGTGACGCCCCTGTCGACGCAGCACCCCGCGCAGGCCATCGAGCGCGCCCACCCGGTCGCGGGGATCGACCTCCGATCCCGACCCCAGAAGCTCCAGCGCCCGAACGAAGTGCGTCTCCGCCTCGGCGTCTTCACCGTGCTTGGCCAGCACCTGGGCGATCCCCACCAGCGCCTCCGCCTCCCGCTGCCCCCCCTCGTCCACCCGCTGCGCCAGCGCCAGGGCCGACTCGCCCAGCAACACCGCCCCCTCGTACTGCGCCATGGGCACCCCCACCACGAAGGTCAGCCCCGCGCTCGCCTCGGCCGCGACCTCGGCGTGCTCGTGACGCAGCGCCAGCGCCTGCGCTCGACGAAGATCCGCCGCCGCATCCTCGTAGCGACCCATCGCCAGGTAGAGGTCACCACGCAACAGGCGAGCCTCGGCCAAAAGGGGCGCGTGCCCCAGCGGCTCGGCCTGCGCCAGCGCAGCGGAGATCGCCTGGAGGGCCACGTCGTACTTACCCGCCCGAAGCCGCGTGCGAGCCCGATCCAGCGCTGTACGGACCGACGCGACCGCCTCGGCCTGCTCGGGCGGAGGCTGGGGCTCGGCCTGCAGCGCCCGCGCATCGGCGCAGCGGGGCAGCGCAGGCAAGCCCGCCACCACGTGCACCGCCTGCTCCACCACCTCCGCATCGGCCTCCAGCAATTGCTCCGCCACGTGGTCCAGGGCCTGGCGCCGCTCGTCCAGGCACTGCATCCGCCGGTCGAACCCCGCCGCGCTCAGCTCACCGCGCAAAAGGGCCGCCTCGCACGTATCGTTGTGAAGCTGCGCCCAGCCCGCGGCGTACTCGGCCATCCGCGCCCGCACCGCGGCCTCCGTATTGCGCGCGTAGGGCACCCCCGTACCCAGGATCGCCGCGGCAACCGCCGCAGCACGCCCCTCGTCCCAGACCCCGTGCAGCCGCTGTCGCGCGTGGCCACACGGAGGCTCGTCGGCCTCCCCTCGCCCCCACAGCACCGCGACCAACGCGACGTTGGCCACCACCAGCGCCACCATCCCGCGCCGTCGCCCACCCGAACGCCGGCATCGCTCCAGCGCCCGCAACAGCTCCGTCATCGACGGCCAGCGCTCGTCCGGCTCGGGGGCGAGCGCGCGGGCCAAGGCGCGCCGCAGCGCCCGGGGCAGCCGACGCCCCGAGCGCTCCGCGAGCTCCCACACCTTCGAGTCCAGATCCGCACGACGACGGGGCAGCGCATCCTCGCCAAAGAGCGCCTCGCAGATCGACACGGCAAAGCTGTACTGATCGCTGCGCGCGTCCCAGCCCCTGCCCTGGCGCTGCTCCGGTGACATATACCCGGGCGTCCCGATGACCGCCCCGGGACGGGTCAGTCGCTCCTCGAAGGGGCTCCCGGCCTCGCTGTGTTCCATGTCGAGCGCGGCCTCCTCGAAGGAGTCACCGCTCACCTGCTCCCCACGACGGCGCAGCTCGTCCACGTCTCCCGCCAGCCCGAAATCCACCACCCGCACCCGCCCCGAGGCGCTGATGAGACAATTGGCCGGCTTGAAATCGCGGTGCACCAGTCCCTCGGCATGGGCCGCGGCCAGCCCCCGCCCCGCCTGGAGATACACGTCGAGCACCTCGGGCCAGGGCCGCGGCCGCTCGTGCCACCGCCGCAGGGATTGCCCCTCGACCAGCTCCATCGCGATGAAGCCCTGCGCATCGACCGTCCCCACCTCGTACACGCTCACCACGTTGGGATGTGACAGGCGCCCCAGCGCCTGCGCCTCCCGGAGCAACCGCCCGGCCCGCTGCTCGTCGAGCTCCGCGCTCAGCAGCTTCAGCGCCACCCGACGATCGAGCGTGGGATCGTAGGCCTCCAGCACCACCCCCATGCCCCCCCGCCCCAGCTCGCCGCGGATCTCAAAGCGACCCAGCATGGCCACCGACTCGACCGGCACCGTGTCGACGACGCTTTCGTGAGCCGCGAACCCCGGATCGGTGACGGTGGGCGGGGTCTCGCTCCCTCGCGAACCGACGAACGCGGATTCAGCCGGTCTGCTCACCGCCCCTAGAGTACGCGCCCCAACAGCGACCTCCCTGCGATCTGCAAATGCGCGTTTTCGCCCATCTGGAGACTCCGCACGATCTCGTGACCGGGCCCGCCCGTCGCTGCCGGGGCGCCCTTGGTCGACCCATTGGGGCAGGACCGACGAGCCGGACTAGCCGGACTAGCCGGACTGGCCGGACAGACCGGGTGGGCCAGGCTGATACCATCGTCATCGACCATGACGGCGGCGCTCGAGCATGCGGTGACCGGTGTCCGTCACCCCCTATTGGCCCGTACGCTCGTCGGCCGCTCGCACTCGTGTCAGCTTCGGCTCTCCCGATCGCAGGTCTCGGGGCTCCACGCCGAGGTGGCATGGGATGGCGAGCGCTGGGTCGTTCGCGATCTGGGCAGCCGCAACGGCACCATGCTCGACGGCCGGCTGCTCACCGCCGAGCAGCGGCCCGCCCTCACCACGGGCGCGCAGCTGGCCTTCGGCACCGATGACGAACGCTTCGTCGTCGTCGACACCTCACCGCCCGGCCTGGCCGCCGTCGGTGACGACGGCACGATCCTCAGCGCCGACGCGGGCCTCTTGGTCTTGCCCTCCGAGGATCGACCCGAGGTCACCCTCATCGAGCACCGCGACGTCGGCTGGCAGGTCGAGACCGCCGAGGGCATCCGCTCGCTGGCCGACCAGGAGCGGATCCAGGCCGGCGGCGTGCAGTGGCAGATCCACCTCCCCGGCGCGGTCCAGCACACCGCCGACGCCGCCGACGCCCCCCTGAGCGTCGACGAGATCACCCTCGAGTTCCGCGTCAGCCGCGACGAGGAGCACGTGGAGATGAAGGTCTCGCAGGGGCCCCGGGTCGTCACGCTCAAGCCTCGCGCCCACGACTTCTTCCTGCTCACGCTGGCTCGGGCTCGGATCGCCGACCAGCAGCAGCCCGACCTCGAGGAGCCCGAGCACGGCTGGGTGTACCGCCAAGATCTCGCGCGCCGGCTCAAGGTCGACCGCACCCTGATCAACCTGTGGGTCTACCGGGCTCGCCGGCAGTTCACCCAAGCCGGGGTCACCGACGTCGCCCAGCTGATCGAGCGACGCCAGAGCTCCGAGCAATTGCGCCTGGGCATTGCCCGGCTGCGCGAGCTGGCCCCCTGAGCTCAGCCCGCGTCGGCCTCGCAGGCCGGGGGCCCCGCGTTGCCCGTGTTCCAGGCCGCGAGCGCATCGGCCAGCGCAAGCGCGGCATCACGGTCGGCGCCCTGCGGATCGCTGCCTACGTTGATGATCCCCAGCAATTGCTCCGCCGCATCGCGATCCGCCTGGATCCCGCTGGGATCCACCCCGGTCGCCACGTTCAGATCGACGGTGATGAGCTGCTTCATCAGCGTCACCGAGGCGTCGTCGGTCACCCAGCCAAAGAAGCCCAGGATCTCATAGTCGGTCCACACCGCGTCGAAGTACATCAGCGAGTCCACCGGCCACTGGTCCAGCGGCCGAGCCCACCAGTCGAGTTTTTCGTCGACACACTCGTCCACCGTCTCGACAAGACACACCGAGCTGCAGCCGTCGCCGTCGACCAGGTTGCCGTCGTCGCACTCCTCCGATACGTCGATCACCCCGTCTCCGCAGAAGTTACACGAGGGCACCTGGGCCACCGAGGCAAACCCGGCTACGTCGATGTGGTTGAAGTACGAGATGTTGACCCCCGTGCTCACCACGTGGTCGGCGGTCATCGTGGTGATGTCGAGCTCGGCCAGCTCGTCGATCGCATAGCCGTCGCTGCCCAGCAGCATCGGCTCGCAGGTATTGGGCTCGAGCGAGAACGCCATGCCCGAGAACGAGTGACCCGGGTCGGCCCACGCTCCGGCGCGGGTCCAGGTGCCCAGGTTGGTGAAGGTGCCCGCGTCGAGGTCACAGGCGTAGAGCGGCGTGGAGCTATTGTTGGGCACCGTGCCCTGGAAGTAGCAATTGCCGTCCAGGTCGAAGGCCAGATCGCCCCCATTGGTGCTGCCCGGCGCCGGGATCGGCAGCGGGGCTCCCACCCCCGACAACGTCATGATGTCGAACTCGTAGATGGACTGGTCGCCCCGATCGTAGACCCACAAGCGCCCGTCGCGATCGAAAGCGGCGCCGGTGAGATCGGCGAGAACGGGCGTGCCCGCCCCAACCGCCGTCGCTGCTCCGGTCGCCGGATCGACGGTCACCAGCGTGCTCAGCCCCGTGAACCGGTCGTAGGTAAAGCCGTAGATCGTACCGAAGCTGTCCATGGCGATCGCGCCGACGCCCGTGTTCGCCCCGCCCACGGTGACGAACCCCAGGTCGGTGAAGCCGGTCCCATCCTCCTCGATGCTAAAGAACCGGGTGGTGTCCCCAGGGACGGCCGCGCCTCCTTCTGGGGTCGGGTTGACGATGTAGATCGTGGCATCGGCCACGCTCGGTGCGAGGGTCAGAGCGCCGACCAGAGCGCCGACGAGGATACGAGTGGGTGGTTTCGACATGGCCAGTTCCTCCTGGATTGACGTGAAGCTGGTTCGCGATGGTTCGCGATGGTTCGTAGTGAGCAGAATGACCACGACATTCCGGGCGATGGGCCATCGTCGTGGTGGCGTACGGCGCAGCGTCGTGATCGAAAACGATCGAGCACGAGGGCCTCCGTCGATGGACCCGGGCTTCCCCCCGAGCCCCATCAAGGAGCGCTTCGGTCGATCGTGTGCCCAAGATGACCGACCAAACACCGATTGTCAGGCGAGAACCTGATTTCACGTGATTTCATCCGAGCGGTGCGCCATCGCCCCGCCGGCCCTGCGGTCGTGGCCTCTGCTCTCGCGCAAGCCCGATCCGACCGACGACCTCGACGAACCCCTACGCTCACCGGTGGACGACACCGGTGGACGACACCGGATGACCGCCGCTGTCCCTGCGCTTTCGTATTCGCCCGATCGCGTCGATCTCCGCCTGGAGCAGGCGTCGCTCCTTGTCGGTCCAAAACTGCTCTTCCTTGAGCCGATAGCGCTGGCGCTGAGCGACGACCATGATGAGGATCGTGCTGACGAAGAACAGCTGGTTGGCCATCACCGCGTCGACCGACTCGATGTGATAGCCCACGAAGATAGCCGGGCTCACGTAGGACAAATAGAGCACGCCGCTGAACACCAACGCGCGCCGCAGCGACCACAGGAACATCACGCCAACACACAGCACCAGCAGATTCAGACCCGACGAGTGGTAAGACTCCAGACCTCCGTCGACCCAGACGATCCCGCACACGGCCCAGCCGGCCACGAGGTTGGCCATGAACACCACCGTGTCGACGTGCCGTTCGGCAAGCTCGGGTCGAGCTCGACTCAGCCCATAGACACACCCAGCCATCAAGCAAACCCCCAGCCGGATCCCGAGCGTCGTCCACACATGCTCGCGAAGCATCAGCCAGTCGAGCAGCCAGAACATGCTGAACAGCAGGATCCCGAGCACCGACTGCAAGCACAACATCCTGGTGTTGAAGACGTCGAGCCGCGACTGGAAGTCCTCGAGGGCGATCAGCAACGCCTCCATCGAGGGAAAGCGATCGGCCGGGTCCTTGGCCATGCCCCGGCGCAGCAGACGACGCAGGTACCGAGGGACGGGGACCTCGGGGCGCGCTTGAGTGCGCCGCTTACGAAGGCCGGACGTGCCCGAGCCTTGAAGAAACTCGGGAGCGGGAAACTTGCCGTAGAGCGCCTCGTATAGCGACATACAGAAGCTGTACTGGTCGCTCCCCGCCCCGGTTCGCCGCCCGCCAAACAGCTCGGGCGCCATATAGGCGGGAGTACCCTTGAGCTTCCCGGAGCTGGGCGGCGGCGGCGGCCCCAGATCCAAGGCCGGATCCAAGGCCGGATCCACGGCCGGATCCACGGCCGGGTGCGATCCGGCGCGGCGCTTTTCGACGATGGCCGGCGTCTGGTCGTACTCTTCGCTGCGACAGGCGAGCCCAAAATCGAGGATCCGCGCCCGCCCGTGGGCGTCGATGATGGCGTTGCTGGGCTTGAAATCCCGATGCACCAGGCCCCGCTTGTGGGCCGCCGCCAGACCCATGCCCAGCTGCATGAACACCCGGGTGCACTCGCGCCAGTCGGGCCGGGGCTCTTGCCGCATCCACTCGGTGAGCGTGCGCCCCTCGACCCGCTCCATCACCACGTAGGTCCGCCCCTCGAACTCCCCCACCTCATAGACCTGCACCACGTTGGGGTGCGAGAGCGTGGCCATCGCCTGGGCCTCTCGCTCGAGCTGCCGGGCATCGTGCTCGCCGAGCTCCTCGTGCAGCACCTTGATCGCCACCCGACGATGCAGCACGGGATCGAAGGCATCGAATACCGTACCCATGCCGCCTTGGCCCAGCATGCCGAGCACCTGGTATCGCCCGAGCACGACCGGGTCGGCCACGGCCGTCCTCCGCGTTCCCAGGGACGCGCGCGGGCTCTTGGAGGCGCCGACCTTGCGGATCCGGGCGGGCGACATTCGGTTTCGATCCCGGATCGGCTCGTCACCGAGCCCAAGCGGCGGTACCTCTAACGCATCTGGACGCATGGCGCTCATGACGAGGCTCGGGATCGACGCCGGCCGCGCCGGCGACCGGGCGAACGGGACGAATCACAAGGAACAAGCCACGCCCATTAGACCAGATATGAGCGACATCGACATAACAGGTTGCATCGTCTTCGACGACGTCGTTGCTTGACGATCACAACGACTCGTTCACCAGCGGCTTGTGAAGAGTCAAACTGAAAATCTGTGAATCGCGGGCAATACCGACCCCGCGAGACGACCGGTTGATGGAGGTGACGATAGCGGTGCGTGTCACCAACGCACCGAACCGTCGGCGCAACGACCCTACCGTGTCGTCGTGCGCGGTGCTCCGCGCGGCGCCTCCGACCGTGGCGTGTGCGTCGCCAGCCACGCCTCGATCGCGACCCGATCGTCCCGTCGCCCCGGGCCGTACCCGGCGTACGCCTCCTGAGCTTGCTGGGCCAAGGCGACGGCTCGCGCCCGCTCGGAGGGCTCGGTCCACAGGGCCCGGGCCAGCACGAAGCGGGCCTGGGCCAGCACCATCGACGCCACCCCGTTTGCCTCGCACACCGACACGGCCCGCTCGGCCTGCTCGCGCGCACCCGCGATCCGTCCCCCGGCCAACGCAAGCTCGGCTCGCGCTACGCGAGCATGGGCGATGTCGGGATGCTCGGGACCCAGCGCGCCCTCGAGGATCTCGAGCCCACGCTCGAGCGACTGCCGCGCCTTGGTCTCGTCCCCGCGCCGGGCCCATGCCCGGCCCAGCCCGATCTGCGATTGCCCCACCAGCGGGTGCTCGGGGCCAACCGCCTGCGCTCGCATGGCGAGCCCTCGCTGTAGGTACACGAGCGCATCGTCGAGCGCCCCCTTGTGCAGGAGCACCTCCCCGATCGAGTGGAGCGAACCCGCCACCGAGACATGCTCGGGGCCCAGCAGCTCCTGGTCCAGAGCGAGCGCGCGTTGCAAGGCGTTCAGGGCGCGCTCGGAGTCGCCCCGAAGGTGCAGCACCCGGCCGATGCACCGCAGCGAGTACGCCACCGAGGGGTGTCGCGGGCCCAGCACGTCCTCGAATAGATCGAGGGCCCGTCGATGATGCTGCTCGGCTTGCTCAAGGTGCCCGTGCTTGCGCAGGATGTCGCCTAACCGGTTGAGCATCCGCCCGACCTCGGGGCGCCGGGGGCCCAGCGCCTGCTCGAGCAGCGCGAGCGCGGCACGATAGAGCTCGAGCGCCTCCGACCACCGACCCTGCTGAGCCAGCGCGCCACCGACCTCGCGCAGGGCCACGGCCCGCTGCTCGTCGTCGATCCCCCGCCGATCCGCGAGAGCCCGCGTGATGTCGACCCACGGCTCGGCGTGCTCGGGCTGCGCTCGGCCCGACGAGGTCACGTAGGTCAGCGAGGACACCGCCCGTAGCTCGACCCCGCGGTGTTCGTAGCGCAGCGCCAGCAGGTAGGCCTGCCGCAGGTCGTCCTCGGCCTCCGCATAGTCGTCGTGCATGCTATGGACCTCCCCGCGGACCAGGAGGGCCTCCGCCTCCAGCGGGCCGTAGCCCAGCTGTCGCGCCTGCTCTAGCACCTGCCCGGCGCGCTGCCGGCTCCGGGCGTAGTCCCCCCCCGCGAGCAACGCCCGGGCCTCCGCCAGCTGCTCGCGCGCCATGTTGACCTGTGCCGCCACTTGCGGATCTTCGGGAGGGGGCAGCTGGGCCCGTAGGGCCTCGACGTCGTCGCATCGCAAGAGGCTCGGGAGATCCGTCACCACCGTCATCGCCCGGTCGATCCGCTCCGCGTCGACCCGCGCGAGCACCTTGACCGTCTCGCGCAGCGCGACCTTGCGCATGTTCAGGCAGCCCATCCGCCGGTCCATCACCTCGGGTGACTGTTCGCCCCGCACGGTGGTGGCCTCGCAGACGGCGGTGTGGGCGTCGGTCCACGCATCGGCATACGCATCGAGGTGGGCGCCGACCCGCGCCCAGGTATCGGGAGCCGCCCATGACCCGGTGCCCAGGATCGCCGCCTGGATCTGTGACCGGCGCGTGTCGTCCCAGATCCCATCGAGCTCGGCTCGAGCCCCGCTACAGCGCCGATCGAGCGCGGCGCCGCGGGCCCTGGCCGCCTCGCGCGAGACCTCGGCCTGGTAGGCCAGGCCCCCGGCAATGGCGATGAGCCCGGTGACCACCCCCAGCGCCAGCCCGCGACGCCGCCGCGGGGCCACCAGCTTGCGCAGCGCGGCCAGTAGCGCCTCCATCGAGGGCCACCGCCGCTCGGGTTCGAACGACAGCCCGCGTAGGAGCACCGTGCGCAGCGCCGTGGGGACCCGGGACTCCCGCGGGGCGGGGCGGATCTGGCCTGCGGCCATCGCCATCAGCAGGGCCTTCATCCCCCGACCCGCAAACGGTCGCTCGCCATAGACCGCCTCGTAAAGCGACACGCAAAAGCTGAACTGATCGCTGCGCGCGTCGGCCTCGTGACCCTTGATCTGCTCGGGCGACATATAGGCGGGCGTGCCCAGCACCGCGCCGGTGCGGGTCAGCGGGGTATCGAGCGCGTCGGTGTCCACCCGGGCCCCCACCGGTAGCAGGGTGTTCGACGCATCGTCCTCGGTATCGGCCTGTCGAGCCAGACCAAAGTCGAGCAAGCGCGGGCGCCCCTCCTCGTCGATGATCGCGTTTCTCGGCTTGAAGTCGCGGTGCACCAGTCCGCGGGCATGGGCCGCCGAAAGCCCCGCCCCCAGCGAGATGAACATCTCGACGCAGGCCCGCCAGTCGGGCCGGGGTTGTTGCTGCAGCCACTCCCTGGGCGTCTGACCTCGCACCAGCTCCATGGCCACGAAGGCCCGGCCCTCGACCTCCCCCACCTCGTACACCTGCACCACGTTGGGGTGCGAGAGCTTGGCCATCGCCTGGGCTTCTCGCATCAACCGGGTGGTGTGCCGCTCGCCCAGATCCCGGTGCAGCACCTTCACCGCCACCCGGCGATCGAGCGTGCGATCGAAGGCCTCGAGCACGGTGCCCATCCCCCCCTTGCCCAGGGTACCCAGCAGCACATAGCGCCCCAGCATGGGCGGCGATGTCGAGGACCGGGGCCAGTCGGTGGAGGCACGATCGGGCGCCGCTGCATCACCGGCTGCGTCACCGCCCAAGCCGGGGACCGATACGGCCAGCTCAGGGTTCGGGTCCGGGTTCGCATCGTCAAACCACGTCGCTCCATCTCCGTGGTCATCGGAGCCTGGCGGATGTTTGTCTACACTTCCCTCCATCGATTCGTCGAGCTCTGGTCAGCGCGCAACTGCGGGTCGTCGGGAACGTACGGCATGCGTGCGAAATGATCGCAAACGCCACAATAACATCGTTCTGAGCCCTCTATACTGCACTGCGAATGAGGTCGCGAGGGACGCAACTGCTCGCGTGCGCGCTGGGATGGAGGAACGATGGAGGAGAGTGTGGTAGTCGCTCGCGCCAAGCGAGGCCGACATGACTCCCTTTCAGATCCGTCGGCGCATCCGTTCCTTGTTGGCGAGGTGGCGGAACAACGTCGACACCCACGCGTTCAGGACCGGCATTCCCGAGGCCACCTCCACCTCCACCTCCACCTCTACCTCCACCTCCACCGCCACCGCCACCGCCGACCAAGCGGCCGCGCCGAAGCCCACGCCGTCCAAGGTCAACGCCGACCAGACCGCCGCGCCGGAGCCTACCCAGAGCGTCGAGACCACGCCGGTGCCTAGCCCGCCCCAGATCGTCCGCGCTGAGGAGCTTCCCGACGATCTGGACAGCGACGACTGGCGCGCCCGCCTCGAGGCCGTCAAGACCCTCGCGGGCACCTCCAACGTCGACGCGGCCGTGCCCGTGCTGGTCGACAAGCTCCGTGACCCCGCCGTCGAGGTGGCCGTCGCCGCCGCGCGTAGCCTCGGCCGCCTGCGGGCCGGCGCAGCCGTGACGTCGCTGCGCGAGGTCCTACGCAACGAGGACAGCTTCTTCGGCAGCGTCTCCCGCCAGGCCGCCCTCGTGGCGCTGAGCGAGATCCTCGGCCCCGATGCGCTGCCCGACCTCCGGACCACCGTCCGCGACCTCGACGCCGACCTGGCCACCGCCGCCATCGAGCTCATCTCGCGCCACGGCACGCGTGAGGACAGCCAGTCACTCCAGGCCATCGTCGACGACCCCCAGGGCTTCTATCACCCCTCGGTGCGTGAAGCGGCCCAAAGCGCGCTGCGACGCCTGCCTGGCGACGAGGCGTAGATCGACGAGAGTCCCTTCGATCCGCATCGGATCACGGGCGCCATGAAAAAGCCCGCCAGGCCGAGGTCTACGACCAAGCCCACGAGCGCATGCGCCGGCTCGGCTCGCTCGAGAGGCTCATGGCGCCCTGGTGCCTCGTCAGGTCAATGCACCTCGGAGCATCGAGATGTCGCGGGGGATCCTCGTCGGGATCTCGACGTCGAGCAGCTCCGCCTCGACGAGGGCATTGAGCTGGCGGTTGAGCTCGAGCACGAGGGCATCATTGGCGGGATCGTTGGCCAGGTTCGTGATCTCGTCCGGGTCGGACTCGAGGTCGTAGAGCTCAAGGTCGAACTCAGCCCGCAGCACCTCGATGGTCGTCGGGAGCGGGTCCTTGACGATCGGTGCGAAGTAACGGGCGAATTTATGGGTCGCCGTCCGGATCCCCAGCAACAAGCCGCGCTTTTTGAAGTCGAATTTCTTGGTGTGGCCGAGGACGAAGTCCGCGTCGAGAAAGCTCAGCGCCGAGTAGGTGAACAACAGGCTCGTGCGCGTGCCCGTGGCGTCCACATCGAAGACCAAGGGCGACAGATCGTGACCCAAGAGATCGGGGAAGCGGGTGCGCTGGTCCTGCTCGAGCCCGCACAAGCTCATCAGGGTCGGGGCCAGATCGAGCGCCGAGCCGAGGGCCTTGGTGGTGACGCCCCGAACGCCGTCCGGGTGGCAGATCGTCAGCGGGACGTTGTTGTTCTCCTTGTAGATGAACGGCCCCTTGGTGCGGTGCCCGTGGGCTCCCGCCATCTCCCCGTGATCGGCGGTGAAGATGACGATCGTATCCTCGGCGAGCCCGGACTGCTCGAGGTGCCGCAGCAGCCGCATCATCTGGCGATCGACGTCCCGCTGGCAGTTGATGTAGTAGTTGACGTACGCCTTCCACATCGCTTCATCCTTGGGGATGTCGCCGAAGAAGCCGGTGAAGATCCGGTCGAACTCTCGATGGGCGCGGGGCTTGGACTCGTAGGTCTCGCGGTTGAAGTCGCGCTTCCAGCTCTCACACAGCTCGACCTCGTGCTGCTCGCGATACAGGGCGTGGTCGGGCGGGCTCATGATCGCCATCAGGGCCGCGGCGTCCGCCGATTGCTGCTGCACGGTCCCCGTGCCGTCGATGTCGACGGTCATGATGTCGTGGGGATTGACCAGCGCACAGACCATGAAGAAGGGCTTGGCCTCCGACTCCTCGGTGCGGTAGTTGACCCACTGGTCGAGCCAGTAGATCGCATCCGAGATGATCCGGCCGTCGTGGGTATGCCCCTCTAGAGCGACCGAGTGAAGATCGCCGTCGTGCTGGAAGTCGTTGAACCCGTAGGGCTGCATGGCGTTCTCGGTGGTGACCCGCGGGTCTTGGGTGTCGTCGATACGGGCGAGGTGCCACTTGCCCTTGTAGACGCTGTAGTAACCGGCCGCGGCGGCCATGTCGCCGAGGGTCGCGATCTCGGGCCGCATGTCCCGGATATAGGGGAAGTTCGTGTTGTCGAGCATGCCGGTGCGCAGCGCGTGCTGGCCGGTGAAGATCACCGAGCGTGCCGGGGTGCAGGGGGCTGTCGTGACGTGGTAGTTGTCGAAGCTCACCCCGCGCTCACGTAGCCACTGGCGCGCTGGCAGCTCGATTCCCTCCGGGAAGTGCATGGGCATGCGCTCTTCGTCGACGAGGATCATCAGGATGTTCTTCTTGCTGGACATGGTGTGCTCCTAGGGGCCTACAGACCGGGCTCGCCCCACGTTGACGGGGGCCCGACCAGAGGCAGTTGGCGTTGTCTGCACCGTCTTGTGTTCCCACAATCAGCGCTGGGCTCGACGGTGGTCGTTGACGGCCCCATGTCCGACCGTCGGTGATGACGACCTTCGTCCCCGCCAGTGCAGCCAGCGAAGACGGGGTAGACGGCGAACGCGGGGGCTCGATCAGAAGATGACGCGCGGATCGTCGGTCCGAAAGCGCCGAATTCAACCACCCCCAAGGTCCGAGCCGGCCACCCCTTGTCGTTGACTCGTTGACTCGTTTACTCGTCGGCGAGGTCTCGGGCGGATTGGAGGAGGGCGCGGTGCTCTGCGATGAGCTCGGCCCCCTGCTCCTCGAGGATCCGTCCGGCAGGCGTTAGATGGATCCCACCCGAGTCGGCCCACAGCACGGGCACCTCGACGCGCCGCTCGAGGGCCTCGAGCTTCCGGCGCACCTTCGAGCGCGGGATGCCGAGCTCGGCTGCCGCCCCCTTGACGCTCCCCGCGTCGACGACGGCAAGGAAGACCCGGACTTCCTCCAGATCGCCGCTCATCTGCGGAACTCCTCGAAGGACGTCCGAGCGACGCTCGACAGCAGCAACAAGAACTTCCTCATCTTGGGCGTGTCGGGCATGGCCACGGTCATGCAGAGCTCCCGACCGAGCAGGTGGGGCAGCACCGGAACTTCGTCACCTTGTCCTGGGAGCTGCCCGTCGGGCAAGCGCGCGATCCCTACGCCACGCAGCATGGTTCGCCGCAGCATGGCGACATCGCAGGAGACCAGCGAGCTTTGCACGAACAAGCTCCCGCCGTCGCGCAGGGGCCATCGATCGGCCTCGGTGTCGGGAGGATCCCAGGACAACAGGCAGTGCTCGTGCAGATCGTCGAGGCGCTCCACCGGCCCCCGACGCGCGAGGTAGTCGCGGCTGGCCAGGACACGCTCCTCGGTACGATGAACGACCGCGCTGAGCCAGGGGCCATCCTTCGGTCGAGGCCCGATGTAGAAGGCGATGTCCGCCTGCTCGGGCAACGAAGCCATTGGATCGAGGGTGGGCAGCAGCTCCAGGCGCAGCCGGGGGAAGCGCTCGAGCCCGTGGCTGACGACAAAGGCGAGCAAGTCGGGGTGAGTCCCGCACGGCACGGCCACGCGATACTCCCCGGCGAGCCCTTCGCCCAACGGCATCGCCCCGCTCCGCATCCGTCCGAGCAGCGCCTCGCTGCGCCGGAGCAGGGCCTTGCCTTCGCGGGCCATGAGCTTCGCGGCAGGCGTCCACCTCAGCGTGCGCCCGCTCCCCTCGATGAGCGCCACCCCCACCTGCTCCTCGAGCTCCGCGATCCGCCGACGCAGCACCCTCGGCGTGTGACCGAGCGCCTTGCCAGCACGTGACAGACTGCCCATCTCCACCACCGCCACCAACGCCCGGAGCCTGTCGAGATCCATCGTCGATCCCATCGTACGTCAAGCGGCGCCGCAGAGCACGCGGACGCCGCTCGTCTCAGGGCTGGATCCGCTCCGCGATCGGCGTGGCGGAGACCACGTCGACCCCCGGCTCCTCCATCAGCTAGGACAGCCGCTCGGCCGGCCAGAAGCGGTCGTGCATCGCCGCCGAGCGCAGCAGGTAGGCCGAAAACACGACGTAGGTCACGTACTCGATCGTCATCGGAATGAAGCGCGTCGGGCCTCCCCCAAACGCCCCGAAGTCTACGGTCTCGATGAAACAGATGGTGGCCAGCACGGCGTACATGGTCACGGTCGCGAACGGTGTATGGCGCCACCTGAGGAGGTATCCACCGAGGAAGACCACCCCCGTCACCAGGATGGACGCGAAGTGTATGAACTGTGTGCCAGCCGGGAAGCCTGCGTCTTGCAGGCCGAACGCCGCCGCGGGAAAGAAGTACTCGACCAGGCCCAGCATGCCCCAGCCGGCCAAGATGGCCGAGATGAGCAAGAGCAGGTAGGGAATCGATCTGGCGATCGGGCTCATGGTCATGGTCATGGTCATGGTCTGGCCCGATCCTGTAGGGTTCGCACGTCGAACTCCGTGTCACCCTCGTAACGCGGCGCGTAGGTATCGTAGGCGCTGACGATCTCGTCGTGCCGGGCCTGGATGCGTACCTTGTTGTACGCATGAGATACGATGAAGAACTCCCGCTGCTTGATCTGCTTCATCACCAGATCCGTGTACCGGTCGGTATCCATGCCCATCGCCATCGTCTCCGGATCACCTGCCTCGGAACGCACGAACCCCGGACAGATGAGGCCGACGTCGATGAAGTCCGGCACTTCTTCACGCAGCGCCTCGGTCAACCCGAGGACCGCGTGCTTCGATGCGACATAGGACGCACTCATCGGTAATGCCACGAACAGCGCGTTCTCGGAGCCCACGTTGTAGATGGCGGCCGGAGTCCGTTGCGCGATGAACCGCTTCCCGAACACCGAGATACAGTGCCACACTCCGTAGAGGTTCACGTCGAAGATCCGGCGGACCTCATCGATCGGCGTCTCGATGGCTGCGCGTGGGGGATCGACGATCCCGGCGTTGTTGATGAGCACATCCACATGTCCGAGTGCGCCCCAGGCAAAATCCGCCAGCGCCTCGACGTCGCCGTAGCGGGTGACGTCGCAGACGAGGTGCCTGGCGTTGACGCCGAGCGACGCCAGCTCGGCCTCGGCTTGCTGCAGGCGGTCCGCCCGAAGACCGCCGATGACGACGTTGGCGCCCTCCTTGCCGAACTGCTTCGCCAACGACAATCCGATCCCCGTCGCGCCGCCCGTAATGACCACGGTCTTGTCTGCAAACTCTCTCATCATTCACCTCTCGTCGTGTCAGGGTTCTTCGGGGAATGTCGTCGATGTCATGTGAAGAGCGCCGCTTCATGGCCTGTGCGTTGCCCCTCCACTCGCTGCTTGAGCGCATGGTTGAACGCGGGATAGGAAGTGACCATCTCTCGCATGAACAACCACCCAAACAGCAGGGATAGCAGTCCCCCTCGGACCTCATCGGACTGAACGAAGCGCGTGCGGCCGTCTGGCAGGGCCTCGACGCGGTAACGGTGCCGATCGACGACCCCTGGCAGCATCGGATCACTCCATCCGAACTCCTGCCCCTCCTCGAAGTGAAGGGTGTGCTTGGGCTTGATCACGCTTCCCCTGAACCGATACTCGCACTCGACCGCCTGTCCGTGTCGGATCTCCCCGCGCATGCCCATCAGCGTCGGGCTCCACTCGCCCAGTCGGTCCCAGTCCGTCAGCACATGCCACACAATTTCAGCGGGCGCATTGATGATGATCTCGGTGTGAATGCGACGATGGAACGGGCTTATGCGCTCCACGTGGGCTTCGGTAGCCGGTTCGGAGGATTGGTTCGTTGACGTCGATTGCATGATATACTCCAGCAGCGGGTCTCACCGCGCGCGGCAAGGACCCGGGGTTTCGGTTGAGACTCGAATGCTCAGTCGACCGGTCTTGTAGCGTCGCGAACGGCCTGCGGGGTCATCCCCGTCCAGCTTCGAAATGCGGGATAGAGCGAGTTGGGATCGTCGTAGCCGATGAGGAAGGCGATCTCGGCGGTCGTCAGCTGTGTCTTTGTCAGGTAGTGCCGAGCCAGACTCGCGCGGGTGTGATCCAGGACGTCGCGGTACGTGGTGTCCTCTTGCCCGAGGCGACGCTGGACGGTTCGGGCGCTCACGCCCAGGGCCCGGGCCACGTCGCCGATCTGACTGCGACCGCCGGGCAGCAGCTCGAACAGGGCCACGCTCACTCGCTCGGTCATCCCGGTGCGCTCGTCGAGTTCCGCGAGCCGGTGGCGAAGCACCGGCTCGAACAACGACCACATGGACGTGTCGGTCGTCAGGAACACCCGGGTCGCGTCTTCCGCGCCAAACACCACCTCGTACCGGGGGCCGCGGCTGGTCGGCACCCCGAAGTAGGACTCGTAGCCGACCGGGTCTTGCGGGTCGGACGGCATCATGACCCTCTTGGGGATCACGCGGTGCCGCGTCGCGTGGCGAGCGAGCTTCACCCACGCCACGAGCTCGCCGGCTCCCCACAGTCGGGGCGGCCGCGGCAGACCCACGACATGACACGAGACGGCCAGGCCCTGTGTGTCGTCGAGCTGCAGGCGGCACGGCCCCACGAGCCGCTTGTAGAGCTGGAGCCGGGTCGCGGCCTGATGGAGGTTCTCGGAGCAGAATGCCGCGAACACGGCCGGGTCGAACATGTCCAGCGTGAGCGATTGCCCCAGCTGCAGCGCGAGGTCGGGCTCGCCCACTTCGTCCTCGAGTGCCCCCCAAAGCGAGGCCCAACCCTTGACGTCGACCATCACGGGGTCGGACGCGAACAAGTTGGCCGGCAGGCCGGCGCGGCGCGCCAGCGACTCGGCGGACAGGCCGTGGTCATGCAGGAGCACCCGCCATAAAGGCTCGATTCGGAACGGTAGGGACATCGGGAGCCGCTCGTATCAGTCGATTCCATTGTATTCGACCGCGTTCCTGCCGTGCACTTGGCAAGCACGCCAAAGTCGTTGGCGATCGCGCCACCTCCCTGTGCCGCGACCCCCATGGCCTCGAGCCTGCCGTGGACTCGCGTCATTCGCGCACGTGCGGAATCGTTCGCGGAGCATCCCGTCGAGCGATCCTGGCCAGGTCTTGGCCATAGAGGGTGGCTCCTTTGCTGTATTTTTCTGTCGCACTTATAGTTGTATATACAACTATGCGTCGACACAAGAACGGCTAGACAGGTGAACGGTCGAAGAAGAACTCGGAGGGTCGAGCGTCGCCCGGGCGGGCTAGGACGAGGGCAGGCCCACCGGCAGCCCGTGGAGGTCGCGGGTGATCGCCTTGCCCAGGACCGCGGCGGCCTCGGACTGCGCCTGCTCCCACGCCGGCAGCACCTGGTCGAGCAGCCGCTGCCCCGCGCGGGTGGGCCGTAGCTGCTGGCTGCGCCCGTCGTCGTCCACCCCGACCTCGACCCAGCCTCGCTCGACCATGCGTCGCACGTTGCGGCTCATCGTGGACTTGTCCATGCGAAGGTGCTCGGCCAGCTCACCCGGCCGCACCGGAGCGGCGAGCACGATCCCGACCAAGAGGTTGAGCTGGGCCCCTCCCAGACCGAAGGGTCGCAGCGCGTCGTCGTAGATCCGCCCGACCACCCGGTGCACGAAGCGAGTGCGCAGGCCCAGGCACTCCCGCGCGATCTTGTCGGCGGCCTGATGGCCCCTTGGGTGTCTCGCGTCCTGCTTCATGGCTCTGGCTGTCGGCCTCTCAGTTGTATATACAACAGACACTCTGACCATGCCATTGCCTAAGTTGCACTCGGGCTCGATTTCGGCTCACGTCGCGATAGCCGGGGCTCAATGCGTGGGCTCAGTGACACCGATGGCACCTCGTGTGGCAGATTCGTGCGACTTGGCGAGCTGCCAACGCCACCGAGACCGGTGCCAGCAGGCCACACGGTAGTTTTCCTCGCCGGCCTTTCAATTTTCATCCCGGAAATTTCCCGACTGCGGTGTCCAAGTAGGTGAAGGTAAGGCCGCCCGGCATCCGAAGTCGCCAACTACCCCCAATGCCGCTCTGAAACCCCATCAACGGCTATATAGCTGTAAAGCGACCCCTGCGCCCCACCAAACGAATTGGGAGACGGATGCAGGTTTATGTGAGACACTGACTTACGAGGGTGGAGGCGATCGTGGCCGCAGCTCCTTTCGAGGGGGGGCTCCGGCACTGCTGTACGCGTGGGAATCCACGGGTACGGCCTATTGCTCATGCTCTCACCTCGGTACGGAGAACACGCGTGCGTATTCGATCCTCTTTCGCGCTCTGCGCGAGCCTGGCCCTGGGACTCGTTGCCTGCGACGACGACCAGGGGCGCCCGGGACTCGACGCTCTGGATGAACCCCAACCCAACCCCGACGGCTCAACCCCGGCGGGCGACGGCGACCCCGACACGCCCGACCCCGAGACCCCCGAGGTCCCGACCGACGACGAGCCGCTCACCCCCACGCAGGTGCAGGCCTATATGTCTCGCATCGCGCCGGTCGTGGCCGGCCGCTCGCTGAGCTTCGACGAGTCCGAGCAGCTCGGGCAGCAGGGGACCGACGCGATCGAGCCCATGCTGACCCAGTGGGTCGCCGAGCCCGGCTTCGCCGAGGCGATCCGCTACCTGGTGCAGGAGCAGCTCAACGCCAGCGGCGAGCGCGAGGGCGTGGACTACGAGCTGCCCGGCAACCTCGCCGCCGAGATCGCCCGCGAGGACCTGCCCTGGTCCACGATCCTCACCGCCGACTACTGCGTCGACGGCCAAGGCCAGCACATCGAGTGCGACACGGGCTCGCCCTACGCCGCGGGCGTGCTCGCGACCCGAGCCTACCTCATCGCCAACAAGGGCCGCTTCAACCTCGGGCGCGCCAAGCTGATGCTCGAGACCTTCGCCTGCCGGATCTACCCGATGGAGGTCGACATCCAGATCCCGCTCAACAAGACCCGGCTGATCCCCATGTTCCAGGCCAACAGCGCGGACGAACAGACGGTCGAGGAGGCCGAGGGCGGGTTTGGCAACGGCGCCGGCTGCTATTCCTGCCACAGCCAGTTCGGGGCCCACGCCCAGCTCTTCGTCAAGTTCGACGCGGAGGGCTTGTGGCGCGACGAGGCCACCGGGCAGCAAGATCCCTACAACGAGCTCGGTCGCTCCTTCGACGGCCTCTACACCTCGCACATGATCGACCCCTACGCCGCCGCCGAGGAGAACTCGCAGGTGTTCGGGCAAGACGTGGCCAACCTGCGCGAGGCGGGCGAGGTCATCGCCGACAACGAGCTGTTCGGCCAGTGCACCGTCAAGAACCTGGTGGCCCACGCCTTCGATCTGAAGGCAGGGCACTCCGAGGACATCAGTAAGGAGCTAGTAGAGAGCCTGGCCGAGCAGATCACCACCGCTCAGTCCGATCCCAGCATTGGCGACTTTGTCGTCGAGATCTTCACCGACGAGCGGGTCATCCGCGCGGCCGTTTCGACCCTCTCCCCCTGAATCGAGCCTGAAGGGAGCACCATCATGGGTAGACCTCACATCGAGTCCATTCACCCCTGTCGCCGTCGCGGCTTCCTCAAGCTGGCCGGCGCCATGCTAGCCGCCCCGGCCGTCCCCGCCGCCGTACGCTTTGCCGTCCACGAGCAGCTGGTCGGCGAGGCCGAGGCCTTCGGCATCGAGGACGACCAGCCCACCTACTTCGTGGAGATCAACCTCCGCGACCAGTGGGACTTCATGCACGTGTTCGTCCCCCCGGGCCTGGCCACCCACACCGGCCTCGTCCGCGGCGGGTCGGGCACCATGTGCACCCTGTTCCACGACCCCTCGACGCTGGCCTATCACCCCGAGACCAACTTCTACACCACGCCCGACTCGGCCGCCCTGGTCCCGCACCTGGACCAGATCGCGATGATGGAGCTGTCGGAGATCTGCACGGGGGCGATCCACGGTCACGAGGCGGTCAACGCCACCCGCTCCCCCGGTCGCACCAAGCAGATGACGCCGGGCAAGGCCGCGGTGTGGGAGAACGAGCCGGGCTACGGCGAGCAGGGCAACGACTACTACTACTCGTCCACCCCCACCCCGGCCTGCCTGCACAACTACTGGCAAAAGCAGCTCGACTCCAACCTGCGCAACGGGATCACCCTCAAGTACATCAGCCGCTTCCACAGCGTCTGCCACTACGGGGCGGGCCTGGCCGACGCCGAGCTGACCCGGATCCAGTCGGTCGATCAGCTGTTCCAGAACTTCCCCGACACGGTGGAGGATCTCAACGTCTTACCCACCCCCCAGGAGGCCCAGCTGCTCTCGGACGTGATGAACCGGGTCGACGCCCGCTTCTTCGAGCGCTACGGCTACTCGCAGATGGCTCGCACCCGCCACGCCACCAACCTCGGCGAGGCGGCGGGCCTTTGGCACACCGGCGAGGTCAAGATCGTCAGCATGCCGCTGACCGAAGAAGAGCGGGCCTACTGGAGCGCCGACGTGCCCGACCAGGTGGGGGACAACAAGAAGGCCAATATCTGGGAGCAGGCCGCCTGGGCCTACAAGCTGCTCTCCAACGACGTCACCCGCACCGTCTCGCTGGAGTTCGACTACCTCGACGTGCACGACACCCGCGGCGAGAACGTGATGACCACCATGGGCCGGCAGTGCGCCCTGCCCCTGGCCCGGCTCATCGAGAGCTTCAAGGCGGCGGGGATCTGGGACCGCACCACGATCGCGGTGTTCAGCACCGACGGCGGCCGGGCCCCCTCGGCCAACTCCTACGGCAACAGCGGCAAGAACACCCTGCTGCTGGCCGGGGGCAACGTGGCGGGCGGCTACTACGGCGACGTGGGCGTCGCCGGCAACTCGGGCAGCGGCCACAGCTACAACTATCATGTGCCCGACCCGGTGACCGGCATCCCCCAGGCCCCGGTCACCAACAACAGCAACCGACTCAACGGCGCCTATGCCTGGCGCACCGTGATGAAGTCACTGCGGATCCCCGACGAAGTGGTGGGTCAGTACCCCGACGTCGCCGACTACCACCCGCTGGACTTCATGCTCCGCGACGCGTGATCAAAAGGAGGACGAGACGATGACCAACGACCAATCGACCTTCTGCCGATCGAACTTCTGCCGATCGAACTTCTGGATGCTCACCGGCGTGCTGACGCTCGGGCTCGGCTCGGGCTGCTACACCGGCCTATCCGATTCCCCCGAGGCCGCCGACGGGGCCGACGCCGAAACCCCGGGCGGCGATGACGCCGGAGCACCGGGCGCCGACGATGGCACGAACCCCGGAGGCCCCGGTGCCGAGGACCCCGACAGCCCCTTCACCCTGCCCAAGGACGAAGCGCGGCTTTTGCCCTTCCCCGTGCGCATGCAGAATCTCGCCCGACTCACCGGGCAAACGCTCGATCACCCGATCTTCCTGGAACTGTGGGACTTGCGGTACCAACTCGGAGACCACGACTTCGCCTCGGGCGTCGCCCCGGATCTGCGCTGGTCGGCCGAGAAGATGCAGAACTGGGTCCGCGGGCTCAAGCCCGTGTGCGCCTCGGCGACCATGCAGACGGCGTTCCCCGATCTGCTGACCGACCCACGACCGATGATGCGGCAGGCCTGGGGACACGAACCCACCGACGACGAGGTCGCGGCCCTCGGCGATCTCGACGCCGAGGTACTGCCCGAGGAGCAATACACGGTCACGTGTATTGCAATCTTGACCGCCCTGGACTTTGTTTCGGTCTAGGGTTTCGGTCTAGCGTTCCGGTCTAGCGTTTCGGGTGTAGGTCCTCACAACCCAACACCCCGGTTCAGGGCCCAAACTGGGCCCTTTGAGCCGTTCGAACCGGGTGCGCATGGGGCGGACTCGGTTGAAGAGATCCCGGGATCTCATCCCATTTGGGGATCTCTTCGTCGATTTCACCCCAAAAACGCAAGTTTTTTGACAATCGTCACCACATGGTGCTCGCCGCTCGATCTCAGCGGGTCATGCTGAATACGCGGGACCATCGCACTCACGGCCGGTCCCGCAGGGAGACAGCGACGATGGAACCCATGCTCGACGAACAAGCCGAAGCCTTACTCCACGCGGCAGAGCGGAGCCTCTTCGACGCCACCGTCCGCCTCGAGCAGGCGCTCGCAGCGCTAGGCCGGAAGCCGGGGGTCGACGCCAAGCCGACCCTCGAGCAGGCGCAGCTGTGGTCCAGCCTGATCCAGGCTGGCCTGCACAAGCTCGACCAACGCGTCAAGCAGGCTGCCTGAGCCCTCGCCCCCACGCCCCCACGCCCCACGCCCCTGCGGCGTACGAGGCCCGACTGCCCTGATCATCGATCACAGTCGAGCCCGAGGCTCTTGTTCCGACTCGCATCAACCATCTCCCGCTGAATCGAGGCCATCACGGCCCACCGACGAGGCCGGATCCGCTGGATCCGGCCTTGCGTCTTTAAGGACGAACACCCACGCCCGACCCGAGCGGGGCCCGATGCTCCGAGCCCCGAGTTGACCGCTCGATCGATCGGTCAACTCCCGGTCGTGGCATGCTGGTCCTACCCGCTTCCTCCCTCGATGGTCGACGATTGAATGCTGGTGCTCCAACCGCCCACGCCGCTGCCTGCGCCTGCGCCGGATCACCCCTCGATCTTCCTCGCCGGGAGCATCGAGATGGGGAGCGCCCCGCCCTGGCAGGATCGATTGATCGCCGACCTGGCGGACACCGATCTCATCGCCTTCAACCCTCGACGAGACGACTGGGACCCCAGCTGGACGCAATCGATCGACACGCCTCAATTCCGCGCACAGGTCGAGTGGGAGCTCGCAGGCTTGGAGCATGCGGAGCTGGTCGCGATGGTCCTCGTCCCCGGCACCCGCTCGCCGATCTCCCTGCTAGAACTCGGACTACATGCCACCAGTGGCCGCCTGGTGGTGTGCTGCCCCGAGGGGTTTTGGCGCAAGGGCAATGTGGACATCGTGTGCCAACGCTACGGGATCCCGCAGGCGGCCTCCCACGAAGCGCTGGTCGCCCACATCCGACAATGGCTGGGCCGTCGACTTCGCGGACGGGACTCAACGTAGGCGAACATCGTCGATCTCGACGGTGAACGCCCCAGCCCGCGAGGGCCCACCGAAGAAGATCCCGCTGACGTCATAGGGCTCGGCCACCAGCGCACGCAGGTTGACCCAGTGCTCGGCCCACTCCTCGCCGATCTCCACGGTGATCTGCGCGGGGACCATGCCCAGCTGCTCGGCGAACACCAGCACATTCATCGGCCCGTCGCCGCGAGCCCGAAACACCAGGCTGGGCTTGGAGGACAAGTTGGCCGGAGTCATGGGTTGCTCGCCGGGGAAGAACGTCACCCCCGACCACGCGATGGGCAGCATCTGCGGGTCGATCGTGCCTGCGACCTTCATCGCGCCCTCGACCACGCTGAGCTCGACGGTGGACCCTCCCCCCATCATCGCGTCGGTAGAGCCCTGCCATCCGGCCCCGAACTCACTGCGTAGCTCGCCTCCCTCGAAGTCGGCGACCAGACCCGCGTCCAGCCCCGCCGGCGCAGGCGCGTCCATGGCCTGCCGCACCTGCTCCCAGGCCGTGGCGACGCGCTCGCGGGCCGCGTCACGATCCGCGGCCACCCCGCCCTTCCAGACCCCGAGGATGTCTCGGGTGGCCTGGATGTCCGTGCCCGGGTCGCCCTTGACCAGCACCAGATCGGCCCGCTTACCCGCCGCGATCCGACCGCGATCGTCGAGACCAAAGGCATCGGCCGGCTCGGCGGTGGCCGCCCGCAGCGCAGCCCGAGGCGAGAGCCCCGCCTTCACCAGCAGCTCGAGCTCGTCGTGAAGGCTCGCCCCGTGGATCACCCCCGGGTTGAGCGCGTCGGTGCTAGCCAGCAGCGGGACCCCGGCCTCGTGCAGCGCACGGGTCGCATCGAGCGCATGCTGGCAACCGAGCTCTGGCAGATCTCCTGTCGTCTTGCCCAGCATCCGGCGCGAGGCCGGCCCCACAAAGGGCTCGATCCGCGGATCACGGGCCAGCACGGCCCCTCGGATCCCGTCGCAGCCCGAGAAGATGACACCCAAGGTCTCGGCGACGAACGCCCCGCGCTCGGTGGCCGCGGTCACGAACGCATCGCTGGGGGCCTGGTCGGTGAAGAGATGCGCCAGCCCGTCCGCCCCGGCGTTCAGCGCTTCGATGGCCCCCTGCTGGGAGCCCACGTACACCACCGCCAGCACGTCGCGGGCGTGGGCCGCCTCGATTACGGCCGTCAGCGTCGCCAGCTCGAGCGTCGGACGCTCGAGCCCCAAGCCCGCGCCGTCGTCGTAGACGATCTTGATGAAGTCGGATCCCTCGGCCAGTTGCTCGTCCACGAAGGCGACCGCGTCGTCGGGCCCAGCCAGGGTCGGGATCTTCACGCCATACTCGGTCCCGTGGCCCCCCGGTGCGGTCACGAGGATCCCCGCCCGCAGGTCGGCCCGCCCGCTGGCCTTGCCCTCGGCTTGCTGCGCCCGCAGGGCCTGGCCCATCTCCGGCAGGCTGAACATGCCGATCTCGGTGGTCACCCCGAACATCAGAGCCTGAGTGAGCTGCTCGGGCATCTGCACGTGGGTATGCGCATCGATGAGCCCGGGCAGCAGGGTCGCCCCCTGGCCCGACACCCGCTGGGCCTCATCCGAGACAGGCAGCTCGGGTCCCACCGCGACGATCCGATCGCCATCCACCAGCACGGTCACATCGTCGAGCCAGCCCTCGCCATCGAAGACCCGCACGTCTTCGAACGCCAGGGTCGCCGGAACCACCGGGAGGGTCGACGCCGGGGCAGAAGGTTCGGCCGCGGGCTTGGGGCCACACGCGGTCAGCGATCCGAAGAGCAGCAGCAGCACGCGTCGCATCGATCGCGGAGTACCATGAACCCATGGCCCTTCGCTCGACCTCCTGGCTCTTCGTTGCACTCTTGCTTCCCGCATGTGGGGACGACGAGGCCCCCAGCCTCAGCAGTGGTAACAATGGGTCCACCACGTCCTCGTTGCCGACCACCGGCGGTACGGGTTTGGCCGACAGTTCCTCGACCTCGGTGGTCGATCCCAGCGTCGATTCCAGCACGGGCCCCATGGCCAGCAGCGATGGCATGGTCGACGCGTCCAGCTCGGGCTCGGATTCGGGTTCTACTGGTCCATCCGGGAGCAGTTCGTCGGGGCCCAACGGTAGCAGCACCGGCGACGGCAGCAGCAGCAGCGGGGATCCCCCGTCGACCAACGGCTGCGCCGACGGCCTGCGGGAGGCACTGCTCGACGAGGCAACCTATCCCGACATCGCCGCGTGCGCCGGGGGCTGGATGTTCCCGGGAGTCTTGGTCAACACCGCCATGTGTAACCGAGAAGGTGGAGATGACGGGATCAACCCTGCTGGAATGGGCTGTTCCATCGAGGATCTGTGCGGCAATGGCTGGCACGTTTGTGAAAGCCAGGATGAGGTGCTCGCCGACGGGATCGCCGATTGCGACGCTGTGTTCTGGGGCGGGGCGTTCTTTGCCACCCGTCAGTCCGGCCAGGGCGCGGACACCTGCAACGTCAACGGCCTCAACGACGTGTTTGGCTGCGGCGATCTGGGCTACGCGATGATCAATGGCTGCGCCCCGCTCAACCGAAGCACCGCGAACCTCTGCGGCGAGCTGCCCGACCCGTGGGCGTGCGACGGTGACGTCGCGTCCGAGGCCGATCAACTCATCAAGCCGGCGCCGGAATTCGGCGGCGCGCTGTGCTGCCGGGATTAGTGCTTCGGCCGCGCGCTCGCGGCGAGAGTCGGTTCCGGCACTCCCAGTAGTTTCATCGCGTGCAACTACACGTTCGACGACATTCTCTTGATGCATCGGCGTGGGGGATCCAGATTGACTGGGTACGACACAGTCGCACCCAAGATCGCCGAGAACCGCTCGTGCCATGCCCCCGTCACAGTGATGTCGGGCGTTGCGCGTCGGCACTCGGGTGCGCAGCAAGGCACACGCGATGGACGACACGATACAAGAGCGCCTACGTTTCCGCTGGAACGGACGAGAGATCGACTATGCCCCCAGTGGCTGGTCGATGACTCCCGGCACCAGCGTCGGCATCGGCATCAAGATGATCGCTGGGGAAGCTGGACTCCTCAACGTCACGCATCAGCGGAACTCCAATGGAACCCTCAGCCGCAACGGCCAGCCTGCACGCAAGTACCGGTTTCAGTACCTGGCGGGTGGCGGCAGCCATGGCGTGTCGGTACTCGATGGTGGGCTTCAGCTCATGCCTGGGGATTGGCCATCGGGCGGCAGCCGGGCCATCTGGCGCCTGCGGGACGCACCCAAGGGCAGAGAGCAAGAGCTGGGACCACCGACCGGGCTCCGAGGGGAGTGTTTATTTATGGGCAGCTCGGCCGCCGTGGGCTTCGCCGCCGGGGGTTCGCTTCTCCTGATGGGCGGTCAGGGCCTGTTCGATGTACACGCGTGGGTCGATCGCCTGAAGAGGAACCCTACGCAACCTGTGGACCTGTTCCACAACTTCAAGTATGCCGCGATCCTATGGTCGGTGGGCGTAGAGACCAATATCTCGGCCGGCGGCAGTGTGATGTACGGCAGCATCTGGTCCAAGCAGTACTCGGCGCCACGGTCTACAGATGACCGTTGATCACGGTCATCCCCGGCGCCCGCTGCACGCTGTCGGCGGTGATCTGCACCGCGGCCGTCCCCGGTGGCAGCCCCAGCGTACCGCTCAGATCGAGCTGCGGCAGCTCGATCCCCCCCAGCCCGCCGCCCGAGAACGCCCCGAGCACCCCGTCGACCAGCTTGGCCTCCAGCGTCGCCTCGAGGGTAGGCTCGGCCTCGATCGCCTCGTCTTCCCCCACGTGGAGCTCGGTCTCCACCCGCTCCACCTCACCCAGCGCGATGCTGATCCCCGTGTCGGTGGGCACCACCTCCAGCCCCGCCACCAGGCTCGAGTAGGCCACGAAGGTCACCGGCTGGTCGCCGAGCACCAGGCTCCCCTCGATGTGAATATCGCCCATGTGCAGCCGTAGCCGACCGTCCGGGCCACAGTCGGAGGCGGTGGGCGCCAGCATGCCGCTGACCTTGACCTCGAGATCACCGATGAGCGCGTTGTCCTCCCCCAGCAGCTCGGGCGGCATATCGAACTCGAGCATGCCCCCGTCCCACGCCCCGTAAAGCAGCTGGTTGAGCAGGTCGTCGGTCAGCGCGATCTCCAGCGGAGCCTGCCGCGGCACCGAAAGGGGCGCCGCCCCCTGGCCACACCCTGCCCAGTCGGGCACGCCCCGGTTCTTGTAGGGCGCGACCGGAGCCAGCGCATACCCCCAGGCACGCTCGACCAACAGCCCGCCCTGCGGGGGCGAAGGCTCGGGCGGCGCCTCGCCGTCGTGGAAGTCGACGTCGCGGAAGTCGGTGCCCAGGCGCACCTCGATGACCTCCTTGTCCGAGTCGATCCGCGGGAACGACATCGTCATGTTGGGCGCCATCGCGTTCAGGGCCAGCCCCACCGCAGGGCCCATCAGCGCGGTGAGCTGATCGGTGAGCGAGGCTTCGAGATCGGCCACCACCCCGCCGATGATGAACGGCTCGATGATGGAGATGAGGAAGTTGAGCCCCCCGCCATTGGCCCAGATGTCCAGATCCTCCACGGCGGTCTGCGGATTGATGACCGCGATCGCCAGGTCGTGATCTTGGTTGACGTCGATGATGAGATCGACCGTGGCCGTGATGCTCTGCACCGAGAAGCCTCCAGGACCGCCTCCCAAGCCTTGGATGTCCAGCGCGCCCTCCACGTTGGTGAGGGTGGCGGTCATTTGCATGCCGCCGTCGACCGCGGCAAGCGAGACCGAAGAGCCGTCCGACCACAGGTCGGTCACATAGACGGTGTAGCCGACCACGTTCGCCATGGGCACGGTCGGATCGATGAACGAGGCGAGATCGACGGCCGACAGCGACAAACCCATCAGGGTCGCGAGATCGTCGACTGGCAGCGAGGGATCGCCGTCGTCGATGCTGTCTCGATCCAGGTAGACGGCCAGCCCTTCGTCGAGCCGGCTCTCCTGGGCCGACGAAGGCATGTGGTAGCCGGTGGACCACAAGAAGGACTGCACCCGCCGGCGCGCCACGCCATGCTCGTCGGTGGTCTCGAGCACCACGATGTTGCCCCCCGTCTGGGCCATGATCTCCGTGGAGAACTCACCCCCCTCGCCCAGCGGCACGTCTTGCCCGTTGACGCTCAGGTGCTCGATGGCCCCCGCCGCGCTGCTCACCCGCCCGGAGACGGTCACCTCCGGCGAGTCGCTGTGCAAGGTCGCGGCCCGAGGAGGGTGATCGACCTCGATGATCGGGCGGCACTGCCCCAAGAGCACCGCACCGTCGACCGTACACGCCCCCGCCTCGCAGACGTCGGCGGTGCAGGGATCGCCGTCATCACAGTCTTCGTTGCGCTCGCAGGGACCGACGCTCGCGTCCGGCTCGGGCGAGGGCTCCATCCCGCTGCCATCAGAGGGCTCGCCGGTGGTATCGGTGGCTCCGCCCCCGACCCCAGCCGCATCGTCACGGCAGGCACCGAGGCCCAACGCCGCCACCAACAACCATGACCACGACCCGCGCATCATCAAAGGTGTACCGCACCCTCGCTCGAATGCCGAGCCGGGGATGTCCCCATGCGAGACGGATCACGACCGGCTCTAGGGCCTCGATGATCCGGGACTTGCCGGATCGCCACGCGGAACCTTTTTGAGGGTATGGAAGGGGAATGTCAGCCCGCATCATCACGCTCATGATGCGGCGCCGGACACGACCACCGACCCACGCTCTATCGGCCTACATGTGCAAGTTGCTTCGCACTTCGTCCTTTAGGACCAACCTCTAGAGTCAGTCTCTCGATACCGGGACCACTTGGGCCCGCACGCCGGTCATGGTCAGCTGCCCGCTGACCCGCTCGATGTGCTCCACGCCGGCCGGGATCAAACGATTGACGTTGAGATCGGGCAACCCGTGCGGCACCACCACCGTCCCCGGCATCAGCCCCTCGGCCGAGCCAGCGGGCATGCGTAGGGACTCACCGCAACACTGGATCTCGATCGTCTGCCCGTCGACGAGTCCTAGTCGACTCAGATCCTGCGGCGACAGCCAGGCGGTCGCCTCGGGCTCTCCGCTGCGCTGACCGCCGTGCAACCAGCTGTTGTGGCCCAGACGTCGGCGACGCCCCAGCAGCACGAAGTCATCCTCGGCCGGCTGCCCAGGCGAGCGCTGGAGCCGTCGCAGTTCCTCGGCGACTGCGGGGTCTCCAAACCGCAGCCGATTGCGGGCCAGCCAGCGTCCGGGTCGGATCCGCGGCATCGGAAAACCAAACCGGGGTCGGGGTAGCCAGCGGTCGAGACCCCACCGACCCAGCCGCCAGGGCAGTCCCCATAACCATCGTGCGCCGAGGCGCAGATCCATACGCATCGCCAGCTCCGAGAGGATCCAGGCGTCGGTCCTGCACTCACCCGGCGGGGGCATCACCGGCCCCGACACCGGCAGGGTCGGCGACTGCGAGAACGGCAAGGAGACCACCGAGAGATCCCAGCGTTCGAGCCAGCTGGCCGCGGGCAACAGCGCATGGGCATGCCGTCCGGTGGCGCTACGAAACATGTCCACGCACGCCAGCAGCTCGAGCGAGCGCAGGGCCTTCTCGGTACGACCGGCCCCGGGGATCGAGCGCAGCGGATCACCGGCCAGCACCAATAGCGCCCGCACCTGCTGCGGTCCGGGCTCGAGGATCTCGTCGGCCATGACCCCGCCCGGCAGGGTCCCCAGCACCGACGAAAATCCCCCCACCCGGCTGCGATGTTCATTGCCCAACCGGGCCCCGCGATACACTCGGTCCAGCGAACGGGCCAGCGGGTGCACCAACAGGCCTCCCCGGCGATCGTAGTTGCCGGTGGCCCAGGCCAACGCTTGCAGCAACACATAGGCCAGCGTGCCAAAGCCTCCCTGGTTGACCCCGACCGACATGTGCAGCGCGGCCGAAGGCGCCGCCCGCAGGCGAGCGGCCAGCGACTCGATCTGGGAGCGAGCGATGCCGGTTCGCGCCGCCACCTCGGAGAGGCTCACCGCCCGGGCGGCCTCACGCAGCTGAGGCCAGCCCTCCACGCGCCCGTCCTCCGGCGCCCCGTCGGCACACTCGGCCAATAGACCCAGCAGCAGCCAGGCATCGGTACCCGGCCGGATCGCCAGGTGCTCTCCCCAGCGCCGCGCGCTCTCGCTGCGCCGCGGGTCGACCCACACCACCTGGCCACCACGCGCGAGGATCCCCCCGAACGCGGCCGGTCCTCCCCCGCCCAGGTGCACGAAGCTCGACTGGCTGACATAGGGATTGGAGCCGAGGATCAGCGCGAAGTCGGTGTGCTCGAAGTCGGGAAAAGCCTGGATGACCGGGCTGCCGTGAACGATCTGGGCCCCGGCAAACTTGTTGTTGCAATCCTGGCTGCCCGCATAGAACACGTTGCGGGTGCCGAGCGCCTGGCCCAGCCCCAGCGTGGAGACCAGGCCCAGCGTATTGAAGGCCATCGGGTTGCCGAAGTAGATCCCCACCGCGTGGGGGCCGTGCTCGTCGATGATGCGGCGCAGCCGGCCGCCGACCTCGTCGAGTGCTCGTGACCAGCTCGCCCGACGACCCCAAAGCTGCGGATACAGCAGGCGCTGGGGGTGCCCCGCCACCTCGAAGAATCGAGTCCCCTTGGCGCAGGCGTAGCCGCGACTCCCAGGATGATCACGATCGGGACGTAGGCGTACGGGTCTCCCTTGCTCGTCGTCGACGACCTGCAGTCCGCAGGCGGCTTCACAGATCCGGCAATACGTTCGCATTGGCCCGACCACCATACGACCGCTGCGCCAGGTGGGGCGGTGGGCCCCCATGCCGAGCCACGCACGGCACGAACAAACCGCCTCCGGGCCGCAACTAAAGGATGGTGCGCAGATGATCTCGGTGCGTCGAACCGCGCGCACGACCCCCGATCCCGCCCTCTCACGGAGATTGCCGATGCCAAAAAACGCCGTTATCAAGCAGTTCAGCGCGTCGCTCGCCGTGCATGGCGCTCGAGGCGAGTTTTCTACCCGCGGATTGAAGGGCGGGCCTCATCTCGTCCATGCAACCTGGTGAGGGCTGGTCGGCCGTAGCTGACCCCTCGCGTGGAGATTGGCAATGAGAATGCGACGACACGGGCGCCGGCACGGCGCGTGGTCCATGGCGCTGAGCCTCGGGTTGCTCAGCGCCGGCGGTTGCCGCGACGACGTCGAGGGCAGCGCGGACGAGACCGGCTCGACCGGAGCCGGGCAGACCGACGAGCCCCCCGCGGACACCACCGAGGGTGAGACCGACACCGACGACCCCCCCGGCAGCGAGTCCGGCGAGCCCCCACAAGACGCGGTGCCGCCCCCCGGCGGGCTGCGGCGCCTGCTCGCGCATCAGTACGTCTCCAGCATCGAATACCTGCTGGGCCCGCAAGCCGCCGCCGTCACCACGGCCCCCATCGATCCTTCGTTGGGCACCTTTGATTCGCTGGCCACCCTCAGCTCGGTGCCTTCGGTCCTCGACATCGAGAGCTACGAGGGCTCGGCGGGCACTGTGGCCCAAGCCGCCGTTGAGGATCCGACTCGACTGGGCCAGTTCGTCCCCTGCGTGGTCGATGGCCCCTTCGACGACAGCTGCTACGAGCGCCTGGCTCGCGACTTCGGCCGGGTGGCGTGGCGACGCGAGCTGACCGACGCCCAGATCGAGCGACTGGTCGCGGTGGCCACCACCGCCCGTGAGTGGGGTGAGGGCGAGTTCATGCCGGGCGTGGAGTACATGCTGACGGCGATCTTGCAGTCCCCTTATTTTTTATATCTGGTGGAACTAGGATCGGAGCTAGGGTCGGAGACCGGCGAGCCAAGTGACGAGTACCGCGAGCTGACCGGCGTAGAGCTGGCCACCCGTATGTCCTTCTTCCTGCTGGGGCGCACGCCCTCGGTCGGCGTCCTCGACCGAGCCCAAAGCGGCGAGCTCGACAGCGACCAGGGAGTCCGCGAGCTGGCCCGTGAGCTGCTCGAAGAGCCCCTGGCTCGTCGCACCGTGGGCCGCTTCTTCGCCGAGCTGCTCACCGTCCGCGACCTGCCCAGCAAGGGCAAGGATCCCACGCTGTTCCCGATGTTCTCCGAGGCGCTCGCCGACGCGATGCTCGAGGAGACCCTGCGCCTGGTCGACGACGTGGTCTTCGCCCAGGACGCCAGCGCCATGCGCCTGTTCGACGCCGACTACACCTTCGTCAACGACCCGCTGGCCGCGCTCTACGGCTACGACCCGGTGGGCGGCGGTCAGTGGATGCAGGTCCCGCTGCCCGAGGGTCGAGCCGGCCTGCTCTCGCTGTCGGGGTGGCTGGCGATGAGCTCGCACAACACGGTCAACTCGCCCACCCGGCGCGGTCTGTTCGTGATGGAGCAGCTGCTGTGCACCGAGCTGCCGCCGCCGCCGCCCCGGGTCAACCCCGAGCCCATCGAGCCGGTGGAGGGGCAGACTCTACGCGAGTCGCTCGTGACGCTCACCGGGGAATCTCCGTGCAGCGATTGCCACGTGCTGACCGATTCGATCGGCTTCGGCTTCGAGCACTTCGACCCCCTCGGGGCCTGGCAAGATCTCGACAACGGCCAGCCCGTCGACGCCTCGGGCCACCTTCCCGGCGTTGGTGAGTTCTACGGGGCCAGCGAGCTGGCCGACCTGCTGGTCACCAGCCCCAACCTCAGCCGCTGCCTGGTCGACAAGGCCTACGCCGCCAACCTCGGGTTCGTTCCCGAGAGCGAGATGGCCCCCGCCCTCGATGCCGTAGATCGCTCGTTCGTCGAGGCCGATCACGATCTCAAGCACATGCTCGTGGAGCTGACCGCCAGCCCCGTGTTCCGCCTCGTCGACGAGCCCAAGTAGGAGTCCGCCATGCACGTCCCTCGCAACTTCAAGCTCTCCCGACGGAAGATGCTCCGCGGCCTGCTCGGCGGCACCGCGGTGGCCGTGGGCCTGCCGCCCCTCGAGGCCATGCTCGACGCCCACGGCACCGCCCTGGCCGGCGGCGACCCCCTGCCCAAGCGCTTCATCTCGTTCATGTTCGGCAACGGGGTCCAGCTCGATCGCTTCGAGCCCACCACCACCGGGGTCGACTGGGAGCTCACCAGCCAGCTGGCCCCCTTCGCCGCCCTCAAAGAGTACGTGACGATCTGCACCGGCATGGCCAACCTGCAGAGCTCTCCGCCGATTACCCACCACGAGGGCATGGCCGTGTTCTCGGGGCATAGCTACACCTCCAGCAACGCCGGGGGGATCGCCTCGGACTGGGGTGGCCCCACCATCGACCAGGTCATCGCCGACATCATCGCGCAGCGGGAGCCCACACCGATCCACTCGCTTCAGGTCGGGATCACCAAGTTCGACAGCCCCATCGACAACGGCACCTCGGCCAAGGCGCTCTCGTGCGCCGGGCAACCCGGGGCGCTGACGGTCAAGTACCCCACGCACAACCCCCGGACCGTGTGGGGCACGCTCTTTGGTGAGTTCACCGCGCCGACCGAGAACAAGCAGCTGCGGCTGGGCGTGCTCGATGCCGTCAAGGCCGACATCGACGAGCTCGACGCTCAGCTCGGGCAGACCGACCGCCAGCGGCTCCAGGCCCACCTCGACAACATCGCCGAGCTCGAGCTGAAGATCGCCGCGCTCCCGCCCCCTTGCACGATCCCCGAGGAGCCCACCCACGCCAACGACGAGTCCAACGGCAACGAAGATCTGGTGCTCACCAACCAGATCATGTCGCAGCTCATCGCCTACGCGTTCTCATGCGACGTGACCCGCGTGGCCTCCAACCTCTTTTGCAGCGTGGCCAGCGAGTCGGTCTTTGGCCAGACCGTGTCCAACTTTACCCACCACGGGCACAGCCACGCCGACGACGAGGGCTACCACAACAATATCGTGTTCATCATGGAGCGCCTCGCCGAGCTGATGCAGACGCTCCACGACACCCCCGACATCACCGGCGGCAACCTGCTGGACTCGACGCTGATCTTCGCCAGCAGCGAGCTCTCCCAGGGCTGGTCCCACTCCTGGCAGCGCCAGCCGATCATCATCGGCGGTCACGGGCGCGGGTACCTCCGGCACCCCGGGATCCACTATCAGGCGATCGCCCCGGCGTTCGCCGGCGACGACAACACCTCGGCGGGCAACACCACCGACATTCTGCTAGCGCTGGCGCGCTGCTTTGATCCGGACCTTCCGAGCATAGGTGCCGGAACGGCCAGGTCGAACACGCCGCTTGGTGAGATCATCGCCTGACCGCTAGAGACTCGGATTCTCGTTCGAATCGGCACATACCAGCCGCGGGGCGCCGCGGGGGGGGGCCGCGGGGGTTTTTGTTGACACCCCCACCCCCGGGGGCACACCCCCCCCCCCCACCCCCCCCCAACCCCCCAAAACCGACCACCCCCCCAACCC
Source organism: Myxococcota bacterium (assembly GCA_039194325.1). Taxonomy (GTDB): domain Bacteria; phylum Myxococcota_A; class Polyangia; order Nannocystales; family Nannocystaceae; genus Paraliomyxa. The sequence goes on from JBCCWC010000009.1 coordinate 135,278, forward strand.
CCCCGCCGCCCGCCCCCCCGGCCGCGCCCGCCGGCCGCCAGCC